>NZ_JBITEV010000009.1:0-167984 GCF_044455465.1 Streptomyces sp. NPDC051217
TCCGTGCGGTGAGTTCCCAGACAGCTCCCACCACACCGGAGGTCTTCGCCATATTCAAGACCTACCGAGTGTCAACAACGCTCGTGATCAATACAACTAGGGCGTCTCCGCGAAGTGGCGCCGTTCCCCCCACGCAGAACGGGCCGCACAGTCAGCTGTGCGGCCCGTTCTGCGGTCGGTGTTCAGCCCTGGACGACGCGGGTGTCTCCCAGGCGGTGGACACGGACCATGTTCGTCGTGCCGGGGACGCCGGGCGGGGAGCCGGCCGTGATGATCATCGTGTCCGACTCGCTGTAGCGCTGGAGCTTCAGCAGCTCCGCGTCCACGAGGTCGACCATCGCGTCCGTGGTGTTCACGTGCGGTACGACGAAGGACTCCACGCCCCAGCTCAGCGAGAGCTGGTTGCGCGTCGCCTCGTCCGAGGTGAAGGCGAGGATCGGCTGAATGGTGCGGTAGCGCGAGAGCCGGCGGGCGGTGTCGCCGGACTGGGTGAAGGCGACCAGCGCCTTGCCGTCCAGGAAGTCCGCGATCTCGCACGCCGCGCGGGCGACCGAACCACCCTGCGTACGGGGCTTCTTGCCCGGTACGAGCGGCTGGAGGCCCTTGGACAGCAGCTCCGTCTCGGCCGCGACGACGATCTTCGACATCGTCTTGACCGTCTCGATCGGATACGCGCCGACGGACGACTCCGCCGACAGCATGACCGCGTCGGCCCCGTCCAGGATCGCGTTCGCGACGTCCGACGCCTCGGCGCGCGTCGGGCGGGAGTTGGTGATCATCGACTCCATCATCTGGGTCGCCACGATCACCGGCTTGGCGTTGCGGCGGCACAGCTCGATGAGGCGCTTCTGCACCATCGGGACCTTTTCGAGCGGGTACTCGACCGCCAGGTCGCCACGGGCCACCATGACGCTGTCGAAGGCGGCGACGACAGCCTCCATGTTGGCGACGGCCTGCGGCTTCTCGACCTTCGCGATGACGGGGACCCGGCGGCCCTCCTCATCCATGATCTTGTGCACGTCGTTGATGTCGTCCGCGTCGCGCACGAAGGACAGCGCGATCATGTCGCAGCCCATCCGCAGGGCGAAGCGCAGATCCTCGACGTCCTTCTCGGAGAGCGCCGGGACATTGACCGCCGTACCCGGCAGGTTGATGCCCTTGTGGTCGGAGATGACCCCGCCCTCGATGACGAGCGACTTGACCCGGGGGCCCTCGACCTCGGTGACGCGGAGTTCGACGTTGCCGTCGTTGATCAGGATCTGGTCGCCCTTGGTGACGTCACCCGGCAGGCCCTTGTAGGTGGTGCCGCAGATGCCCTTGTCGCCCGCGACGTCCTCGGTCGTGATGATGAACTCGTCACCGCGCATCAGCTCGACGGGGCCCTCGGCGAAGGTCTCCAGACGGATCTTCGGGCCCTGGAGGTCGACGAGCACGCCCACGGCCCGGCCGGTGGCCTCGGCCGCCTTCCGGACGCGGTGGTACCGCTCCTCGTGCTCGGGATGGGACCCGTGGCTCATATTCAGTCGGGCCACGTTCATACCGGCCTCGATGAGCGCTTTCAACTGCTCGTACGAGTCGACGGCGGGGCCAAGTGTGCAGACAATTTTGGAACGGCGCATAAGGCGGATCCTATCGGTTTGTTTCGGCACGGAATATTCCGTCTGGCGGAAAGTACAAATGGGCGGGGTGGCGCTCAGGCGTCGACCAATGCGAAGGTCTGGCGGGCGATCTCCATTTCCTCATCCGTCGGTACCACGGCGACGGCGACGCGCGCGTGTTCCGGTGATACGAGTCGCGGCTCGCCGGACCGTACGGCGTTCAGCTCCGCGTCCACGACCAGCCCCAACTCGCCCAGCCCGGCGATCGCGGCCGCCCGCACCGGCGCCGCGTTCTCGCCGACTCCCGCGGTGAACACCACCGCGTCCACCCGGCCGAGCACCGCGTAATAGGCGCCGATGTACTTCTTCAGCCGGTGGATGTAAATGCCGAACGCCAGCCGGGCCCGCTCGTCACCCTCGTCGACCCGGCGGCGGATCTCCCGCATGTCGTTGTCGCCGCACAGCCCCATCAGCCCGCTCTTCTTGTTGAGCAGTTCGTCGATCTCGTCGGTGCCCATTCCCGCGACCCGCTCCAGATGGAAGACCACCGCCGGATCGATGTCTCCGGAGCGCGTACCCATCACCAGCCCCTCCAAGGGGGTCAGCCCCATCGAGGTGTCCACACAGCGCCCGCCCGCGACGGCCGACGCCGACGCCCCGTTGCCCAGGTGCAGCACGATCAGATTCAGCTCCTCCGGCGCCCGGCCCAGCAGCCCGGCCGTCCGGCGGGAGACGTAGGCGTGCGAGGTGCCGTGGAAGCCGTAGCGCCGGATCCGGTGCGCGTCGGCCGTCTCGACGTCGATCGCGTACCGCGCGGCGTGCTCCGGCATCGTCGAGTGGAACGCGGTGTCGAAGACCGCGACCTGCGGCAGGTCGGGACGGAGCGTCCGGGCCGTCCTGATGCCGGTGATGTTCGCCGGGTTGTGCAGCGGCGCCAGCGGCACCAGCCGCTCGATCTCCGCGAGTACGGCGTCGTCGATCAGCGTCGGGGCGCTGAACTCCGGCCCGCCGTGCACCACCCGGTGGCCGATCGCGGCCAGCTCGGGGGAGTCGAGGCCGGTGCCGTCCTGGTCCAGTTCACCGGCGACGGCCTTCAGCGCCTGCTCGTGGTCGGCGATCCGCTCCGTACGCTCGCGCTTCTCCGCGCCCTCGCCCGACGGGGTGTGCACCAGCCGCGACGCGCTCTCGCCGATCCGTTCGACGAGGCCGACGGCGAGACGGGTGCCGTCGCGCATGTCCAGCAGCTGGTACTTCACCGACGAGGAGCCGGAGTTGAGTACGAGGACTCGGGTGGCCTGCGAGGTCACGGGCGGGATGCCTTTCGTGGAGGGGACAGTGATGCCGGGACCGGACGGTGTCACGCGCCGTCGTCCTGCGCCTGGACGGCGGTGATGGCGACGGTGTTCACGATGTCTTGGACCAAGGCACCGCGGGAGAGGTCGTTCACCGGCTTGCGCAGCCCCTGCATCACCGGGCCCACCGCCACCGCGCCCGCCGAACGCTGCACGGCCTTGTACGTGTTGTTGCCGGTGTTCAGGTCGGGGAAGACCAGCACCGTCGCGCGGCCCGCCACCTCCGACTCCGGCAGCTTCGTCGCGGCGACGCTCGGCTCCACGGCGGCGTCGTACTGGATCGGCCCCTCGATCTTCAGCTCGGGCCGCGCCGCGCGCACCAGCTTGGTCGCCTCGCGCACCTTGTCGACGTCCGCGCCGGAGCCGGAGGTCCCCGTCGAGTACGACAGCATCGCGATCCGCGGCTCGACCCCGAACCGGGACGCGGTCGCGGCGGCCTGCACGGCGATGTCCGCGAGCTGCCGGGCGTCCGGGTCCGGGATGACCGCGCAGTCGCCGTACACCAGCACCTTGTCGGCCAGGCACATGAAGAAGACCGAGGAGACGCTGGACGACGCCGACTTCGTTTTGATGATCTCGAAGGCCGGGCGGATCGTGGCCGCCGTCGAGTGGACCGAGCCCGAGACCATGCCGTCGGCCAGGCCCGCGTCGACCATCAGCGTGCCGAAGTAGTTCACGTCGGCCACCACGTCGTACGCCAGCTCCACCGTCACGCCCCGGTGGGCGCGCAACTCGGCGTACCGCACGGCGAACCGCTGCCGCAGCTCGTCCTTCGCCGGGTCGATGAGCTGGGTGCCCGCCAGGTCGATACCGAGATCGGCGGCCTTCTTGGTGATGGTGTCGACGTCCCCGAGGAGCGTCAGGTCGCACACATCGCGGCGCAGCAGCACATCGGCCGCGCGCAGCACCCGCTCCTCCGTGCCCTCGGGCAGGACGACCCGGCGGCGTACGGCACGGGCCTGCTCCAGCAGGTCGTGCTCGAACATCATCGGCGTCACCCGGCCGCTGCGGACCACCGACATCCGCGCCAGCAGATCGCCGGTGTCCACGTACCGCTCGAAGAGCCCCAGCGCCGTCTCCGCCTTACGAGGCGTGTCGGCGTTCAACTTCCCCTCCAGCGAGAAGAGTTCACCCGCCGTCGGGAAGGACCCCGCGACCACCGAGACGACCGGTGTGCCGGGCGCCAGCCGGGAGGCGAGCGTGAGGACCGAGTCGGCCGGCCGCTCGTCCAGCGTCAGCAGAACGCCCGCGATGGGCGGCGTCCCCGCCGAGTGCGCGGCGAGCGCGCCCACCACCAGATCCGCCCGGTCCCCCGGCGTCACCAGCAGACAGCCCGGCGTGAGCGCGTTCAGCATGTTCGGCAGCATCGCGCCGCCGAAGACGAAGTCGAGCGCGTCGCGCGCCAGACCCGCCTCGTCCCCGAGCAGCACCGTGCCGCCCAGGGCACGGGTGATCTGCGCGACGGTCGGGGCGGCCAGCGCCGCCTCGTCGGGGAGCGTGTAGCAGGGCACCGGCAACTGCGCCCCGAGCTGCGCGTCGATCGCGTCGCGGTCCTCGGGGGCGACCCGGTTCACGACCATCGCGAGGACGTCGCAGCCGAGTACCGCGTACGCCCTGTGCGCGTTGCGCGCCTCGGCCTGTACGGACTCGGCGTGCTGGCCCTTGCCGCCGACCACCGGTATGACCGAGGCGCCGAACTCGTTGGCCAGCCGCGCGTTGAGCGCCAGCTCGTCGGGCAGCTGGGTGTCGGCGAAGTCGGTGCCGAGGACGAGCACCACCTCGTAGTCCCTGGCGACCTCGTGGAAGCGCCGCACGAGCTGCTGGACCAGCTCGTCCGTACCGCCGTCGGCCTGGATCACGGCGGCCTGGGCGTAACCGAGGCCGTAGCCGGACGCCGGGTCCTGCGAGAGGCGGTAACGGGTGCGCAGCAGATCGAAGAGGCGGTCGGGGCCGTTCGCGTGGACCAGTGGGCGGAAGACGCCCACCCGGTCCACCTGGCGGGTCAGGACCTCCATGACCCCCAGCTCCACGACCTGCCGGCCGTCCCCGCGATCGATCCCGGTCACGTACACGCTGCGTGTCACGCGCGCTCTCCTGTTCGAGGAAGACTGTGGAGGTGGTGCGGACCGGCAGCGGTGGGGACGGAGGAAATTCCTGTTTCTGCCGTTAGGCCCGTTAGGGTGGCACAGCCCTCTTGACAATACCCGTGGGGGTGGGTACGGCGCCTCCGAGACAGGACGTGGGTACGCCCTGGCACGGCCCGCACCAGACCACATCCTCAGCGAGCAGGAGACGAAGCGCGATGCGTATCGGAGTTCTCACCGCAGGCGGCGACTGTCCCGGCCTGAACGCCGTGATCCGTTCGGTCGTTCACCGCGCCGTGACCGGGCACGGGGACGAGGTCATCGGCTTCGAGGACGGCTTCAAGGGCCTGCTCGACGGCCACTACCGTTCCCTCGACCTCGACTCCGTCAGCGGCATCCTGGCGCGCGGCGGCACGATCCTCGGCTCGGCCCGGCTGGAGCGCGGGCGGCTGCGGGAAGCCGCGGAGAGCGCGGACGAGTTGGGCCGTAAGTACGGCATCGACGCGCTCATCCCGATCGGCGGCGAGGGCACTCTCACGGCCGCCCGGATGCTCGCCGACGCGGGGATGCCGGTGGTGGGCGTACCGAAGACGATCGACAACGACATCTCCTCCACCGACCGCACGTTCGGATTCGACACGGCCGTGATGGTCGCCACCGAGGCCATCGACCGGCTGAAGACCACGGCCGAGTCCCACCAGCGGGTGATGGTCGTCGAGGTCATGGGCCGGCACGCCGGATGGATCGCCCTGGAGTCGGGCATGGCGGGCGGCGCGCACGGCATCTGTCTGCCGGAGCGGCCCTTCGAGGTCGACAGCATCGTGAAGATGGTCGAGGAGCGCTTCGCGCGCGGCAAGAAGTTCGCGGTGATCTGCGTGGCCGAGGGCGCGCACCCGGCGGAGGGCTCGATGCACTACGTGAAGGGTGAGATCGACCAGTTCGGGCACGAACGCTTCCAGGGTATCGGCAACCGCCTCGCGGGCGAACTGGAGCGGCGCATGGGCAAGGAGGCCAGGCCGGTCATCCTCGGGCATGTGCAGCGCGGGGGTACGCCGACGGCGTACGACCGGGTGCTGGCGACGCGCTTCGGCTGGCACGCGGTGGAGGCGGTGCACAACGGCGACTTCGGCAAGATGACGGCGCTGCACGGGACGTCGGTGGCGATGGTGCCCCTGGCGGAGGCGGTCACGCGCCTCAAGACGGTGCCGGAGAACCGGATGTTCGAGGCGGAGTCGGTCTTCTAGGGCGGGGCCCTGGCCTCGCGGCGGGGGCGGTGGGAGTTCGGGTCCCCGGTCGCGGTTCGCGCGCCTTCACGCCGGCCGTCCGCCCGTCCGCCCCTGTGTCGCGCGGTGCCCGTCCCCGGCCGCGGGCGCGCTGGTGGGAGGGTGCCTCTCCGGTCGCGGCCCGTGCGACTTCACGCCGACTGTCCGCCCCTGCGGGCGTCCGGCGCCGGGCGGGCAGCGGCCCCCCGGCCGCAGGCGCGGCTGGTGGGAGGGCGCGTCTCCGGTCGCCGTCGCGCGGTGCGTCCGGCCCCGTGGGCGAACGGCGTTCGCCGCGATACGTGCCTGCGGCGCGCGGCGCCGGGCGGAGGCCGCTGTCCGCCCGGCGGGTCGGAGCGCGTGGTGTCAGGCCGCCGGGGGAACGTCGAGGCGGTTACGGAGTTCCGTCGGGTCCGTGCCCGTCTCGCGGAGCAGTTGGGCCGCCGGGGACCCGGGGTCGGCGAGCAGAGCCCACAGGATGTGCGTCGTGCCGACCGTCTCGTCCTTCCGCTCCGCCGCCAGCAGCCGGGCCGCGGCCACCACCTGGTCCGTCTCCACGGACCGCTCCACACTGGCGGGGGCGATGATCTCCGGCGCCGGGTTGGCCGCGGCCGTCGCCGCGCGGACCAGGTCCGCCTCCCGCACTCCGGCCGAACGCAGCGTCTGAGCCGCCGAGTTGGCGACCAGCAGTTCCCCGGGCAGCGACAGCCCGGCGACCGTGAGCCCCCGGTCCAGCGCCATGACGGCGAGCAGCAGATCCACCGGCTCCGTCTCGCTCCGTCCGTACCGTACGGCCTGGCGCTGGGCCTCGCTGGAGAGCAGCACCACGACCGGGGAGCCGTCGCCCGAGCTGCGGCCCATCCACGACATCATGCCCCGCATCCACCACACGCCGCGCTCACCCAGCAGCCCGGCGTTACGCATGGCCTTGACGGTGCCACGGACCCCGGCCGCCTCGGAGGGCCAGGGCGCCCCGCCCGCGCGTACGGCCTCGGCCTGCGCGTCCAGCGCGCCGGCCCCCGCCGCCGGATCCACCCGGCACAGCGCCAGGGCCTCCAGCGCCCGGCTCTCGGGCGTCCGAAGCAGCGCCCGCGCCAGATGCCGCTCGTGCGCGTCGGGCGCGCCCTCCTCGCGGGCCAGCCGCAGGGCACCGAGGAGCGTCCGCCGCAGGGCCGGGGAGAGCCGGGGCGGCTTCGCGCCCTCCTCGCGCAGGGGCTTCGACGCGCGGGCCGCTTCGCACAGCGCCTCCCGCCAGGCGGCCGCCACCTCGATGGCGTCGTCGGACGCGTGGACGTCGTCGGGAGCGTCGCTCTCCCCGCTTACGCCGCTGTCGTCGCGCGCCCAGTTCTGTTCCTCGCGGCCCCGGATCTGCCCGCGTACGGAGCCGGAGTCCCGGCCGCGCGGGACGAGGGCCGTCCCGGGCTCGTCCGTGTCGTCGAGCAGCGCGTAGAGCAGGTGCTCGGTGCCCACTGCCGGGCCGCGGCCGACCGCGTGACGCACCGTCTTCGACAGCAACTCCACGGCGTCCGAGGCGAACTCGGTCGTCGTGACGGTGGTCAGGTCGGCGGTCTGGCGCTGCTCCATGGTGCGTCTCCCGGTTTCGACTGCGGCGAACTACGCTGGTGGGGACGTGTTTCCGGCACCCGCTGGTTCAGTCCCGCACGAAATCGTTTCGGGTTGTCTCTACTTCGAGCACAGGCCCTAGCCCTTCACCGCGCCGCCGAGCGCGAAGCCCCCTCCCAGCCGGCGCGAGATCAGGATGTAGAGCAGCAGCACCGGCGTTGAGTAGAGGATCGAGAACGCCGCGAGCTGTCCGTAGATCACCGAGCCGTAGTTGCCGAAGAACGTGAAGATCGAGACGGACGCGGGCAGTTGGTCGGGGGAGAGCAGCAGCATGAAGGGGACGAAGAAGTTCCCCCAGAGCTGGATGAACGTGTAGATCATCACGACCGTCATGCCCGGCCCCATCAGCGGCAGCACGATCCGGGTCAGCGTCTGGAGCATCGACGCCCCGTCCGTCCACGCCGCCTCCTCCAGGACGGTCGGCACCCCGTCCATGAAGTTCTTCATCAGCCAGATGGAGAAGGGCAGTTGGGAGGTGGCGAGGAAGAGCGACGTGCCGTACATCGTGTCGATCAGATTGACCTGGACGAACAGCCCGTACACCGGGACCATGATCGCGGTGATCGGCAGACACGTCGTGAACAGGATGGTCAGCAGATAGGGGCGGCTGAACCGCGAGCGGTAGCGGGACAGCGGATACGCCGCGAGCGCCGCGCACGCCACCGTCAGCACCGTCGCGCTGCCGCACAGCAGCAGGCTGTTGAGCATCGGCGTGAACGTGATCTCGTCGGTGAGGACGGCGCTGAAGTTCTCCGTGGTCGGCGACGACGGCAGCCGTACCCGCAGGTCCGCCTCGGCGTCGAGCGAGGACAGCACCAGCCACAGCAGCGGAAGCAGGAAGGCCGCGGCCACCACGGCCAGGGCGGCTTCCGAGGCGAGCCGGACGCGAGTGGCGCGCTTCATCACACCTCCACCTTGAGCAGGCGCACATAGACGATCGAGAACAGCGCGCCCACGAGAAGCAGCAGCAGCGCGACCGCCGTGCCGTAACCGATCAGGCTCTTGAGGAACGCCTGGTCGTACATGAACACCGGCAGGGTCTGGCTCCGACTGCCCGGCCCGCCCCGTGTCATCGCCCAGATCAGTCCGAAGACGGACAGCGTGGAAAGCGTGTTGAGCATCAGATTGGTGCCGATCGAACGCCGGATCATCGGCAGCGTGATGAACCACAGCCGCCGTACCCCGTTCGCGCCGTCGACCTCCGCCGCCTCCGTGATCTCCTTCGGGATCTCGGACAGCGCGGCGGAGTAGATCAGCATGGAGAACGCCGTGCCGCGCCATACGTTGGCGAACGACACCGCCAGGATCGGCAGGGTGAACAGCCAGTTCTGGGACGGCAGATGGAGCCAGTCCAGGATGGCGTTCAGCGTCCCCTCGCGGCGGAAGAACGCGTACAGCAGGAACGCCGCGACGATCTCCGGCAGCACCCACGCCGCGATCACGACGGCGCCCGTGACCGTGCGCACCGGCCGGGACGCGGCCCGCATCAGACCGGCCAGGGCCAGCCCGATCGTGTTCTGGCCGACGATCGACGACACGAACGTGAAGACGAGCGTCAGCCAGACCGCGTTACGGAAGTCGTCGTCCGCGAAGGCCCGCCGGAAGTTGTCCAGGCCGACGAAGTCCGACGTGGACGATCCGGTCAACTGCGTGTTGGTGAAGGCGATCCAGACGCAGTAGCCGATCGGCCCGGCGAGGAACAGGAGCAGCAGCACCGTCGCCGGGGCGAGCGGCAGCCAGCGCAACGGCCGCGCCCCGCGGCCGCCGCGCCCGTCGTCGCCCTCGCGGCCACCGGCGGGCACCGCGGGCCGGCCCTTGCTCACCGGGCCGTCCGCGGTGCTCACCGTGCTCACGGGGCCGCCGCCGTCACCGTGCCCGCCCTCTTCACTTCTCGACCACCGCGCCGTCGGCGATGGTCTTCAACTGCTCGTCGTACGCCTTCGCCGCCTCGGCCGCGGACGCGTCCCCCGTCGTCACCGACTCCATCGCCTCGCCGATGGCGGACGACACCTGCGGGTAGACCGGCAGCGCGGGGCGGTAGTTGGTCACCTCGACGAGCTTGGTGAAGAAGTCGATACCGGGCATCGACTTCAGATACCTCGGATCGGCCGCCACATCCTTACGGACGGCGATCTGCGCGCCGACGACGTCCCACTCGACGGCGTTCTCCTTCGTCTGCTGCGTCTTGATGAACTCGAAGGCGAGGTCCGGGTTCTGGGCCTTCTGCGGGATCGACCACGCCCACCCGCCGGACATCGACACGCTGCCGGGCGCCTGCCCGTTCTGCGTCGGCATCGGTGTCTGGGCCAGTTCTGTGGACCACTCGGGCCACTCCTTGGGGCCCTTGTTGATCCAGTTCTGCCCCATCCAGGACCCGTCGAGGGAGATCGCCAGCTTGCCCTCGGGAAAGAACTCGGTCGCCACGCGCGTACCGATGTTGGGGTCCAGTGCGTCGGAGACGTCGGGCCCGAGCTTCTCCGAGTACACGGTCCGTACGAAGTCGAGCGCGTCCACGAAGCCCTTGGTGCCGGCGACCCACTTCTTCGACGCCGGGTCGTAGAGCGGGTCCGCGCCCGTGCCGTACAGCAGCATCTCGAAGCCCTGCATCACCGCGGCCTCGCCGGGGCCCTTGCCGGTGTAGACGTTCAGCGGGATCGCGTCCGGGACCTCGCGCTTGACGGTGCGCGCCGCGTCCAGGACCTCCGCCCAGTTCTTCGGCTGCCAGTCGGCGGGCAGCCCCGCCTCGGCGAAGATCTTCTTGTTGAACCAGAGGCCGCGGGTGTCGGTGCCGTCCGGCACGCCGTACGTCTTGCCGTCCTCCGCCTTGGCGGCCGACTTCGCCGTGTCGACGAACTGGTCCCAGGCGTCCCACTTGTCCAGATACTCGTCCAGCGGGCGCAGATAGCCGGCCTTGATGTCCGAGTTGATGCGGAAGGTGTCCTCGTAGACCAGGTCGGGCGCGGTCTTCGGGGAACGCATCATCTGCTGCGCCTTGGTGGCGTAGTCGTTGTCCGGGGCCTGGATCGGTATCAGTTCGACTTTCTTGCCGGGATTGGCCTTCTCGAACTGCTTCTTCACGGACTCCAGATAGTTGTCCTTGAAGCGGATCTTGTTGTCCGTCGATCTGTTGTAGGCCACCTTCACGGTGTCCGGATCGCTGCCGGACCCGCCGCCGCACGCCGTGAGCGCACCGGCGGCCAGGACCGTGACGAGGATCAGTGGGGCGGTGGGGCGCACGGGCACGACCTCCTCTTTCAGCCGCGAAGGGCTGCCCGGCGACCGTAGGACCGTGTCAATCTGAAGGTCAATCCCCGTGCACCGCTCACTCCGTACGCGGCACCAGCGGGCGGACTTCGGCGGCCGTGAAACGAATGAAGCCCTCCGGGTCCGGTTCGTCGGCCGTCGGCTGGAGCACCACGGTGTCCGCTCCGGCCTCCGCCAGCTCCCGCACGGCGTCGGCGACGGCGCCGGCGGGGCCCGCGATTCCGTACGGTCCGGCCGGCCCCCAGGCGTCGCCCAGTGCGTCCAGCTCGGCCCGCAGCCGTGCGTCGGCGTCCGGGCCGGTCGCCGTGTGGAGGTAGACCACCACCGGGTGGCGGCCGGTCCGCCCGGCCGACTCCCGCCCCTGCGCGATGAGTCGGCGGGCGAGGCGTACCGCGTCGGGCGAGGTGCCGCCGGTCAGGATCGTGCCGTCGGCGGCCTCGCCCGTCAGCCGCGTCGTACGCGGTCCGGTGGCGCCGGCGTACACGGCGGGCGGTGCGGGGGCGGTGGACGGCGGCCAGTCGAGTGCGACGGCGTCCAGCTTCACGTAACGCCCGTCCGTGGTCACCCGCTCGCCGGCCAGCAGCGCGCGCAGCGCCACCAGATGCTCGCGCAGCAGGGTCACGGGTGACTCGACACGTGTACCGGTCTGCCCCATCCAGTCCTGGACGCCGTGGCCGACCCCGATCAGGGCGCGCCCCGGGAAGAGGCGGTGCAGGGTGGCGGCCTCCATGGCCGTCAGCGCGACGTTGCGCAGGGGTACGGGGAGCAGGCCGACGCCGACACGCAGCCGCTCCGTCCAGGCGAGGGCCGCCGCGAGAGTGGCGATGCCGCTCTCCAGGAAGCAGTCCTCCCAGAGCCACAGCTCCTCCAGACCGGCGTCGTCCGCGGTGCGGGCGATGTCGCGGAGTCGTTCGGGGGGCAGTTGGGGGCGGAACACGGCGCCGAGAACAGTCATGACGGCATTGTTCACGGCGCGTACGGCGACGACCAGCGGGTTGACGGGCCGGCGCGAGTGAGGCCCTGGCTCCGTCGCCTACCGGGCGGAGACGATCCAGCGGTACTGGAGCTCCGGCCGTCCGATCTGGCCGTACTGGGGGCTGCGGTCCGCCTGCCCCGCGACGACCAGATGCTCCAGATAGCGGCGCGCGGTGATCCGGGAGATGCCGAGCGTGGCCGCGGCCTCCGTGGCGGTCAGGCCCTCCCGCGCGTCGCGCAGCGCACGCGTCACCGACTCCAGCGTCGGCCCGCTGAGCCCTTTGGGCAGCGACGCGGGCTGCGGCGCCCGCAGCGCGCCGAGGGCCCGGTCCACCTCGTCCTGGCCGCTGGCCTCACCGGCGGCGGCCCGGAACTCGGCGTAGCGGCTGAGCCGGTCGCGGAGGGTGGCGAAGGCGAAGGGCTTCAGCACGTACTGCACGACGCCCAGCGACACCCCTTCCCGTACGACCGCGAGATCGCGCGCCGACGTGACGGCGATGACGTCCGCGTGGTGCCCGACCGCCCGCAGACTGCGCAGCAGTTGCAGCCCGTGCCCGTCCGGCAGATACAGGTCGAGGAGGATCAGGTCCACGTCCGTACGCTCCAGGGCGCGCCCAGCCTCGGCCCGGGAGTGGGCCACCCCGGCCACCTCGAAGCCGGGCACCCGGCCCACGTACAGCTGATGGGCGTCGGCGGCGACGGGGTCGTCCTCCACGACGAGCACGCGGATGAGGCGGGGGGCGCCGCCCCTCGTGCCGGTCATGATCCGCCCTCCTTCCCGCCGTCCGACGCGGCGCCGGCCATCGACTCCGCCGTACTCGCGTCCGCCGTGGTGGCCGCATCCGCACCGAGGTACGTACACGGGTGCGGAACCGCCCCGTCGCGCGCCCCGACCGGCAGCCGTACGGTGAACTCCGCCCCGCCGTCCCGCCCCGGCGTCAGCTCCACCGTGCCGTGCGCCCGGTGCACCGCCTGCCGTACGAGTGCCAGGCCGAGCCCGCGTCCCGCGCCCCGGGTCGACCAGCCGCGCCGGAACACCTCCTCGATGTCACCGGGCGCGACCCCCGGCCCCGTGTCCCGTACCCGCAGCAACAGCTCACCGTTCTCCACCAGCGCGGTGACCGTGACCCGCGCGCCGTCCGTGCCCTGCGCCGCGTCCACCCCGTTGTCGATCAGATTGCCGAGCATGGTCACCAGATCGCGGGCGGCCAGCGACGGCGGCAGCACCCCGTCGTCTATGCGGCTGTCCTCGGCGAGCACCAGCTCCACGCCCCGTTCGTTCGCCTGCGCCGCCTTCCCCAGCAGCAGCGCCGCCAGCACCGGCTCGGCCACCGCGCCGACCACCCGGTCCGTGAGCACCTGCGCCAGCTCCAGCTCCGCCGTGGCGAACTCCACCGCCTCGTCCACCCGCCCCATCTCGATCAGCGACACGACCGTGTGCAGCCGGTTCGCCGCCTCGTGCGCCTGTGAGCGAAGGGCGTGGGTGAAACCGCGCTCCGAGTCCAACTCGCCCGACAGTGCCTGGATCTCGGTGTGGTCCCGGAGCGTGGCGACCGTACCGCGCCGCTCGCCGCCGATCACCGGACGCGTGCTGACGACCACGATCCGGTCGGCCGTCATATGGACCTCGTCCACGCGTGGCTCCGACGCGAGGAGCGCCCCGACGAGCGGGGCGGGCAGCCCGAGTTCGTCGATGTCGCGGCCCACGGCGCTGTCGTCGAGGCCGAGGAGCTCCTGCCCGCCGTCGTTGATCAGCGCGATCCTGCGCCGCCCGTCCAGCATGAGCAGCCCCTCGCGCACGGCGTGCAGCGCGGCCTCGTGGTAGTCGTGCATCCGGCTCAGCTCGGCCGCGTTCATCCCATGGGTGTGCCGGCGCAGCCGCGCGTTGATGACGTAGGTGCCGACACCGCCCAGCGCGAGGGCGCCCCCGGCCGCCAGCGCCAGGATCTGCACCTGCTCCTCCAGCTGGCTGGAGATCCGGTCGACGGTGATGCCGACGCTGATCAGCCCGGTGATCCGCCCGTCGTCCTTGATCGGGGTCACGGCCCGGGTCGAGGGGCCGAGGGTCCCGGTATAGGTCTCGGTGAAGGTCTTGCCGAGCAGCGCGGGCCCGGTGGTGCCGATGAAGGGCAGCCCGATCAGCTGGGGATCCGGATGCGTCCAGCGCGTCCCGTCCGGCTTCATGATCGTGACGAAGTCCACGCCCGTGTCGACCCGCACGCGCTCCGCGTAGGGCTGGAGGGCGGCCGAGGGGTCGTCGGACCTGATGGCCTCCCGTACGGACGGGGAGTCGGCCATCGCCCGCGCCGTGGCGGTCACCTGGCGCTTCGCGGTCTCCTCGGCCTGCGCCCGGTCGGTGAAGTACGCGAACAGCGCGCATCCGGCCACGACAGCCGCGACCAGCACGACCTGCATCGCGAAGAGCTGGCCCGCGAGGCTGCGGGGACGGGGTAGCTGCATGACGCAAGTCTGCCTGGCCGAAATCGTATGAACGAAATGCACGTAAGGGTGACCGGGGTCACAGCCTGGTGGATAGTCGCCGGGACCCCCTCGGGACGGGAGGGTCGCGCAGGGACAAACGAGTCAAGGAGGACCCGTGGCCGCTACTCGGGACCGTACCCATTATCTGTATCTGGCAGTGATCGTCGCAGTGGTTCTCGGAATCACGGTCGGTTTCGCCGCCCCGGGGGTGGCCGTCGAGCTGAAGCCCATCGGGACCGGCTTCGTCAACCTCATCAAGATGATGATTTCCCCGATCATCTTCTGCACCATCGTGCTGGGCGTCGGATCCGTCCGCAAGGCCGCCAAGGTCGGCGCCGTCGGCGGTCTCGCCCTCGGCTACTTCATGGTCATGTCGACCGTCGCGCTGGCCATCGGCCTCGTCGTCGGCAACATCCTGGAGCCGGGCGCCGGTCTGCACATCACGGACGCGACGGCCGACGCGGGCGCGGCACAGGTGGACGGCGACGCCGAGACCACCGCGGAGTTCCTGGTCGGCATCATCCCCACGACGCTGGTCTCCGCCTTCACCGAGGGCGAGGTGCTCCAGACGCTGCTCGTGGCGCTGCTGGCGGGCTTCGCGCTCCAGGCCATGGGCTCCACCGGTGAGCCGATCCTGCGCGGCATCGGGCACATCCAGCGCCTGGTCTTCCGTATCCTCGCGATGATCATGTGGGCGGCCCCGGTCGGTGCCTTCGGCGCGATCGCGGCGGTGGTCGGCGAGACCGGTATGGACGCGCTGAAGTCGCTCGCGGTCATCATGATCGGCTTCTACATCACCTGCGCGCTCTTCGTCTTCGTCATCCTCGGCGCGTTGCTGAAGGTCATCACCGGCATCAACCTCCTCTCGCTGCTGAAGTACCTGGCGCGCGAGTTCCTGCTGATCCTCTCCACCTCGTCGTCGGAGTCGGCGCTGCCGCGGCTCATCGCGAAGATGGAGCACCTGGGTGTCAGCAAGCCCGTCGTCGGTATCACCGTGCCGACCGGCTACTCCTTCAACCTCGACGGCACGGCGATCTACCTCACGATGGCGTCGCTCTTCATCGCCGAGGCGATGGGCGACCCGCTCTCCATCGGTGAGCAGATCGGTCTCCTGGTCTTCATGATCATCGCGTCGAAGGGCGCGGCGGGTGTCACCGGCGCCGGCCTCGCGACCCTGGCGGGCGGTCTTCAGTCGCACCGTCCCGAACTGGTCGACGGTGTCGGCCTGATCGTCGGCATCGACCGCTTCATGAGTGAGGCGCGCGCCCTGACGAACTTCGCGGGCAACGCCGTCGCCACGGTCCTCGTCGGTACGTGGACGAAGGAGATCGACCGGGCCCGGGTGGACGAGGTGCTGTCCGGCCGTCTCCCCTTCGACGAGAAGATGCTGGTCGACGACCACGCGCCGCACGGCGGCGACGGCGAGGGGCCGAGCCTCACGAAGGAGTCCGACGGCCCGGCCGGCGGTTCCACCGGCGGCTCCTCCGACGTACCGCAGGCGCGCGACGCCGACGGGACGCCGGCGAAGGTCTGACCCGAAAACCCGGCCGGAGGAGATCCCCCTCCTTCCGGCCCTGCGAAAGACCGGCCCGTACGGAGACGTCCGTACGGGCCGGTCATTTTTCTTGTTCCGGACCGGCTTTCGTGCGGTTCCGCGCGTGTTGCGGTGTCAAAGAGGGTGGCGGGGATTTCCGTGGTGGAGAATCCCGCTCCGAAGAGTCTCTTTGTCAGCCGCATTCGGGGGTGGGCGGTCGGCTGCGGGTCTTTCATCCAGGTCATCTGCCACATACAGGGAAGGCTGACAGCTGTGATCGGACCGGCGCGTGCCCCGGTGTCCATGAAAGTCAACGGTGAGATTCACGAAATCGAATTGGAACCCCGTGTCAGTCTGCTGGACGCCCTGCGCGACCATCTGAGCCTCACCGGCTCCAAGAAGGGGTGCGACCAGGGAACCTGCGGCGCCTGCACGGTCTGGGTCGACGACCGGCGGGTGCTCGCCTGTCTGACACTGGCGGTGGCGTGCGAGGGGCACGAGATCAGCACGATCGAAGGGCTCGCCACGGGCGGCGACCTGCACCCCGTGCAGAGCGCGTTCATCGAGCGGGACGCTTTCCAGTGCGGCTACTGCACATCGGGACAGATCATGTCCGCGGTGGCTCTGCTCAAAGAGGGAAACGCGACGACGGACGAGGAAATCGCCGAACACATGAGTGGCAACCTCTGCCGCTGCGCCGCTTATCCGAATATTCGGGCGGCGGTCCGCGATATCCGCGACGCGGACACCACCACGAGTGGGCGGGCCTGAGATGCGACCTCTCAGCTATACGCGTGCGAGCACCGTCGACGAGGCCATCGCCACCGTCGGCGCCGATTCGCGCAGCGCGTTCCTCGCCGGCGGAACCACGGAGATCGACCTCATCCGGCTCGGGGTGACCCGCCCCGATGTGCTGGTGGACATCAACTCCCTTCCGCTGAAGGAGATCGAATTCACGCCCGACGCCGGTCTGCGGATCGGGGCCCTGGCGAGGATGACGGACGTCGCGCGTTCCGCCGACGTCGTCCGGCGGTTCCCGGTGATCTCGCAGGCCCTTCTCCTGGGCGCGTCGGAGCAACTGCGCAACATGGCCTCCATGGGGGGAAACCTCTGCCAGCGCACCCGCTGTTCCTACTTCCGCGACGGTGTCTCCCCCTGCAACAAACGCGAACCGGGGACCGGCTGTTCGGCCGTCGACGGCCTCAACCGCGGGCACGCGGTGCTGGGCACCAGTGACGACTGCATCGCCGCCCATCCCTCCGACGTCGGCGTCGCGCTCGTCGCACTCGACGCGGTCGTCCACACACTCGGACCGTCCGGCGCGCGAAGCATCCCCATCGACGACTTCTATCTGCTCCCCGGGAGTTCGCCCGAGGTGGAACACCCGCTGGAACGCGGGGAACTCATCAAAGCGATCGAGGTACCGCCGACACCGTCGGCCGAGCGTTCGCTGTACCTGAAGCTCCGTGACCGGCAGTCCTACGAGTTCGCCCTGGTCTCCGTCGCGGTGGCCGTCGACGTACGGGACGGACGGGTCGCCGACGTACGCCTCGCCCTCGGCGGCGTGGGTACGAAGCCGTGGCGGGCCCGTCGTGCCGAAGCCGCCCTGACCGGTGGCCCGGCGACCCGCGAAGCGTTCGCGGACGCCGCCGCCGTCGAGATGGAACCCGCGAGTCCGCACAAGGACAACGCGTTCAAAATCCCCATGGCGCGGCGGGCGATGGTGCGCGCGCTGGACCAGGTCGTGAACGGAGACGCACGATGAGCAACGCGGTCGGCAAGCCCATCAGCCGGGTCGACGGCCGGCGGAAGGTCACCGGAGCGGCCCGCTACACCGCCGAGATCGAACTGCCGAACCTGGTGCACGCGGCCGTCGTGGGCGCGGGCGTCCCCAGCGGGCGGGTCCTGGCGATCGACGAGAAGCGGGTGCGCGACGCGGAAGGCGTACTGGCCGTTCTCACCCACGACAACCTGACCAGGATCGCCTCGCAGCCGCCCCTCCTTCCCTCGCTCGCGGGCGGCGCGGCACCCGGTGAGACGTTCTTCCCCATGCAGGACGACACCGTCCACTACGCCGGGCAGCCGGTGGCCATGGTGGTCGCCGACAGCCATGAACGCGCCCAGTACGCCGCGTCGCTGCTGGACATCACCTACGAGCGCGCCGACTCCATCACCACGATCGAGGAGGGACGGGCCGCGGCGTACGAGGCGGGGACCCTCTTCGGCGGGCTGATGCCCGGCCGCAACGAACGGGGCGACGTCGAGACCGCACTGGCCCAGGCACCGGTACGGGTGGACGTGGCCCACCACTACGCGGCGAACCACCACAACACACTCGAACCCTCCGCCACCACGGCCGTCTGGGACGGCGAGCGGCTGACGCTCTACGACTCGACCATGGGGGTCCGGGCCACCCAGCTCACCGTCGCGCAGCTCCTCGGCATCCCGATCGCCCATATCCGGGTCATCACCGAGTTCGTCGGCGGCGGCTTCGGCGGCAAGGCGATGACCTGGCCGCATGTCACGCTCGCCGCGATGGCGGCCCGCCATGTCCGGCGCCCGGTGCGGCTGGCCCTGACCCGGCCGCAGACCTACACCTCCCACGGACACCGGGAGGAGCAGGAGCAGCGCCTGTCGATCGGGGCGACGGAGGACGGGCTGCTCACCGCCGTACGCCACGAGAAACTGTCGGTCACCTCGCCGTTCGACGACTGGGCCGAGCCCGCGACCGGTGTCTCCTCGCAGCTCTACCGCTGCGAGAACTACCTCGGTGTGCACCGGCTGATCCGCGGCAACATCATGACGCCCACCTTCATGCGCGCGCCGGGAGAGTCGCTGGGGGTGTCCACCCTGGAAGTGGCGATGGACAAGCTCGCCTACGCGACCGGGACCGACCCCGTCGAACTGCGCCTGCGCAACCGCGCGTCCGTGGACGAACGGGGCAACCCCTGGTCCAGCGACGGCCTGGAGGAATGTCTGCGTACCGGTGCGCGCCTCTTCGGCTGGGAGCACCGCGACCCCGAGCCGCGCTCGCGGCGCGAGGGCGACTGGCTCATCGGTTCCGGCATGGCCGTGGCCGCCTACCCCGTGGCGTTCTTCATGCCGCCCCAGCAGGCGCGCGTGCGGATCTACGCCGACGGCAGCGCCGTCATGCAGTGCGGCACCCAGGAGTTCGGCACCGGCGCCACCACGGCGATGACGCAGGTCGCCGCCGACGGGCTGGGCATGGACATGAGTGACGTCACGTTCGAGGCGGGCGACAGCGACCTGCCCAACGCCAGCGCGTCGGTGGGCTCCATGGGCGCCTCCATGGTCAGCGCCGCGGTGCACAACGCGGCGATCGAGCTGCGCCGTCAACTGGTCGCCATGGCGGTGGCGGACACCGGTTCTCCGCTGCACGGCGCGGACGCCTCGGCCGTCCTGGTCGAGGACGGCCGCATGAGTCTCGGCGGCGGATCGGGCGCCGGCGAGACCTACGCCGAGATGATGCGGCGCAACCGGCTGAGCATGACCGACGCGCTCGGCGACTGGACGCCCCCGCCGATGGACACCCCGCACGGGCTGCTCACCTTCGGGGCCCAGTTCGCCGAGGTGGCCGTCGACCCGGACTTCGGTCTCGTACGCGTACGCCGGATGGTCGGCGTGTTCGCCCCCGGGCGGGTGCTCAACCCCAAGCTCGCGCGCAGCCAGCTCATGGGCGGCATGCTCTGGGGAATGAGCCAGGCGCTTCTCGAAGGCAACCAGATGGATCCGCGCTCCGGGCGGTGGGGTGCCAACAACCTCGGTGAGTACCTCGTGCCCGTCAACGCCGACGCCCCCGACGTCACGGTCGAATTCGTCGATGTCACCGACGAGGTCGCGGGCCCGCTCGGCGTCAAGGGCGTCGGCGAGATCGGCCAGGTCGGCACGGCCGCAGCGGTGATGAACGCCGTCTTCCACGCGACCGGCCGCCGGTTGGAGGCACTGCCGATGGCCGCGGAGCTGGTGATGGACCCCCCTGGTACACCCGCATGACGGCACCGCCGGCCCCGGGGGGCCAGGAATCCGGCGGCGACGTGCTGCCGGACAGACCGGTCATCACCACCCCGACCCGGCTGCACGGCAGCGGATTCCGGCAGGCCGAGCGGCAACGCCTGGCGCGGCAGCCGGGTCTGGGGCTGGCCGGTCTGCTGTTCGTCGTCCCCGTCGCGGCGCTGTTCGCGTTCGGCGGGGGCGGGGCCGCGGACTCGGTGACCCTGTTCGGGCCGCTGATCACCTTCGCCCTTCCCGCGGTGGCCATGGTGGCGTTCTGGTGGGAGGACTGGCCGGGCTCGCGCCTGCGTCCCGGCTGGTCGGGGCTGACCGACACGGTCTTCATCGCCGCCGCCGCCGTCCTTCTGGCCATGGCCGGGCAGGTCTTCATCGGCCATCTCGACTTCGACGGCATCTTCGACCCGACCCCCGGACCGGGCCACGCCCCGCTGTACCCGGCGGCCCTGCCGCTCGCCGGCGGCGCGTTCGTGGCGATGCTCCAGCTCACCCTCGTCTGTGAGGGCCGGCCGCTGCGCCGCCTGCCGCGTATCTGGGCGGGCCTCGCCGCCCTGGTGGTGTCCTGGGGCGCGGGGATCGTCCTGTACGCGGTGGCCGTCGACTTCCGGGCACCCCCGGGATCGGGTCTCAGCAGCGAGAGCGGCCCGGTGCCCGGCCTGGAACTCGGCGCGGTACTGGTGCTGATCGGCGCCTGGCAGGTCTGGCTCTTCGTCCTCTGGAAAGGGTGGCCCTTCGCGGAGGCCCGGGAGAGCTGGCAGCGCGTCGTCCCGGCGAACATCGTGGTGATCGGCGGGAGCCTGCTGACCTACGTACTGGTCCACGGTCCGGGCGACGTCGGCCCGGCCACCGTCAACGCGGCGGGCGGGTGCTTCGTCGCCGCGGGGCTGACCGTCGGCATGCTCTTCGAAGGGGTGTTCCGCGACCGTCTGCGCCCGGGGCGGGAGCGCCTCGCGACGCTGGCTGCCTCCCTGATCCTGGCGGCGGCCCTGTACGCGGCGCTGACGGCCTACGCCGACACACTCGACTGGACGAAGCCCACCAGCCAGGAGTGGGTGGGGCACACCGCACTCAACGCGATCGGCCTGTCGATCATCCTGCACGTCGCCGTGGGCCGCCGCTGGCCGTTCGGGGAGAACTGACTGCGGGCCCCACATGGCGTCCGTGGGGCCCGAGTCGGCGGGGCCGGGGGCGGTGCTTCGCCGGTCAGCCGTAAGGGATGCGGACCACCGACTGGTTGCCGATGCCCAGGGTGCTGGCCCCGTTGCCGATGGCGTTCCAGACCTCGATCCGGACCTTGCCGTTGACCAGGTCACCGTGCGAACCGGTCGACGCCTTCAGGCCCTTGGTCTGTGTGTAGTGCTCGAAGCCGGGTGCCGGGTCCGACGCGAAGTAGAGATACGTCTCCGTACGGTCCCAGCCGCCGTCGCCCGTACGGTCGTAACTCACCCTCACCTGCTGGCCGTTGGCCACCGTCGTACCGGCGTCGACGAAAAGATCGAACTGGGTCGCGCCGCCGTTGTAGGCGCGGGTGATCCCGCCGGAGGTGAAGACCTGCGGGTTGGTCGGTGTGCCGTCACGGTTGGCGCCGCCCGCCGAGGTGAGCGTGGCGTTCGCGCCGGACGCGGTGGCGTCGCCGAGTCCGCCGCCGGTGCGGGCGTAGAGCTGTGAGGAGCCGGAGGGTGGGTCGGTCGGCGGATCCGTCGGGCCGGAGCCGCCACGGGTCCAGACGCCCACGTAGTCGACCAGCATCGGCCGCCCCGGCACGGTGGCCGGTGTCGGCGTGGGCCCGCCGAGCGCGTCGGGGAACGCGCCGCCGATCGCGACGTTGAGCAGGATGAAGTACCCCGCGTGCTCCGTCATGTTGGCCCACGTCGTCGCGTCCAGCTGGTTCTGGGTGACCGTGTGGTAGAGCTGGTCGTCCACGTACCAGCGCAGCGCGTTGGGCGAGCTGGAGCGGTCCCACTCGAAGCGGTACGTGTGGAAGGCAGACTGGCAACTCGCGCCGGGGCAGGGGCGGTTGGCGCCGAGTCCGGTGGTCTCGTTGCAGGGGCCGCCCGGGTTGACGCCGCAGTGCAGCACCGCCCACACGGAGTTGATCCCGTTGACGTTCTCCATGATGTCGAACTCGCCGATGGCCGGCCAGTTCCAGTAGTTGCCCCGGTAGGGCGCGCCGAGCGCCCAGAAGGCGGGCCAGTAACCGGCCGCGGCGGCGCCGGTCACGTTCGGCATCTGAATCCGGCCCTCGATACGCAGGGTGCCGCCGGCCGGCGCCTTGAAGTCGGCGCGCTTCGTCTCGACGCGCGCGGACGTCCAGTTGCCCGCGCCGTCCCTGAGCGGGGTGATCTTCAGGTTCCCGTTGCCGTCGAGGCTCAGATTCTGGGCGTTGGCGGTGTAGTTCTGGATCTCGCCGGTGCCCCAGTTGCCCGGACCGCCGGGGTAACCGTGTCCGGTGTCGACCTGCCAGTTGGCGGCGGACGGCGGCGCGCCGTTCCCGCCGTTGAAGTCGTCGCTCCACTGGAGATTCCAGCCGGGCGCGGGCGGTACGTCGCCCCGTGCGGTGCCGGCGCTCGTCAGGCCGACGAATCCGGCGACGGCGACGGACATCGCGAGGAAGGCGGCGAGGATCAGGGTTCGGGGTGCGCGGGGTGCGCGGGGCTCGCGGGGCGAGCGGGGTGTGTCTCCGGTGCGGCTCGTTCTCAAGGAACACCTCCGGTGCGGATGGTGCCGAGATGTGTCCGGCTGATTCTGCGGGGGGTTGAGAGCGCTCTCACCACAGTTGTTTAGATGAACCCGGAGGGCCCGTCAATGACCCCGGCGCGTTGAATTCCTGAAGCCTCGGATCAGCGCTCGCCGCGTCGCCGACGGGCGTAGAGCGCGGCGACGGAGTGGGTGACGGTCGCGAGCGTGCGCATGTACTCGTACGCGTGCAGCGGCGGTGTGCCGGCGTCCGGCCGCCCGTGCCGGTCGAGCAGCCGGTACGCGATCCGGTGCAGATCCCGCACCGGCGCCGGGTCCGTGTCGCCGAGATCCTCCAGCAGCAACAGGCTCAACTGCCCGAGGAGTTGACCCGTAGTCGCGTCCACCCAGGACCGTTCGGGGAGGTCCGGCCCGGGGGCGAGCGCGCGCTCGACGGTACGGGAGATGGTCACGAGATCGACGGGCAGCGCCACGTCTCCGGTCTCGTTCATCGGGGCCTCCCGTCTGTGAGGAGTGGTACGGCTCCGAGGCCATCCTCACTCAACTCGCCGCGCCGCGTGCGTCGGTCACAGGAGTGAACGCCGGACCACGCTGCCGCCGTGAGCGTGCTGACGACGGCTGCTGGACCTGTGGGTGGAGCGGTCGGGGTTCTGGCTCAGGGAGTGATGTCAGGCCCGCCCGAGCGCTGCCGCGACACGCTCGCGCATGGCGACGGCACGCGGGTCGTCGTACCCCCGGACCAGTTCCCACGCGGCGCCCCAGTGCCCGGCGGCGCCCTCCGGATCATCCTCCACGAGGGCCCCGGCCAGCCCGTCGAGCGCGAGGGCCTCGTGCCACCCGTCCCCCAACTCCCGGTGCGCCGCGACGGCCCGGCGGTGGAACTGCGCGGCTTCCGGGCACCGTTCGAGCGCGTGATACGTCTGCCCCGCGCCGTACCAGGCCAGGGCTTCCCGGCTGCGGTTGCCGAGCCGGCGGTGGAGGGCGGCGGAGCGCTGATAGGAGACGAGGGCGTCGTCGTACGTGCCGAGGGCGCGTTGGGCGTCGCCGAGGGCGATGAGCCAGTAGCCCTCCAGTCGGTTGTCGCGGAGGGTCTCCGCGATGTCGAGCGCCTGCCGGGAGGAGGCCAGGGCCTCCTCCGGCCTGCCCTCTTCGAGCTGGAGGCAGCTCATGACCCGCAGGATGTTCCCCTCGCCCCGGAAATTGTTCATGGCGCGGTGCGCGGCCAGAGCGTCGCGGGCGACGGCGGAGGACTGCGACAGACGACCGGCGCTGTAGTGGGCGGACGCCAGATTGGACAGGGCGATGGCCGCCCACGGCGGCGAGTCCACCTCCTGGAAGAGCGGGATGGCCCGCTGGAAGTGCTGGGCCGCGGCCGTGAGCTCTCGTCTGCGCAGATGAACGAGGCCGATCAGATTGAGTGAGGTCGCCTCGCCGACGTGATCGCCGGTTTCGTGGCGGATCTCCAGCGCGCTCCGGTGGCATTCCAGCGCCTTGGAGAGCCGGTCCACCCGGACGTTGTCCCGGCCGAGGTGAGTGAGAAGGCGGGCTTCGGCCTGCCGGTCGCCGGCTCGCCGGGCCGCTTCGAGCGCGATGTCGCCCACCGCCAGCCACTCGTTGACCGGCGCCGAGGAGGGCCGGGCGTTGAAGAAGACGACCGCCAGCTGCCAGGCCCTCCGGTCGTCCGTGCCCGCCGCGGCACGGATCGCCCGCAGAAGGTTGGCGTGCTCGCGTTCGGCCCAGTCCACGGCGGAGTTGTAGTCGGCGAACGCGGAGGGACGTACCTCGTTCCCGGGCGGCGCGAGCGGCATGTGCTGCTCGTCGGGGCTGATCCAATCCTGAGCGGCGTCCGCGCCGTGCAGATACCAGTCCAGCACGCGGTGGAGCGCGGCGTCCCGCTCCCCGGCCGGCTCCTCGTGGTGGGCCTGGTCGGTGGCGTACGCGCGGAGCAGATCGTGGAATTGGTAGCGGTCGGGTCCCATCTGTTCCAGCAGGTGGGCGTTGACCAGGGAGTCGAGCAGGTGCCGGGTTCCGCTGACGGGGGCGGCGGCGATGGCGGCGGCGGCCTGGAGGCCGAACTCGGGACCCGGATGCATTCCGAGCAGCCGGAAGAGCCGGGCCGCCTGCTCGGACAGGGCGCGGTAGGACCAGGCGAAGACTGTGCGGACGGCCTCCGCCTCCTCGTCGTCCCCCGTGCTCAGCGCGTCCCACAGGGCTGACTCGTCACGCAGGTCGGCGATCAGGTCGTCGAGCCGCAGATGCGGCCGGCTTGCCGCGCGCTCGGCAGCGATACGCAGGGCCAGCGGCAGCCGAGCGCACAGATCCGCCAGTTCGGTCAGCTTCTCCAAGTCGTCCTCGGGGCGGTAACCGGCGGTGACGGCCCGCAGCAACGCCACCGCCTCCGCCTGTGGCAGCGTGCCGAGCGTGAGCCGGCGGGCACCGTCGCGGACGGCCAGCCCGGAGAGCCTGCTCCTGCTGGTGACGAGTACGAGACAGCCCGGTCCGCCGGGCAGCAGCGGACGGACCTGACCGGCGGTGGAGGCGTTGTCCAACAGGACGAGCATCCGACGGTCCGAGAGCAGCGAGCGGTAGAGCGCCGCCGCCGCGTCGATGTTCTGCGGCACCGACTGTGCCGGTACGCCGAGTGCGGGCAGAAACCGGTGCAGGGCCTCCTCGGCGGTGACAGGCTCTCCGGGATCGTATCCACGCAGATTGACGTAGAGCTGTCCGTCGGGGAATCGGTCACGTGCCTGGTGCGCCCAGCGCAGCGCGAGCGAGGTCTTGCCCGCCCCGGCCGTGCCCGCGATGACACAGACGGAGATGACCAGCGGGTCGCTGTTCTCCCCGGCCACGACGGCGTTCAGCTGGTCGAGTTCCTGGACCCGGTTGACGAAACCGGGGACATCGGCCGGGAGTTGACGAGGTCGCGGGCCCGCCGACGGCCGGTCCTCCTCGCTGCCCGGCCCATGGAAGTGGATGCCGCCGCTGACACTTCCGGCCTGCACGACATCGCGCGAGGACCCCGAGAGGTCGTTCGCCGACCCACCGGGGTGTTCCACGTCGTCACGGTTCTGGCTGATCGTCTACTCCGGCGGAATCGTCGGGGCGGGGAGATGGGCCACGACCCGTTCGAAGTACGACGCGATCTCCTCGCCCGACTCGTAGAGCGACTTGATGTAGTGCTCCCATTGGGCCACGATGTCCGGCTCTGTGAAGCGGATCGCCCCCTGTGGATGTCCCGCGTTGGAGTAAAGGATGTTGAAGAGGGTCCGGCCGCCCAGCACCACGAGTTCCGGCAGCGGTTCAGATCGCTCGACGGCGGCCACGGATTCGGCGCTCACGACACGCACGCGCGCACCGAATTGGGCTTGTTGCCGCAGCGAGTGCAATTCCCACTGGAGATAAGGGGTCAGCGGCTCTTCGACCAGGCGAACGCGGTGAAACGCGTGACCCTGACGTTCGTCTTCCCGGGCGGCGGCAGCGAGGGCGTCGCGGCGGTCTTCCATGAGCCGCAGGGACTCTTCCCAATCACCCCGCCGAAGAGCGTCACGGCTCGGACTGCCCTGCTCCTCGAAATGCTGGCGCCTCTCCAGCTTCCAGGAGTCCGCGTCGCGGAGTACGGCGCTGCGCTCCCGGAAGTCCTTCCGGTACGCCTCGCGGACGAGTCGCTCACCCCGCTCCGGCAGGAGGACGGGCGCGCACGTCTCAGGCATCGGGGATGTCCGCCTTCGCGGCGCTCAAGACGTTTCCTGGAATGATGACCAGACGCTCGTCCGGGGCAAGTGTGACCCCTCGCGGAAGACGCGGAGCGTAATGGCTTGTCAGATCCCGGCCGATCACGGCGATGTCGCCGTTGTCGAGCCGCCAGATGTCGGGACACTCGTCATTTCCGTCCGAATTCCCCAGTTCGACGGGCGACTTGCCGAGTCGCCGTTCGAATAAGGCGGAAGGATCCGCTTCCCAGGCACGGGCCATGCCTACCTCCACACGATGTGGTCGAGAGTGCTGACGCACCACATTTTACGTTCACTCGATTACGGAGAGCAACCATGAACATCGGTTTCGCGCCACGCCGAGTCTCCGTGCAAGGGGTTTTGTGGCCGCCGGGCACCGGCGTGCAGGTGCGTCGGCCCTCCGCACGCCCTCCCCTTTCGGCCGGGCCATCGCCCGCGGCCGTTGCCTTGACGTCGGCGTCAAGGATTACCGTCGTGGACATGCGCATCGGCGAGCTGGCGGAGCGGGCGGGGACCAGTACCCGTGCTCTGCGTTACTACGAGTCCCGCGGGCTGCTGCCCGCACGGCGGGCGGGGAACGGCTACCGCACGTACGACGAGGACGATCTGCGGCTGATCCAGCAGATCCGGACCCTTCAGGACTTCGGGTTCGATCTGGAGGAGACGCGGCCGTTCGTCGAGTGTCTGCGGGCCGGGCATCCGGCCGGGGACTCCTGTCCCGCCTCGCTCGATGTGTACCGCGGCAAGCTCGCCGAGCTGGACGAGCTGATCGGGCGGCTCGGTTCGATACGCGCCGAGGTAGGCGAACAGCTCGCGCAGGCCGAGGCGGCCGCGCAGGCGGTCGAGCCGCCGGAGTCGCTGTGCGAGCTCACCGTCCACCAGCTTCACGAGGGAGAAGACGCATGATCCAGGCCGAGGGCGTCGCCGCAGTCACGGACGAGAGCTTCGAACGCGAGGTGCTGAACGCCGGTCTTCCCGTGCTGGTGGAGTTCACCGCGGACTGGTGCCCGCCGTGCCGCCAGCTCGCGCCGGTGCTCAGCGCGGTGGCCCGCGAGGAGGCCGCGCGGCTCAAGGTCGTCCAGCTGGACGTGGACACGAACCCGGAGACGATGAATCGCTACGGCGTCCTCGCGATGCCGACCCTGCTGGTGTTCCGCGCCGGCGAACCGGTGAAGTCGATGGTCGGCGCCCGCCCCAAGCGCCGGCTGCTCCAGGAGCTGGAGGATGTCCTCCAGAGCCTCCCGGCTGCCCCTGCCCGCCCCTGACCCCGCCCCGAGCCCGCGCACAAAAATACCCCGGCACCGAATTGACGGCCGGGGTATCGCTCTGCGTATATTGGGTGTTTCGACTTTCCCTCTTCGCATCTTCTGCGGAAAGCCGAAATCAACTTACTGGGCAAAGCGTATCGGACAGGGGCTGAATTGTCAACCGAGGAATTGCGGAGCGAACAGCAATTCGTCTCGCTCCTCCATGAGCGTCTCGATGCGCTCAGGGAGCAGGCCGAAGCCGCCGTGCGTACGTCGATCAGGCAGGTCAGCACAGGTCGGCAGGCCATGGTGGAGCGGGACATCCGGGTCGCCGAGCACTCCACCACCATCACCACCCTGAATGCCGTGGAGACCGGGCTCTGTTTCGGCCGTATCGATCTCATGGACGGCGTCACCCATCACATCGGGCGAATCGGAATGCGGCTGGACGACGTCGAACGCACCCCGCTGCTCATCGACTGGCGCGCTCCCGTGGCCCGCCCTTTCTATCTCGCCACCGGTTATTCGACGATGGGTCTGCGCCGCCGCCGGCACATCACCACCGAGGGGCGGCGGGTCACCGCGCTCCACGACGAGATCATGGATCTCAGCGACACCACCCGCACCGGGTACGAGGACCCGGACGGCGACGCCGTGCTGCTCGCCGCGCTCGACTCGGCCCGTACCGGGCGGATGACCGACATCGTGCGGACCATCCAGGCCGAGCAGGACCGCATCATCCGCGCCCCGCACCGCGGCGTCCTCGTCGTCGAAGGCGGGCCCGGGACCGGGAAGACCGCCGTCGCGCTGCACCGCGCCGCGTATCTGCTGTACGCGCACCGCGAGCAACTGGCCCGGCGTGCCGTGCTGATCGTCGGGCCCAACCCCGCCTTCCTCGGGTACATCGGCGAGGTGCTGCCCTCCCTCGGCGAGACCGGGGTGCTGCTGGCCACGACCGGTGAACTCTTCCCCGGCGTACGGGCGACCGCGACCGACACCCCGGCCGCCGCCGCCGTCAAGGGACGCGCCGAGATGGCGGGCGCGCTGGCCGCCGCGCTGCGCGACCGGCAGCAGGTGCCCGATCCGCACATCGAGATCGAGCACGACGACGGAACGCTGTACCTGGACCGGGCGATGGCGGAGGACGCGCGCGCCGGCGCCCGTAACGCCGGCCTCCCGCACAATCTCGCCCGGCCCCACTTCGCCTTCTCCGTCATCGACTCGCTCACCGAGCAGCTCACCGAGCGCCTCGGCGCCGACCCGTACGGCGGCCCGAACCTCCTCGACGCCACCGACATCGCGCAGTTGGGCAAGGCGATCGCCACCAGCCCGGCGGTGCAGGCGGCCATCGACGAACTGTGGCCCACCCTCACCCCGCAGGACCTCGTCGCCGACTACCTCGCCGAACCCACCCATCTCCCCGACGGCGACGACGGGTTGATTACGCGTCGGATCAGCGGCCCCGACGACTGGACCCCCGCGGACGTGCCTCTCCTGGACGAGGCCGCGGAGCTGCTGGGCGAGGACGACACCGCCGCGCGCGCGCCGCCGCCGAGGTCGAGCGGCGCGAGCGGATCGCGTACGCGCAGGGGGTGCTGGAGCTGAGTTACGGCTCCCGCACCTACGAGTTCGAGGACAAGGACGAGGAGGCTTCGGAGGTGTTGCTCGCCCACGACCTCATCGACGCCGAACGTCTCGCCGAGCGCCAGGAGGAGTCCGACACCCGAAGCGCCGCCGAGCGCGCCGCCGCCGACCGTACCTGGGCCTTCGGTCACATCGTGGTCGACGAGGCGCAGGAACTGTCCGCGATGGCCTGGCGGTTGCTCATGCGGCGGTGCCCGGCCCGCTCCATGACACTGGTCGGCGACCCGGCGCAGACCGGCGACGTGGCCGGCTGCGACTCCTGGCAGCAGATCCTGCGGCCGTACGTCGGCGAGCGCTGGGAGCATGTACGGCTCGGCGTCAACTACCGTACGCCCGCCGAGATCATGGCCGTCGCCGCCGAGGTCAGGCGGCTGGAGGACCCGTCCTTCGAGCCGCCGAGCTCGGTCCGTTCGACGGGGGTCGGGCCGTGGGTGCGCGAGGTGAAGCCCGACGACCTCGTCCGTACGGCCGCCGCGAGTGCCGTCGAGCACGCCGCCTCGCACGCGGCGGAACACGGCGGCGAGGGGCGGCTCGCGGTGATCGCCCCCGGCGCGCTGCTGCCCGGGCTCGCGGCCGAACTCCCCGACGCCTCCTGGGGAGTCGAGCCCGATCTCACCCGGCCGGTCGTCCTGCTCGACCCCCGGCAGGCGAAGGGGCTGGAGTTCGACACGGTGATCGTCGTCGATCCGGAGGCCGTTCTGGACGGTTCGCCGCGCGGCACCAACGACCTGTACGTGGCGCTGACCCGTGCGACGCAGCGGCTCGGCATCGTAAGGAATGTCACCGTCCCGCCCCGGCTCGTTTACGAGAGCGCCACCGGAGGGCCGACCAGGTCGTGAACCCCGCCCCCGGACAGGCACGGTCGTCATGTCCACAACGGGGGAGACATGCGTCGTACGGGAAGTCGCGGGAGGCGCGGAGGTGGCGGAAGGGGGGGACGCGGACGCGTCGGCCCCGCCGCGGTGGCGGGGGCGCTCGCCGTGGCGGCGACGGTCGTGGCGCTCGTGCTGTCCGCGCAGAACGTGGCGGGGTGCGACAAGACCCCGGCCGTCCGGCTGAGTTCACGCTGCTGAGGGGGCCCCGGGCTTGACCTTCATACCGGTGTGAAGCCTTAGCTTCTCGTTCGTCCGACGGCGCGGGCCGTCGGCGGGAGCGAAAAGGGGCAGCGGTGTCCGGAGCGGTGATCATCGGGGTGGGGCCGGGCATCGGTCGGGCGGTGGCCCGGCGGTTCGCCCGTGAAGGGCTGTCCCTCGCGCTTCTCGCACGGCGTGAGGAGACGCTGCGCGCGGCGGCCGACGCGGTCGCGGACAGCGGCGTACGGGTCCTCACACAGGCCGCCGACAGCACGGACGAGACCGCACTCCGGGCGGCCCTCGACAAGGCGGCCGACGCACTCGGCCCGCCGGACGTCGTCGTCTACAACGCGGCGCTCATCCGCGCGGACGCACCGGGGGAGCTCTCCCTGCGCGACCACTTCGACGCCTGGGCGGTCAACGTCGGGGGCGCGCTGACGGCCGCCGCCCACGTCGCGCCCGGGATGGCGCGGCGCGGCGGCGGCACGTTCCTGATCACCGGCGGCATGCCCGAGCCGAAGCCGGAGTACGTGAGCCTGTCGCTCGGCAAGGCGGGGGTACGGACCCTGGTCACCCTGCTCGGCCAGACGTACGGCGCCGCCGGCGTACATGTCGCGAGCGTCACCGTCCACGGCCCCGTCGCCCCCGGTACGGACTTCGACCCGGACGACATCGCGGCGCACTACTGGCGCCTGCACACCCAGCCACGCGGCGGCTGGGACCACGAGACACACCACAGCGGCGCACCGGACAGGGCTCAAGACCTCAGACCGGCTTCAGCCACAGCGTCGCCAGCGGCGGCAGCGTCAGTTGGACACTCGCCGGGCGGCCGTGCGCCGGGACCGCCTCCGGCTTGAGGGTGTCCAGGTTGAACACGTCCCCGCCGCCGTAGCGCCCCGCGTCGGTGTTGATGACCTCCGTCCAGCCCGAGATCCCCTCCGGGACGCCGATGCGGTACTGATGCCGTACCACCGGCGAGAAGTTGGAGACGGCGAGCAGCGGCGCGCCCTCCGCGTCGAAGCGCAGGAACGCGAACACGTTGTCCTCCCCGGCGTCCCCCTCCACCCAGGAGAAGCCGTCCGGGACGGTGTCGCGCTGCCAGAGCGCCGGGGTGCGGCCGTAGACCGCGTTCAGGTCGCGCACCAGGTCCCGTACGCCCCGGTGGTCGGCCTCCGCCGTGTACGACGGGTCCAGCAGCCACCAGTCCGGGCCGTGGCCCTCCGACCACTCCGCGCCCTGTGCGAACTCCTGCCCCATGAAGAGGAGTTGCTTGCCCGGGTGCGCCCACATGTAGCCGAGATACGCCCGGTGGTTGGCTCGCTGCTGCCACCAGTCGCCGGGCATCTTGGAGACCAACGACCGCTTGCCGTGGACGACTTCGTCGTGCGAGATCGGCAGGACGTAGTTCTCGCTGTACGCGTACACCATCGAGAAGGTCATCTCGCTGTGGTGGTACTTGCGGTGCACCGGCTCCTTGGAGACGTAGTCCAGGGAGTCGTGCATCCAGCCCATGTTCCACTTCAGGCCGAAGCCGAGACCCCCGAAGCCGCCGGGCCCCACATGGTGCGTGGCGCGGGTGACGCCGTCCCAGGCCGTGGACTCCTCGGCGATCGTGACGACACCGGGGCAGCGGCGGTAGACGGTCGCGTTCATCTCCTGGAGGAAGGCGACCGCGTCCAGATCCTCCCGGCCGCCGTACTCGTTCGGCGACCACTCGCCGGCCTCGCGCGAGTAGTCCAGATAGAGCATCGAGGCCACCGCGTCGACCCGCAGGCCGTCGATGTGGAACTCCTCGCACCAGTACACGGCGTTGGCGACCAGGAAGTTGCGCACCTCGGTGCGGCCGAAGTCGAACTCCAGCGTGCCCCAGTCGGGATGTTCGGCGCGCGAGGGGTCCGCGTGCTCGTACAGCGGCCTGCCGTCGAACTGGGCCAGCGCCCATTCGTCCTTCGGGAAGTGCGCCGGCACCCAGTCCACGATCACACCGATGCCCGCCCGGTGCAGCGCGTCCACCAGGAAGCGGAAGTCGTCCGGCGTGCCCATCCGGGAGGTCGGGGCATAGAAGCCGGTGACCTGATAGCCCCAGGAACCGCCGAAGGGATGCTCGGCGACCGGCATCAGCTCGACATGGGTGAAGCCGAGATCCTTGACGTACGCCGGAAGCTGAAGGGCGAGCTGACGGTACGTCAGTCCAGGCCGCCAGGAGGCGAGATGGACCTCGTACACGGAGAACGGTGCCTCGTGCACCGGCAGTTCGCCGCGGTGCGCCATCCACTCCTCGTCGTGCCACACATGGTGCGCCTCGGTGACGATCGACGCGGTCGACGGCGGCACTTCGGTGCGGCGGGCCATCGGGTCCGCGCGCAGCGTGTGCGACCCGTCGGGCCGGGTGATGTCGAACTTGTAGAGCGCGCCCTCGCCGATGCCGGGCACGAACAGCTCCCACACGCCGGTCGAGCCGAGCGAGCGCATCGGGTAGACCGTGCCGTCCCAGTAGTTGAAGTCACCGGAGACCCGCACGCCCCGCGCGTTCGGCGCCCAGACGGTGAAGCGGGTGCCGGTGACGCCCTCGTGGACCATCGGCTGGGCGCCGAGGGCCCGCCACAGCTCCTCGTGCCTGCCCTCGCCGATGAGATGCAGGTCGAGATCGCCGAGCGTGGGCGGGAAGCGGTACGGGTCCCGCACCTCCACCTCGTCGACCTCGTCGGCCGTCGCCCCGTAACGCACCAGCAGCGAGTACTCGGGAACCTTGCGCCACGGCAGCACACCGGAGAAGAAACCGTCGCCGTCGTCGTGCAGTTGGGCCCGCAGGTCCTTGGCGACGACGGTCACGGCCTTCGCGTACGGCCGCAGCGCGCGGACGACGACGCCGCCCTTGCCGGGGCGGGCGCCGAGCAGGGCGTGCGGGTCGTGGTGCGAGCCGCCGAGCAGCCGGTGCCGGTCGGAATCCGCGAGCGGTGGCGCGGGCCGTACGACATGACCGCCGGGCTCCTCGACCGACTTCGGGGGCGTACCGGCGTCCTCGGCCGGCTTCGGCGCCTTCGCGGACTTGCCCGCCTTCTCGGCCTTGCCGGACTTTCCTGCCTTCCCTTCCTTCGCGGCCTTTGCCTCCTTCCCCTCCTTCGCGGCGGGCGCGGCCTCGCCGGCGGGGGCCGGGACGCCGTTGGAGGGGAGCGGGGGCTGCGGCTCTGACGGGTTCTCGGACGGCGGGCGGGCGGTCACGGGGGCTGCCTCCTCGGTGGGGATGACGGGGGTCTTGGGAGCCGGTGGGCCGACGGATCGGCCCACCGGGCTTCGGTGTCGGACGTGTCGGACGTGTCGGCGGCGGGTGTCAGGGCCGGTGGCCGGCCAGGCGGTGGATCGCCGCCATCGGGACGGGCAGCCAGTCGGGACGGTTCCTGGCCTCGTACAGCACCTCGTACACCGCCTTGTCCGTCTCGTACGCCCGCAGCAGCGCGGCGTCCTCGCGCGGGTCGCTGCCCGTCGCCTCGCCGTAACCGTCGCAGTACGCCGACCGGCAGCGCTCCGCCCAGTCGGGGTGCCAGGGCTCGTGGGAGCGGGCGGCGTAGTCGAACGAGCGGAGCATGCCCGCCACGTCGCGCACCGCGGGCTGCGGGCGGCGGCGTTCGGTGACGGGCCGGGCGGGCTCCCCCTCGAAGTCGATCAGGGACCACTCGCCGTCAGGTGTCCGCAGCGTCTGGCCGAGATGCAGATCGCCGTGCACGCGCTGTGCCCGCGTGACCGGGCCGCCCCCGGCCGCCTCACCACCTCCCTCACCGCTCCCGTGTCCGTTGTGCCCGTGCCCGTGCCCGTTCCCGGACCGGGCGAGCGCGTCGAAGGCCGTACGGAGCCCGGTGACGTACGGCAGCAGCACGGGCACCGCCTGCGCGGTGACGTCGAGCCGCCGGGACATGGCATCGGCCAGATTCGCCGTCTGCTGCGGTCCGAGCGAGACCGTGGGCAGCGCGGCGGCGAGCGCGAGATGCACCTCGGCGGTGGCGCGCCCCAGCGCCCGCGCCTCGTCGGTGAAGGCGTTGCCGTCCGCCAGCGCGCGCAGCGCCAGTTGCCAGCCGTCCTCGGAGTTCTTGAGGAACGGCTGGAGCACGCCCAGCGTCAGCGGCTCCTGCCCGGCCCCGCCGTCCACCGCCTGGAACCAGGCCACCGGCGAGGGCACCCGCCGCGAGCCCTGGCGGGCGAGGGCGAGCGGCAGTTCCAGATCGGGGTTGGCGCCCGGGAAGACCCGGCGGAGGATCTTGAGGATGTACTCCTCGCCGTACACCAGCGAGGAGTTCGACTGCTCGGCGCCGAGCAGTCGCGGCACGAGCCCGGCCGGGATCTCGACCGCCCGGTCGAAGCGCAGCGGCCCCAGGGCGCCGGGGGAGCGCAGCCGCTCCAGCAGCAGATCGGCGAGGCGCGGGTCGTGCAGCGCCTCGTAGACGACCCGGCCGGCCAGCGGCCCCGTGTCGGCGATGCCGATGCGAGCGGCGGCGAGTTCAGGCGGCAGGGCGGACCGTACGCCCAGCAGCAGTTGGTAGCAGTCGTCGGTGGGAGGGACCGGGACGGGCGGCGCGTCCAGGTCGGGGGTGGCGCGCTGTTCGACGCGCACCAGCAGATGGAGCAGGCCGGGCGTGGGGCCCGAGCCGGCCGGGGGCATCAGCTCGGTGGCGGCGACCGCCGAGAACCCTGTGATGGGCCGGCCCTTGCCCGCGAACCAGCGCTGTCGGGGCAGCCACTCGTGGAGCAGCGGGGTGAGCGAGTCGACCAGCCTCGCGGCTCCGGTGGGCGAGAGCGCCGCGCCGGGGCCTGGTGAGCTCCGGGCGGATGCAGCCTTCGACATGGCATCGCGTCCTTTCCCCGGGCACACCACAGGATGCGCAGAGTGTCCCGGATTGCGGCAACGGAGTCCGGCTGTGCGGGACGTGTCGGGTGAGGATGGCCCGTACGGACCGAAAGTCCGCCCGGCGTGGGAAGACCCTCGTACGGACCACTCGATGTCGTGGATGGTGCCCCGTGCGGGGCGGCGGTAACCGACCGCCCCGCACTTGTCTCTCTGAGGTGCCCGTCAGGCGGGCGTGGGATCCTTCCTGAGCCGGAACCAGTAGAAGCCGTGGCCCGCCAGCGTCAGCAGATAAGGCCAGTCACCGATCGCCGGGAAGCGCACCCCGCCGATCAGCTCCACCGGGTTGCGCCCGCTGAACGCCCGCAGATCCAGCTCCGTGGGCTGTGCGAAGCGTGAGAAGTTGTGCACGCAGAGCACCAGGTCGTCGCCGTTGCCGTCCTGCGACGGTGCCTCGCGCAGGAACGCGAGCACCGCCGGATTCGTCGACGGAAGTTCCGTGTACGAGCCGAGCCCGAAGGCCGGGTTCTGCTTGCGGATCTCGATCATGCGGCGCGTCCAGTGCAGCAGCGACGACGGCGACGCCATCGCGGCCTCGACGTTGGTGACCTGGTAGCCGTAGACCGGGTCCATGATCGTCGGCAGGTAGAGCCGGCCGGGGTCGCAGGACGAGAAGCCCGCGTTCCGGTCGGGTGTCCACTGCATCGGGGTCCGTACGGCGTCGCGGTCGCCGAGCCAGATGTTGTCGCCCATCCCGATCTCGTCCCCGTAGTAGAGGATCGGGGAGCCGGGCAGCGACAGCAGCAGAGCGGTGAACAGCTCGATCTGGTTGCGGTCGTTGTCCAGCAGCGAGGCCAGCCGGCGCCGGATGCCGATGTTGGCGCGCATCCGTGGATCCTTGGCGTACTCCGCGTACATGTAGTCGCGTTCTTCGTCCGTGACCATTTCGAGTGTCAACTCGTCGTGGTTGCGCAGGAAGATGCCCCACTGGCAGCCGGTCGGGATCGCCGGGGTCTTGGAGAGGATCTCCGAGACCGGGTAGCGGGACTCGCGCCGTACGGCCATGAAGATCCGCGGCATCACCGGGAAATGGAACGCCATGTGGCACTCGTCGCCGCCCTTGGCGTAGTCGCCGAAGTAGTCGACGACGTCCTCCGGCCACTGGTTGGCCTCGGCGAGCAGCACGGTGTCCGGGTAGTGCGTGTCGATGATCTCGCGGACCTCGCGCAGCAGGGCGTGGGTGGCCGGCAGGTTCTCGCAGTCGGTGCCCTCCTCCTGGTAGAGGTACGGCACGGCGTCGAGTCGGAAGCCGTCGATGCCCAGGTCCAGCCAGAAGCGCAGCGCCGAGACGATCTCCTCGCGGACCGCCGGGTTCTCGTAGTTGAGGTCCGGCTGGTGCGAGAAGAAGCGGTGCCAGTAGTACTGCTTACGGACCGGGTCGAAGGTCCAGTTGGACGTCTCGGTGTCGACGAAGATGATCCGCGCTTCCGGGAACTGCTTGTCGTCGTCGGCCCAGACGTAGTAGTCGCCGTACGGCCCGTCGGGGTCCTTGCGGGACTCCTGGAACCATTCGTGCTGGTCGCTGGTGTGATTCATGACGAAGTCGATGATCACGCGCATACCGCGCTGGTGGGCGGCGTCGACGAACTCCACGAAGTCGGCGAGGTCGCCGAACTCGGGGAGCACCGCCGTGTAGTCGGAGACGTCGTAACCGCCGTCGCGCAGCGGGGACTTGAAGAACGGCGGCAGCCAGAGACAGTCGACACCGAGCCACTGGAGATAGTCCAGTTTGGCGGTGATGCCCTTGAGGTCTCCGACGCCGTCGCCGTTGCTGTCCTGGAACGAGCGCACCAGGACTTCGTAGAAGACGGCTCTCTTGAACCAGTCGGGGTCACGGTCCTTCGCGGGAGTGTCCTCGAACTTGTCGTGGACAGGCTCATTGATGATCATTATGTGGGTGACCCTCCGATCGGCGGGGACGGTCGCAGAACGACGATGTGCGCGGGTGTGACACCCGGCTCCAGGCGCACGTAGTTGGCCCTGCCCCAGTGGTAGATCTCTCCGGTGAGCTCGTCGCGCACCGGGGCGGTCTCGTGCCAGTCGAGGCCGAGCCGCGGCATGTCCAACGAGACCGTTGCCTCCTGGGTGTGGTGCGGGTCGAGGTTCACGACGATCAGCACGACGTCCGGGCCCGAGCGCTTGCTGTAGGCGATGACCGCGTCGTTGTCGGCATGGTGGAAGTGAATGTCACGCAGCTGCTGCAACGCCGGGTGCCGGCGCCTGATCCGGTTGAGCGCGGTGATGAGCGGGGCGATGGTGCGTCCCTCTCGCTCCGCCGATTCCCAGTTCCGGGGGCGCAGCTCGTACTTCTCCGAATGCAGATACTCCTCGCTCCCGGGCTTGGCCGGGGCGTTCTCCATGAGTTCATACCCTGCGTAGACGCCCCAGGACGGCACCATCGTCGCGGCGAGTACCGCGCGTAGCTCGAATGCCGGACGGCCGCCCTCCTGAAGATAGGCGTGCAGGATGTCGGGCGTGTTGACGAAGAAGTTCGGGCGCATGTACGACGCCGAGTCGCCCGAGAGGTCGGTCAGGTAGTCCGTCAGCTCCTGCTTGGTGTTGCGCCAGGTGAAGTACGTGTACGACTGCTGGAATCCGATCATGCCGAGGGTGTGCATCATGGCCGGCCGGGTGAACGCCTCGGCCAGGAAGATCACATCGGGGTCGGTGCCGTTGATGTCCGCGATCACCCGCTCCCAGAAGACCACCGGCTTGGTGTGCGGATTGTCGACGCGGAAGATCCGGACGCCGTGGTCCATCCAGTGCCGCAGCACCCGCAGCGTCTCCGCGACCAGTCCGTCCATGTCGCGGTCGAAGGCGATCGGGTAGATGTCCTGGTACTTCTTGGGCGGATTCTCGGCGTACGCGATGGTGCCGTCCGCGCGGTGGTGGAACCACTCGGGGTGTTCCTTCACCCAGGGATGGTCGGGCGAGCACTGGAGGGCGAAGTCCAGCGCGATCTCCATGCGCAGCGACGCGGCCTTCTCCACGAAGGCGTCGAAGTCCTCGATCGTGCCGAGGTCGGGGTGGATCGCGTCGTGGCCGCCGTCGGCGGAGCCGATCGCCCACGGGACGCCGACGTCGTCCGGGCCGGGGGTGAGCGTGTTGTCGGGGCCCTTGCGGTGGGTGGTGCCGATGGGGTGGATCGGCGGCAGATAGACGACGTCGAAGCCCATCGCGGCGACGGCGGGCAGCCGTTCGGCGGCGGTCCTGAACGTGCCGCTGACCGGGAGCTTGCCCGGGGAGAGGACCGCGCCCTCGGAGCGCGGGAACAGCTCGTACCAGGAGCCGTACAGCGCTCTCTCCCGCTCCACCAGCAGCTTGACCGGCTTCGACGCGCTGACCAGCTCGCGCAGCGGGTGGCGGGCCAAGGCCTCCTCGGCCTCCGGCGTGAAGGCGGCGGCGAGCCGGGCGGCGGCGGGGCGGCGCTCGTCGCGCAGGCCGTCCGCGGCGGCCAGGACCGCCTCGCGGCCGTCGCGCTTGGGGACACCGGCGGCGGCTCGCTCGAAGAGCGCGGCGCCCTCGGTCAGGACGAGGTCCGTGTCGATCCCGGCCGGGATCTTGATCTCGGCGGCGTGGCGCCAGGTGGCGAGCGGATCGCTCCACGCCTCCACCTTGAAGGTCCACCGGCCTTCGGATGTCGGTGTGACGTCGGCGCCCCAGCGGTCGGTGCCGGGGGCCAGCTCGCGCATGGGGGTCCAGGGGCCGGGCCGGCCGTCCGGGCCCCGCAGAACGACATTGGCGCCGACGGCGTCGTGGCCCTCCCGGAAGACGGTCGCGGTGACCTGGAACGTCTCTCCGCTCACCGCCTTGGCGGGGCGTTTGCCGCAGTTGACGAGAGGGCGGACGTCCAGGACAGGAATGCGACCGATCATGAAATCACCTGAGGGCTGGGCGGGCGTGGCAGGCATGGCACGTCGAACGGATGAGAGGTTTTTGCCTGAGTTTGCTGTTATTTGTAGCTGCTCCGGCGGTGACTGGCGGGCTGCGGGCATGGCCGCTCCTGTCCGCGTTCACTCCAACAGCGGTGGAATCGGGTGAAACCGGCGTGCTTGCGGTGCGTACCGCATGAGCCTTCCCACGAATTTCGGGTACACAATCCGCCACTCCGTTAAGAGCTGGGCAACTCTGGAGGCGTGGCCGAAACATGTCGGATCGCACAGGAAGAAGGGCGCCCCGTTCTCGCGGCCGCACGGGCGGCTTCCGCGGGAACGGGGCGGAAACGGGGGCGGGCGACCGGGGCCGGGGGCGTGCGCCGGAGCCCGGAAGTGGAGGGCGTCAGCTCGCTTCCGTCGACCAGACCTGCCACGGCTGGCGCGTCACCCACTCGTCCACCGGCGCCGGCTTCACGGCGAGCGCGTCCGCCGACCGCCCGCCGTCGTCCGCCATCAAGAGCGGGTCGGTGCCCGTCGCCATGTAGTGGTAGACACCGGCGACCCCGGCGGCCGCCTCCGGGCCCGCGACCTGGGACAGCGCCTGCTCGAACACCGTCGGGGGCAGCGACAGGTACCGCACGTCGCGTCCCAGGCCCGTGGCGAACGCCGAGGCCAGCTCGTCACCGGTCAGCGACTCGCTGCCGCCGATGTCGAACGTCCCGCCCTCCACACCGTCCACGGTGAGCGCCGCGAAGACCGCCTCCGCGAGATCCCGGTGCGAGATCCAGGCGGTGGAGGTGCCACCGGGCAGCGGGTAGGCGAGCACTCCCTCGCTGACCAGCGCCGGCCCGTTCCACGGGCTGAACAGGTTGTCGAGGTAGACCGGCGGCCTCAGCACCACCAATGGCACACCGCTCGCCCGCAGTTCCTCCTCGGCGATCCGGCGTGTCTCGAAAGCGGCGACATTCGTGGACTGTTCGGGAATACGGGTGTTGGAGTTGTAGACGAGGCGCTGGATTCCGGCCTCGCGTGCGGCCTCGGCGACATTACGGGCGTACCGCCGGACCTGCTCCGTCCCGTACACCAGCGGCATCACCACGCAGGCGTGCGTAGCGCCCTGCATCAACTGCCGTACGGCGGGAGGATCTGCCAGGTCACCGCCTACGAACGAGGCTCCGGGGAGCGGCGGCCGGTCCGCCTCGGCTGCGCGCGTCAGCGTACGGACCCGCTGTCCGCGCTCGGCCAGCAGACGGGCCACGGCACCGCCCTGGAACCCCGTCGCCCCCACTACCGCGACGCGCATCGGAATCTGATCGGACATGTGTCTGAAGGCCCTTCGATAGGGTGTGTCTGCTGTCGATGACGGCTCTGTCACAAGGCTGGCGGCGGCGGGTTCGGCCGATCAATTAACAAACCGGGGCGGGGGTTGAAGGATCGTCCATGGAACCGATGGAGCCCATCAAGATCGAAGGTGACGATCTCCTGAGCGAGCTGCTGAAGCCGCTCCGGCTCACGGGGGTCTTCGACAGTCGTTGGCACGTCAGCGCGCCGTGGGCCATCGAGGGCGACGCCGAGCAGAGCTGTGCGATCCTCCACTACATCGTCCAGGGCGGTTGCTGGATCACCGGTGAGGGCCAGACGCCGCTGGAGCTTCGCGAAGGCGACCTCGCGGTCTTCCCCACCGGCACCGCGCACCGCATCGCCGACCGGCCCGACCGGACCGGCGGACTGCGGCTCGGGGCCGTTCTGCCCGAACGGCTGCCCGGCACCTCGGGCGAGCTGAGGATCGAGGGCGGCGGGCCGGAGAGCCGGCTGCTCTGCGCCGGACTGCACTACGACGCGAGCGCCGCCACCGGCCTGTACACGGCGCTGCCGTGGGCGCTGGTCCTCGACCGCACCCAGGTGGACAACGAACCGCTGCTCCGCGACACGCTGCGGCTGCTCGCGTCGCCGCACCGGCCCGTCGAACCGGGCGACCGTCTCATCACGCTGCGCGCGTTCGAGATGGCGCTGGTCCTGGCGCTGCGGCCGCTGCTGCGGGAGATCGCCGACAATCCGTCCTCGCTGCCGGTCCTGAGTCACCCGGGGATCAGCAGGGCGATGGTGATCATCGCGACGCGGTTCGCCGAGCCGTGGACGATCGAGTCCCTGGCGCGGGAGGTCGGCATGTCCAGGTCGGCGTTCACCGCGGCCTTCCGTGAACTGGTGGGGGAGGCCCCGGCACGGCATCTGACGGGCCGTCGGATGCAGGAGGCGGCGCGGCTGCTGGGGGAGACGTCGCTGCCGCAGTCGGCGGTGCCGCAGCGGGTGGGGTACCGCAGCGCGGTCGGTTTCCATCTTGCGTTTCGCAAGTGGTTCGAGAAGACGCCGGGCGAGTACCGCAGCGGTGCGGTGCCCGCCGCTTAGGGCTCGCCGATGTCGCGGTCTGGCCGGTTATTAAGGACCGCTGGACGGTCGTTCATTGCTGTCGGCACTTGCGGCAGGGAAGGCTCTCGGGGAGTGGAAGCAGCGTTCCCGGTGTGCCCGGTGTGCCGGGCGCGCAAGATGTGTCGGATGTGTCGCGCGTGCCGCATGATTTGGTTTGATCCGTATGAGGAGAAGGTGTGACCAGATCGGGTCAGGAGTATCTGGAGTCGTTGCGCGACGGCCGTTCGGTGTGGCTGGACGGCGAGCGGGTCCAGGACGTCACACGGCATCCCGCGTTCCGTAACACCGCGGGATCCATCGCCCGGCTCTACGACCTGGCACACGACTCCGCGCATACGCCGGTGCTCACCCGGGACGGGGCGCACCGGGCGTTCGCGGTGCCGCGCGGCTACGCGGACCTGGTGGCGCGGCGGCAGGCGTACAAGGTCTGGGCCGAGGCGAGCTTCGGCTTCCTGGGGCGTACGCCGGACTACATGGCGGGCGGCGCCGCCGGATTCGCCGCGGCGCCGGGGGTGTTCACCACCGAGGGCTTCGACGGCGCGGCGAACGCGCTCGCGTACCACCGGCGGCTCGCCGAGGGCGATCTGTATCCGACCTTCACCATCACCAACCCGCAGGCGGCGCCGACCCCGTTCGACGCCGCGGGCGGCACGGCGGCGGACGACCCCGTGGTGCGGGTCGTCGCCGAGAAGGACGGCGGGATCGTCGTGAGCGGCGCGAAGATGATCGGCACGGCGGCCGTCTTCGGCAACGAGGTCGTGGTCGGGACGATCGAACCCCTCGCGCCGCGGGACGTGGACCGCGCGGTCTGCTTCTCGATACCCGTGGACACGCCGGGCCTCACCTTCATCTCCCGCGTCTCCTACGAGGGGCGGGCACGCAGCGTCTTCGACAACCCGCTGTCGTCGCGGTTCGACGAGAACGACGCGCTGCTCGTCTGCGACGAGGTGTTCGTGCCGTGGGAGTCCGTGCTCACCTACCGGAACGTCGACGCGAGCTTCGGGATGTGGTGGCGGACACCGGCGTACGTGAACTTCGTCCACCAGGCGGCGACGCGCTTCTGGACCAAGCTCGAATTCCTCGCCGGGCTGGCGATCCTGCTGACGAGATCCAACGGCACGTACGAACTGCCGCCCGTCACCCAGGCGATCGGCCGGCTGCTGGGCAAGGTCGCCCAGGCGAAGGCGTTCGTGCTGGCCGCCGAGGCGTCGTACGAGGAGGTCGACGGCGGGCGCGGCGGGGTGATGCCCGGCAAGGACATCTCGTACGCGCAGCGCATCATGGCGGGCGAGCTGTACCCGGCTGCCGTCCAGGAGATCAAACTCCTCGCGGGCGGCGGGGTGATCCAACTGCCCGCGTCCGGCGAGGACTTGCTCCATCCGGAGCTGGGCCCGCTGGTGGGCCGCTATCTGCGGGCGCCGGGCCAGTCGTCCGAGGAGCGGGTCAAACTGCTCAAACTGGCCTGGGACGCGCTGGGTTCGGAGTTCGCCTCCCGCCACGAACAGTACGAACGTTTCTACCACGGCGCGCCGCACGTCTATCTGATGCAGCAGGCCTGGGAGGGCGACACGGCGTCCTGCGAGAGGCTCGCCCAGGCCTGCCTCGACGGCTACGCGCTCGGCGGTGAGCCCGAGGGAACGGATTCCCGGTGAGCGGCACACGGGGGAACGAGCGGCCGGGCGCGGCGAAGCCGCCGACGCCGTCGGGCGGCGACCCCGAGGCGGGGCCCGGCGGTCCGGGGCCAGGCTTCGCGGACTCGGCCGGCCGTGGCGGTCCCGCCCAGGCGGCCGAAGGCTCCGGCCCGGTCGGTTTGTCGTCGGCCGGTGGTCGGGCGGAGTCGCCCGGTGCCGTCGAGGCCGAAGGCCGCGGCACATCCGGTCCGGTCGGGGTCGACAGCCCCGGCCCCGCCGGTCCACCATCTCCCGGCGTCCCGGGGTTTCGCGCCCCCGGCCCCGTGGCGCCGGGATCGCCGCAGCGTGGGGGGCGGAGCCCCAAGGCCGCCCTCGCTCTGCTCGCGTCCACGCAGTTGCTGCTCATCATGGACACCGCGATCATCAACGTCGCCCTGCCGTCCGTCGGTGACGACCTCGGATCCGGGTCGGCCGGGCTGTCCTGGGTCGCCAACGCTTTTCTGATCACCTTCGGCGGGCTGCTGCTCCTCGGCGGGCGTGCCGCCGATCTGCTCGGGCACCGGCGGGTGTTCCTCGGTGGGCTCGGGGTGCTCGGCGTGGCCTCCGCCGTCGGCGGGGCGGCAGGGACCGTGGAGGTGCTCGTCGGGGCCCGCGCCGTCCAGGGCGCCGGGGCCGCGTTCGCCGCCGCCGCCGCGCTCGCCCTGGTGCTGAACCTCTTCCCCGACGGCCCCGACCGGCACAAGGCCCTCGGTGCCTTCGCCGCGATGGGCGGCCTCGGCGGCGTACTGGGCACCGTCCTCGGAGGCGTACTCACCGACCTGCTCGGCTGGCGCTCCACCCTCTGGCTCAACGTCATCGGCGCACTCGTCCTCGCCGTCCTCGCGCCGCGCCTCCTCGACGGCAGCACCCGCAGCGCCGAACGCGGTTTCGACATCGGCGGCGCGCTCACCGCGACCGCCGGTCTCGGACTCGTCGCGTACGGCCTCGTCGGCGCCGGTGAGGCCGGCTGGACCAGCGCGCGGACACTGGGCGCGTTCGCCGGCGGGGTCGTACTCCTCGCGGCGTTCGCGGCCCTGGAGAAACGAATCGCCCGCCCGCTCGTGCCGCCCGCCGTCCTCCGGCGCCCCACCCTGCGGCTCGCCAACTGCCTCAGCGCACTGGCCCAGATGGCGCTCTTCCCGATGTTCTTCCTGGTCAGCCTCTACCTCCAGAGCGTCCTCGACCAGACCCCCCTCCACGGCGGGCTCGGCCTGCTGCCGCTCTCCCTCGTCGTCGTCGCCACCGCCCCCCGGACCGGGCAGCTCATCGACCGTCTCGGCCTGCGTGCCACGATGTCCCTCGGATTCACCCTGCTCTTCCTCGGCACGCTCTGGCTGGCGCTCGCGCTCGCCGCCGAGGGCACCGTCGTCTCCACCGTCCTCGCGCCCAGCCTCGTGCTGGGTGTCGCGCTGCCGCTCGTCATGGTCACCACCAACGTCGCCGCGACCGCCGACGCGGCGCCGGGCGAGACCGGGCTGGCCTCCGGACTCATCAACACCAGCCAGCAGTTCGGCTCCGTACTCGGCCTCGCCGTGCTCGTCGCGGTCGCCACCGCCCGTACCGACGCGCTCGGCGCGACCGGCGCCGCCGACGAGACCGCGGGCTTCAAGGCCGCGCTCCTCGTGGGCGCGGTCTTCGCCGCATCGGCCGCGCTGCTCTCCTTCCGGCTGCGGCTTCCCGCGCCCGTGTCCGCGCCCGTGTCCGCGCCCGTGTCCGCGCTCCCGCACCAGGACCGGGTCGGCGGCGCCCCGGAGTAGACCCAGGAGGAGGAGCGAGTGCGCAGGCGGGGCGGGGCCCGGTCGACGGTCCAAGGGGGGATCGCCGCGGCGGGGCGAAGGAGCAGTCGGCCGGTCGGGCCGCGCGAGGGAGCGCGACCGTGGCCGCGACGGCATGACGCCGCCCGTCCCGTGTCCCACCACCCACCCGACCCACGCCCGAGGGGGGCACTTCCATGACGTTGTACGACCTTGTCGCGCCCGCGATCGAGGCGCGCACCGAGCCGCGCTACCGGATAGCCGGCATACGCGCGGCCGATCCGCTGGGCGCCGACGCGATACTCGCCGCCGTACCCGCGATGAACCGGGACGCCGACGTCCCCGCGCTGACCGTCGCCCTGCGCACGCTCGTCCCCGATCCCGACCGCACCGCCTCGCTGGGCGTGGTCGACGCGCTCGCCGCCGTACGCGACCTCGGTCTGCTCCTCGGCTCGCTCAAGCGGCACGGGGTCGAACCGCTCGCCGCCGTCCCGGACGCCCTGCCGGTACTCCAGGAGCTGGCCCTCCGCACCGACATGGTGCCCCGCGACACCGTGCACCACTACACGACGTGGAACCCGCTCGGGGACCGCCAGCGGATGTACACCGGCGACAAGATGGAGGGGTACCTCCAGAACGCCGTACGGATGGTCTTCCCCGCGCTCGTCGCGGCGCTCGACACCTGCGCGGAGCTGGCGGGACTCGAACCGTACGATCCGTGCTTCGCCGCCGCGCTCGACCGTACGGCGCAGCACGTCCAGGCCATGGTCGACTCCATCGACTTCACCGTCGCGCAGGTCACGCCCGACTTCTTCGCACGCGGGCTGCGCCCGTACTTCGAGGAGGTCGACATCGACGGCCACGACTATCTGGGCCCGGCGGCGGCGCAGGTGCCGCTCTGGCTGGTCGATCTGACGCTGTGGCAGAGCGACCGGAGCAGTCCGGAGTACGACGCGTTCCTCGACGAGTCGGTGCGCTACAGCCTGCCGTCGTGGCGGGCCTTCCACACGGCGCACCGGGGCTCGACCTCCGCCGTCAGCAAGCTGTCCGCCGCGATCAGCTGGGAGTCGACGCCGCGGCTGCCGCCGGGGCTGGCCGCGTCGGCGGTGTCGCTGGCGCGGGTGCTGCGCATCCTCAAGACGTTCCGGGCCAGACATATCGGCATGGCGCGCAAGGCGTACAGCGACGACCTGCGGCTGTACGACGAGGGCAGCGGGGGCGCGCCGATCGCGCTGCTGCGGACGGTGCTGGATCTGACACGGGACAACGAGACGCTGGTGCGGCAGGCGAACGTGGGCGCGCACGCGCCGCGAACGACGCCCGGGGCCGCCGTGCCCGTGCCCACGGTCTCCGCGTCCGTGTCGGCGTCCGCCGCCGGGCCGGCCCTTCGCGAGAAGAGATTCACGGCATGACCCACATCCTGATCGCGGGCGGCGGAATCGCGGGCCTCACCGCGGCGCTCTCCCTGCACGCCGCCGGTTTCGAACGGATCACCGTCGTCGAGGCCGCCCGGGAGATCCAGCCGCTCGGTGCCGGGCTGAACATCATGCCCAACGCCGTACGCGAACTCGACGCGCTCGGGCTGCTCGGCCGACTGGACGAGTGCGCCGTACGCACCGGTGAACTGCGCTACTACCACCGCGGCGGCGGGCTGATCTCCCGCGAACCGCGCGGTCTGGCGGCCGGCTATCTGTGGCCGCAGCTGTCCATCCACCGGGGCGACCTGCAACGGGTGCTCGCCGACGCGGTACGGGACCGGCTCGGCGGCGACGCGGTGGTCGCCGGGGTCCGGGTCGCGGGCCTGGAGACCTCGCCGGACGGCCGCCCGCGTGTGCTGCTCACGCACCGCGAGGGGCGCGGCGCGGGAGGTGCGTCCCTGGAGCCGGATGTGCTGATCGGCGCGGATGGCGTCCGTTCGGCGGTGCGGGCCGCGCTGAACCCCGGGGAGGGCGAGCCGCCGTGGAACGGCATGCTCGTCTGGCGCGGTGTCTCGCGGGTCCCCGCGCACCGTGCGGGCACGTTCATGTTCATCGCGGGGGACGACCGGCAGAAGGCGGTGGTCTACCCGATGACCCACGCGAGCGGCCCGGACCGGCGCGTACTGGTCAACTGGGCGCTGGCGATGCCCGCGACGGACATCGCCGGGGCGGGGCGCGGCGACTGGAACCGGCCGGTGCCGGTCGCGAAGTTCGCGCGCCACTACGCGGGCTGGGGGTTCGACGGCGTCAGCGTCCCCGAGATACTGGCCGCGGCGGACCGCGCCTTCGAGTACCCGATGGTGGACCGCGAGCCCCTCGCGCGCTGGACCCACGGCCGTACGACCCTGATCGGCGACGCGGCCCACGCGATGTACCCGATCGGTTCGAACGGCGCGACGCAGTCGATCGTCGACGCGCGTGCGCTGGCGCACGCCATGGCGACGCACCCCGACCGCGCGGAGGCTCTGACGGCGTACGAGACGGACCGCCGCCCCGCGATGACGGAGCTGCAACTCGCCAACCGCCGACAGGGCCCGGAGGTGGTCATCACCCTGGCCCACACCCGCGCCCCGGACGGCTTCACGGACATCGCGGACGTGATCAGCCCGTCGGAACTGGCGGAGATAGCGGCGCGGTACGCCACGACGGGCGCGTTCGACCCGGCCACGGTGAACGCGGGCTCCCCGTACGAGATCCCACAACCGGCCCGGAGCTGAGGGGCCGCCGGCGGCGTGCCCCACCGGGCCGCCCGGGACCGTGCGGCGCCGCACCCCCCGGCCGGAGGCCGACCCGCGCAGCCGGATGGGGGTGTGTGCGCTCGTGCGCCGTCGATGGGGTGGGGGGTCGGGGGATACCGTCGGAGTGATGGCGGGGTGCACAGCGTGGTGTGGTCCGTCGGTCCGGATGTCCCCTGCGAAGGTGGAACACGTGAAGGCAATCCGTCGATTCACCGTGCGCCCCGTCCTGCCCGAACCTCTGCGACCACTCAGCGACCTCGCGCGAAATCTGCGCTGGTCCTGGCATTCCGAGACCCGTGAACTCTTCGAGGCCGTCGATCCCGACGGCTGGGCCGCCGCCGGGCGTGATCCCGTGCGGCTGCTCGGGGCCGTGTCCGCCACGCGGCTGGCGGAGCTGGCCGGCGACCGGCCGTTCCTCGGCCGGCTGGCCACCGTCGCCGGCGGACTCGACGAGTATCTGCGCGGCAGCCGCTGGTATCAGGAACAGCGAGGCCAGGGCGCCGAGCTGCCCGAGGCCGTCGCCTACTTCTCGCCCGAATTCGGCGTCACCGCCGCCCTGCCCCAGTACTCCGGCGGCCTCGGCATCCTCGCCGGAGACCATCTCAAGGCCGCCAGCGACCTCGGCGTACCGCTCATCGGTGTCGGGCTGCTCTACCGGCACGGCTATTTCCGCCAGTCCCTCTCACGTGACGGCTGGCAGCAGGAACACTATCCCGTCCTCGATCCGAACGAGCTGCCGCTCAGCCTCCTGCGGGAGGAGGACGGCAGGCCCAGCCGGGTCGCGCTCACGCTGCCCGGCGGCCGGTCGCTGCGCGCGTGCGTCTGGCAGGCGCGCGTCGGCCGCGTACCGCTGCTGCTGCTCGACTCGGACATAGAGGACAACGGCCCGAACGAACGCGAGGTGACCGACCGTCTGTACGGCGGCGGCAGCGAGCACCGGCTCCTCCAGGAGATGCTGCTCGGCATCGGCGGCGTCCGCGCCGTCCGCGCGTACTGCCGTATCTCCGGCCACCCCGAGCCCGAGGTCTTCCACACCAACGAGGGCCACGCGGGCTTCCAGGGCCTCGAACGCATCCGTGAACTCAAGCACACGGGGCTCGGTTTCGACACCGCGCTGGAGGCCGTCCGGGGCGGCACCGTGTTCACCACCCACACCCCCGTGCCCGCAGGGATCGACCGGTTCGACCGCGAACTCGTCGCCCGCCACTTCGGCGACGACGGCGAACTGGCCGGCGTCTCCACCGATCAGGTGCTGCGCCTCGGCAGGGAGAGCTTCCCCGGCGGCGAGCCGAACCTCTTCAACATGGCCGCCATGGGCCTGCGGCTCGCCCAGCGCGCCAACGGCGTCTCCACCCTGCACGGCGCCGTCAGCCGGCAGATGTTCGCCGGGCTCTGGCCGGGCTTCGACCCGCAGGACGTACCGATCACCTCGGTGACCAACGGCGTCCACGCGCCGACCTGGGTCGCACCCGAGATCGCCGCGCTCGGCGGTGAGATCACCGACGTTCCGGACGCCGACCTGTGGGCCGTACGCCGCACCCTGCGCGAGCGGTTGGTGCACGAGGTACGGGACCGGCTGCGCGCCTCCTGGCACCAGCGCGGCGCGGCCGACGCCGAACTGGGCTGGATCGACGGGGTCCTCGACCCCGACGTCCTGACCATCGGCTTCGCCCGGCGCGTCCCCTCGTACAAACGCCTCACGCTGATGCTCCGCGACCGCGAACGGCTGACGGACCTGCTGCTCAACCCCGAGCGGCCGATCCAGATCGTCGTCGCGGGCAAGGCGCACCCGGCGGACGACGGCGGCAAGCGGCTCGTGCAGGAACTGGTGAAGTTCGCCGACGACCCGCGCGTACGCCACCGCATCGTCTTCCTGCCCGACTACGGGATGGCGATGGCGCAGCGGCTCTATCCGGGCTGCGACGTCTGGCTGAACAACCCGCTGCGCCCGCTGGAGGCGTGCGGCACCAGCGGGATGAAGGCCGCGCTCAACGGGTGCCTCAACCTGTCGGTGCTGGACGGCTGGTGGGACGAGTGGTTCGAGCCGGACTTCGGCTGGGCCATCCCGACGGCCGACGGTTCGGCGGCCGACGAGGACCGGCGCGACACGCTGGAGGCGAACGCCCTCTACGCGCTGATCGAGGACCGCGTCGCGCCCCGCTTCTACGACCGTACGGACCCGGGCGCCGCGAGCGGCCCCGCGGCCGCACCCGCGCTGCCCGGCCGCTGGATCGAGATGGTCCGCCGCACCATGACCAGCCTCGGCCCGAAGCTGCTCGCGGACCGCATGGTGCGCGAGTACGTGGAGCGGTTGTACGCCCCGGCCGCCCACGCCCACCGGGAGCTGGACGCCGCCACGGCAGGGGAGTTGGCCGACTGGAAGAGCCAGGTCAGGGCGGCCTGGCCGGGCGTGGCCGTCGACCATGTGGAGGCCGTCTCGGCGACCACGGCGGGCGGCAGCGCGGAGCTGGGCTCGACCCTCGCCCTGAAGGTGCGCGTCACCCTCGGCCGACTCGTCCCCGACGACGTGGAGGTACAGGCCGTCGCGGGCCGGGTGGGCGCCGACGACACGATCGCCGACGCGCAGATCTTCCCGCTCAAACCGGCGGGCGGGCCCGACCAGGCGGGCCGCTGGGTGTACGAGGGGCCGCTGGCTCTGGACCGTACGGGGCCGTTCGGTTACACCGTCCGGATCCTGCCCACGCATCCGATGCTCGGAGCCGCCGATCTCGGCCTGGTCGCGCTGCCGACCGAGGCGACGGGGGAGGGCGCGGGCGTACTGATGCGCTGAGGACCGCACTCCCGGGGCCCGGCGGACACCTGTCCGCCGGGCCCTTCGAATCATTGGTCCATACCTTGACGTGTCCATGGGATGGCCTTAAATTCCTCACTCAATACGGATTCACAACTCCGCTCGTTGTTCATGTCAGTGAACAGCTCGTGTGGAGAGTGGAGTTGAGGAACACCCCCCGACCGGAAGGCACCCCCATGCGCCCCGGAGTCATCCCCAGAGTCCTCGGCCTGTCCGCCGCGCTCGGCGGCCTGATCGCCGCGGCCTTCATGGCCCCCGCCTCGGCCGGCGAGCAGGCGGCGGACAAACCGCCCGCCGCCGCCAAGACCCTCTCGGCGAAGGCCGTCGCCGCCCCGGCGAATTTCACCCACCCCGGTGTCGGCGTCAGCCGCCCGCAGCTCGACTTCGTCCGCGGCAAGGTGCAGGCGGGCGCCCAGCCGTGGAAGGCCGCGTACGACCAGATGATGGGGAGCAAGTACGCGTCCCTGTCCCGGGTCCCCAAGCCCCGCGCGGTCGTGGAGTGCGGCTCGTACTCCAACCCCAACAACGGCTGCACGGACGAGCGCGAGGACGCGATAGCCGCGTACACCACCGCGCTGGCCTGGTACATCAACCGGGACGACCGCTACGCCAAGAAGTCCATCGAGCTGATGGACGCCTGGTCCAACACGATCCGCGACCACACGAACAGCAACGCGCCGCTCCAGACCGCGTGGGCCGGTTCGTCGTGGCCCAAGGCCGCGGAGATCATCAAGTACACGTACACCAGCTGGCCCAACTCGGGCCGCTTCTCCACGATGCTGCGCAACGTGTACCTGCCGGAGATCATCAACGGCTCGGGCTCCAACGGCAACTGGGAGCTCAGCATGAACGAGGCCGCGATCGGGATCGCGGTCCACCTGGAGGACCGGGGAGCCTACGACAAGACGGTCGGCATCTTCCGCAACCGTGTCCCCGCGTTCATCTATCTGCCCTCCGACGGTGCGCTGCCGAGGACGGTGCCCGGCAGCGGGCTCGACACCCGTGACGAGATCATCGGCTACTGGCACAACCAGTCCACCTTCATGCAGGGTCTCGCCCAGGAGACCTGCCGCGACCTGACCCACACCGGCTACGGCCTCTCCGCCATCTCGCACGTCGCGGAGACCAGCCGCATCCAGGGCCAGGACCTGTACCCGGAGGTCGGCGACCGGCTGCGGCACGCGTTCGGGCTGCACACCAAGTACCAGAACGGCGAGCCCGTCCCCGGCAACCTCTGCGGCGGCAGCCTGAAGGACAACCTCGGACCGATCAGCGAGGTCGCCTTCAACGCGCTGGGCAACCGGCTGGGCAACGCCATGTCCAACACCCAGCAGTACACCGAGCGGATGCGCCCGCAGGGCACCAACAACCTGTTCGTCGCCTGGGAGACGCTGACGCACGCCAACAACCCGGCGTGAGCGCGTAACGCCCAAAACCCGGTGAGAGCCCCGGTGGGACCCTGACGACCCGTCAGGGTCCCATCCATTTCCCGGACTCGTAGTCGTGCCCGTACACCCCGCCGCCCGACGCGCTCGTACGGAACGGCCGTCCGGCGTCATCGATGCGCGCGACGCCCGTACGGTCCCCGGCCGTCCAGCGCACCTCCAGATACCAGTCGCAGTCGCAGCCGTCGGTGCTCGCCTCGACCTTCAGGACGAGCGGTTCGCTCGCCGTCACCTGATAGGGAAGCTTGGGCGCGGGCAGCGGCCCCTCCTCGCTCGCACCGTCGACCGGGCGCACGATCGGCCGCGACGCGTCCAGGTCGACGGTGAACACGGCGGGGGTGATCGCGCCGCCGCAGCCGTTGCTCATCTCGTACGCGTTCCACTTGAGCGGCGCCCGCCGGCCCACCACCCGGACGAACACCTCCTGGACGACGACCGGCCCCGCGCCCGCCGCCGCGTTCAGCGTGGCCTGCGTGATCGACGAGTCGCCGTGCACCGCGCCGAGCGCCGTCGCCCACTGCCGGGCGTCCTGGGAGTTGGGCGGCGGCGGTACGGCGGTGGGAGCGCGGTTGATCAGATACGTATGGGCACAGCCCGACTGCCACTTGTGGCTGTCCGCGGTCCACACCAGCGGCTTGGCCGGGCCCGTCCCGGTCCCGGGCTTCTTCCCGCCCGGCCGGCCGCCGTCCCCTCCGGCGCCGCCCGCCTCGGTCTTTCCGGCGCCGACGGAACCGGACGGTGATGCCTTCGGACCGTCGCCGGACTTCGAGGCGCTCGCCTTCGCGGACGGGGCGCTCGACCGGGCGGACGGTGACGGCGGATCGACGGGTCCGTCCGGGCCGGGATCGGCGAGACGCCGACCGCTCCTGTCGCTCCCCGAGTCGGGCTTCCCGAGGTCGGCCGCGACGATGACGGTGCCGCCGAGGACGGTGACGACGGCGAGCGCGGCACCGACTATCTGACGGCGGCGCAGCCGTGAGGCGCGCGGGCGCGACATGGGCGGGGTCGTCGCGGCGGGGGGTGACGGATCGGGATCGTCGGCGGGGGAGCCGGGGACGGGGTCGAAGTCGTCGGGCGTCGCGACCGGCTCGGCCGTGCCGCCGTCGGCGTGAGGGGCGGGTTCCGGCTCACGGTCCGGTTCCGGCTCACGTACGGGCTCCGGCTCGGCGACCGGGACAGCGACCGTTTCGGCGACGGCGATCCCGTCCCCTTCTTCCTCCGTACGCGCCGAGTGCGCCCGCAGCCACAGGCGGTGCAGCTCCACGCGCTCGGCCGGCGTCGCGCCGACCACCTTGGCCAGCCGCTCCACCGGGGCGTAGTCGACGGGCAGCGCGTGCCCGTGGCAGTAGCGGTGCAGTGTCGAGGCGCCGAGGTGGAGTTGGGTGGCGAGCGAACCGTAACTGCGGTCGGTTCTCTCCTTCAGGGCACGCAGACGCTTCGCGAACTCCGCGGTCTCCGCCGGGATCTTCTCCGAACGGCCCATGTCACGTCCCCCTACCGCCCGCCACGCTGTTCCGCGGTCATTCCAGGCACTTGTCATTTCCCCAGGCCAGAGTACGCGCACGCGTTCCATGCGTTCCGCACTTCACGAGGGTTGTTGCCTACGGATCGATCACCCCCTCAATCTGGGATCACCGGCCGATCAAGCCGGTGTGAACAGCACGACCAGAGCACGACCAGGGGGATCCGTCCAGTGACCACAGGTTGGAAGATGACAAGGCGCACGACCCGCCGCGCACTGACCACGGCGGCGACCGCGACACTCGCCGGCGCTCTCGCGCTGTCGGTGTCCGGCAGTGTCCTGGCCGGTTGGGGAATCTGAGCCAGGCCCCGGTCGCGGCGTTCAGGAAGACCACCACCACGGCGGTGAAAAGCTCCGCCAGGAGCTCACCGCGGGGTGGAGAGCGCGGGCGACGGGGGAAGCGGCGCTCGGGCCGGAGGATTGGTGGCGGTGGAGGGGCGGGGGAGTCGTCGCGGCGTGGTCAGCGACGGCGGTCACCTCACTGCCACATGGACCACGATCCTCCGGTCCGGGAGCCGGGTCGTCCGTGACTCACAGCCGGTGGACGGAGAGCGCGGCGTACTCCTTGACCGGGAGTACGTGCGGGAGATCCACACCGGCAGGTTCCCGGCCCGCCCCTTCGGGCGCGCCTTGGAGTGGGTGGGCCGGGACATCGCACGTGTGCGTCGCCGTACGGAACGACGGAGCCGCCCGGGTCCTTCAGGACCCGGGCGGCCTTCGTCATGTCAGGTGCCGGCGCGGGGAGGCGCGGTCAGCGTGCTGCTCAGGGGAACGTGAGCTTCACGCTGTTGATACGCCCCGTGTCCTGCGACGCGACGTCCTGCACCCGCAGCTTCCAGGCGCCGTTGGCCACCTCCGACGAGGCGTTGACGGTGTACGTCTCCGCGATGTCGTCCGCCGAGTCGCCGCTGCTGGCACTCTTCAGCGGGTAGACCGTCCCGTCCGGGGCGATCAGGTCGACGACCAGGTCACCGCGCCAGGTGTGGGTGATGTCCACGCCGACCGGGAGGGCGGCGGGCGCGTTGCCCGTGCGTCCGGTGACGTTGACGGTCGAGGTGACCGCCGCACCGTTGTCCGGGATCGCGACGGTCCCGCTGCTCTCGAAGACCGTGCCGCCACTGCCGCCGGGGCGGCTGCCGACGCTGATTCCGGCCCACGCGTCGGTGACCGACTTGTACTCGGCGCTCGTCGTGCCGTACAGCTCACCGGCGACCGCGAGCGTGCCGGTACGGGCCGCCGCGTAGTTCGTCGTGGAGGTGAACTTCGTGGTGAGGGCCTTGAACCAGATCTGCTCGGCCTTGTCCCGGCCGATGCCGGTCACCGGCAGTCCGTCGGACGTCGCCGAGTTGTAGCTGACGCCGTTGATGGTCTTGGCGCCGCTGCCCTCCGAGAGGAGGTAGAAGAAGTGATTCGCCGGGCCCGACGAGTAGTGGACGTCGACGCCGCCGATACCCGAGTACCAGAAGTCCTTGGACGCCCCGTCCTTGCTCGGCTTGTCCATGTAGCGCAGCGGGGTGCCGTTGCCGTTGATGTCGATCTTCTCGCCGACCAGGTAGTCGCCCACGTCCTGGGGGTTGGCGGCCTTGAACTCGACGGCCGCGGCGAAGATGTCCGAGGTCGCCTCGTTGAGGCCACCGGACTCACCGCTGTAGATGAGGCCCGCGGTGTTCGAGGTGACGCCGTGCGACATCTCGTGCGCGGCCACGTCGATGGAGGTCAGCGGCTTCGCGTTGCCCGAGCCGTCGCCGTACGTCATGCAGAAGCAGCTGTCCTGCCAGAAGGCGTTGACGTAGTTGTTGCCGTAGTGCACGCGCGAGTACGCGCCGACGCCGTCGCCCCGGATGCCGGAGCGGCCGTGCACGTTCTTGAAGTAGTCCCAGGTGAGCGCCGCACCGAAGTGCGCGTCGGCGCCGGCGGTCTCCGCGTTGGAGGGGGAGCCGTTGCCCCAGATGTCGTCCGGGCCGGAGAAGAGGGTGCCGGTGCCCGAGGAGCCGCGGTTCAGGTTGTACGTCTTGTGGTTGCCCCGGCCCGTGTCGGTCAGGGTGAACGAGGGGGCGGTGCCCAGGGTGACCTGGCCGCTGTACTGGGTGTTGCCCGTGCCCTCGTGGACGGCCTGCCACTCGTAGAGCTTCTCGCCGGTGGCGGCGTCGGTCACGACGTGCAGCTCGTTCGGGGTGCCGCCCTTCTGGACACCGCCCACGACCGTCTCGTACGCGAGGGTCGGCTTGCTGTCCGCGAGCCAGACGACCTTGCGCGGCGCGCGGTCGGCCGCGGCCTTGGTCGAGCCCTCGGCCTTCGCGGCGGACAGCGCCTGCTTCTCGGCGGCGGCGGCCGGTACGTCGGCGTTGGTGTCGACGGACTTGAGGGCCGCCTTGGATGCCTTGGTGACGTCCTGGGTGGCGCCCGCCCTCGTGGTGGCGACGACGAGGTCACCGCCGAGGACGGGGAGGCCGGCGTAGGTGCGCTCGTAGCGGGTGTGCGTGGTGCCGTCCTGGTCCTGGACGACGTCGCGTACGACGAGCTTCTCCTCGGCGCCGAGGCCGAGTTCGCCGGCCGTCGCCGCCTTGGTGGCGTTGGCCTCGCGTATCAGCTCGGCGCGCTGGGCGGGGGAGAGGGCCTTGGGGAGCGCGCCGGGGTCGGCCTTGCCGGCGACCGGTGCCGAGGGGGCGGTGTCGGGGGCCGCGGCGGCGGTGCCGGCCTGGACTCCGACGGCGAGAAGGGCTGTGACAGCGATCAGAGCGCCGGTCGCGGTGATACGACGGCTGGGCGTGGGTCTCACGCGAACTCCTTCTGCGAGGGGGGTACCGGACCACGCTCGGGTGGGCGGCCCGGACAGTGCAGGAGAGCAAGGTGGAGCACGAGCTGCGGAGCGGGTGGTGCTCAGAACGGACGAAGAGTCCCAGGAATCCGGTCTCTCTGTCAGGAGCGCGTCAACAAGTTGGCCGGAAATCGTCCGCTGCGCGAAGTGCCGTGTTCGTTAAGCGAAATCCGCGGTGATGTTGCGGCGGTGTTACGCGGGCGTACGCCGGGCAATCGTGATGATCTCCGGACTCGCGTCGGTCAGCGGGGCGCGGTCCCGGTCGCCGTACCGCTCCTCGCCGACCAGCCCCGCTTCGGCGAGGAAGGCGCCGAGGCGGTCCGCGCCGGGAAACCGCAGGGTGCCGTCGCTGTGCCGCGGGGCGCGCTCCCCGGGAGTGGTGAAGGCGCTTGTGAAGGAGACGATCTCCCCGTCCACGGAATGGACTTGACGGTCATCCTCATCGAGGCGGCGTCGTCGCCGCCCGGCGCCACCACGTTTCGACGGGTGTTTCCGTCGTCCAGGACTCCCACTCGCGGGCCGGCGGATCGCGCGTCTCGAAGCCGAACCGGCCGTCCTCGGTCGGCGCCGCGCGTACGGCCGCCGGGGCGGTGCGCGGCTCGTCGTCACCGAGCGGCACCCGGAACGCTTGCCCGGTCATCACCACGAAGTCGAACTCGCGCCCCCAGGACGTCGATTCGAGATCACCGAGAATCCACTCGCTGTCCAGTTCCCGCCGTCGGCGGGCCTGTCGCGGCATTCCGGCAGCGGGGTCGAGGCCACGGAGCCGTCCCCGGTGCCCGGCTCTTCCGTCCGGCGGCTTCGCGTACTCCGGGTTCCGGCCCTGACCAGGCGGCCTGTCACCGGATGTGCCCGCTCCCGTACAGTCCGTCGCGGCACTGCTCCGTCAGGGCCAGGCACAGCGGTTGACCAGGAGAGGAACCATGGAGCCCGACACCACTCCCGACTCCCTCGCGCACGCACCCGGAACGGCACGACCCGTCCCCGAAGCCGAGCCCGAACTCGTGCGCCGGTGGCGGTCCGGGGGAGGTGAGCTGGTCGAGCTGCTCTCCCAGGTGCGCGAGCGGTTCGGCGGCGTCGCCGCGTTCCGCCTCGGACCCGCCCCGACCGTTCTCGTCACCGACCCGGGAGCCGTACAGCATGTACTCGCCCGCCACCCGGACCGGTACGTCAAGCGCTCCCACCGTGCCCGTCTGCTGATCGGCGACGGAGTCCTCGCCGCCACCGGTGCGGCGTGGAAGTCCCAACGCCGCCTGTTGCAGTCCCAGTTCACCGGCCCCGGCATGCGCCGCTACGAACACCGGATCACCGGGGCCGCCCGGACCACCGCCGTTCGCTGGGACGGATACGCCCGCACAGGGGAGACCTTCGACGTCGGGCGGGAGATGCGCCGCTTCGCCCTGGACGCGATCTGGCGCTCACTCACCGGGCACCCCCTCGACGACGGGACCGAGCGCGAACTGGACGCCGTGGCCGCCGTGGCGACCGCCCTCCCCACCCTGCCCGCCGATGCCACCGACGCCCACGACGCCGTCGCCGCCGATCTCGCCCGCATCGACACGGTCGCCCGGCACGCCGTCGAGGCCGCCCGCGGCGGGGCGGCCGGCCCCGACGGCCCCGGCCTGCTCCACGTGCTGACCGACGCCGCCGCCGAGCGTCCCGAGTACACCGACCGGCTGATCCGCGACGAGATGGTCACGCTGCTCGTGGCCGGGCACGAGACCACCGCCACCACCCTGACCTGGCTCTATCTGCTCCTCGACCGGCACCCCGCCGCCCGCGGACAGGCCCTCGCCGGCGGCGAGGGCTCGGAGCAGCGCCGCCATGCCGTCCAGGCGCTGGTCCACGAGACGCTCCGGCTCTACCCGTCGGCCTGGATCCTGCCCCGCCACGCCACCGAGGACGACACCCTCGCCGGCCACACCGTCGAGGCGGGCACCGACCTCCTGGTCTGCCCGTACCTCACGCACCGCGACCCCGAACTGTGGGCGGACCCCGAGCACTTCGAGCCCCGGCGCTTCACCGCGCCCGACGGCCGGCCCGTCCACCCGGGCGCCTACTTCCCCTTCGGGATCGGTCCCCGCGCCTGCCTCGGTCTGCGATTCGCGCTCCGCGAATCGACGGTCCTCCTCGAACACCTGCTGCCGGTCCACACCTTGGCCTTCTCCGCCACTCCGGCGAAGGCGGTGTACGGCATCACGGTCCGCCCCGACGGCCCCACACCCGCGACCTTGGTGCGACCACCTGCCTGAGGCGAGCCGTGACGGGAACGGCCGGGCGGTCAGGCCAGGCTGTCCCGCCACGCGCGGTGCAGGCCCGCGAACCGGCCCACGCCGCCGATCAGTTCGGCCGGGGAGCCGTCCTCGACGATGCGGCCGTGTTCCATCACGAGCACCCGGTCCGCGATCTCCACCGTCGACAGGCGGTGCGCGATGACCACCGCCGTACGGCCGCCCAGCACCGTGTCCATCGCGCGCTGCACGGCCCGCTCACCGGGGATGTCGAGGGAACTCGTCGCCTCGTCCAGGATCAGCACGGAGGGGTCGGCGAGCAGTGCGCGGGCGAAGGCCACCAGTTGGCGCTGACCTGCCGAGATCCGGCCGCCCCGCTTCCGTACGTCCGTGTCGTACCCCTCCGGCAGACCGCTGACGAAGTCGTGCGCGCCGATGGCCTTCGCGGCGTGCTCGATCTCGTCGCGCGAGGCGTCGGGGCGGCCGATCGCGATGTTCTCGGCGACCGTGCCGGAGAAGAGGAACGCCTCCTGGGTCACCATCACGACGCCGCGCCGCAGTTCGGGTGTGTCCAGGTCCCGCAGGTCGGTGCCGTCGAGCAGGACACGGCCCGCGGTGGGGTCGTAGAACCGGGCCAGCAGCTTGGCCAGCGTCGACTTGCCCGCGCCGGTCGAGCCGACGACGGCGACGGTCTGCCCGGCCGGGATCGTCAAGTCGAAGCGCGGCAGGACCTCGCCGCCCGTACGGTACGAGAAGCTGACCGAGTCGAACACGACCTCCCGGCCCGGGTGCCCGCCCGTCAGCTCCGGCAGCGCGCGCGGGTCCGCCGCCTCCGGCACGGACGGGGTCTGGGCCAGCAGACCGGCGATCTTCTCCAGCGAGGCGGCGGCCGACTGGTAGGAGTTGAGGAACATCCCGAGCCGGTCGATCGGGTCGTACAGCCTCCGCAGGAACAGCACGGACGCGGCCAGGACGCCGAGGGCCAGCGTGCCGTCGGCCACCCGGTAGGCGCCCCACAGCACGATCCCGGCGACGGCGATGTTCGCGACGAGCCGTGAACCCACCACGTAGCGCGCCATTTCGAGGAGCGCGTCGCCGTTGGTGCGCTCGTGGTGATGGTTGAGGGTGTGGAAGTCGGCGTCGTTGGCGCTCTCGCGGCGGAACGCCTGTACGGGACGGATGCCGTTCATCGTCTCCGCGAACTTCACGATGACCGCGGCGATGGCGGTGGAGCGCTTGCCGAAGATGGCACCGGCCCGGCGCTGGTACAGCCGCACCAGCGCGTACAGCGGTACGAAGGAGAGAACGGCCAGTCCGCCGATACCGAGGTCGAGGTAGAGCAGCATCGCCGAGATGTAGACGAAGGCGAGGATGACGCCGATGAGCTCCTGGAGCCCTTCGGCGAGCAGTTCGCGCAGCGACTCGACGTCCGTGGTGGAACGGGAGATGAGCCGCCCGGAGGTGAAGCGCTCGTGGAAGTCCACGCTCAGCGCCTGGGCATGACGGAAGATCCGGCCGCGCAGATCGAGCAGCACGTCCTGGTTCACGCGGGCGGAGGCCCGGATGAAGGCGTACTGGAAGGTCCCGGCCCCGGCGGCACAGAGCAGATAGCCGACGGCGACGGCGATCAGCGGGCCGTTGTCGTCGGCACGGAAGGCGGGCACGCCGCGGTCGATGGCGTACGCGACGAGCAGCGGCCCTGCCTGCACGGCGGCCTGCTGAAGCAGCAGAAACAGCGCGGCGACGACGACTTTCCCCCGCCGGGCGCGCAACAACGACCGCAGCAGCGCGCCGGTGGCCCCGGGGGGAGCGGGCAACGCGTCCTGCGCGAAGGGGTCCCCGTCCAGGGAGGCGGGCCGGTGCCCGTCGGGCCCGTCGGGCTTCCTGACGTCCGGGGCAGGCGCACCGACGGTGACGCTGACGGTGCGGGTGCCGGCGCCGGCGGCGGCGTCCCGCTCCCCGCCCGGCCGGCCCTCGCCCCTGGTTGTCGGCGACGACGTCATCGCATGCTCCCCTCGACGGCTTCCGCCCCCGTGTCGCTTCCGGCTCCGGGCGCGGCTCCGGGCGTCGCTTCGCCCTCCGCGTCCGCTCCCGACATCAGCCACGCGTACTCCGCGTTGCTCCGCAGCAGTTCCTGGTGCGTCCCCACAGCCGTGATCCGTCCGTCCGAGATCAGCGCCACCCGGTCCGCCAGCATCACCGTCGACGGGCGGTGCGCCACGACCAGTGCCGTCGTCTCCTCCAGCACCCGCCGCAGCGCGGCCTCCACCAGCGCCTCCGTGTGGACGTCGAGCGCCGACAGCGGGTCGTCCAGCACCAGGAAGCGCGGTCTGCCCACCACCGCCCGTGCCAGCGCCAGGCGTTGCCGCTGGCCGCCGGAGAGACTGAGACCCTGTTCGCCGACCTCCGTGTGCACCCCCTGCGGCAGATCCCGCACGAAGTCGGCCTGTGCCACGTCCAGCGCCCGCAGCAGCGCCGGGTCGTCGGCGCTCTCCGCGCCCATCCGGACGTTCTCGCCGACCGTCGCCGAGAAGAGCGTCGGCTCCTCGAAGGCCACCGACACCAGCTCCCGCAGCCGCCGCCGCGGTATCAACGTGATGTCCTCGCCGTCGAGCGTGATCCGCCCGCCCGTCACCTCGTGCAGCCGCGGCACCAGCGCGGTCAGCGTCGTCTTCCCGGAGCCCGTCGCGCCGACGAGGGCCATCGTCTCGCCGGACCTGATGTGCAGGTCCACCTCGGCCAGTACGGGTACGGACCCCGCCTTCGCGTCGGGATACCGGAACGACACCCCCTCGAAGCGCAGCCCGTCGGACTCGCCGCCCGCCATCGCGCCCGCCGGCCCCTCCGTGTCCGCCGTCTCCTCCTTGGCGTCCATCACCTCGAAGAACCGCTCCGTCGCGGTCGCCGACTCCTGGCTCATCGCCAGCAGGAAGCCGATCGACTCCACCGGCCAGCGCAGCGCCAGCGCCGTCGACAGGAAGGCGACCAGCGTGCCCGTGGAGAGATGCCCGTCGGCGACCTGGATTGTGCCCAGCACCAGCGCCGCGCCGATCGCCACCTCGGGGATGACCATGATCAGCGCCCAGATGCCCGCCAGCAGCCGGGCCTTGCCCAGCTCCGTACCGCGCAGCCGCTCCGCGAGCGCCCGGAAGGCGAGGGCCTGGCTGCGGTGCCTGCCGAAGCCCTTCACGATCCGTATGCCGAGAACGCTCTCCTCGACCACCGTCGTCAGATCGCCCACCTGGTCCTGCGCCTTCCGCGCGACCAGTGAGTACTTCGCCTCGAAGACCGAACAGAGGACGACCAGCGGCACCACGGGCGCCAGCAGCACCAGTCCCAGCGTCCACTCCTGCATCAGCAGAATCAGGAATCCGACGAGGATCGTCGTTCCGTTCACCAGCAGGAAGGTCAGCGGAAAGGCCAGAAACATCCGCAGCAGCATCAGGTCCGTCGTACCGCGCGACAGCAGCTGGCCCGAGGGCCACCGGTCGTGGAAGGCGATCGGCAGTCTCTGGAGATGCCGGTAGAGATCCGCCCGCATGGCCGCCTCGACCCCCGCCAGCGGCCTCGCCACCAGCCACCGCCGGAAGCCGAAGAGACCGGCCTCGAAGATCCCGAGCAGCAGCAGATACAGCGCGCCGAGCCAGATGCCGCCCTTGTCGCCGTCCGCGATCGGGCCGTCGACCATCCACTTCAGTACGAGGGGGATCACCAGCCCCAGGCACGAGGCCACCACCGCGACGAACGCCGCGCTGAACAGGCGTACGCGTACGGGCCGCACGTACGGCCACAGCCTGAGCAGTGAGCGCACGGCGGAGCGGTTCCGGACGGCGGAGGGGTCCTTGGTAGATACATCTTCGGAGGTCGGCATCAGGAGCGAGCCTACGTATCATCACTGACACTGCCCACCGATTTCCGGCTGACGTCGGCATCATCCGATCGGTTGATATGAGGTCGAGCGCGATGGCCGATGCCGCCCCCGGCCGTACGGAGGCATCCTTCCGGCATGGCGATCATTGAAGTCAGGGGCCTGCGCAAGGCCTACGGGGGAAAGCCCGCGGTCGACGGTGTCGACTTCAGCGTCGAGGAGGGCGAGATCTTCGGGATTCTCGGCCCCAACGGTGCGGGCAAGACGACGACCGTCGAATGCGTCGAGGGACTCAGGGTCCCCGACGCCGGCACGGTCCGGGTGGCGGGACTCGATCCGGTCGGCGACCACAAGAAAGTCACTCAGCTGCTCGGCGCACAGCTCCAGGAGAGCGAACTCCAGGCGAAGCTGACGGTGCGCGAGGCGCTTGAGCTGTACTCCGCGTTCTATCCGAAGCCCGTCGACTGGCGCCCGCTGGCCGGCCGCCTGGGGCTGGAGGAGAAGCTCTCGACGCGCTTCGCGAAGCTCTCCGGCGGCCAGAAACAGCGCCTGTTCATCGCGCTGTCCCTGATCGGCGGCCCGCGCGTGGTCGTACTCGACGAACTGACCACCGGCCTCGACCCGCGCGCCCGCCGCGACACCTGGCGCCTGATCGAGGAGATCAGGGACTCGGGGGTGACGGTGCTGCTGGTCACCCACTTCATGGAGGAGGCCCAGCGGCTCTGCGACCGGATCGCCGTGATCGACCGGGGGAAGGTCGCCGCGCTCGACACCCCGTCCGGGCTGATCGCGCGCTCGACGGCGTCCACCGTCATCTCCTTCACGCCGTCGGAGCCCCTGGGGGACGAGGAACTGGCCGCGCTGCCCAAGACGGCGTCGGTGGAGACGCGGGGCGACCGGATCGTCATCAACGGCACCGACGAGACCGTCAACGCGGTCATCACCCTGCTCGCCCGCCGCCGCGTCACCGCCCACCAGCTCCGGGTCACCGAGGCGACGCTGGACGACGCGTTCCTGGACCTGACCGAGAACGACATCGGTACGACCATCACAGCCGGGCAGCCCGACGAGGCCGCCGCGCAGCCCGAAGAGAGGGTCTGACATGGCCTCCGCCTCCGCCACCGTCCTCAAGACCGAAGCGCGCCTGATGACCCGCGAGCCGGGGGTGCTCTTCTGGATCATCGCCTTCCCGACCCTCCTGATGGTGATTCTCGGGCTGATCCCCGGCTTCGACGACGTCGACCCCGACCTCGGCGGCAGGCGGATCATCGACCTGTACGTCCCCGTCGCCGCCCTGCTCGCCGTGATCATGGCCGGACTCCAGGCCATGCCGCCGATCCTGATCGGCTACCGCGAGCGCGGCATCCTGCGCCGTATGTCCACGACGCCCGTGCGGCCCGCCACCCTGCTCACCTCGCAGATCATCCTGCTCGGCGGCGGCGCGTTCGCCTCGGCCGCGCTGGTGATCGCCGTCGGCGGGATCGCCTTCGGGGTGGAGCTGCCGGGGAACATCGTGGGCTATCTGCTGGCGCTGATCCTCGCGACGGCGGGCGCCCTGGCCATGGGCGGTCTGGTCTGCGCGATCGCCCCGACACAGCGGGCCGGCCAGGCCATCGGCTCGGCCCTGTTCTTCCCGTCGATGTTCACGGCGGGCGTCTGGCTGCCCGTCCAGACGATGCCCGACCTGCTGCGGGACATCGTCAGCTACTCGCCGATGGGCGCCTCGTCCGAGGCCCTGGACGCCGCGATGCGTGGCGGCTGGCCGCACTGGATCGACCTGGCGGTGATGGCCCTGTGGGCGGCCCTGCTGACCGCGGGCGCCGCCCGCTGGTTCCGGTGGGAATGACCACGACGAGCGGGCGGGCGGCGGGTGCGGGCCACGGGGTGTCCGCAGCCGCAGCCGCAGCCGCCGCACGCCGCTCACGCCGCACGCCGCTCCCGGCCCCGGGACGGCGCACACTGTGACGATGGGGATGACGACAGCCGAAGCGGCGCGCCCGACCGTCTCCGTGGAGGAGCGGTGGGAGCAGTTCTACCGGCGCGGCCCGTACGCCCTGCTGGCGCTCTCCACCCTGATCTCGGCACTCAGCGTGGACGCCTTCGGTATGACCCGTGCCGAGAAGTACACCGCCGGGGCCCTGGTCGTGGCCGCCCTCGCCCTCCAGGTGTGGTGGGACCGGATCGGCGACGGTCAGCCGCTGCGCGAACGTGAGCAGACGGCCGCGAGCTGCGCCTACTACGTCATCCGCACCGCCGTCGCCTCCGTGCTGACCTGGATCAACCCACTGTTCGCGATCTACGCCGTCCTCGGCTACTTCGACAGCGGTTATCTCCTCCCGAAACGCGCCGTCCGTCCCGGGCTGCTCGTCAGCTCCGTCACCATGGCCGGCTCGCAGTCGGGCGGGCTGCCGCCCGCCAACACCCTCCAGTGGGTTCTGTCGGCGGGCTCCTGCTGCTCAACGGCTCGCTCACGACGGTCTTCGCCAACCTCGGACTCAGAGAGGCCGAGATCGCGGCCGAGCGCACCGCGACCATCACTGAGCTCGAACAGGCCAACGCCCGTCTCGAACAGGCCCTCGCGGAGAACGCCGGCCTGCACGCCCAGCTTCTCGTCCAGGCCCGGGAGGCGGGTGTCGCCGACGAGCGGCGCAGGCTCGCCGCCGAGATCCACGACACCATCGCCCAGGGGCTGACCGGCATCATCGCCCAGCTCCAGGTGGTCTCCGCCGCCTCCGACCCCGAACGGGCCCGTGAGCATCTGACCCGGGCCGCCGCCCTCGCCCGCCACAGCCTCGGCGAGGCGCGCCGCTCGGTGCACAACCTCGGCCCGGCCGAACTGGACCACGACTCCCTCGCCGAAGCTCTCAAGAAGGCCGTCGCGGACTGGGGCGGGCGGACCGGTGTGGAGGCCCGGTTCACCGTCACCGGCACCGAGGAGGTCCTGCACGACGAGGTCGCCGCCACCCTGCTGCGCATCGCCCAGGAAGCCCTCACGAACACCGCCAAGCACGCGTCCGCCCACCGGGCCGGCGTCACCCTTTCGTACATGGGCGACGAGGTCACCCTCGACGTACGGGACGACGGCCGCGGCTTCGACCCGCTCCTGCCGCGCCCGCGCTCCGGCTCGAACGGTTTCGGACTCGGCGGCATGCGGGCCCGCGCGGAGCGCATCGCCGGCACCGTCACCGTCGAGTCGGAGAAGGACGGCGGCACGGCCGTCTCGGCTCGCGTACCTTTGGTCCGTCATGCAGGAGCGGAGCATCACCCTGATCGTCGTCGATGACCATCCCGTCGTACGGGACGGTCTGCGCGGCATGTTCGAATCAGCCGTCGGCTTCGAGGTGCTGGGCGAGGCGTCCGGCGGCGTCGAGGGCGTCGAGCTGGCCCTCCGGCTGGACCCGGACGTCGTTCTGATGGACCTGCGGATGCCGGACGGCGGCGGCGTCGACGCCATCGCGGCGCTCACCGCGCGCGGCGCCCGCTCCAGGGTCCTCGTCCTCACCACGTACGACACGGACTCCGACACCATCCCCGCGATCGAGGCGGGCGCCACCGGCTATCTCCTCAAGGACGCGCCGCGCGAGGAACTGTTCACGGCGGTACGGGCGGCGGCCGAAGGACGTACCGTCCTCTCGCCCGCGGTCGCGTCCCGGCTGGTCTCCCGCGTCCGTACGCCCGTCGCCCGGAACGAACCGCTCTCGGCGCGCGAGCGCGAGGTCCTCGAACTCGTCGCGCGGGGCACGTCGAACCGGGAGATCGCCGCCGAACTGTTCATCAGTGAGGCGACGGTGAAGACCCATCTCACCCATATCTACGCCAAGCTGGGCGTCAAGGACCGGGCGGCGGCGGTCGCCGTGGGATACGACCGCAAGATCCTCGGCTGACGTGCCCGGCGGGGCCTCCGGCTCAGCGCCCCCTCCCTGGGAGGGCCCCGCTCGTGGACGGGGCCCCGCTCACCCCCGTACCCGCAGCAGCAGCACCGACCGCGCGGGCACCGTCGTGACCGTCCCCCCGTCGAGCACCGTCCCCGGCTCGTCCTCCTGGTCCTCCGCCGAGGTGTCGACCACCATTTCGTACGACCGGGCCCAGGGCTCGCCCGGCAGCGCGAAGTCCAGCGGCTCGGCGCCCGAGTGCAGGATCGCCAGGAAGCTGTCGTCGGTGATCTTCCGCCCGCGCGCGTCGCGTCCAGGGATGTCGCGCCCGGACAGGAAGAGCGCGAGCGTCGACGCGGGCGCGTACCAGTCCCGCTCGGTCATCTCCTTGCCGTCGGGCCGGAACCACGCCAGGTCGCGCAGCCCGTCCGGCGCCTGGGCGCGGCCGGAGAAGAACGCGCGGCGGCGCAGCACCGGATGGGCGTGCCGCAGGGCCAGCAGCCGTCTGGTGAGCCGGTAGAGGCCGTAGGAGCCGGGCTGGTCGAGCAGGGACCAGTCGAGCCAGCTCGTCTCGTTGTCCTGGCAGTACGCGTTGTTGCTGCCGCCCTGGGTACGGCCCATCTCGTCGCCGGCGACGAGCATCGGCACACCCGTCGACAGCAGCAGTGTGGTGAGCAGGTTGCGCAGCTGCCGCCGCCGCAGCGCGTTGATCCCCGGGTCGTCGGTCTCGCCCTCCACGCCGCAGTTCCACGCGCGGTTGTCGTCCGTGCCGTCCCTGTTGCCCTCGCCGTTCGCCTCGTTGTGTTTGCGCTCGTAGCTGACGAGGTCGCGCAGGGTGAAGCCGTCGTGCGCGGTGACGAAGTTGACGGAGGCGTACGGCCGCCGGCCGCCCCACGCGTACAGGTCGCTCGACCCGGACAGCCGGTACCCCAGGTCCCGTACGTCGGGCGTGGCGCCGCGCCAGAAGTCGCGTACGGCGTCCCGGTAGCGGTCGTTCCACTCCGTCCACAGCGGCGGGAACGCCCCGACCTGGTAGCCGCCGGCGCCGACGTCCCACGGCTCGGCGATGAGCTTCACCCGCCGCAGCACCGGATCCTGCGCGATCACGGCCAGGAAGGGCGACAGCATGTCGACGTCGTGCATGGAGCGGGCCAGCGCCGCGGCCAGGTCGAAGCGGAAACCGTCGACGCCCATCTCGGTGACCCAGTACCGCAGCGAGTCCGTGATCAGCCGCAGGACCTGCGGCTGGACGACGTCGAGGGTGTTGCCGCAGCCCGTGTAGTCGGCGTACCGGCGGGCTTCGGGCTGGAGGCGGTAGTAGCCGCGGTTGTCTATGCCGCGCAGCGACAGCGTCGGGCCGAGCTCGCCCGACTCCGCCGTGTGGTTGTAGACGACGTCGAGGATGACCTCGATCCCGGCGTCGTGCAGGGCCCGCACCATCTGCTTGAACTCGTCGACCTGCCGGCCGCGGGTGCCGCCCGCGGCGTAGCCGGCGTGCGGGGCGAAGTAGCCGATGGAGTTGTAACCCCAGTAGTTGCGCAGTCCGCGCCGCAGCAGATGGTCCTCGTGCGCGAACTGGTGCACCGGCAGCAGCTCGACGGCGGTCACCCCGAGCCGTACGAGATGCTCGATCGCCGCCGGGTGGGCGAGGCCCGCGTACGTCCCGCGCAGCTCCTCGGGGATGCCCGGATGGCGCATGGTGAAGCCGCGTACGTGCAGCTCGTAGATGACCGTGTCCGCCCAGGGCGTCTTGGGACGCCGGTCGTCGGCCCACTCGTCGTCGGGGGAGTCGTCGTGGACGACGACGCCCTTGGGGACGAACGGCGCCGAGTCGTGCTCGTCGCGCACCGTGTCGGCGACCTGCTGCTGCGGCCAGTCGCGCACATGGCCGTACACCTCGGGCGGCAGCGCGAAGTCGCCGTCGACGGCGCGCGCGTACGGGTCGAGCAGCAGCTTCGCCGGATTCCAGCGGGCGCCCGTCCAGGGGTCCCAGCGGCCGTGCACCCGGAAGCCGTACCGCTGTCCGGGGCGTATGTCGGGCACGAAGCCGTGCCAGATCTCGTGCGTCAGCTCGGTCAGAGGGATGCGGGTCTCGACAAGATCACCTCCTACGGAGGCCGCGTCGGCGCCGTCGTCGAAGAGGCAGAGCTCCACGGCCTCGGCGCCGGCCGCCCAGAGGGCGAAGTTCGTCCCCGCGACCCCGTCGGGACCGACCCGGAAGCGCGCTCCCAGGGGCGTCGGCGCGCCCGGCCACACCTCGGGCGGGGGAGCGGCGGAGGCCGCCGCCCCGACGGCCGCCGCCCCGCTCCCCGCTCGCCTCTCGCCCTCTGCGACCGGATCTCTCACGTGATCCATCATCGGATCCGGGACCGGTTCCCGCACTGTCTCCTGCTCGGCTGCGCTCGCCACCTGTCAGGCCTCCCGGCTCTTCGGCCCCGCGCGTGCGGCAGCCACGGCGTCCCGGCCATGGCTCCCCCCGCGCGGTCCTCCCAGGTGTTCTGCCCGCCGGAAGGCCCGCACTCACGTTTCCCCCCGAGGGGGGTCGTCGTTGGTCGGGTCGTGACACACGTACTGAAGCGGACAGGGACCGGCATGGCCGCCGTCCTGACATGGGCAGGACTGATCGCGGGGCTGGCCGGGCTGACGGGCTGCACCGTCGGCGAGACCTTCACCGAAAGCAAGTCCCGGGCGCCTGGGGACACGATCCGGATCAGCCCCGAGGACGGGGCCAAGGACATCAAGCGCGGCGACCGGATCGAGGTGAAAGTCCCGGACGGGCGGCTGGAGCGGGTCGAGATCGCGCGGGTCGGGAACGCGCAGCGCACCGAGCTGCCGGGCCGGATCTCCGACGACGGGCTCGTGTGGACGCCCAAGGCGGACGCGAACGTCGTGCTCGCCGCGAAGTACACCGTCGACGTGGTCGCGGTGGACGGCGAGGGCCGCCGCTCGGCCCGGCACTCGACCTTCACGACCGCCGTGCCGAGACACCGTTTCATCGGCTACTTCAAACCCGAGAACCGCTCGACCGTCGGCACCGGCATGATCGTCTCCTTCGACTTCAACCGGAAGATCGTGAACCGCGCCGCCGTCCAGCGCGCCATCCGCGTCACCTCCGACCCTCCGGTCGGGATCGTCGGCCATTGGTTCGGCGGGCAGCGCCTGGACTTCCGGCCGCGGGAGTACTGGAAGCCGGGCACCCGGGTCACGGTCGACCTGCGGCTGCGCGACGTGCAGGCGGCGCCGGGGGTCTTCGGTATCCAGGAGAAGACCGTCGGCTTCACCGTCGGCCGCTCCCAGGTGTCCCTGGTCGACGCGGCGAAGCACACCATGGAGGTACGGCGCGACGGTGCGCTCGTTTCGACGGTGCCGATCACGGCCGGGGCGCCCAGGACCACCACGTACAACGGGAAGATGGTCGTCACCGAGCTGTACGACGTGACGCGGATGAACGGCGCCACGGTGGGCTTCGGCGGCGAGTACGACATCAAGGACGTACCGCACGCGCTGCGGCTGACGACGTCGGGAACGTTCCTGCACGGCAACTACTGGGCCACTCCGGACACGTTCGGCGCGCGGAACGTCAGCCACGGCTGCGTCGGTCTGCGCGACGTCAAGGGCGGCAGCGCGGACACCCCGGCGGGCTGGTTCTTCGACAGGACCCTCGTCGGCGATGTCGTGGAAGTGGTCAACTCACCCGACAGGACCGTCGATCCGGACAACGGACTCAGCGGCTGGAACCTCGACTGGCGGAAGTGGAAGGCCGGTTCGGCGCTCGCGCGCTGACCGGAACGGACCGTACGTCTCCTCCGCACCCGCCCTCACCTGCGCGGCCGTCCTTGACTCCAGGGAACGTTGGAACGGAACAGTGACATTCCCGGGGAGTCCGGGACGGCTCGCGGTGTGATTATCTAGCGCCGTGCGCGCGAGCAAAGCGCGCGGGGGTGTGGAGCCCGGTCGTGCGTCGTTCGCACCCGGCTCCGAGGCCGTGGCGGGACCCGGCCGTGTGAGGGGAGACGACCATTGAACGGGCAGCCGATTTCGGGGACATCGGCGACAGCCGGCCGGGGACGGGGCAGAGGACTGACGGCGTTCGCGCTGGGGACTCTGCTGCTGTTCGTGACGGCGTGCGGTGGGGGCGGCGGCTCCGACGAGGGCGGTGACGGCAAGAACGACAAGGACGGCGGGAAGGTAGAGAACGCCGCGTCGCAGGCGGTCGTGACGGTCGCTCCCAAGGACGGCGCGAAGTCGGTCGCGACGAGCGGCGCGCTCAGGATAACGGCGAGCAAGGGCAAGCTGACGACCGTCACCGTCGAGGACAGCAAGGGCAACGCGGTCGAGGGCAAGATGGCCGCCGGCGGGACGGCCTGGGAGCCGGCCCGTCATCTGGCGGGTGCCACCAAGTACTCGGTGCACGCGATCGCCAAGGACGCCGAGGGCCGGGTCTCGGCGAAGGACACCACGTTCACCACGCTCGTACCGAAGAACACCTTCATCGGTCACTACACGCCCGAGGACGGCTCGACGGTGGGCGTCGGTATGCCGGTCTCGCTCAACTTCACCCGCGGGATCACCGATCCCGAGGCCGTGGAGAAGGCCATCAAGGTGACCGCCGAACCGTCGGTCCCCATCGAGGGCCACTGGTTCGGCAACGACCGCCTCGACTTCCGCCCGGAGAAGTACTGGGCCGCGGGCACGAAGGTGACCGTGGAACTGGGCCTCGACGGTGTCGAGGGACGGCCCGGGGTGTACGGCGAGCAGTCCAAGACGGTGAAGTTCACCATCGGCCGCTCCATGGTCTCCACGGTCGACGCCAAGGCCAAGACGATGAAGGTCGTCAAGGACGGCAAGCAGATCAAGAAGGTCGCGATCACCGCCGGCGCGCCGTCGACCACGACCTACAACGGCCAGATGGTCATCAGCGAGAAGCACAAAGTGACGCGGATGAACGGCGCCACGGTGGGCTTCGGCGGTGAGTACGACATCAAGGACGTGCCGCACGCGATGCGGCTGTCCACGTCGGGCACCTTCATCCACGGCAACTACTGGGCGTCCGCCGGGACGTTCGGGTCGGCCAACGTCAGCCACGGCTGCGTCGGACTGCGCGACGTGCGGGGCGGCTACGACAAGAACATGCCGTCCGCGTGGTTCTACGACCAGTCGATCATCGGTGACGTGGTGATCGTGAAGAACTCCAACGACAAGGACATCGCCCCGGACAACGGCCTCAACGGCTGGAACATGTCCTGGGCCCAGTGGACGAAGTAGTCCCACCGCAGGACCCGAGGGCCCGCCGCACCCCTGCCAGGTGCGCCGGGCCCTTCCGCGTGTCAGGGGCTGGGGCCTGTTTTGGATCAGGCCCTAATGTGCCTCGTATGTCATCTGTGAATCTCGAAGTCTCCGGCGGCGTCGGCACCATCCGGCTGGACCGCCCGCCCATGAACGCGCTGAACATCGCGATCCAGGACCGGCTCCGTGAACTGGCGGTGGAGGCCGGCGCGCGCGACGACGTGCGGGCCGTGATCCTCTACGGCGGCGAGAAGGTGTTCGCCGCCGGGGCGGACATCAAGGAGATGCGCGACATGGACCACGCGGCGATGGTCGTACGCTCCCGGGCCCTCCAGGAGTCGTTCACGGCCGTGGCGCGGATCCCCAAGCCCGTGGTCGCCGCCGTCACCGGCTACGCGCTGGGCGGCGGCTGCGAGTTGGCGCTCTGCGCCGACTTCCGGATCGCCGCCGACAACGCGAAGCTCGGCCAGCCCGAGATCCTGCTCGGCCTGATCCCGGGCGCGGGCGGCACCCAGCGGCTCGCCCGGCTGATCGGGCCGTCCAAGGCCAAGGACCTCATCTTCACGGGCCGTCAGGTGAAGGCGCCCGAGGCGCTCACGCTGGGGCTCGTCGACCGCGTCGTACCGGCGGACGAGGTGTACGAGCAGGCGCACGCGTGGGCCGGCAAGCTCGCCCAGGGCCCGGCGCTGGCGCTGCGGGCGGCCAAGGAGACCGTGGACGCGGGCCTGGAGACGGATCTGGAGACGGGACTCGCGCTCGAACGCAACTGGTTCGCGGGCCTGTTCGCCACCGAGGACCGTGAGCGCGGCATGCGCAGCTTCGTGGAGGACGGGCCGGGCAAGGCCAACTTCCTCTGACTCCACCCCCGTTGGACAGCGGAAGGGTGCGCGTCAACCTGGTGCCCGGCTCAGCTCCGCCTTAAGGCAGCCTTAAGGCGGAGCGGTCGATCACTTCTGGTGATCACCCGTGCGTGACGTGTTATCGCAGATCAGAGTGGGTAAGAGGGGCGGCGTCCTGCCATGGTCATATGCCAAACCCAATAGTCCGGGTGGGCCGTCCGGGGGCGCCGATTCCCCCGGAACGCCCCCGAGAGCCCGCCTGGGCAGCCATGATGGACACATGGCGGGCCTTGAGGGTGTGGAACAACCGCGGCACGGCGGCGACCGGACCGCTACGCGATTGACGCCGGCCGTCGAGGACGAACAGGCGCGCGGAGTGCTCGAACTGTTCGGAAACCCGACGGAGGGGGAGGTCCGCCTGGCCTCCCTCCCCGAGTCCGCCCTCGCGGCCCGCAGACTCACCCACATCGTGGTGCTGCGCCAGTGGGCGTTGACCCCGCTGATGGCCGAGCAGTCGGTGCTGCTCGTCTCCGAACTCGTCGGCAACGCCGTACGGCACACCGGTGCGCGCGTGTTCGGCCTGCGGATGCTGCGCCGCCGCGGCTGGATCCGTATCGAGGTGCGGGACCCCTCGCGCGGACTGCCGTGTCTGCTGCCGGTGCGTGATCTGGACACCAGCGGGCGGGGACTGTTCCTGGTGGACAAACTCTCCGACCGGTGGGGCGTGGATCTGCTGCCGCGCGGCAAGACGACCTGGTTCGAGATGCGGGTCTCCGACCGACGCCCCTGAGGGCGTACGGAGACGAGGACCGTCCCCGTACGGGGCTTCGCCGGGCCCCCGCCGAGGTGGTGGAGGTGTGCCGATAATCTGACTTCTGTCAGTAGGGCACGAGAAGGGGCGGAAGCAGTGGCGGACATCGAAGAGGCACGCAAGGCGTTCGACCGTTTCGACGCGGACAAGGACGGACTGATCACGGCGGCCGAGTACAAGAGCGCGATGGCCCAGCTCGGCGACTTCCGTGTCACGGAGACCGTCGCGCAGGCCGTGATCAACGCCCACGACTCCAACAACGACGGACTCCTCACCTTCGAGGAATTCCTGGCGTCCCGCGCCAAGGGCTAGGCAGTGTCTGACAAATCCCGTCCGGCTCGCGGCGCCCGGCACGCGCGCTCCCCGCGTTGTCGGGTCGCCCGAGTACGTCCGGTCCATCCACAACGCGGATCCTCCGTCTTGGGATCGCACGCATCAGCCGCCGTGAGCCCCACCCTGCGGGCGGACGTCGCTACTTCTGAACACGCCCTGTACCGACTGCCCGTCCAGAGCCGGGCGGGGTGAGGCCGGCGAGACGGAGCGAGGCCGCCGGCGTCGTCGGCGCCATAGCGGCGCTGCTCGTGGTGCTGTACGGCGCGGGCCTCGCCTCGCGCGGCACCGGCGAGCTGCGGATCCCCGCCGCCGGCACCACCTCCTTCCTGCGCGCCGCTGTCTTCGCGGCGCTCGCCCTGCATCTCGGCGAACTGGCGGGCGCCGCGCTCGCCCGCTCCGGCCCGCTGCCGCGCTCCCTGGCACTCCTCGCCGCGCTCGCCGGAGCCGCCGCGTCGGCCGGGCAGATCGTGGTCCTCGCGGTGGTGAGCGACCTCGACATCCCCGCGACGTACGGCACCCGCGAGGGCGGCCTGCTGCTCGTCATGGCCAACGGCTTCCTGCTCGCCGCCGGATGCGTCGGCGTCGGGCGCCCGCGCCGGGCGCTCCTCCCGCTCGCCGGGGTGATCCTCGCGGAGGCGCTGCGCGCCCACCCGGAGCCGTACTCGCCGGAGTGGGGCACCGCCCTCACGGTCGTCCACCTGACCGCCGCCTCCCTGTGGGCCGGCGGCCTCTGCCATGTCCTGCGCACCATGTGGCTGCGGCGCGCCACCCCGGCGGACGCCCGCGCCGTGCTGGCCCGTTACGCGCGCGGCGCCGTCTGGACGCTGGTCGTGCTGGGGGCCACCGGCACGCTGTCCACGCTGCGCCGGCTGCCCGCCGACGTGGTGCTGACGTCGGCGTACGGGCGCGTCCTCATCGCGAAGCTCGTACTCGTCGCGGTGGCGAGCGCGCTCGCCCTGGCGGCACGCGGACGCCTCCGGCGCAGCCGGGACGCGCATGTCGCGGCCCGTGTCGAACTGGCCGTCCTGGCGGCCGTGGTGCTGCTCTCGGCCGTCCTCACGGTGGTCCCCGACCCGCACTGGCTCAGTACGCGCTGAGCGGGGGTGCGGGCCGGTGCCGGGTCTCAGGCCGCCGCGTCGTGGCCCGGCGCCCAGTCCTGCGCCTCGGCGGTCCTGAGCGCGTAACCGGCCCCCACGGCACGGTACTTGTGTACCGGGATCTCCGCCCTTTCGCCCCGGACCGGTCGCAGTGGCGGTCCGGCCGCCCACTTCGGTGGTGCATCCTCTGTTGAAAGGACGTGAACAAGTGCGGGTACGAGCACGGATACGGGTACGAGTGATGAGCGGAACGGCACGGCGAGGGATCCGGACGTGAAAGCAGACAACACGAACATGCTGGCCTTCATTCGGGCACGCCTGGACGAGGAGGAGCAGGTCGCGAGGGCGGCAGGCGGCGAATCCTGGCGGTGTCCGCCCGAGGCGCCGGGCGAGGTCCACGACCGCTCGGGCGGGATCTCGTTCAGCGTGCGGACACAGGGGTACGACCGCCACATCGCCCTCCAGGACCCCGCCCGCACACTGCGCCGCATCGAGACGAGCAGAGTACTTCTGGGCGAGTACGCGGAGGTCGAGCATCTGGACGTCGACCGCCCGCGGCACGACTTCCCCTCGGGCCGCGCCGTGGGGATGGGCTTCGTCGTACGGCAGATGGCGGCCGAGTACGCCGGGCACCCCGAGTACCAGGCGAAGTGGCTGCCGCGATTCACGCAGTAGCGGGCAGGAACCGGGGCCGCCACGGGGGTCGGAGGGGCTGTCCGTTCGGGCATGTGGGAGTGCGGTCCCGGTGCGGAGCGGGCAGGTCACCGCCCGTGTACGAGAAGTGACCGCTCCATATGCCGATCGGATATACGATCACTCAACCATGTCTGGTTCGGGGGTGGTTGGCGAGTCACCCGCATGCGCACCCGCGCACGAGCCGCCGCGGACGACTCACCGACCGGACATCGACCTCAGTCAACTCGAAGGTTCTCCCATGGTCCGATCCCCCACGATTCCCCCCGCATTACCTCCGGCCGCCGGTGGGACACGGCTCCTGTGGCCGGTCACGCGGCTTCTGGCCCCGCTCGCCTTCGCCGCGGGCGGGGTGCCTCTGGCGGGCGTACACATCGGGGCGGCGGTGGCGTACGGCGCGGTCGCCCTGCTGGTCCTCGCCGCCATGGAATCCCTGCGCGGACAGCACCGTGCGGCCGTGTCGGACGCGGCGCGGTGGCGGGCGGAGGCCGAGCGCGTACGGGCAGAGGCGGAAGACGTACGGGCGGAGGCCGAGGACGTACGGGCCGAACTCGACAGCCGCGAAGCCCACTGGCAGGGCCGCGTCCGGGACCGGGCCGAACTGGTCCGCGCGGAAGTCGAGTTCACCGTCATGAAGCGACTGCCCGCCGCGCTCTCCAGGACCGAGGAGATCCCGAAGCCGCTGCACGGCGAAGACGAGTTGGGTCCGGGCGTCGCCGAGTGGCTCGACCGGATGCTGACCGCCGTCACCGAGGCGGCCGACGACCGTGAGGAGTCGCAGCGGCTCTCACTGGTCGAGCTGGCGAGCCGGGTGCAGACCTCCGCGCACCGGATCCAGGCGACCGTGACAGGTCTGGCCGACCGTTACCCGGGCGACGCGGATCTGCTGGAGACCACCATGCTGGTCGACCACGCGGCCACCCAGCAGGCCCGGCACGCACAGAGCCTCAAGGTGCTGTGCGGCGAGTGGCCCGGCCAGCAGTGGCAGCGACCGCTCGCACTGGTGGACGTCGTACGCGCCGCGTCCGGACGTATCGTCGCCTTCAAGCGCGTCGAGGTCAGCGGCGACCCGGACGTGGGCGTCACCCCGTCCGTCGTGGAACCGCTGATCCATCTCATCGCCGAACTCCTCGCCAACGCCACCGAGTACTCGCCGCCGAAGACCGGCGTGCCCGTGACGGTGCGTACGGTGCAGCGCGGTGCGGTCATCGAGGTGGACGACGGCGGGCTCGGCCTGGACGAGTACCGGCTGGGCGGGGCGCGCGAGATCGTCTCGGGCCGCCGGCTGCTCGGTGTCGGCGACGTGGGCGAGATTCCGCGGACCGGATTCGCGGTCGTGGGCCGTTTCGCCGAACGGCACGGCTTCCAGGTCGATCTCGGGCCCTCGCCGTACGGCGGTGTCCGGGCCGTGGTCCTGGTGCCGGTGGACGTACTCCAGACGCTGGCACCCGCCGGTACGCCTGCCGGGCGGGTCCTGCCCTCGACGCAGCCGGTCCCGGAGGTCCCGACGCCCGCGTCGGCTCCGGAGGCCGCGCCCGCGCCCGGCGGGTCCGCCCCGGCCGAGGCACCCGCCCCTGCCGAGCTCCCCGCCCCGGCCGAGGCACCCGCCCCCGCGCCGGTGATCCCCCCTCCGGCCGCCGCCCCCACCCCGCCGCGCACCGGCCGCCGGCTTCCGCAGCGCCGTTCGCGGCGCGACGAGTACGAGCCCGGCGCCCCCACGGTGCCCCCCGCCCCCACCGCCGTCACCCCGCCCGGCTCGCCGGAAGAGGCAGGCGACTGGATGGAGCAGTTCTTCGAGGGCGGCCGCACCCTGCCGCCCTCCGGCGAGTCCGCCGCCACGGACTCCGCCACCGACGAGGGCCCGCACGACCCACCCTCGTCAGCCACCCCCCTCCCCCCAGAAGGACAGACGTGACTATGAGCTACGTGGAGAACCCGGAGCAGCGCGGCTGGATGATCGCCGAGGTCGCCGTCGTACCCGGGGTCGAGCGCGTGATCGTCTTCAGCGCCGACGGGCTCCTGCTGGCCAGCTCCGAGGGCATGGACCGGGACTCCGCCGAGCGCCTGTCGGCCAGTTGCTCCGGCCTCCAGTCCCTCGGCCGCAGCCTCGGCCGCGAGTTCGGCGAGGACGGCGGAGCCGTACACCAGCAGATGGTGGAGTTCAACGGCGGTTTCCTCTTCATGCGCAGCGCCAACGGAGCCCATCTCGCCGTCGTGACGGGCCCCGTGGTGGACCCGAAACTCGTCGCCAAGCAGATGCAGGCGCAGGTGATCAAGATCGGCGCGGGCAACCTGAGCAGTCCGCCGCGCCAGGACTCCGTATGAGTGGTCCGGGAGAGGAGGAGTACGCGGACAGCGCGTTACGTCCGTATGTGATCACCAAAGGGCGCTCCCGGCCGACCCGCAACACCATAAGTATCGAGACCCTCCTCGTGGCGATCAGTCCTCCACGCGCCCTGCCGGTCTCGGCGACCAGGGAAGAACGCGCCCTGGTGCGGATGTGTGAGCGGCTGCTCTCCGTCGTGGAGGCGGCCGCCCATCTCGAACTGCCGGTCAGCCTGGTGAAGGTGCTGGCGTCCGATCTCGTCGACAGCGGCCATCTGGCCGCCCGTTCGGGTGTGCCCAAGGCCGCCATGTCCGACCCGCAACTCCTCCAGGAGGTACTGGATGGTCTCCGTCGGCTCCGCTGACCGCTATTTGCCCGACACTGTCCAGCAGGCCGTCAAGATCCTCATCGTGGGCGCCTTCGGCGTCGGCAAGACCACGCTGGTCGGCTCGGTCAGCGAGATCGAACCGCTGCGTACCGAGGAGGTCATGACGCAGGCGAGTATCGGCGTGGACGACCTGGCGGGCATGAGTACGAAGACCACGACCACCGTCGCCATGGACTTCGGCCGGATCACCCTCAACTCCCGCCTCGTGCTCTACCTGTTCGGGACACCCGGACAGCGCCGCTTCTGGGACCTGTGGGAGGGGCTGGCGGAGGGCGCGCTCGGCGTCCTCGTCATCGTCGACACCCGAAGACTGGAGGACAGCTTCGACGTCCTCGAACAACTGGAGCTGCGGGGGCTGCCGTTCGCGGTCGCCGTCAACCAGTTCCCGGACAGCGAGCGGTACGGCGCGGACGAACTGCGCGGCGCGCTCGACCTGTTGCCCGCGACGCCGGTGGTGGTGTGCGACGCGCGGGAGCACGCGTCGTCCGTCGACGCCCTGATCAGCCTTGTCGAGTATGTGTCGGCGAGCTCGTTACGTACCCCGGAGACCACCTCATGAGTTCCGCCCCGAAGCCCGCGTCGACGTCCGCGTCCGCCGGCGCCTCCGCCGACGCCTCCGAGCCGGTGACGTCGCCTCCGCCCGGGTGCCCGGCGCACCGCTCCCACTCCGGCGGCGGCACGGGGCTGCTCCCGCTGTCCGCCGCCGTCGGCGCGCCCGACCCGCGCGCCGTCTACCGCCAACTCCGCGCCGAATGGGGCAACGTGGCCAAGGTGGAACTCGAACCGGGCGTCCCCGCCTGGCTCGTGATGGGCTACCGGGAGCTGCTGACCATCACCCGGCAGGAGCAGATCTACTCCCGCGACGGCCGCAAGTGGCGCCATATGTACGACGGTGTCGTCGCGCCCGACTCGGGTCTGCTGCCGATGATGGGCTGGCGCGCCAGCGTCATCGGGTCCGACGGCCCCGAGCACCGGCGGCTGCGCAAGCCGCTCGACGACGGCATCGCGCGGATCGACCAGCGCAAGGTGCGCCGCCATGTCGAGGAGATCTGCACCGACCTGATCGCGGAGTTCTCCGAGCGCGGCAGCGCGGATCTGGTGAACGAGTACGCCACGATCGTGCCGATGCTCTCCCTCGCCTCGCTCTTCGGTCTGGACGCCATCGAGGGACGGGAGTTGCTGGACGCGCTCATCGCCCTGTTCGGCAGTGCGGACGACTCGCAGGCCGGTAACCGGCACTTCGAGGAGATCCTGCTCGACACGGTGCGCGAGCGGCGGCGCAACCCGACCGACGACATGACGACGGTCTTCATCAACCACCCCAACCTCCACAACGAGGCCGAGCGCCTCCAGTCGATCGTGGTGATGATCTCCGCCGGAAACGAGACGGTCACCGCCTGGATCGCGCACACGCTGCGCCTGATGCTCACCGACCCGCGCTTCGCCGCCCGGCTGCACGGTGGCCGGCTCGGGGTCGACGACGCGCTCGACCAGGCGCTGTGGCGCGACCCGCCCATGAACAACATGCCGGCCCGCTACGCCCTGCACGACACCGAGCTGGGCGGCCGGTTCATCCAGCGCGGCGACTGCCTCATCCTCGGACACGCCGCCGCCAACGACGACCCGGCGATCCGCCCCGACGAGGGTGACGAGGAGCCGGGCAACCGCGCCCACCTCGCCTTCTCGGCCGGACCGCATGTCTGCCCGGCGCAGGTACCGGCGCGGCTCATCACACGTACGGCCGTGAACACCGCGCTGAATCTGCTGCCCGACATGGAACTTGACCTCCCCGCCGAGGAGCTGACCTGGCGCCCCTCGCCGTGGACGCGGGTCCCCGTCGCACTCCCGGCACGGTTCTCGGCGGCGCGGATTCCGCTCCGGACACGCCCTAGTTCGCCACACACCAGCCCGAGTTCTGGAGACGCACCATGACCTTGCGAGCCACAGCCCCCTCCGAGTCGGAGATACCGGTCGTCACCCTCGACCCGCGCGGCAGGGACCACCACGGCGAAGCGGCCGCACTCCGTGAACTGGGCCCCGTGGTCCGTATCAAGCTGCCCGGAGACGTGATGGCGTGGTCGGTGACCGACCACGCCCTGCTGAACGACATGATCGCCGACCCGCGCTTCAGCAAGGACTGGCGCAACTGGAACGCGGTCCTGCGCGGCGAGATATCCGACGGCTGGCCGCTCATCGGGATGGTGAAGGTCACCAACATGGTCACCTCGGACGGCCAGGAGCACCGCAGGCTGCGGAAACTGGTCACCCAGACCTTCACGCCCCGCCGGGTCCAGGAGCTGCGCCCGCGCATCGAGCAGATCGTCGACGAGCTCCTGGAGGCGCTGCCGTCGCACGCGGACGCCGACGGCAGGGTCGACCTCCGCCGCCACTTCGCCCACCCGGTGCCGATGCGGGTGATCTGCGAACTGTTCGGCGTGCCCGAGCACGAGAGGCCCCGGCTGAAGGAGCTGATGGACAACATCTTCCGCTCCGACCTGGGGCCCGAGGAGGTGACGGCGAGTCAGATCGAGCAGTACGAGCTCCTCGCCCGGGTCGTCGACAACTGCCGCGACAACCCCGGCCCCGACCTGACCAGCGCGCTCATCGCCGCCCGCGAGGAGGACCCCGACTCGCTCAGCGAGGAGGAACTGGTCGGCACACTCCTGCTGATGCTCTCCGCCGGCCAGGAGACGACGCTGAGCCTCATCACCAACGCCGTACGCGCCCTGCTCACGCACCCCGACCAGCGCACGGTGGCCGAACAGGGCGACGAGGCGGTCTGGTCGGACGTGGTCGAGGAGACCCTGCGCTGGGACGCCCCGATCGGCAACTTCCCCTTCCGCTACCCCCTGGAGGACGTCGAGATCGCCGGCGTCCGCATCCCCCAGGGCGAGGCGATCATGGCCCCGTACAGCGCGGTCGGCCGCGACAAGGCCCAACACGGCGACGCGGCGGACGAGTTCGACATCACCAGGGACCAGCGCAAACACCTGGCCTTCAGCCACGGCCCCCACTTCTGCCTGGGCGCCCCGCTGGCCAGGCTGGAAGCGGCGCTCGCGATCCCGGCGGTCTTCAAGAGGTACCCCCGGCTGACGCTGGCGATCGACCCGTCGGACCTGATCCCGGTCCCGTCCCTCTTCTCCAACAGCTCCACCACACTCCCGGTCCGCCTGGGCGTCTGACAGGCGCCGCCGCCGAAGGCCCCGGTCCCGACACCGCGCCACGCCGGGCGCGATATCGGGAACGGGGCCTTTTGCCGAACAAAGAACAATATGCGCGCATGGTCGACGTGAGCACCGGCATGCCCCACGAACGTGTGAAACCCCGCCTGACGGCCCCTTCCGGGCAAGTCAGGACAACTGGCATGGAATACATTGCGGGCGTAATCATCCTTTTTTCGCTGGGTTTGCCCTGCCGGCATGTGCGGGTTCGCGTCGGTGGTCGGTGAGTGAACTGGAGTTGGTGTGGCAGCACAGCCCGGATTTGGAGTCGAAGCCCCGCAGGAGAGTGAGGACGACTCGTACCAGAACGAGCTGCCGGTGCGGCGGAAAGAGCCCGGCAATGTCGTCATCAGGTGGCTGACCACCACCGACCACAAGACGATCGGCACGCTCTATCTGATCACGTCCTTCGCCTTTTTCGTGATGGGCGGAATCATGGCGCTGGTCATGCGCGCCGAACTGGCCCGGCCCGGCATCCAGATCGTGTCGCACGAGCAGTTCAACCAGGCGTTCACGATGCACGGCACGATCATGCTGCTGATGTTCGCGACGCCGCTGTTCGCGGGATTCACCAACTGGATCATGCCGCTCCAGCTCGGCGCGCCCGATGTGGCGTTCCCGCGGCTGAACATGTTCGCCTACTGGCTCTACCTGTTCGGCTCGATCATCGTGGTGTCCGGTTTCCTCACCCCGCAGGGCGCGGCCGACTTCGGCTGGTTCGCCTACTCCCCGCTCACGGACTCGGTCCGCTCGCCCGGCATCGGCGGCGACCTGTGGATCATGGGTCTGGCCTTCAACGGTTTCGGCACGATTCTCGGCGCGGTCAACTTCATCACGACGATCGTCTGTATGCGCGCGCCCGGCATGACGATGTTCCGGATGCCGATCTTCTGCTGGAACGTGCTGCTGACGGCCGTACTGGTCCTGCTCGCCTTCCCCGTCCTGGCCGGTGCTCTCCTCGCCCTGGAGGCCGACCGGAAATTCGGTGCGCACATCTTCGACGCCGCCAACGGCGGTCCGTTGCTGTGGCAGCACCTCTTCTGGTTCTTCGGCCATCCGGAGGTGTACATCATCGCCTTGCCGTTCTTCGGGATCGTCACCGAGATCCTCCCGGTGTTCAGCCGCAAGCCGGTCTTCGGCTACATCGGTCTGGTCGGCGCGACGATCGCCATCGCCGGGCTGTCCGCCACCGTCTGGGCCCATCACATGTTCGTCACCGGTGGGGTGCTGCTGCCGTTCTTCTCGTTCATGACCTTCCTGATCGCGGTACCGACCGGGGTGAAGTTCTTCAACTGGATCGGCACGATGTGGAAAGGCTCGCTGTCCTTCGAGACACCGATGCTGTGGTCGATCGGATTTCTCGTCACGTTCCTTTTCGGTGGTCTGACGGGCATCATCCTGGCCTCGCCGCCGATGGACTTCCATGTCTCCGACTCGTACTTCGTCGTCGCCCACTTCCATTACGTCGTCTTCGGCACGGTGGTGTTCGCGATGTTCGCCGGCTTCCATTTCTGGTGGCCGAAGATGACGGGCAAGATGCTGGACGAACGGCTCGGGAAGATCACCTTCTGGACGCTGTTCATCGGCTTCCACGGCACGTTCCTGGTGCAGCACTGGCTGGGCGCGGAAGGTATGCCACGGCGGTACGCGGACTATCTCGCCGCCGACGGTTTCACCGCCCTGAACACCACGTCCTCGATCAGCTCGTTCCTGCTCGGCCTCTCGTTGCTGCCGTTCTTCTACAACGTCTGGAAGACCGCCAAGTACGGGAAGAAGATCGAGGAGGACGACCCGTGGGGCTACGGCCGCTCACTCGAATGGGCGACGTCTTGCCCGCCGCCGCGGCACAACTTCCTCACGCTGCCGCGTATCCGCTCCGAATCCCCGGCGTTCGACCTGCACCACCCGGAGGTCACCGCACTTGAGGACGCGCACAACGCGGGCCGCAGGGACGTCGTGGAACCCGAGGCGGACGTCCGCGGTCCATCGGGAGACGACAAGGACCGGCCGTGATCGGCAAGTCCTCACCGTCGTCGAACGAGGCCGCCGCGGGCATCCAGCAGCTGGAGGGCTACCTGCTGGCCCAGAGCCGGGTACGGGAGGCCCGCGCGCACGCCGTGGTTTTCGCCGACCGCATGCCGTGGCTGACCACCGCACAGCACGAAGAGGTCGTCAGCCTCTACACCCAGGACCACATCGCCATGTCCCGGCGAGCGCTGGAACTGGTGGTGGCGCGCGCCGGTGAACTGCGCCAGGAGTACACCGCGCGCTACGAGCTGCTGCGGCGGCGCCTGGTGTGCGCGAGCCTCACCGCGGTGATCGGCGCCGGCTGCGTCGTGGTGTGGCACGTCCCCCGCTGACGGCCGGCGGCCTCAGAGCGAGCCTTCGGGCGCCGACCTGAGCGGGTCGTGACCCAGCCTCATCAGCTGGTCACGGCTCGGCCGGCCGTCCGCACCGGGAGCGAAGTCCTCGACGCGCTCCACCACGTCGTACATGACCCGGGTGTCCTCCTCGGTCAGCTCGCTCCGGCGCTTCTGCAGGATCTCCAGCACCCGCAGCCCGGTACTCGTCCACTCGGAGCCGCCGTCGGCGCCCGCGTCCGTCTGGAGGACCACACCGATCTCCTGGGAGGTCATGTTGACCACGCCGTGGAATTCGGTCCAGAGCGTTTCGAGTTCGAGTGCGGACATACCGGCCATGTCATTCGCTCCTGAGATCCTCGCCGTGCGGATGGAGTTCCTTCCCCCGGTACTTCGATACCGCTCTTACCCGGCGGAGGCGACTTGGACGCAGCTCAGTGGAGTGCCCCGCACCAGGGCGATGCCGATCCGGTTCCTCAGGGGCCTCGTGGGGGCCCGGCATTATACCCCTGCCGGGTATCTGGGAGTGCGGCCTGAGCGAGCTGGATACGACGGTCGGGATCGAACGTGCGAGCGGGGAGGGTGGTGGGGATCACCGTAAGATGACGGATGCGATCACCCGGCCGAACTTCCCTGTGCGGAAAGCCTGTTGACCGTTGGTCGAGCGGCTGGAACGAGAGAAGCACAAGAAGCAGGACACCCGTCGCGTCCTGCTCTACCCCACGCCCCACGCCCTCACGGAGCCGCAGCTCATCTCTCTCAGCGACCAGGGTGACAAGCTGTCGGACCTTCTGGAGGACAGAGACTCCGGACTGGGCCGGCGGGCCATCGAGTTGGGATTCCGGGCCCGTTTCTCCGGCGACGACGGGACCGGCGAGCAGTTCGATGCCTATCTCCGTGAGCGCGGAATACAGGTGCCTACGCCGAACTCCGACCGGACCAAGGTCGATGAACCCGATCAGGACACCCTGGAGGAGATCATCACCTATGTGGGCGAATGTCCGCTGCCTGATGAGGAAACTCAGTGAGACCGAGGCTGCGCGTGCGCGCCCTGACGGGTTGCCTGGCGCTTTCCGACTCGTTCAAGGAGATCCGTGGGTGTCGTTGACGGTCAATGGTGGAGCCTGTGGTGGCCATGGGTACTCGTCTGGCTGCTGACGGCCGCGTGCGTCTTGGTCCTCGCCCGGCATGTGCTGCTGCGCTTCGGCTGGCTGCGGCGCCGGCGCCCGACGGATCGCACTTTCCCCGGTATGTGCTTCTACCTGCACCACCAGCGCGTCATGGACATCTACCAGACCGGTGGCTTCTCGGCAGCCCTTGAGCAGGAGGTGGCCGACCGGACCAATGTCAACAGCGGCGTCGGGCTGCTGGGCAAGTTCGGGTTCGGGGAGGGGAAGGCGCACCGTGAGGTCACCAAAGAGCGGTTCACCACGTATGTGCAGGAGAACACCCCCATCACGGTGATAGGCATGCTCATGGACACGATGCGCAAGGAGGACGTCGTGGTGCACGCCGACCTCACAACCGACCACCTCGTGCCCAACCGAACATTCGCCGACACGATGCGCGAGAGCGGCGCCGACGAGGCATCGCTGAGCGCTGTCATGTCGGAGTTCGTCTCGGTCACCGGCCGGTTCACCGCCCGCAGTTCGAGCGGCGGCGAGGTCGTGCTGCGCGCCCGTTACGGCAACGCGGAGCCGCCCTCCCATGTGAAGATCATTTGCGAGTCGACCGGGGTCCGCGAGGGGTTCCAGCACGAGGAGTACTTCAGCGGGGAGTTCCAGGCCCGCTGCCTCGGCAAGGTGAAGACCTGGAACCGCGAGGCGGGCGAGCTGACGTTGGACGCGGTAGCCATCTTCCGCTGAGCGTCGTAGGAACCGGGCATGTCGGCAAGGACGAGATGCCCACAGCACGGACATGGGCGGGGACGGCTCATGGGCGCAGTCCGGCCGATGCCGCCGTCAGCACTCGATGATGTTCACCGCGAGCCCGCCCCGCGCGGTCTCCTTGTACTTGACCGACATGTCGGCGCCGGTCTCCTTCATCGTCTTTATGACCTTGTCCAGCGACACCTTGTGGCTGCCGTCGCCGCGCAGTGCCATCTTCGCCGCCGTCACCGCCTTGACCGCCGCCATGCCGTTGCGCTCGATGCAGGGGATCTGTACGAGGCCGCCGACCGGGTCGCAGGTCAGGCCGAGGTTGTGTTCCATACCGATCTCGGCGGCGTTCTCGACCTGCTCGGGGCTGCCGCCCAGGACCTCCGCGAGGGCGCCCGCCGCCATCGAGCAGGCGGAGCCGACCTCGCCCTGGCAGCCGACCTCGGCGCCCGAGATGGACGCGTTCTCCTTGAAGAGCATGCCGATCGCGCCGGCGGCGAGCAGGAAACGGACGACGTCGTCGTCCTTCTCGGCGTCCGTGTGGCCGGCCGCGGCGAAATTCAGGTAGTAGTGCAGCACCGCCGGGATGATGCCCGCCGCGCCGTTCGTGGGGGCGGTGACGACGCGGCCGCCCGCCGCGTTCTCCTCGTTGACCGCCATCGCGTAGAGGGTGATCCACTCCATCGCGCGGGCCGCCGGGTCGCCCTCGGCGCGCAGCTGCCGGGCGGAGTTCGCCGCGCGGCGGCGGACCTTGAGGCCGCCGGGCAGGAGGCCCTCGCGGGTCATGCCGTGTGACACGCACTCCCGCATGGCCCCCCAGATCTCCAGCAGCCCCTCGCGGATCTCGGTCTCCGTGCGCCACGCCTTCTCGTTCTCCAGCATCAGCGCGGAGATCGAGAGCCCGGTCTCGCCGGCCAGCCGCAGCAGCTCGTCACCGCTGCGGAAGCGGTACGTCAGCACCGTGTCGTCCAGCTTGATGCGGTCCTCGCCCACGGCGTCCTCGTCCACGACGAAGCCGCCGCCGACCGAGTAGTACGTCTTCTCCAGGAGCGTGCCGCCGGCGGAGTCGTACGCGAAGACCGTCATGCCGTTCGCGTGGTACGGCAGCGCCTTGCGCCGGTGCAGGATCAGGTCCGCGTCGAAGTCGAAGGGGATCTCGTGCATCCCGAGCAGGCTGATCCGGCCGCTGCCGCGGATGGCCTCCACCCGCGCGTCGGCGGACTCGACGTCGACCGTACGGGGGGACTCGCCGGCCAGGCCCAGCAGCACCGCCTTGGGCGTCCCGTGGCCGTGGCCGGTGGCGCCGAGAGAGCCGAACAGCTCGGCCCGAACCGAGGCGGTGTGGGCCATCAGGCCCTCGTTCTTCAGCCTCCGCGCGAAGAGACCGGCCGCGCGCATGGGGCCGACCGTATGGGAGCTGGACGGGCCGATGCCGATCGAGAACAGGTCGAAGACCGAGATGGCCACGGTGGGACTCCTTGTGGACTGGTAGACGCCGTTGTCTGCCGGGGGTGGTGCAGAAAACGTAACTACAGGTGCGACGGTACGGCGCGCCGCGCGCGCCGGTCGGGTGCGCGCGGCGCGGCCGTGGGCCTTGGTCGCGGGTGCGACTACAGGCTGGGGTACAGCGGGTGCTTCGTCGCCAGTGCCGTCACGCGCGCCGCCAGGGCCTCGCGGTCGAACTCCGGCTTCAGGGCCGAAGCGATGACGTCCGCGACCTCGGTGAAGTCCTCGGCCGTGAAGCCGCGGGTGGCCAGTGCCGGGGTGCCGATCCGCAGGCCGGAGGTGACCATCGGCGGGCGCGGGTCGTTCGGGACGGCGTTGCGGTTGACCGTGATGCCGATCTCGTGCAGCCGGTCCTCGGCCTGCCGGCCGTCCAGCTCCGAGTTCCGCAGGTCGACCAGGACCAGATGCACGTCCGTACCGCCCGACAGGACCGAGACGCCGACCTCGGTGACGTCGTCCTGGACCAGCCGCTCGGCGAGGATGCGCGCGCCGTCCAGCGTGAGCTGCTGGCGCTCCTTGAACTCCTCGGTCGCCGCGATCTTGAAGGAGACCGCCTTCGCCGCGATGACATGCTCCAGCGGGCCGCCCTGCTGACCCGGGAAGACCGCGGAGTTGATCTTCTTGGCCAGCTCCTGGGTGGAGAGGATCACGCCGCCACGAGGGCCGCCCAGGGTCTTGTGCGTGGTCGTGGTGACGACGTGCGCGTGCGGCACCGGGTTCGGGTGCAGCCCGGCCGCGACCAGACCGGCGAAGTGCGCCATGTCGACCATCAGGTACGCGTCGACCTCGTCGGCGATCCGGCGGAACGCGGCGAAGTCGAGCTGACGCGGGTACGCGGACCAGCCGGCCACGATGAGCTTGGGGCGCGACTCCTTCGCCAGGCGCTCGACCTCGGCCATGTCGACCTGGCCGCTCTCCTCGTCGACGTGGTAGGCGACCACGTTGTAGAGCTTGCCGGAGAAGTTGATCTTCATGCCGTGCGTCAGGTGACCGCCGTGGGCCAGGTTCAGGCCCATGATCGTGTCGCCGGGCTTCAGCAGCGCGAACATCGCCGCGGCGTTGGCCTGCGCGCCGGAGTGCGGCTGCACATTGGCGTGCTCGGCGCCGAAGAGCGCCTTCACCCGGTCGATCGCGATGTTCTCGATCACGTCGACGTACTCACAGCCGCCGTAGTAGCGGCGGCCCGGGTAACCCTCGGCGTACTTGTTGGTCAGGACGGAGCCCTGGGCCTCCATGACGGCGACCGGAGCGAAGTTCTCCGACGCGATCATTTCGAGCGTCGACTGCTGTCGGTGGAGTTCGGAGTCGACGGCGGCGGCGACGTCCGGGTCGAGCTCGTGGAGTGAGGAGTTGAGGAGCGACTTCGAAGACATCACAGTCCCTGGGGTCTCAGTTGCCGGAGAATTCGGTGTACTCGTCGGCGGAGAGCAGGTCCTTCGGCTCCTCCGCGACGCGTACCTTGAACAGCCAGCCGCCCTCGAAGGGCGCGGAGTTCACCAGCGAGGGGTCGTCCACGACGTCCTGGTTCGCCTCGGTGACCTCACCCGTCACGGGGGAGTACAGGTCGCTGACCGACTTGGTCGACTCCAGCTCGCCGCAGGTCTCGCCCGCGGTCACCGTGTCACCGACCGCGGGGAGCTGGGCGAACACGACGTCGCCGAGGGCGTTCGCCGCGAACTCCGTGATGCCGACCGTCGACACGCCGTCCTCGGCGGTCGACAGCCACTCGTGCTCCTTGCTGTAGCGCAGCTGCTGGGGGTTGCTCATGGCGTGAATTCTCCTGTACGCGGGGGAGTGGTGGTGAACACGTGTCTTGCCCAGTGAGATACCGGCCCGGCACCTCGCGGGTGCCGGGCGCTACTTCTGTCGCTTGTAGAAGGGCAGCGCGACGACCTCGTACGGCTCGATCGAGCCGCGGATGTCGACCCCGACACCCGCCGTGCCCGCCGCGGCGTGCGACGCGTCCACGTAGGCCATCGCGATCGGCCGGCCCAGCGTCGGCGACGGCGCGCCCGAGGTGACGTGGCCCACCACCTGTCCTTCGGCCACGACCGGATATCCGGCGCGCGGCACCCGGCGGCCCTCGGCGACGAGCCCCACCAGCTTGCGCGGCGGCGCGCTCTCGGCCCGCTCGGCGGCGGCCTCCAGCGCCGTACGGCCCACGAAGTAACCCTCCTTCTCGAACTTGACGACCCTGCCCAGGCCCGCGTCGAAGGGCGTGAGACCGGTGTTGAGCTCCTGCCCGTACAGCGGCATCCCGGCCTCCATGCGCAGGGTGTCGCGGCAGGAGAGCCCGGCCGGTACGAGTCCGGCGGACGCGCCCGCGGCCGTCAGCGCCTGCCACAGCCCTTCCGCGTGCCGGGGCTCCACGAACAGCTCGAAGCCGTCCTCACCCGTGTAGCCGGTGCGGGCGATCAGCGCGGGCACGCCCGCGACGGTGCCGGGCAGCCCGGCGTAGTACTTGAGCCCGTTCAGATCGGCGTCGGTGAGCGGGGCGAGGATGCCGGGCGACTCGGGGCCCTGGACGGCGAGGAGCGCGTACGCGTCGCGGTCGTCCCGCACCTCGACGTCGAAGTCCGCGGCGCGGCCCGTCAGCTCGTCGAGCACCACCTGCGCGTTGGAGGCGTTCGCGACGACCATGAATTCGGGTGACCCGTGGCTGTCGAGGCGGTACACGATCAGGTCGTCCAGGATGCCGCCGTCCTCCTGGCAGATCATGGTGTAGCGGGCGCGGCCCACGGCGACCGAGCCGATATTGCCGACCAGCGCGTAGTCCAGCGCCTCGGCCGCCTGTGGGCCGGTGACGGTGATCTCACCCATGTGGGAGAGGTCGAAGAGCCCGGCCTTCGTACGGACGGCGAGGTGCTCCTCGCGCTCGCTGGCGTACCGCAGCGGCATGTCCCAGCCCGCGAAGTCGGTCATCGTGGCGCCCAGCGCGCGGTGCACGGCGTCGAGCGCGGTGTGGCGCGGGCCGTCGGGACCAGCCGCCGCGTCGGGGGCGGGGGTGTGAGACGTATTGCTCATAGGTGTGGCTCCCAGGGGCATGACAGAGAGGACAATCCTCCCCATCTGTCATCGGAACCTGAGAGGTTCACCACGACGTGTACGTACACGTACGCATACGGAGGTCGTGACTTGCACCTTGGGTGGAAGCGCCTGACGGCGATTCGCTTTTCAGATCTGCCTCGTCCGCGCGGTACTGGGCCTGAGAGATTCAAGGGAGGGACTTGCTCCTTCGGCGCCTGGCACCCACGGTGACCAGGACTCTCCCGCGCGGATTCGAACGGCCGTTATGGAGTTGGCGCGCACATCATCGCACGCGCCGGTCTCCCCGGGGAGGGAGGGCGGCGAGGGCGTCCGTCCGGCCGATCGGACGGGCCGACAGGGCCGTGATCAGCAAAACGCTTGTGCCGTATTACCCATTCTTTACACTTCAAGGGCAGGGAACATCGACCAGGGCGATGGACCCCACAGGGGGAGGGCGATGACGTTGCAGCGGTCCCGTGCAGGCGCGTACGCGACGACCGCGGGGGTGCCCGCCCAGCCGGCAGCCGTCCCCCGCCGGACCTTGGCGGCGGTCCCGCCGGTCGTCCGGGACCTGCGCGAACGGAGCAGCCGGGGGCCCCGGCGCCTGACGTTCGGCGACGGCGACGTGGTCGTCGTCTCCGGGCTGCCGGGCAGCGGGAAGTCCACGCTGATCGGCCGTGCCGCGGCGGGCCGGGGGATCGACTCGCAGGACACCCGCGACCGCTGGGCACGCCGGCTGCCCGCGCGGCTGCCGTACGCGGTCTACCGGCCGCTGGTGCGCCTCGCGCACTACGCGGGGCTGCGGCGGGCGCTGCGCTCCGGCGCGAGCGTCGTGGTGCACGACTGCGGCACCCAGGCGTGGGTACGCCGCTGGCTGGCCCGCGAGGCGCGGCGGCGCGGCAGACGGCTCCATCTCGTCCTGCTGGACGTCACGCCGAAGACGGCCCGCGCCGGCCAGCGCGAACGCGGCCGCGGTGTGTCGGGCTACGCCTTCGCCCGCCACCGCCGCGCGGTGTCCCGCCTGGTCACGGGCGCGGAGTCGGGCCGCCTCCCGGCGGGCTGTGTCTCGGCGGTCCTGCTGGACCGTGACGCGGCGGGCGCGCTGGTGGGGATCGACTTCCGGGGGGCATGAGCGGGGCGCGCGCCGGTCGGATCCGGCCACCGGCGCCCGGCCGGCCGGGCCCGCGCAGGGCCACAACGGCAGCGACCCCGCAGGGTTAGGGTCTTCCGGGGTACGCGGGGGCGGGGAAGTCGTACGGGGCGATACGGGAGAGTCAGTGAACACAGCATGGCCGGGCAACGAGTTGGAAGAGGTGCTCGCCGCGTCGCTCGGGAACACGGCGGCGGGCGGGCGGCTGGTCGAGGTCCTCGGCCGCAGCCAACTCTGGGTGCCGCTCCCCAACGGCGGCGGACCGGACAGCCCCGGACTCGATCTGCCCACCCTGGAGATCGAGGGCGCGCCGTACGTCCCGGTCTTCAGCTCCGAGCAGCAGTTCCTCCAGTGCGTCGGGGCCCATATGCCCTTCACGGTCGCCCCGGCCCGTGAGTTCGCGCGCGGCCTGCCCCCGCAGCTCGGTATCGCCGTGAACCCCGGCGGCATGGTCGGCGCGCCGCTGCCGCCGCTCGCCGTCGCCGAGCTGTGCCGGGTGGGCCGTACGCCGCTGGACGGGCCCGCGAGCGGCGGCCGGGTGCGGCTCTTCGAGCCCGACTGGCAGGAGGACCCCGTCGACTTCCTGACGGCGGCCGCCGAGGAGTTCGAGGCGTCCGGCGTCGTCCTCACCGCGCGCCGGGGCCTCGCGAGCATCGAGGGCGAACCCCCGGTGCTCTTCATCGGCGTCCAGCTCTCCTCCTGGGAGGCCGCCGAACGCAACGCGCCCATGGACGCGCTCGGCAGGGCGCTCGGCCGGGTCCAGGTCGGCTGGCCGGTCAATCTCGTACTGCTGGACGCCACCCAGGATCCGGTAGGAACGTGGATGGTGGCGCGGGTGCGGCCCTTCTACCAGCGGACGGCCGTCCCGCCCGCGTAACACGCCGTGCGGCCCGTGCCCCGGATCCGGCCATGACCCGCCGGACTAAGCTGGTTTGATGGCCTGGCCGGCACGGGCCCGAAGCGGGGGAGGCCGGTCCAAATGGTGGATCGACGAGGGGCGGGACCAAGAGTGAGCGCGTCAGGCACCGCGGCGGCCGGGCAGGTCGAGCACATGATGCGCCAGGTGACGCCAGGACGCTACGACGCCTACGAGGCGCTGCTCCAGGCACTCGCGGACGGCTCGGCGGGTCAGGTGTGGATGCTGCTCTGGCACGGCCGTGCGGGCTCGCCCGACGCCCAGTACGGGAACATGGAGGTCGACGGCCTTGGCTACGCGCCCTGCGTCACCTCCGCCCAGGAGCTCTCCGTCAGTGGCTGGAACCGCGCGCACGAGGTCGTCACCGGCCGCGACATCGCCCGCGCCCTCTACCCCGAACGCTGGGGGATCTGGCTGAACCCGCACGCGCCCGGCGGCGGCGTCGGCATCCCCTGGCTCGACCTGCGCCGGATCGCCACCGGCCTCGACCGGATGCCCGCGGGCCCGCTGCGGCTCTCCGAACCGGCCGTCGAGATCCCGCAGTTCTACGCGCTGCTCACGCAGAACGCCCACCGCACCCCCGCCGTACGGTCGTTGCGCCGCGCATGGGTCCACCCGGCACTGGGTGCCCCATATCTCACGATCGGGCTGGATCTGTACGACACGAGTCCGGCGTCCGTCGACGCCGTGCGCGCGATGATGCAGCAGTCGATCGGTGCGGTCCCCGAGGGGCTGCCGGTCTCCACCGTCGCGATGTCCGACGAGTACGACCCGGTCACGATGTGGCTGCGGGCCAACTCCCGGCCGTTCTACGACCGGGAGGCCCACGGGGCGCCCCAGGCCGCGTCCGGCTACGGCTACCCGCCGGCCGCGCCACGCGCCTACTGACCAGCCGCCGACCGGCGGCAGATCCCCGCACCGCCCCGCCCCCGCCGGCCGCCGAGCCGGTAACGCCTGCGCCCCGCGCCGTACCGGCCGGTACGACAGGCGTACCGTACGGACTACGGACGTCGCGAGCCGTACCGAAACATAGCGAAAACGGTCGGCCGTTCCGCTGAGGCGATCACAACGTCCGGATAACGGTAGGTGTCTGACTCCATCACGTTTGAGCAAACATTCCCCTTGACCACTGGCGGGTGATCACTTCGGCCATGAAGACTCCCCGCAGCGGGGACCGTCGGTCCCTTGTGCGAGCAGCCCGGCATCGCTCCACGGGAAGCCCTTGACGGGACGCTTCCGCGACACCAGCACCGATGTGTGCGCCAACTGATGCGAGACAGGCCGTTACAACGGCGGGTACGGGCCGGCGACCGCCGGCCAGGAGGGGTCGAAGACGTTGTGACCGCACCGATCGAGACCACCAAGTCGGCTGCCGAAGTGCAGCCGGAGGCAGTGCTCACGGGCGCCAAGCAGAGCCAGATAGAGGGGCGTTCGCTCGGTCGAATAGCCTGGACGCGCTTCAAGCGCGACAAGGCCGCCGTGGCCGGCGGCATCGTTGTCATCCTGCTGGTCCTGCTCGCTGTCCTTGCCAAGCCCATCCAGGCACTCTTCGATCTCGACCCCAACGCCCTGAACCAGGACCTGGTCGACCCGGAGCTGCTGGCCCCCAAGGGCGCCTGGGGCGGCATGAGCTGGGACCACCCGCTCGGTGTGGAGCCCGGTCTCGGCCGTGACCTCCTCGCCCGCATCATCGAGGGCTCCTGGGTCTCGCTCCTCGTCGCCGCCGGAGCCACGCTGCTCTCCGTGGCCATCGGCACCCTGCTCGGCGTCATCGCCGGCTACTACGGAGGCTGGGTCGACGCGATCGTCAGCCGGCTGATGGACACCTTCCTCGCCTTCCCGCTGCTGCTCTTCGCGATCTCGATCTCGGCCGCCCTCCAGGACGGCGCCTTCGGACTCAGCGGACTGCCCCTGCGGATCGGTGTGCTGATCTTCGTGATCGGCTTCTTCAACTGGCCCTACATGGGCCGGATCGTGCGCGCGCAGACCATGAGCCTGCGACGGCGTGAGTTCGTCGACGCGTCCCGAAGTCTGGGGGCCCGAGGGCCCTTCATCCTCTTCAGGGAACTGCTGCCGAACCTCGTGGCGCCGATCCTCGTCTACTCGACGCTCCTGATCCCCACAAACATCCTCTTCGAGGCCGGTCTGAGCTTCCTCGGAGTGGGCATCGCCCCGCCGCAAGCATCGTGGGGCGGCATGCTCACCACCGCGGTGGACCTGTACGAGGTCGATCTGCACTACATGTTCGTGCCCGGCATGGCGATCTTCATCACCGTGCTGGCATTCAATCTGCTGGGTGACGGGCTGCGTGACGCACTCGACCCCCGCAGCAAGTAGTCCCCCCTGCATCACCCGGTACCACCCAGCACCATCCACAGCGGCCGACCTTGAGCTCCGTGCCGTATCCATTGATAGAGGGGCTTTCCTCAGGATGAAGACCAAGAAAGCGACAGCTGTCCTGGCGACAGCCATCGTGCTGGCGCTCGGCGCGTCGGCGTGCGGCGGCTCGGACAGCAAGGACAACAACAAGAGCGAAGGCGCCGGAGTCGACGCCGGACTGACGTCCGTCGTCAACAAGTCCGACAAGAAGGGGGGCACCGTCACCTTCGAGCACTCGGACGTGCCGGACTCCCTCGACCCGGGCAACACCTACTACGGCTGGGTGCAGAACTTCTCGCGCCTGTACGGCCGTACGCTCACCACCTTCAAGCCGGCCGCCGGCGAGGAAGGCCTGGAGGTCGTTCCCGACCTCGCCGAGTCGCTGGGTGAGCCGAGCGCGGACGCCAAGACGTGGACGTACAAGCTCCGTAAGGGCGTCAAGTTCGACGACGGCAGCCCGGTCACGTCCAAGGACGTCAAGTACGCCATCGAGCGCAGCAACTTCGCGCCCGAGGCCCTCTCGCACGGTCCCACGTACTTCAAGGCCTACCTTCTGGGCGGCGAGAAGTACAAGGGTCCGTACAAGGACAAGTCCGCCGAGGGTCTGAAGTCCATCGAGACCCCGGACGACCAGACGATCGTCTTCAAGCTCAACAAGCCGTTCGCCGACTTCGACTACCTGGCGACCTTCTCGCAGACGGCCCCCGTGCCGCAGGCGAAGGACAAGGGCGCCGAGTACGTCAAGCAGATCTCGTCGTCGGGCCCCTACAAGTTCGAGTCGTACAACGAGGGCCGCAGCGCGACCCTCGTGCGCAACCCGCACTGGGACAAGGCCACCGACCCGATCCGCCCGGCGCTCGCCGACAAGATCACCATCAAGTTCAAGGTCAACCCGACCACGGTCGACCAGCACCTGATGAGCGACAACATCACGGTGGACGCCGCCGGCACCGGTCTTCAGACGAAGACCCAGCCCAAGGTCCTCACCAAGTCGAGCGAGAAGGCGAAGACGGACAACTCGTACGCCGGCGCCACCTCGTACCTCGCGCTGTCGACGAAGGTGAAGCCCTTCGACAACGCGGACTGCCGCAAGGCCGTCCACTACGCGATCGACAAGGCGTCCGTCCAGGCCGCGCTCGGTGGCGACACCAAGGGCGACGTGGCGAGCACGCTGCTCCCGCCGACGGTCAACGGGTACCAGAAGTTCGACCTGTACCAGACCGAGGGCAACAAGGGCGACGTCGCGAAGGCCAAGGCCGCGCTCGCGGACTGCGGTCAGCCGAACGGCTTCAAGACCAACCTGACGGCCCGCTCCGACCGTCCCGACGAGGTGCAGATGGCGACCGCCATCCAGGCCTCGCTGAAGAAGGTCGGCATCGAGGCGGAGATCAAGCAGTACCCGTCGGGCAAGTACTTCGGTAACTTCGCCGGTGTCCCCAGCTACGTGCACGAGCACGACCTCGGCATGATGATGATGGCGTGGGGCGCCGACTGGCCGACCGGCTTCGGCTTCCTCGACCAGATCGTGAACGGCTCCGCCATCAAGCCCTCGGGCGGCAACAACCTGATGGAGCTGGACGACCCGAAGATCAACAAGGCGCTGTCGGACGGTATCGCGCAGACCGACGCCGCCGCCCGCACCAAGGCGTGGGGCGAGGTCGACAAGCTCGTCATGGAGAACGCCTCGGCCGTGCCGCTGATCTACCGCAAGAACCTGCTGTACCGCCCGGACTCGGCGACCAATGTCACCGTGACCCAGGCGTACCTCGGTATGTACGACTACCTGCTGATCGGCTCCACCACCTAATCCAGCGGTAGAGCTTCCCAACCCCCCGAAATGCCTGAAAGGCAGGTGAAGGCTTCGGGTCCGCCGGCCGGGTCACCCCCGGCCGGCGGACCCGGCGCCGATCGGCTGTGACTGCGTACATCATCCGACGCGTGATCGCCGCGGTAATGCTGTTGCTGGTGGTCAGCGCAGTCACCTTCGCGATCTTCTTCCTTGTTCCACGGCTCGGTGGGCAGACGATCGACCAGCTGGCAGTCCAGTACGTCGGTAAGGACGCCAACCCCGACTCGATCGCCGCCGTCAAGGCGAATCTGGGGCTCGACCAGCCCCTCTACACCCAGTACTTCGACTTCATCAAGGGCATCTTCGTCGGCGCCGAGTACAACTTCGGCCCGGACCCGTCCATGTGCAACGCGCCCTGCTTCGGCTACTCCTTCAAGACGCACGTCGAGGTGTGGCCCGAGCTGATGGACCGGGTGCCGATCACGTTCTCCCTGGCCATCGGTGCCGCGGTGATCTGGCTGATCTCCGGTGTCGCCATCGGTGTCCTGTCGGCGCTCAAGCGGGGCTCGATCTTCGACCGCTTCGCCATGACGCTGGCCCTGGCCGGTGTCTCGCTGCCGATCTTCTTCACCGGCATGCTCGGTCTGGCCCTCTTCACCGTCCAGTGGCCCCTGTGGTCGGAGGGCGTCAACTACGTCCCGTTCGCGGACAATCCGGCGGACTGGGCCTGGAACCTGATCATCCCCTGGTGCAGCCTCGCCTTCCTCTACTCCGCCCTGTACGCCAGGCTCACCCGGGCCGGCATGCTGGAAGTGATGGGGGAGGACTACATCCGTACGGCGCGGGCCAAGGGTCTGCGGGAGAGCACGGTCGTCGCCAAGCACGGACTGCGGTCCGCGCTGACGCCCATCGTCACGATCTTCGGTATGGACTTCGGCCTGCTGCTCGGCGGCGCCGTCATCACCGAACAGGTCTTCTCCCTCCAGGGCATGGGCTCGTACGCGATCCAGTCGGTGAAGGACGCCGACCTGCCGATCGTGATGGGCGTGACCCTGTTCGCCGCATTCTTCATCGTCTTCTGCAATCTGCTGGTGGACCTGGTGTACGCCGCCATCGACCCCAGGGTGAGGTACTCGTGAGCGAGGTTTCCAAGGAGCAGTCCGCGGTACGGGTGCCCGGTCCCGCGTCCGCGCCGGGCGAGCCGGTGGTCTCCCGGGCCGCCGGGCCCGCCGGGTCCGGTGAATCAGGGGCGCCCTTCCTCTCCGTACGTGACCTCCGTATCCACTTCAGCACCGACGACGGTCTGGTGAAGTCGGTCGACGGCGTCAGCTTCGACGTCCACGCCGGCAAGACCCTCGGCATCGTCGGTGAGTCCGGCTCCGGCAAGTCGGTCACCTCGCTCGGCGTCATGGGCCTGCACCGCTCCGCCAACGCCGCGATATCGGGCGAGGTCTGGCTGGACGGCGAGGAACTGGTCGGGGCCGACCCCGACCACGTACGGCGGCTGCGCGGCCGGAAGATGGCCATGATCTTCCAGGACCCGCTGTCCGCGATGCACCCGTACTACCGCGTCGGCTCGCAGATCGTGGAGGCGTACCGCGTCCACCACAAGGTCACCAGGAAGGCCGCCCGCGCACGGGCGGTCGAGATGCTCGACCGGGTCGGTATCCCCGAGCCGCACAAGCGCGTCGACAGCTATCCGCACGAGTTCTCCGGCGGTATGCGCCAGCGCGCCATGATCGCGATGGCCCTGGTCAACAACCCCGAACTGCTCATCGCCGACGAGCCGACGACCGCCCTGGACGTCACCGTCCAGGCGCAGATCCTCGACCTCATCAGGGATCTGCAGAAGGAGTTCGGCTCCGCGGTCATCATGATCACCCATGACCTCGGGGTCGTCGCCGAGATGGCCGACGACCTGCTGGTCATGTACGGCGGCCGGTGCATCGAGCGCGGCCCGGCCGAGAAGGTGTTCTACGAGCCGCAGCACCCCTACACCTGGGGACTGCTCGGCTCGATGCCCCGGATCGACCGTGAGCAGACGGAACGGCTCATCCCCGTCAAGGGCCAGCCGCCGTCCCTCATCAACGTGCCGCAGGGCTGCGCCTTCAACCCGCGCTGCCCGTACGCCGATGTCCCCAAGGACGGCATCACGCGTACGGAGCGCCCCGAGCTGAAGCAGGTCGGCACCGGGCACCACTCCGCCTGTCATATGACGCAGGAGGAGCGGACCAAGATCTGGACCGAAGAGATTGCGCCGAAGCTGTGAGCGCCGACGCCGTGAGCAACGCAAAGGATGCCGCTGTGGCGGACAGGCCGGAAGAAGACAAGGCGGGCGAGCCCCTGCTGCGGGTGGAGGGGCTGGTCAAGCACTTCCCCGTCAAGAAGGGGCTGCTCCAGCGCCAGGTGGGCGCCGTCAAGGCCGTCGACGGGCTGTCCTTCGACGTCCATCCCGGTGAGACGCTCGGCATCGTCGGTGAGTCCGGCTGCGGCAAGTCGACCATGGGCCGGCTGATCACGCGGCTGGACGAGCCGACCGGCGGGCGGATCGAGTTCCAGGGCCACGACATCACGCACATGTCGGCGGGCAAGATCCGTCCGCTCCGCCGCGACGTGCAGATGATCTTCCAGGACCCGTACTCGTCGCTGAACCCGCGCCACACGATCGGCACGATCGTCGGCGCGCCGTTCAAGCTCCAGAAGGTCGAGCCCGAGGGCGGGGTGAAGAAGGAGGTCCAGCGCCTCCTGGGCCTGGTGGGCCTGAGCCCCGAGCACTACAACCGCTACCCGCACGAGTTCTCCGGCGGACAGCGCCAGCGCATCGGCATCGCGCGGGCCCTGGCGCTGAGCCCGAAGCTGGTCGTGGCCGACGAGCCGGTCTCCGCGCTGGATGTGTCGATCCAGGCGCAGGTGGTCAACCTGCTGGACGACCTCCAGGACGAGCTGGGCCTCACGTACGTGATCATCGCGCACGACCTCTCGGTCATCCGCCATGTCTCGGACCGGATCGCCGTCATGTACCTCGGCAAGATCGTCGAGCTGTCGGACCGCAAGTCGCTGTACGAGCGGCCGATGCACCCGTACACCAAGGCGCTGCTGTCCGCGGTGCCGGTGCCCGACCCGAAGCGGCGCGGGGTCAAGAGCGAGCGCATCCTGCTCAAGGGCGACGTGCCGTCGCCGATCTCGCCGCCGAGCGGGTGCCGGTTCCACACCCGTTGCTGGAAGGCGACGGAGGTGTGCCGGACGGTGGAGCCGCCGCTCATCCGGCTGGAGCCGGGGCACGAGGCGGCCTGCCACCACCCGGAGAACGCGCCCGACCAGATCCCGGACGACACGAAGGTGCTCGCCTCGGCGCGCGAGGCGATCGCGCTGGTGGGCGACGCGGTGGCGGCCGACGCGGGTGCCGGGAAGGCGTCTGCCGACGAGCCGGCGGTCGGTAATTCAGCGGTCGGCGAGCCGGCGGCCGGTAAGTCGGCCGAGGCTTCCGCGGAGACCTCCGAGGCACCGAAGGGGCTCACCAAGGAGTAGCCCGGGGCCCGTACGTCACGCACGCCCCCCGTCCGCATGGTCCCACCATGCGGACGGGGGGCTTCTGCGTCGTACGGGAGATTCACCCGGTTCGCCCGCCCCAACTACGGCTCGCCTGGAAGGACTTGCCTGGTTGGGGCGCGATGCCCCGGAGTCTGCCCCTTTGTCGACTGTCCGGATCTCAGGTCTGCAACTCCGCATTGCGGCCTGTTCATTTGGCACTTTCTTGACTGTAATGTTCGGCCGTCAAGACCGAGCTCTCGACTCGTCCGGACCCCTGGGGTGGACCATGCGAATATTCAAGTCCCGATCCGCTGGGGCGATCGTCACGGCCTTGGCCGTCGCGCTGATCGCCACAGGCTGCTCCAGCGAGCGCGACGAGGAAGGTGACTCGGGCGGCGCGAAGGACACCTTCGTCTTCGGCGGCCCCGGGGACCCCGGATCGCTGGACCCGGCGCTCGCGAGCGACGGCGAGACCTTCCGGGTCACCCGTCAGGCCTTCGAGGCCCTGCTGAAGCACGAGCCGGGCGGCAGCGAGCTCGCCCCCGCCCTGGCCGAGAAGTGGTCGAGCAACGAGGCCGGCACGGTCTGGACGTTCAACCTCCGTAAGGACGTGACCTTCCACGACGGCGAGAAGTTCAACGCCGCCGCCGTGTGCGCCAATTACGACCACTGGTTCAACTGGAAGGGCACGTACCAGTCCAGCGCGGTCTCCTATTACTGGCAGACCGTCATGGGCGGCTTCGCGGCCAACGAGGACCCCGAGACGCCGAAGGCGAACTACAAGTCCTGCACGGCGACGGACGACAGCACCGCCGTCATCGAGGTCAACCAGCCCTCCGCGAACCTCCCCGGCGGCTTCTCCCTCCAGGCCCTGGCGATCCACTCGCCGAAGGCCCTCGCGGAGTACGCGAAGCAGGACGCGACCGCCAAGGGTGACGCGATCACGTACCCCGAGTACAGCCAGGTGGCGGGCACGGTCGCGGGCACCGGACCGTACAAGATCACCGAGTGGAACAAGAGCAACAAGGAAGTCTCCCTGGACCGTTACGACGGCTACTGGGGGTCCAAGGCGAAGATCAAGAAGCTGGTCTTCCGCACCATCGACACCGAGGACGGCCGTCGTCAGGCTCTCCAGGCCGGTGACATCGACGGCTACGACCTGGTCGCGCCCGCGGACGTGAAGACCCTGGAGAGCGACGGCTTCCAGGTCCCCACGCGTGACGTCTTCAACATCTTCTACGTCGGCATGAGCCAGGAGAAGAACAAGGCGCTCCAGAAGCCCGAGGTCCGCCAGGCCATCGCGCACGCCATCGACCGCGAGAACCTGGTCAAGACGCAGCTGCCCGAGGGCGGCGTCGCGGCGACGCAGTTCATGCCCGACACGGTCGCCGGCTACTCGGACGCGGTGAAGACGTACCCCTTCGACACCGCCAAGGCCAAGCAGCTCCTCGCGGGGGCCGACGAGAGCGCGCTGAAGATCGAGTTCTGCTACCCCACCGAGGTCACCCGCCCGTACATGCCCGCTCCGCAGGACATGTTCGAGCTGATGAAGGCGGACCTGGAGAAGGCCGGCATCACCGTCACGCCCAAGCCCATGAAGTGGGCGCCGGACTACCTCGACGCCACCGAGGCCGGCAGCTGCGAACTGCACATGCTGGGCTGGACCGGTGACTTCAACGACGGCTACAACTTCATCGGCACCTGGTTCGCCGAGTACGACAAGCAGTGGGGTTTCAAGGACAAGGGCGTCTTCGACGCGCTGAAGGTCGCGTCGATCGAGACCGACCCGGCCAAGCGGACGGACCTCTACAAGAAGGCCAACGAGACGATCATGGCGTATCTGCCGGGCGTGCCGATCTCCTCGTCGCCGCCCGCGATCGCGTTCGCCGACGACGTCAACCCGCCGAAGGTCTCCCCGCTGACGCAGGAGAACTTCGCCGAGACGTCCTTCAAGTAACGGCATCTGCCAGGGTCCGCCCGGCCGGCGGCGCACCAACCCCGGCCGGGCGGACCCATCTGTAGGCCGTTCGTCCTTACGCACCGAAGAAAGGGGCACGCGGGGTGCTGAGACTCGTCGCACGACGACTGCTGCAGCTGATACCCACCCTGCTCGGTCTGTCGGTTCTGCTCTTCCTGTGGCTGAACCGGCTGCCCGGCGGGCCCGCGTCGGCGATCCTGGGCGAGCGGGCGACCGAGGCCGAAGTGGCGCGCATCAACCGGGTGCTGGGGCTCGACGAGCCGGTCTGGGTCCAGTACGGACGGTTCATCAAGCGGATCTTCCAGCTCGACCTCGGCACCTCCACACAGACCGGCCGGCCTGTGTGGGAGGAATTCACCCTGCGCTTCCCGGCGACCGTCGAACTCAGCGTCGCCGCCATGGCCATCGCGATCGTGGTGGGTATCCCGCTCGGCTACTTCGCCGCCCGGCGCCGGGGCAGCTGGCTCGACGTGACGGCCGTGTCCGGCTCACTGCTCGGCATCTGCATCCCCGTCTTCTTCCTGGCCCTGCTCCTCAAGGGGCTCTTCGCCGTCAACCTCGGTATCTTCCCGAGCTACGGCCGGCTGTCGACCGGCATCGACGCCACGAAAGTCACCGGATTCGCCGTCCTGGACGGCCTGTTGACCGGTGAGTTCGACGCCTCGTGGGACGCGATCACGCATCTGGTGCTGCCCGCCGTCGCGCTCGCCTCCATCCCGCTCGCCGTCATCGTGCGGATGACCCGGGCCAGCGTGCTCGAAGTGCTGGGCGAGGACTACGTACGTACGGCGGAGTCCAAGGGCCTGGACAAGCGCGTCGTACGCGCCCGGCACGTCCTGCGCAACGCGCTGCTGCCGGTGATCACCGCCGTCGGTCTGCTGACCGGCAGCCTGCTGTCCGGCGCCGTCCTCACCGAGTCGGTCTTCACCTTCGGCGGGATCGGATCGTTCATCCGTACGTCGATCGACGCCCGTGACTATCCCGTGCTGGTCGGCTTCATCCTCTTCATCGCGCTGGTGTACGTCCTGATCAATCTGCTGGTCGACGTGGCGTACAGCCTCATCGACCCGAGAGTGCGGGTGCACTGACGTGAACGCCACCCCGGACAGCACCCCGAAGCTGACGAAGAGGGCCGACAAGATCGACCGGCTCGCGCAGCTCACCGAGCGGACCGAGACCACCTCCGGCGCCGGACTGTGGCGCGAGGCGTTCCGGCGGCTGCGTACCAACAAGGCGGCGATCATCGGCGGCGCCGTGATCGGCCTGTTCGTACTGATCGCGATCGTCGGCCCGTGGCTCGCCCCGTACAGCCCCACGGCGCAGGACTGGCGCGGCGAGGTCTTCCCCAACCAGGGGCGCTTCGTCGGACCGCGCGGCGAGAACTGGTTCGGTCTCGACCACCTCGGCCGTGACGAGTTCTCCCGGATGCTCGTCGGGGCCCGGCAGACCCTGCTGGTGGGCGTCGTGTCGATGCTCATCGGGCTGGTGGCCGGCGCGGTCATCGGCGCCGTGTCCGGCGCGGCGGCGACGCTCGGCGGGGAGCCGGGCAAGCGCGTGGACACCGTCATCATGCGCGTCACCGACATCATGCTGGCGCTGCCCTCGCTGCTGCTGGCCGTGTCCGTCGCCGCCGTGCTCGGCCAGTCGCTGACCACCGTGATGATCGCGGTGGGTGTGGTCCAAGTACCGGTGTTCGCACGGCTGTTGCGCGGCTCGATGCTCGCGCAGGGCAGCTCGGACTATGTCCTGGCGGCGAAGGCGGTGGGCATCCGCAAGCGCCGTATCGTCCTCACCCAGATCATGCCGAACTCGCTCAGCCCGGTGATCGTCCAGGCGACGCTCAGCCTCGCCACCGCGATCATCGAGGCCGCCGCCCTGTCCTATCTGGGCCTCGGCAATCCGGACCCGGCGATCCCGGAGTGGGGCGTGATGCTGTCGCAGGCACAGCGCTTCTTCGACAACGCGCCGATGATGTCGGTCTATCCGGCGGTCGGGATCATCGTCACCGCTCTCGGCTTCACGCTGCTCGGTGAGGCGATGCGGGAAGCCCTCGACCCGAAGCTGCGAGGCTGAAGTCCTATGTCGCTACTGTCGGTTGACGATCTGTCGGTCACCTTCGTCGGGCAGGGCGGTGGGCGGGGCGCGCGTGCCGGTGCGCGGCGCGACACCAAGGCCGTCGACGGCGTCTCCTTCGACGTCGAGGAAGGCCAAGTCGTGGGCCTGGTGGGCGAGTCGGGCTGCGGCAAGTCCGTGACGGCGCTCGCCCTGATGGGGCTGCTCCCGCGCAAGGGGGTGAGCGTCGGCGGGCGCGCGGAGTTCGACGGCGCCGACCTGCTCTCCATGGGCGAGAAGAAGATCCGCGACCTGCGCGGCAGCCAGCTGGCGATGATCTTCCAGGACCCGCTCTCCTCGCTCAACCCGGTCGTTCCCATCGGCGTCCAGGTCACCGAGATCCTGAGCCGCCACCGCGGGCTGAAGGGCGAGCCCGCCCGTAAAGAGGCCGCCTCACTGCTCGACCGGGTAGGGATCCCGGACCCGGACCGGCGGCTGAAGGAGTACCCGCACCAGCTCTCCGGCGGCATGCGGCAGCGAGCGCTCATCGCCATGGCGGTCGCGTGCGCGCCGCGGCTGCTGATCGCGGACGAGCCGACGACGGCGCTCGATGTCACCATCCAGGCCCAGATCCTCGAACTCCTCAAGGAGTTGGTCGACCAGCAGGGCACGGCGCTTCTGATGATCACTCATGACCTGGGCGTCGTCGCCGGATTGTGCGACCAGGTCAATGTGCTCTACGCGGGGCGGGCGGTGGAGACGGCAGGGCGCCGCGAACTGTTCGCGCACCCCACCCATCCGTACGCGCACGGTCTGCTCGGCTCCATCCCGCGCCTTGACGCACCGCGCGGCGACCCGCTCAGGCCGATCCGCGGATCGATCAACGACAAGATCGCGTGGGCCGACGGCTGCGCGTTCGCGCCCCGGTGCGACTTCTACACCATGGAGTGCCTGACGGGCGCGCCGGAACTCACCGAACCGCGCGCACGCGGCCACCAGGTGCGCTGCGTCAACCCGGTCCTCCCGGCGGAGACTTCCGCCGGCACGGCGGAGGTCTCCTCATGAGTCTGCTCGAACTGGACGGCGTGAAGGTCCACTTCCCCGTCAAGAAGGGCATCTTCTTCGACCGGACCGTCGGCCACGTCTACGCCGTCGACGGTGTCTCGCTGAAGGTCGAGGCCGGTCAGACGTATGGCCTGGTCGGGGAGTCCGGCTGCGGCAAGACCACCCTCGGCCGGGCCGTCCTGCGCCTCGTCGACATCACCGAGGGTGAGGTCGTCTTCGACGGTACGGATCTGGCGAAGCTCCCCGACGAGGAGATGCGCCAGATCCGGCACCGCCTCCAGATGGTCTTCCAGGACCCGCTCGGCAGCCTCAACCCCCGGCAGAACATCGAGTCGATCCTCTCCGAGGGCATGGCGGCGCACGGCATCGGCGCGGACCAGGAGGAACGCCGCGAGCGGATCAAGAAGATCCTCGCGGAGGTCGGCCTGCCGACGAACGCGCTCTCGCGCTATCCGCACGAGTTCTCCGGCGGCCAGCGCCAGCGCATCGGCATCGCGCGGGCGCTCGTCCTCGAACCGGACGTGATCATCTGCGACGAGCCGGTCTCCGCGCTCGACGTCTCCATCCAGGCGCAGGTGATCAACCTCCTTGAGGAGCTTCAGGAGTCCAAGGGCCTGACCTATCTCGTCATCGCCCACGACCTCGCCGTGGTCCGCCACATCTCGGATGTGATCGGGGTCATGTATCTGGGCTCGCTGGTGGAGGAGGCGCCGAGCGACGCGCTGTACGCCGAGCCGAGGCACCCGTACACGAAGGCGCTGATGTCGGCGGTGCCGGTGCCCGACCCGGCCGTGGAGGACCGCCGCGAACGCATCCTGCTCCACGGCGACCTGCCGTCCCCCGCGAACCCGCCGGCGGGGTGCCGTTTCCACACGCGCTGCCCGTGGAAGCAGGAGACGCGGTGCGCGACGGAGCGGCCGGAGCTGACGGTGGTGGGGGACGGCCACCGGGTGGCGTGCCACTTCGCGGCGGAGATCGAGGCGGGGACGGTGGCGCGGACGAGGGCGACGGGGATCGCGGCGGTGACGGAGACGGAGCCGGAGACCGTGTGAGGGGCAGGCCGTTCGCGGGCGGCGGGTGCGCGCCATGTGCGGGCCATGTGCGGGCCTGACCCGGCGTTTTGCCGGCGGTGTAGAAATGTCGGGTGTTTGAGGAACTGTTCACCCCCTCCGTCCAGCACTCGCTCGACCTCGCCGGCATCTTCGTCTTCGCGATATCCGGCGCGCTGCTGGCCGTCCGCAAGAACTTCGACGTCTTCGGCATAGCGGTGCTCGCCGAGGTCACCGGGCTGGGCGGCGGTCTGCTCCGGGACCTGATCATCGGAGCCGTACCGCCCGCCGCCTTCACCGACCTCGGCTACTTCACCATGCCGCTGGTCGCGACGGTCCTGGTCTTCTTCCTGCACCCGCACGTCGAGCGCATCCAGGGCGCGGTCAACGTCTTCGACGCGGCGGGGCTCGGGCTTTTCTGCGTCACGGGCACGGTGAAGGCGCACGAGTACGGGCTCGGCCTCACCGCGTCCGCGGCGCTCGGCCTCGCGACCGCGGCCGGCGGTGGTGTCCTGCGCGACGTGCTCGCCAACGAGGTCCCGTCGCTGCTGCGCTGGGACCGAGACTTGTACGCGGTGCCCGCGATCGTCGGCGCCACGATGGTGGTGATCTGTATCCGTCTCGACGCGCTGAACGGGCTGACGAGCGGGCTCGCGGTCGTCACCGCTTTTGTGCTGCGGCTGCTGGCGATGCGCTTCCACTGGCGGGCGCCGCGCGCGTACAACCGCCGCTCGACGGCCGCCGAGGAGCTGTCGGAACCGAACATCTAAGCTACCGCTCAGTAGTGCGTTGTTGTACCGTTCTGGTCATGTCACAGGCAGCGCGGGCAATCAGCGCGGACAGCGAGTTCGACCGCGACACCTCCGTCTCCCTTCGCGCACCGGGCGTCTACGACGCCGACCTCTCCGAGGGCTGGGCGATCCTCTCCGCCGTCAACGGCGGCTATCTGCTGGCGATCGTGGCCCGCGCCCTGCGTGAGGCGCTGCCGCACCCCGATCCGTTCACCGTCACCGCCCACTATCTGACCCCGTCGAAGCCCGGCCCGGCGGTCGTCCGTACGGAGACGGTGCGGACCGGCCGGAGTCTCGCCACCGGCCAGGCGTCGCTTTTCCAGTACGAGCCGGACGGCACCGAGGTCGAACGCGTCCGGGTCATGGCCGCGTACGGCTCGCTGGACTCGCTCGGCGACGACGTCCGCACTCTGGTGAAGCCGCCCACGCTGCCGCCGTCCGAGCAGTGTCTCGGTACAGAGGACGGGCCCGCCGCCTTTCCGGACGACTCGGGCTTCTCGCGGCGGGTGACGGTCAGGCTGGACCCGGCGACCGCGGGCTGGGCGATCGGCGCCCCGTCCGGCAAGGGCGAGATGCGCGGCTGGTTCTCGCTGGCCGACGGCCGTGAGCCGGATCCGCTCTCACTGTTGCTGACGGTGGACTCCTTCCCGCCGACCGCCTTCGACCTCGGGCTCACGGGCTGGACCCCGACCGTCGAACTGACCACGCACATCCGCGCCCGGCCCGCGCCGGGGCCGCTGCGCGTCTTCGTCACCACGCGGAATCTGGCGGGCGGCTATCTGGAGGAGGACGCGGACGTCTGGGACAGCGCGGACCGCCTGGTCGCCCAGGCCCGCCAACTGGCCAGGGCTCCTCGGGAGGTCAGGGTGCCGGGAGCGCGGTAGCGGCGACGCCGTGGAGGCCCCCGCCTCGCGCGGCGCGGTCACCGGGCCGTACCGAGGGGCGGGGCCGGACGCAGGAAGTCGGCCAGCGCCAGGGTGAGTTCGGCGGGAGCGTCCTCCTGTACGAGATGGCCCGCGCCCGCGATGAGACGCAGCTCGGCCCCCGGGACCAGTCCGGCGAGCTGCCGTCCCTTCTCGCGCGGGATCCAGGTGTCCTCCTCGCCCCAGCAGATCAGCACCGGCAGGTCCAACTCGCCGTACCGGCCCTCGATCTCGTCGGTGAAACGCTGGTCGTTCCGCGCGATCTGCCGGTAGAACGCGGCCTGCCCGGCCTCCGTGCACCAGGGCTCCACCAGCGCGTCCAGGATGTCGGCGCGCAGCCCGGGGTGGCTGGCCGAACCGACGTACTCCCGCACGAGCGCCCGGTGCAGTCCGGGCGGCAACCGGCCGAAGACGTCGGCGTGTTCGCCGAGGAGCCGGTACGCGGGCGAGCCCCAGGGCGCGAGTGCCACGGGGTCCACGAGCGCCAGCCGTTCGTACCGCGCGCCGTGCAGCAGCGTCGCGCGCAGGGCGACGCACCCCCCGAAGTCGTGCGCGACGACGGCGGGCCGCTCCAGCGCCCAGTGCCCGAGCAGTTCGCCGAAGACCCGCGCCTGCGCGCCGAGCGACACGTCCTGCCCCTGCCGCATCTCGGACACCCCGAACCCGGGCATGTCCCACACGTACACCCGATGCCGCCGCGCGAGGGCCCGCGCGGGGGCCCGCCACACGTAAGACGAGAACGGCGTCCCGTGCAGCAGCACGACGGGCGGCCCGTCGGCGGGCCCGAGAACTCCCCACCGGACGTCACCGATCGAGCTGTCGAACGTGCGGTCGAGAGTCCATCCATCCATGGCCATCAGGCTAATTGCCGGGACTGACAGCGGCCCGGACCCGGGAGTTGTTCACACCCCCCGCGCGCCGTCGATCGCCTCGCGGAGCAGATCGGCGTGGCCGTTGTGGCGGGCGTACTCCTCGACCATGTGGACCAGCACCCAGCGCAGTGACACCGTCCCGCGCCACGCGTCCTCGCCCACGACGTCGAGGCCGGGCGCCGCCGCGACGAACCGGTCCGCGAAAGCCACCTCCTCGCGCCAGGCCGCCCAGGCGGCGGCGACCGCCTCCGGATCGGGGACGGCGCCGTCGAAGTCGCCGTCCGGATCGGCCTCCGAGGAGAACCGGGGCGGTGCGTCCTGCCCGGCCAGGACGGACCGGAACCAGCGGCGCTCCACGTCGGCCAGATGCCGCACGAGGCCGAGCAGCGAGAGCGTGGAGGGCGGTACGGCGCGCCGCGACAGCCTCAGGTCCGCCAGGCCCGCGCATTTGATCTCCAGCGTGGCCCGCTGGGCGGTCAGGAAGCCGGTGAGCATCGCGCGCTCGTCGCCGGTGGTGCGGGTGTCGAACCGGCGATCCGGCCCGGCGGTGACGAACATCTCGGCTCTTCTGCTGCGTCCGGTCATACCACCCATCATTCCGGTGGCGGGTCCCGCCTCGCGGGCCGCCCCAACGGCCCGAAGCGGGGCGGCCGCGGCCAGGACCGGATCCGTCCGGGACGGCGCTCGGCCTGCCCGCGCCCCGCCGGACCCCTGCCCACGGCGCCCGGCGCCCGGCGCGGCTCGTAGAATCGTCGGCACCATGGCTTATCTCGACCACGCCGCGACCACCCCGATGCTTCCCGAGGCGATCGAGGTGATGACCGCCAGGTTCGCCGACGTCGGCAACGCGTCCTCGTTGCATGCCGCCGGGCGGCGGGCCCGGCGTACCGTCGAGGAGGCGCGCGAAGACCTCGCCGACTCCCTCGGCGCCCGGCCCAGCGAGGTCGTCTTCACGTCCGGCGGCACTGAGGCCGACAACCTCGCGGTGAAGGGCCTCTACTGGTCCCGCCGCGACGCCGACCCGGCCAGGACGCGCGTGCTCGCCAGCCCCGTGGAGCACCACGCCGTCCTCGACGCCGTCGACTGGCTCGGCGAGCACGAGGGCGCGAACGTCGAGTATCTGGCCGTCGACGGATACGGCAGGGTCTCGCCCGGGACCCTGCGCGCGGCCATCGAACGCAACCCCGACGACGTGGCACTCGCCACCGTCATGTGGGCGAACAACGAGATCGGCACCATCCTCCCCGTACGGGAACTCGCCGAGGTCGCTGCCGAGTTCGGCGTTCCGCTGCACTCGGACGCCGTCCAGGCGTTCGGCCAGACCGAGGTCGACTTCGCCGCCTCCGGGCTCGCCGCGATGACCGTCACCGGCCACAAGATCGGCGGCCCCTACGGCGTCGGCGCGCTGCTGCTCGGCCGTGAGTACACCCCGGTCCCCGTCCTGCACGGCGGCGGCCAGGAACGCCATGTGCGCTCGGGCACCCTGGACGTCCCCGCCATCGCCGCGTTCGCCGTCGCCGGGCGGCTGGCCGCCGAACGGCGCGGCGAGTTCGCGCGCGACATCGGCGCCCTGCGCGACGAGTTGATCGCCTCCGTACGGAAGGCCGTGCCGGACGCGATCCTCGGCGGCGACCCGGTCGACCGCCTTCCCGCCAACGCGCATTTCAGCTTTCCCGGTTGTGAGGGCGACTCGCTGCTGCTGCTGCTGGACGCGCAGGGGATCGAGTGCTCGACCGGATCGGCCTGTACGGCGGGGGTCGCCCAGCCCAGCCACGTACTGCTGGCCACCGGCACCGACCCCGAACTGGCGCGCGGCACGCTGCGGTTCTCCCTCGGCCACACATCTACGGAGGCCGACGTCAAGGCGGTCGCGTCGGTGATCGGCCCGGCGGTCCAGCGGGCCCGGAACGCGGGTCTGAGCTAGGACGGGGGGTCGCCTCCGGCGGGGTTGCGGGGCTTGGTTGCGGTTGTCGGTTGCCGGGCGGGGTTCGGGGTCTCCGGAGGGGTATGTCCGGACGGCGTGATTTACGGCGCGTGGACCGCTCGTTGGACCCGAGGGGACGTTCTTGTTCACGCGCCACAAATCAGCCTGAGTGTCCGAACACACCCCTCCTGCGACCCCGCCCCCTCACGCCGCCACGGGGCGCTGTTCCCACCCGCTCCGGTCCGCGGGTTGGAAGGGGGACGCGCAGAGGGCGTGTCCGGACACCTGGGCTGATTTGTGTCGCGTGGACCTGCCGGTTTCCCTGGGTCCAACGAGCCTCGCACGCGGCGTAAATCACGCCGTCCGGGCATGACCCCCGGAGCGGCACCCGGCCACCGGCCGCGACCACCCCCAGCCCGGCCGGCGCTTGAGGACACCCCGACCACCGGCTCGCAGGCGCGGACAACCGCGGGCACGCCCTAGCTCGGACCCTCCGCCCGCGTCCCCGCCCCCGCCGCCCGTACCAGCTTCATGTACCGGTCCCAGTCCCAGTGCGGCCCCGGGTCCGTGTGGTCCGTTCCCGGCACCTCCACATGCCCGATGATGTGCTCGCGGTCGACGGGTATCCCGTACCGCTCACAGATTCCCGCCGTCAGCCGCGCCGACGACGCGTACATCGCGTCCGTGAAGTCCTCCGGCCGGTCCACGAAACCCTCGTGCTCGATGCCGACGCCGCGTTCGTTGTACGAGCGGTTCCCCGCCTGGTACGCCACGTCCAGTTCGCGGATCATCTGTGCCACATGCCCGTCCTTGCGCACCACGTAGTGCGTGGCCGCCTGGTGCGCCGGGTCCTTGAAGACCTTGAGCGCCGTCAGGTAACTGCCCTGCACGACGTGGATGATCACCCGGTCCACGTCGTAGTCGTCGGGCCGGTCCGCCCGGCGCCAGTTCGCCGACGACGCCGCCACCCACTCGGCGCCCACGTGATCCAGCTCACCCGGCTTGCGCGGCTTCTCCACGCCCGGTACGCGATACCAGAGCCGCGTCGCCTGGTCCTGGCCCGCCACGACCGCGACCGCCCCGCCGCCCACCAGCACGGCGGCGCCGCCGATCAGGAGCGTGCGCCGGCCGATCCTCGGCCCACCGCCCCGCTCTCCACCGCCCCCGGGCCCGTTGCCCACCGATCCCTCGCCGACCGGGGTCCCGCCCTCGTCCGAGCCGCCCGCACCCGGGGTGTCACCGCTCACGGCGCCCCGCCTTCTCTTGCCCATGGACCGACAACGGATACTCGCGCGACTCTGGTTCCCCGGCACCCTTACGCTGGTGTGGCTATGACTCAGACACCCCAGCGCCCTCTCCGTGTGCTCGCCGCCATGTCCGGCGGCGTGGACTCCGCCGTCGCCGCCGCCCGCGCCGCCGAAGCCGGTCACGACGTCACCGGTGTCCACCTCGCGCTCTCCGCGAATCCGCAGTCCTTCCGTACGGGCGCGCGGGGCTGTTGCACCATCGAGGACTCCCGCGACGCACGCCGGGCCGCCGACGTCATCGGCATCCCCTTCTACGTATGGGACCTCGCCGAGCGCTTCCGTGAGGATGTCGTCGAGGACTTCATCGCCGAGTACGAGGCCGGGCGCACCCCGAACCCGTGTCTGCGCTGCAACGAGAAGATCAAGTTCGCGGCGCTCCTCGACAAGGCGATCGCGCTGGGCTTCGACGCCGTCTGCACCGGCCACTACGCGACGGTCGTCACCGGCCCCGACGGGACCCGTGAGCTGCACCGCGCGAGCGACATGGCCAAGGACCAGTCGTACGTCCTCGGGGTGCTCGACGAGCGCCAGCTGGCGCACGCCATGTTCCCGCTCGGAGACACCCTCACCACGAAGGACGAGATCCGCGCGGAGGCCGAGCGCCGCGACCTGGCCGTGGCGAAGAAGCCCGACAGCCACGACATCTGCTTCATCGCGGACGGCGACACCCAGGGCTTCCTCGCCGCCCGTCTCGGCAAGGCCGAGGGGGACATCGTCGACGAGTCCGGGTCCAAGGTCGGTACGCACGACGGCGCGCACGGATTCACCATCGGCCAGCGCAAGGGCCTGCGGATCGGCCACCCGGCGCCGGACGGCAAGCCGCGCTACGTGCTGGACATCTCGCCCGTCGACAACACCGTGACGGTCGGCCCCGCCGCCGCCCTCGACGTGACCGCCCTGACGGCCATCAGGCCCCGCTGGTGCGGCGGCACGGCCCCGTCCGGCCCCGGCGCCTACACGGCCCAGCTGCGCGCCCACGGCGACGAGACACCGGTCACGGCCGAACTGGTCGACGGCACCCTGCGCGTGGACTTCGCGGAGGCCGTACGGGGCGTGGCCCCGGGCCAGGCGATCGTGCTGTACGACGGCACGCGCGTGGTCGGCTCGGCCACGATCGCGACGACGGTACGACGCACGGGAGCCCTGACCGGCTGACCGGCCTACCGCCTGGCCGGCTCACCGGCCGACCGGGATCACCGGCGGCCGACCCCGTTGCGCAAGCGTGATCAGACGGGCTCTTGTGGCTCGTGAGGGGCTGCTCCAGGGTGCATGTATGCGCATACAGGCAGCGCATACATGCTGCCGTCCGCGTCGCCGAGCCGCCCCCCGTTCTGCTCTCCCCCCAGGAAGAACGACGCCATGACGCCTGCCGCCCCCGCCCCACGCCGCCGCGCCGTCCTGGGCGGAGCCGCCCTCGGTACGCTCGCCACCGCCGGCCTGTCCGCTCCCGAAGCCCAGGCCGCCCCGGCGACCCCGGCCGCGTCCGGCGACACCGCCCCGGCCGGAACCGTCTCGTACCGGAACAAGCAGATCCTCATCGGCGGCAAGCCCGTGCTCGTACTCGCCGGAGAGATCCACTACTTCCGTCTGAAGAAGGCGGACTGGCAGTCCAGGCTCGACCGCGCCAAGGCCGCCGGCCTCAACACCATCGCCTCCTACATCCCTTGGATGTGGCACGAGTTGCCCGACGGCACGATCGACGTCACCGGCCGTACCCGCGCCGAGCGCGACCTCGGCGCCTTCATCGACCTCTGCCACCGCAACGGCTTCCTCTTCATCGCCCGCCCCGGCCCCTTCACCATGGCCGAGCTGAAGGGCGAGGGCGTCCCCGAGCGGGTGCGTAAGGACCATCCCGAGATCGTCTCCACCGGCTGGAACGACGCTCCCGCCACCGCCCCCACCGCCCCCACCGTCGACTACCTCGCGCCCGCCTTCCTCAAGGAGACGCGCCACTGGTACGCGGCGGTCATGCCGGTCCTCGCGAAGCGGCTGCACGGCAGCGGTGGCCCCGTCATCTCCGTACAGCTCGACAACGAGATCGGGATGCTGGCCTGGGTCAGCAACTCGCCCGACCTCACCGACCACGTGACGGCCGACTTCGACGGCTGGCTGCGCGAGGAGTACGGGGACGGGCTCGGGGCCCGCTCCCCCTTCGCGGGCGAGGACCTCGCCGGGCGGCGCAAGGCGGTCCGCAACCCGAAAGACGCGTACGGGGCGGCGTTGATGCACGATCTGGGCCGCTTCATGCGGGGCCCCTTCGCGCGGTACGTCGCCGAACTGCGCTCTGCCGCCGAGGAGTACGGGGTCACCGGCGTCCCGTTCGTGATCAACATCCACGGCACCTCCGACAGCCGCGCCGAGCCGTTCCCCATCGGTATCAGCCAACTGATGGAGACCTACGGGGGGATCGAGGGGACGATCTCCGGAGCGGACTTCTACCTCGGCGACCTGACCCTGCGCAATGTCACCGACCTGTATCTCATCAACGCGTTCATGGACGCGGTCAACGACGAGGACCAGCCGGTCACGGCGCTGGAGTTCGACGCGGGACACGCCGACTACGGGCAGAACATGGACAGCCAGACCAGCCCCACCGGCGTTGATCTCAAGACCCGCCTGTGTGTCGCGCAGGGCGCGAAAATGCTCAACTACTACCTGTTCGCGGGCGGGTTCAACCCGAAGCTCGACAAGCCGACCGGCGACGGGAACGACCGCATCGGCATCACGGGCGAGCGGCACGGCTTCGCCGCACCCGTCGATCCGGAGGGCCGGCCGGGGGTCAGCTACGCGTCGACGCGGGAGACCGTACGCGCGATGGGCGGGCTCGCCGACGTCCTCGCGCCGATGCGTACGACCTACGACGACGTGGCGCTCGGTTTTGTACCGGATCACTATCTGACCGAGTACCACCCGCCCGAGCTGGCATCCGTACAGCGTGTGCTGGACGAAGCGGTGAACACGCGCGGCGCGGGCCCGCGCGGCTCCCTGGCCCGCGCGATGCTGCTCGGCGGCTTCCGCTACCGGAGCGTGAACCTTCAGGCGGGCGACCCGGACCCGGAGGCCGTACCGGTGATCGCGCTGGCCACCGGCGAACATCTGGGGGCCGAACTCCAGCGGCGCCTGGTCCGCTATACGGAGGCGGGCGGAAAGCTGCTCCTGTCGGGGAGGCTGCCGGTCAAGGACATGGCCGACAAGCGCTGCACCGTGCTCGCGGACGCGCTGGGTCTCAAGGCCGGCTCCACGCTCACCGACGCGAACCGTTTCTGGCTGTCGGTCACCGCCCACGACTGGGCGGCGCCGCTCCCCGAAGTACGGCTCTCACGTGCCCAGTTGTGCGAGCCCGCGCGGGGCCGCACGGTGCTGCGCGAGCTGTCCACCGGCAAGGGCTGTGGTTTCGACATCCCGCTCGGCCGGGGGCGAGCTGTCGTGATCACCACGGACTACCAGTGCGACCTGACCTTCTGGGGACGTGCCTTCCGTGCCCTGGACGCCGCACCGGCCCTCCGGCACAGCGCGACCGACCCGGGAGTCTTCCTGCCGACGACGGCGGATGGCGAGCGCGGACGGCTGCTGCACGCCTTCAACGTCTCCTCGGGCTACGACCAGGACTTCACGGTCACGGAGAACGGCAAGCCTCTCCTCGGCGGCGAGACACTGCGCCTGCCCGGTCGTACGGCGGCGATCCTGCCGCTCGGACTGGACCTCGGCGGCCTGCGCGTCGCGTACGCGACGGCGGAACTCGCTGGCGCCGCCGACGGCCGGGCGACGTTCCGCGCGCTCGGCGCCACCGGCGCTTCCGGTGCTTCCGGCGGGGAGTCGGTGGTCGCGGTGGACGGCCCGGCACGGTGCGAGGGCGCGCGTGTCTCGACCGAGGGCGGCCGGACCGTACTGCGCGTACGCCGAGCCGAGTTCACCGTGCGCCGCGGCTGAGCCCCGCGCGGCCCGGGAGAAGGCTCCCGGGCCGCGCGGTCGCGTCCCGTGGGGCCCGCTACCGGCCCGCCCGCGGGGCGGACTACGGTGAGGGGAGCCTGGTCACCGCCGGGGCGATGCCGTACGGCGCCTCGTCCGTCGCGGCCGGCTGACCCGAACGCCCCGCCCCGACCGCACCGACCGAAGGGAAGCCCCCATGGCCGAGCACCTCCTGGACTCCGTGCCCGGAACGGTGAGCAACGTCTTCTCGCGCGAACTGCCCCCGGTGCTGACCGTCGACCCCGGAGACACCCTCACCGTCCACACGCTCGACTGCTCGGGGCATCTGAAGCGGCGCCGTACGGCGGACGAGACCGTGCCGCGCATGCTCGAAGAGCGTCGCGGACACTGCCTGGTGGGGCCGATCGCCGTACGCGGCGCGGAGCCGGGCATGGCCCTGTCCGTACGGCTGGAGTCCCTGCGCCCCGACGACTGGGGCTTCACCGCGGCGGCGACGTCCGACACCCCGCTCAACCGCCGGCTGGGCATCGCCGAGGGGGAGTCCGAGTGGCTGGTCTGGGACCTCGACGCGGACAAGGGCACCGGCACCGACCAGTACGGTCATACGATCTCCCTCGCGCCTTTCCTCGGCGTCATCGGCACACCCCCGAACGAACCGGGCGAGCACTCCACGACACCGCCCCGCACCCTCGGCGGCGGCAACATCGACTGCCGCGAACTGGTCGCCGGATCCACCCTGTTCCTCCCCGTCACCGTGCCGGACGCGCTCCTCAGCATCGGTGACGGCCACGCCGCGCAGGGCGACGGCGAGGTCTCCGGAACGGCGGTCGAGTGCGGCATGACGACCCGGCTCACCGTGGACCTCCTGTCGTCCCCGCCCCTCCCCACGCCCCACGCGGTGACTCCGGCCGGCCGGATCACCTTCGGCTTCGACGCGGATCTCAACGAGGCGTCGGCGCTGGCTCTCGACGCGATGCTGACGTGGATGACGTCGCTGTACGGGGTGAAGCGGGCCACGGCGCTGGCTCTGGCGAGTACGACGGTCGATCTGCGGGTGACGCAGGTGGCCAACCAGGTGTGGGGCGTCCACGCGCTGCTGCCGGACGACGCGATCCGCTGAACCCCACGCGCCCGTGCCTGCACCGGGCCTGGGCGGCGAGCATGGCGCCCGTCGCCGCTCTCACCGGCACAGCTGCCACCGCGTCCACCGCCACGGCCGCTTCCGCCGTTCCCACCGCTCCCACTGTTCTCATGTCGTCCACCGACCCTCACGCCGCCGCGGCGAAATACTCTTCGAGGACCGGCGCCAGCACATGCGGCGCCACCTCGTGGATCTGCCCCGTCAGAGTGCGGTGCCGCCCGCGCGGCAGCGCCTCGGCCACCGCCCGCGCGGCCACCCGCACCGGCGGCGGACTCGCGCCCCCGTCCACGACCATCACCCGCGCCGTGATCCGTGCGAGCCGTTCCGTGGGCACCGGTCCGGGACCCACCACCGCGTTGTCGTACGCGAGGGTGTGCGCCAGCGCCGTCATGCCCTGCCACATCGCGGCCCGGCGCATCCCCGCCACCACGTCGGGCTCCACCCCGACCACCGACAGGAACAACTCCACGGCCTCGTCCCGCCGCCCCCGCGACAGCAGATCGTCAAGCCGTGCGGTGAAGGCCGACTTGTCCGCGCGGTCAGCCGCGCCGGTGTCGTACGGAGGCTCGTACACGGCGAGTTGAGTGATCGGCAGCCCCGTCGCGGCGGCCTCCAGCGCCAGAGCCGCGCCCGAGGACATCCCGTACAGGGAGGCGCTGCCGCCCGCCTCCGTAAGGAGGGCGGCGATGTCCTCGACCTCGCGCTCCACCGAGTACGGGGCGGTGTCCCCGCTGCCGCCGCGCCCCCGCCGGTCGTAGGTGATCACGCTGAAGCGCGGTGCGAGGAGCGCCGCCAGCGGTGCTTCCGCCGCCGCCGTGCTGAACGCTCCTCCCACCATGATCACCGGAGGCCCGTCACCGCCCGTGCGCCGGTACGCGATGAGGGTGCCATCACCCGACTTCGCCTTGCCCACTTGGTCCATACGGGTTGAGACCCGCGCACTCACCGGAACTCATCGCCGGTGAGCGGAAATTGGAGAAATTCTTTTCCGGGCCCTCGGGCACGGCGTCCGGGGCTGTGCGCTCAGCCCGCGACGACCTCGGTCTCGTAGAAGCAGAAGTGGTTCTTGATCTCGGCGACCTCGTCCTTCGGCTCGGGATACGCCCAGACCAGATCGGGCGCGTCCGGCAGCGACCAGTAGGAGGCATCGCCCTTGAACGGGCAGTGGGTGGTGGTGTCCGAGGGAGTCAGCAGCTCCGTGCGCACGTCCTCCGGCGGCAGGTAGTAACGGACGGGCAGTCCGGTCTCGTGCAGCAGCAACGGCCGGCGGCTCTCCGCGACGACCTGTCCGTCGCGCACGGCGCGAACATGCTCCGTGCCCTGCTCGACGGTGATGGTGTGGCCCTTGGCCATGGCGATCGGCTCCTTCGGTTAACTCGGTCCCGCTTCCCGCGCTGGTCCCTTCTACCGTCAGCAACGGCGGGCCACGCCCTCTTCCCCAGGAGGTCACCCGGTTACCGTGGGGTCATGAGAATCTGTGTCTTCCTCTCCGCCGCCGACCTGGACGAGCGTTACACCCGCCCCGCCCGGGAATTCGCCGAACTCCTCGGCAAGGGCGGTCACACGCTCGTCTGGGGCGGTTCCGACGCCGGGCTGATGAAGGTCGTCGCCGACGGGGTCGAGGAGGCGGGCGGGCGTCTCGTCGGGGTCTCCGTCGGCTTCCTGGGGGCCTCCATGCGGGCGCGGGCCGACGAGATGGTGATCGCCGAGGACCTCGCCGAGCGCAAGGCGCTGCTCCTCGCCAAGTCCGACGCCGTAGTGATCATGGTCGGCGGTACGGGCACGCTGGACGAGGCGACCGAGATCCTCGAACTGAAGAAACACGGCCTGCACGACAAGCCGGTGGTGCTGCTCAACACGGCGGGCTTCTACGACGGGCTCAAGGAGCAGTTCAGGCGTATGGACAGCGAGGGCTTCCTCCCGGTGCCCCTGACCGACCTGGTCTTCTTCGCGGAGGAGGCGGTGGGCGCCCTCGCCTATCTGGAGGAGTCCGCCGGCATGCGCTGAGCAGGCGAGGGGCGCGGCGGGACCGTATGGGCGCGCCATGCGGTGATGCGAACATGACCCCATGGCTACCCATCTGATCACCGGCGCGGGCTCCGGCATCGGCGCCGCTGTCGCGCGCCGACTGCACGAGCGCGGCGACGACCTGCTGCTCTTCTCCCGCGACGCCGGCCGCGGCAAGGAAATCGCCGCGGACTTTCCCGGCGCCCGCACGCTCGTCGGCGACCTCGCGACCCCCGACCGTCTCTCCTGGGCGCTGTCGCACCAGACGCTCCCCGACCACCTGGACTCGCTCCTGCACTTCGCGGGTGTCGTCGAGCTCGGCCCGATCGGCGAGCTGACCCCCAAGACATGGACCGGTCAGCTGAATGTGAACCTTGTCGCGCCGGCGGAGCTGACCCGTCTCTTCCTGCCCCAACTGCGCGCCGCCAAGGGCCAGGTGATCTTCGTCAACTCGGGCGCCGGCCTGAACGCCCACGCGATGTGGGGCGCGTACGCCGCCTCCAAGCACGGCCTCAAGGCGCTCGCCGACGCCCTCCGTCAGGAGGAGCGGCCGAACGGCGTGCGCGTCACCTCGGTCTATCCGGGCCGTACGGCCACGCCCATGCAGGCCAAGGTGCACCGCCAGGAGGGCAAGGAGTACGACGCCCCCCGCTGGATCGACCCGGAGTCGGTCGCGACGACGATCCTCACCGCCCTGGACCTGCCGCGCGACGCGGAGATCAACGACCTGACGGTGCGGCCGGGACGATGAACCAGACCGACAGCAGTACCGACAGCAGTACCGACAGCGGGACCGGGCGGGACCGGCGGACCGCCGAGGCCGCCACCGACGCCCCGGCGAAGGCCGTATGGGGCGCCGCCACCGGCGTCGGGTCCATGCCGGGCGACGACGCGCGTGAGACGGCCAAGGCCGTCACCGGCACGTTCGACGACTTCCCGCACCTCGCCGAACTGCCCGCGCGCGGCCCCGGCGCCGACATGATCGGCCGGACCGCCGGGCTCCTCGTCGAGGTCTTCGCCCGTGTGGAGCCCAGCGGCTGGCGGATCGGCGACCGCCCCGGCCGCGACACCCGGCGGTCCTGGTCCTGGCTGGGCGAGGATCTCGACGCGCTCGAAGAGTTCACCCAGGGATACGAGGGCCCGCTCAAGGTCCAGGTCGTCGGCCCGTGGACACTCGCCGCGTCCCTGGAACTGCGCAACGGCGAGTCGGCGCTCAGCGACCCCGGAGCCTGCCGCGACCTGGCCGGGTCCCTGGTGGAGGGGCTGACGGCCCATCTCGCGGACGTACGGCGCAGGGTGCCCGGCGCCAGGCCGGTGCTCCAGCTCGACGAGCCGTCCCTCACCGCCGTACTGCGCGGGCAGATCAGGACGGCCAGCGGCTACCGCACCCACCGGGCGGTGGACCGGCAGGTCGTCGAGGACACCCTGCGCCAGGTGATGCGGGCGAACGACGGCCCCGCCCTCGTCCACTCCTGCGCCCCCGACGTGCCGTTCGCGCTGCTGCGCCGCGCGGAGGCCGCAGCCGTGTCGTTCGACTTCTCGCTGCTCACCGAGCGTGACGACGACACGATCGGCGAGGCGGTGGAGGGCGGCGTGAAACTCCTCGCCGGGGTGGTGCCGGGCACGGACGCCCCGTTGTCGGACCCGGGGGGTAGCGTCATGGGTGTCAGAACGCTGTGGCGCAGGCTGGGGCTGGATCCGGGGACTCTGGCGGAGTCCGTGGTGATCACTCCGGCGTGCGGGCTCGCGGGTGCTTCGCCCGCGTACGCCCGCGCCGCCATGGAGCACTGTGTCAGGGCGGCGCGATCCCTCGCGGACAACCCTGAGTGACATGGGTGAGACATGGCTCGCGCTGATCGCGGTAATCGCGGCACGCGGTGGAACGGGAGGATGAAACGGTGGCCGGCGAACAGCAGACGGCAGTACCCGCGCAAGCGCGTGAGCGGCACGCGCACCTCGCCGAGCAGGTCGAGGAGCACCGCTTCCGCTACTACGTGAAGGACCAGCCGGTCGTCAGCGACGGCGAGTTCGACAAACTGCTGCGCGACCTTGAGGCGCTGGAGGAGCGGTACCCACAGCTGCGTACGCCCGACTCGCCGACCCAGAAGGTCGCGGGGGCGTACGAGACGGAGTTCACCGCGGTCGAGCACCGCGAGCGCATGCTCTCGCTGGACAACGCGTTCGACGACGAGGAGCTGGCCTCCTGGGCGGAGCGCGTCGCGAGGGAGGTGGGCGCTCCGGGCTACCACCTCCTGTGCGAGCTGAAGGTGGACGGCCTCGCCGTCAATCTCACCTACGAGCAGGGCAGACTCACGCGGGCCGCCACCCGTGGCGACGGCCGCACGGGCGAGGACATCACGCCCAACGTCCGTACGATCGCGGAGATCCCGCACCGGCTGAAGGGCGACCGGGTTCCGGAGCTGGTGGAGATCCGCGGCGAGGTCTATTTCCCGATGGAGGCATTCCAGGAGCTCAACGCCCGGCTGGTCGAGGCCGGCGACAAGCCGTTCGCCAACCCCCGCAACGCGGCGGCGGGTTCGCTGCGCCAGAAGGATCCCAAGGTCACCGCGTCGCGCCCGCTGCACATGGTGGTGCACGGCATCGGCGCGCGGCAGGGCTTCGACATCGACCGTCTCTCGCACGCGTACGAGCTGCTGGAGGAGTGGGGCCTGCCGACGGCCCGGCACAACAAGGTCGTCGACGACCTCGCCGGTGTACGGGAGTTCATCGCGTACTTCGGCGAAAACCGTCACTCGGTGGAGCACGAGATCGACGGTGTCGTCGTCAAGCTGGACGAGATCTCCCTCCAGGGCAGGCTCGGTTCGACCTCCCGCGCCCCGCGCTGGGCGATCGCCTGGAAGTACGCGCCGGAGGAGGTCAACACCAAGCTGATCGACATCTGGGTGGGCGTCGGACGCACCGGCCGGGTCACTCCGTACGCGGTGGTCGAGCCGGTCCAGGTCGCCGGCTCCGAGGTCGAGTTCGCCACCCTCCACAACCAGGAAGTGGTGAAGGCCAAGGGCGTCCTCATCGGCGACACGGTGGTGCTGCGCAAGGCGGGCGACGTCATCCCGGAGATTCTCGGTCCGGTCGCCGACCTGCGGGACGGCAGCGAGCGCGAGTTCGAGATGCCGACCGTCTGCCCCGAGTGCGGGACCGAGCTGCGGGCCATGAAGGAGGGCGACATCGACCTGCGCTGCCCCAATGCCCGTTCCTGCCCGGCCCAGTTGCGCGAGCGGCTGTTCTATCTCGGCGGACGCAAGTGCCTGGACATCGAGAACTTCGGCTATGTGGCCGCCGCCGCGCTGACCAAGCCGCTGGAGCCGCCGACGCCCCCGCTGCTCAACGAGGGCGACCTCTTCACCCTCACCGTGGAGCAGTTGCTGCCGATCAAGGCGTACGTGCGCGACGCGGACACCGGCCTGCCCAAGCGTGACCCGGAGACCGGCAAGGAGAAGATCGTCACCGTCTTCGCCAACCAGAAGGGGGAGCCGAAGAAGAACACGCTGGCGATGCTGGAGAACATCGCGGCGGCCAAGCGGCGCCCCCTGGCCCGCGTCATCGCCGGGCTGTCGATCCGGCATGTGGGGCCGGTCGCCTCGGTGGCACTGGCCAGGGAGTTCCGGTCCATCGACCGTATCGAACAGGCCACCGAGGAGGAGCTGGCGGCGGTCGAGGGAGTGGGCCCGACGATCGCCGCCTCGCTCAAGCAGTGGTTCGAGGTGGACTGGCACCGCGAGATCCTGCGCAAGTGGCGCGAGGCCGGGGTCCGCATGGAGGACGAGGGCGCCGACGAGGACCAGGGACCGCGCCCGCTGGCGGGCCTCACCGTCGTCGTAACGGGCACGCTCGAAAATCACACCAGGGATGGCGCGAAAGAGGCGCTCCAGACGCTCGGAGCGAAGGTGACGGGCGCCGTATCGAAGAAGACGGCCTTCGTGGTGGTCGGTGAGAACCCCGGCTCCAAGTTCGACAAGGCGATGCAGCTGAAGGTGCCGGTGCTCGACGAGGCGGGGTTCGCCGTCCTGCTCGCCGAAGGCCCCGACGCGGCGCGGGAGGCCGCCCTACAGGCGCCGGAGGCCCCGGAGGAGGGGGCGAAGGAATCGGCCAAGGACGCCCCGGAGACGGCTGACGAGGCGTCTGCGGAGAGTGGAGCAGAGTGACCGAACGGGCACAACGAGCCCTCGTAGGTCACCCGTTCGGCGCATACCAGATGGATACGGAAGGGCGGGTTGCATTCGGGCAACAGCGGTAGAGCGCTGCCCGCCGACGCCGTTCGCGGCCTACTGTTGAGGGGTACGCCTGTCGTGCACGGCTGCGTGTGGGAAATCAGCCGTGGTGGCATGACAACGTGCCATCGCGTGGTAATGGCACTGCCGGCTGTGAGAGGGACGGGAATGAAACCGACCGAGAGCGCCGCCCCGGTCTCACGCCCGCGCGCATTCGCGGGAGTTGGAGGCACGTCGGCCGGAGTGGGCCTCGTTGTGGTGGGACTCGCCGCCTTCGTGCTGGCACTCGGCATCGTCCTGCAGATCCGGGACGGCCGGGCGCTCTTCCCGGACGGCACCACGGGCTGGTCGCTCGCGATCCTCACCGGCATCGTCGTCGGTCATCTCGTCGCACTCGGCCGCGACCGCTGGTGGGGCGGCACGGGCTCCGGCGCAGCCCTCACCCTCGCCGTGCTGCTCCTGTACGGCTGGGTGGCCGCCGGCCTCGTCAGCCTCGCCGTCGTGGTCCTGGTCGGCATCGCCCGCAGGCACCGCTGGCGCCAGGGCGCCCTGCACGGCGCCGTGGACATCCTCGGCATCGGGGCGGCGGCGCTGGTCCTGCTCGCCTTCGGCGACGTACCGACCGTCGCGAAGCCCTGGCAGCCCCTCCACTGGGGGATCGGCACCGTCCCGGAGATCGTGCTGGCGGCCGGGGCCTATCTGGTGGTGACCCGGCTGCTCCTGTGGTATTCGCTGACCCCGCAGGGCGGTGGCCTGCCGACCATCGCCCGTACGGCCGTGCTGCGGCAGAGCCTGCTCGCCGTCGCACTGCTCGGAATCACTCCACTGATCTGTGTCGTCGCCGTCTCCAGACCCGTGGTGCTGCCCCTGTTCGCCGTCCCGCTGATCGCCCTCGACTCCACGCTCTGGATCGCCAGGGCACGGGCCGAGGAGCAGCTGCGCGACCCCCTGACCGGGCTGCCCAACCGGCAGTGGCTACTGGAGCGGACCTGGACGGCGCTGGAGGAGGCCAAGACCCTCGGCGCACGCTCGGCGCTGGTCCTGATCGACCTCGACCGGTTCCGCTCCGTCAACGACACACTCGGTCATCTCGCGGGCGACAGACTCCTGTTGCAGATAGCGGAGCGGCTCAAGCTGGCCCTGCCGCGCGGAGCGGAGGCCGCGCGGCTCGGCGGTGACGAGTTCGCCGTACTGCTGCCGCTGGTCGACTCCACGACCAGCGCGCAGCGCGTGGCCCGGCATCTCGCGGCCGAGTTGTCCTCGCCGCTCGACCTGGACGGCCTGACGCTCGTCCTGGAGGCCAGTGCCGGCGTCGCCGTCTACCCCGAGCACGCGGTGGACGCGGAAGGGCTGCTCCAGCGGGCCGACGTCGCGATGTACCAGGCGAAGCGGGACCGTACGGGCGTGGAGGTGTACGAGTCCAAGAGAGACTCCAACACCCCGGACCGGCTGGGCCTGTTGGGCGATCTGCGGCGCGCCCTCGACGCGGGCGACGTGGAGCTGCACTACCAGCCCAAGGTCCGCTTCGACGGCCAGGTCGTCGGCCTGGAGGCGCTCGTACGGTGGGTGCATCCGGACCGGGGGAGAGTGCCCCCGGACGAGTTCATCGCGATCGCCGAGTCCTCGGGCCTGATGCCCTACCTCACCGAGTACGTACTGGAATCGGCCCTCGGCCAGGTCGCCCGCTGGCGGGCGCAGGGCCTGTTCGTACCGGTGGCCGTCAACGTCTCGCCGCGCGACGTCCACACCCCCGGCTTCGCCGGCGCGGTCGCCGCCCGGCTCGCCCGGCACGGCGTCCCGGCCGGCGCGCTCCAGCTGGAGATAACCGAGCACGTCCTGCTGGAGGACCCGCAGCGGGCCGCCGACACCCTGGCGGGCCTGACGGGCCACGGCGTGAAGATGTCCCTCGACGACTTCGGTACGGGCTACTCGTCGCTGGTCCATCTGCGCCGTCTCCCGGTGAGTGAACTGAAGATCGACCGTTCGTTCGTGGCCCGCCTCGCCATCGACAACGAGGACGCGGAGATCGTCCGTTGCACGATCGACCTGGCGCACTCGCTGGGCCTGGTCGTCGTCGCCGAGGGCGTCGAGGACGACGAGACCTGGGAGCGCCTGCGCGACCTGGGCTGCGACGCCGTCCAGGGCTGGCTCGTGGCCGCCGCGATGCCCCCGCACGAGGCGACGTCCTGGCTGCTGGCCCGCGGTGAGACCGGCTGGCACCGCCCGCCGCCCGCGCCGGCCCTGGAGCCGCCGCGCACCGACGCCTCGGGTCCCTCCAGCCGCGTGGTCCAGTAACAGACGCCTGTACGCGACCGGCGGACGCCCGTACGCGGCCGGGACAGCGGGGCGGAACGGGAAACCGTTTCGTGGGCACGGTGTCGCGCCCCATAGGATTGGGTCAAAATCCCGACACTCACCCAGAGGATCGCCGCATGCCTGGCATCACGCGCGAGGAGGTCGCCCACCTCGCACGGCTGGCGCGTCTGGAGCTGAAGGGCGAAGAGCTCGATCACTTCGCCGGTCAGCTCGACGACATCATCGGCGCGGTCGCCCGCGTATCCGAGGTCGCCGACCAAGACGTTCCGCCGACCTCTCACCCGCTGCCGCTGACCAACGTCATGCGCGCGGACGAGGTACGCCCGTCGCTCACCCCCGAGCAGGCGCTCTCCGGCGCCCCGGCCCAGGAGCAGCAGCGTTTCAAGGTGCCGCAGATCCTGGGGGAGGACTAAAAGCCATGACGGACATCAAGACCGACATCATCCGGCTCACAGCGGCCGAGATCGCCGAGAAGATCGCCTCCGGCGAGCTGACGGCCGTCGAGGTCACCGAGGCCCACCTCACCCGTATCGAGGCCGTCGACGAGAAGGTCCACGCCTTCCTGCACGTCGACCGTGAGGGCGCCCTCGCGCAGGCCCGTGCCGTCGACGAGCAGAAGGCCAGGGGCGAGAAGCTCGGCTCGCTCGCCGGTGTCCCCCTCGCGCTGAAGGACATCTTCACCACCGAGGGCATCCCCACCACCGTCGGCTCCAAGATCCTCGAAGGCTGGATCCCGCCGTACGACGCGACCGTCACCCGGCGCCTCAAGGAGGCCGGTGTCGTCATCCTCGGCAAGACCAACATGGACGAGTTCGCCATGGGGTCGTCGACGGAGAACAGCGCCTACGGTCCCACGGGCAACCCCTGGGACCTCACCCGTATCCCCGGCGGCTCCGGCGGCGGCTCGTCGGCCTCCCTGGCGGCCTACGAGGCGCCGCTCGCCATCGGCACGGACACCGGCGGCTCGATCCGCCAGCCCGCGTCCGTCACCGGCACGGTCGGCGTCAAGCCCACCTACGGCGGCGTCTCCCGCTACGGCATGGTCGCCTTCTCGTCCTCGCTCGACCAGGGCGGCCCGTGCGCCCGTACGGTCCTGGACGCGGCCCTCCTCCACGAGGTCATCGGCGGACACGACCCGCTCGACTCGACCTCCATCGACGCCCCCGTCCCGCCGGTGGTCGAGGCCGCCCGCAACGGCACCGTCACCGGTATGCGCGTCGGTGTCGTCCGGCAGTTCTCCGGCGAGCACTACCAGGCCGGTGTCATGCAGCGGTTCGCCGAGTCCGTCGACCTCCTCAAGGAGCTCGGCGCGGAAGTGGTCGAGCTGGACTGCCCGTCCTTCGACCTCGGCCTCTCGGCGTACTACCTGATCGCGCCCTCCGAGTGCTCCTCCAACCTCGCGCGCTTCGACGCCATGCGCTACGGCATGCGGGTCGGCGACGACGGCACCCGTTCGGCCGAGGACGTCACCGCCCTCACCCGGGAGGCGGGCTTCGGCGACGAGGTCAAGCGGCGCATCATGCTCGGTACGTACGCGCTCAGCTCCGGTTACTACGACGCGTACTACGGCTCGGCGCAGAAGGTCCGCACCCTGATCGTGCGGGACTTCGAGAGGGCCTTCGAGCAGGTCGACGTGATCGTTTCACCCACCACGCCGACCACCGCCTTCCCGATCGGTGAACGCGCCGACGACCCCATGGCGATGTACCTTTCCGATCTGTGCACCATCCCGACCAACCTGGCCGGAAACGCCGCCATGTCGCTGCCCTGCGGACTGGCGCCGGAGGACGGTCTCCCGGTCGGACTGCAGATCATCGCCCCCGCGATGAAGGACGACCGTCTCTACCGGGTAGGCGCAGCGGTCGAGGCGGCGTTCGTGGAACGCTGGGGACATCCGCTGTTGGAGGAGGCACCGTCGCTATGAGCGCAATGACCAAGAAGGCCAAGAGCTTCAAGAAGTCGAAGTCCGGCGTGTACCTGTCGATCGGCACGACCGCTTTCGGAGCGGTCAGCGTCGTCAAGCAGGCCAGGATGGCCCGTCAGGACAACGACACGCTGCGGCTGATCGACGCCGCCGTCTCCGCCGCCGCCATCGTCACCGGCATCGCTCTGCTCTACCGCGAGCTGAAGCGGCTGGGCGACGACGACGTCCTGCTGGGCTGAGCCCGCAGAGAGGGAAAGTTTCACCGTGACCGTCACTGAACACGTGTCGCTCGTTCCGTACGAGGACGCTCTCGCGACGTACGACCCCGTCATGGGCCTGGAGGTCCATGTCGAGCTCGGCACCAGTACGAAGATGTTCTGCGGCTGCTCCACCGAACTGGGCGCCGCCCCGAACTCGCAGACCTGTCCGACCTGTCTCGGCATGCCGGGCGCGCTTCCGGTCGTCAACGCGATCGGCGTAGAGTCCGCCGTCAAGATCGGTCTCGCGCTGAACTGCGAGATCGCGGAGTGGTGCCGGTTCGCCCGGAAGAACTACTTCTACCCGGACATGCCGAAGAACTTCCAGACCTCGCAGTACGACGAGCCGATCGCCTACAACGGCTATCTGGACGTCCAGCTGGACGACGGCGAGATCTTCCGTGTGGAGATCGAGCGCGCCCACATGGAGGAGGACACCGGCAAGTCGCTGCACGTCGGTGGCGCCACCGGCCGTATCCAGGGCGCGTCCCACTCCCTGCTCGACTACAACCGCGCGGGCATCCCGCTCATCGAGATCGTCACCAAGCCGATCGAGGGCGCCGGGGCGCGCGCGCCGGAGGTCGCGAAGGCGTATGTCGCGGAGCTGCGCGAGCTGATCAAGGCGTTGGACGTCTCAGAGGCCCGGATGGAGCAGGGCCAGATGCGCTGCGATGTCAACCTGTCGCTGCGCCCGCACGGGCGGAGCAAGTTCGGCACCCGCTCGGAGACGAAGAACGTCAACTCGCTGCGCAGCGTCGAGCGGGCGGCGCGTTACGAGATCCAGCGGCACGCCGCGGTTCTCGACGGCGGCGGCACGATCATCCAGGAGACCCGCCACTTCCACGAGGAGGACGGTTCCACGACGTCCGGCCGTGTGAAGGAGGAGGCGGAGGACTACCGGTACTTCCCCGAGCCGGATCTCGTCCCGATCGCGCCCCCGCGCGAGTGGGTGGAGGAGTTGCGGGGCGGACTGCCTGAGCTGCCGCGGCTGCGCCGTAAGCGCCTGCGCGAGGAGTGGGGCGTCTCGGAGCACGACATGCAGTCGATGCTCAACGCGGGCGCGGTCGACCTGATCACCGCCACGATCGAGGCGGGCGCCCCGGCCGACCAGGCACGCAAGTGGTGGATGGGCGAGCTGGCGCGCAGCGCGAACGAGACGTCCACGGACCTCGCGGCGCTCCCGATCACCCCGGCGCAGGTCGCCAGGGTGGCGGAACTGGTGACCGCGGGCGACCTCAACGACAAGCTGGCCCGGCAGGTCCTGGAGGGCGTCCTCGCGGGCGAGGGCGACCCGGACACCGTCGTCGAGAAACGCGGCCTGAAGGTCGTCTCCGACGAGGGCGCACTCGGTACGGCGGTGGACGAGGCGATCGCCGCGAACCCGGCGATCGCGGACAAGATCCGCGCGGGCAAGATCGCGGCGGCGGGCGCACTGGTGGGAGCGGTCATGAAGGCCACCCGCGGCCAGGCGGACGCGGCTCGGGTCCGCGAACTGATCCTGGAACGCCTGGGCGTGGAGGGCTGAGAAGGGGGCCGGGCCCGGGAGGGCTCGGCCCCGTACCGCCGGCTGCCGGCCGGTACCGGGAGTGGTTCGCCGGTGCGGGCCGGTGGCCGGTTCGGCCGCGCCGGCAGCCCGCCGGGCGAGCGGGGAACGGGCGTGGCGGGTCGCGGCGGGACGGTTCTCCGCCGCCGCGCGAGCGGGGGACAGGAGCAGCGACCGGCGAGGTCACGACGCTCGCCAGCGACCTGTGCGAGCCGTCCGGCGCGGTGCTCGTCGGTGACGGCATCGTCGTGGTCGAGTCCGCCCGGCCAGACCGTCCGTGTTGACGCCGCGGTCCAGATGTACGGCCTCTACCGGTCACGGTGGGCCGGTTCGACTTCGATCGTAGCCCCGGCACCGAGGGCCGGGGGCAGCCCACGGGCCGCGTCGGGGTGGGCCACCGGTGCCGCCCGGCGGTCGGGTCGCGCACGCGGCCCACGGGCCGCGCGCACCGGCCCACCCGTTCCCCGCGACAGCACCGGGCCGGGTCGCGGAATCCCACGGCTCGTCGTCGAGCACACCCGCCAAGCGGTCGGTCGCGCCCCGGGGGCGTTGCCCGGCAGACCCGCGTGGGGACCGTACGTTGGGCCGGCGTCGCGTGTCGCGCGGCGCGTCGTATGAACGTTCCGTCCGCCCACCAGCCCCCAGGCGCCGCCCGTGAACAGCCTCGTCGCCGAGATCGTGTCCGTCGGGTTGCTCCTCGCCGTGCTCGCCTTCGCCGTCGCGCGGCCGAGAGGTCTGCCCGAAGCCGTCGTCGCCCTCCCGGCCGCCGGACTCGTCGTCGTACTCGGCGCCGTGTCGCCCGCCGACGCGTGGGACCAGACGCACAGCCTGCTGCCCGTCGTCGGGTTCCTCGCCGCCATTCTCGTACTGGCCCAACTCTGCGACGACGACGGCCTGTTCCAGGCCGCCGGCGACCTCGTCGCCCGTCTCTGCGGCGGGCATCCTCGCCGACTGCTCGGCGGCGTGTTCGGCGTCGCCGCCGTCACCACCGCCGTCCTCAGCCTCGACGCCACGGTCGTCCTCCTCACACCCGTCGTGTTCGTGACCGCGAGCCGCGTCGGAGCCCACCCGCGCCCGCACGTCTACGCCTGCACCCACCTCGCGAACTCCGCGTCGCTCCTGCTCCCCGTCTCCAACCTCACCAACCTCCTCGCCTTCACCGCCAGCGGTCTCTCCTTCACCCGGTTCGCCGTGCTCATGGCGCTCCCGTGGCTGGCCGCGATCGCCGTCGAGTACGTCGTCCTGAGCCGGTTCTTCGCGACCGATCTGGCCACCGGGGCGCACCCTCCCAAGGAGGTCGAGTCGCGCACCGTACCGACCTTCACGCTCGTCGTCCTCGGCCTGACACTCGTCGCGTTCGCCGTCACCTCCCTCGTCGGTATCGAACCGCTCTGGGCGGCCTTCGCCGGTACGGCGGTGCTCGCCGCCCGCGCGCTGCGGCGAAGGCGCACCACACCGCTCGCGCTCCTTTGGGCCGCGTCGCCGCTCTTCTGCCTCTTCGTGCTCGCGCTCGGCATCGTCGTCAAGGCCGTCGTCGACAACGGCCTCGACACCGGCATCAGCCGGATCCTCCCGGCCGGTGAATCCCTCACCACGCTCCTCGCCGTCGCCGGCGTCGCCGCCCTCCTGGCCAATCTGATCAACAACCTGCCCGCGATCCTCGCCCTTCTGCCCCTCGTCGCGCCCGCGGGCCCCGGCCCCGTGCTCGCCGCGCTCATCGGGGTGAATCTGGGTCCCAACCTCACGTACGTCGGCTCCCTCGCCACCCTCCTGTGGCGCCGTGTCCTGCACGAACACGACTCGGCGCCCTCGCTCCGGCAGTTCACCCGGCTCGGTCTGCTCACCGTGCCCGCGACGCTGATCGCTTCGACCGTTGCCCTGTGGGGCACCCTGCAGTTGTGACCGACGTGAAGACAACCGCCCTCGTCTGGATCAGTCCGTCGACCTGGCCCGCCTGCGTCGACGCCGCCCGTGAACGGGCCCCCGACGACCATGTCGTCCTGCTGCACGTGGGCGACGACCGGATCGTCGAAGAGGCTCACCGCGCCTACGCGGGGCTGCTCGGCCGTGGACACGGGCCCGATCACGATCCCGGCGCCCGGCTGGAGGCGCTGGCCGGGGTGGTGGGCGCCGACCTCCTTGAGAAGGCGGCGCACCGGCTCGGCCGGCCCTGCGAACTGCTCGACCGGCACGGCCGTCCTCAGGAGGAGGTCGTCCGCGCGGCGGCGGACGTGGACCTGCTGATCTGCGCGCGCGACGGTGACCCCGACCGGCCCGGCCCGCACAGCCTCGGCCCGGAGTCCCGTTTCGTGGTCGACCACGCGCCGTGCCCCGTCCTGCTGGTGTGGCCGTACCAGAGCTGAACGCCGCCGCGCGGGACCGCCGGGCCGGGGAGCCACCCGGTTTCCGGCCGGTGCGACAATCCCCGCATGACGACTGACAGCAGGGACGAGCTTCTGGCGGAAGCCGTCGGCCTGCGCACACGGGGGGAAGCGGAGCAGGCCAGGGAGCGCCTGGTGGCTCTCGCCGACCGGCACCCGCACGACGCCGAGGTGGCCTATCAGACCGCCTGGACGCACGACGCCCTCGGTCTGGAGGCGGAGGCGGTCGCCTACTACGAACGCGCGTTGGCCGGAACGGACCTCTCGGACGAGGACCGTCTCGGTGCGCTGGTGGGTCTCGGCAGCACGTTCCGGATCCTCGGCCGGTACGAGGAGTCCGTCGGGACGCTGCGGGGCGGGCTGGCGGAGTTCCCCGGCGACGGCGCCCTGCTGACCTTCCTCGCCATGGCGCTGTTCAACACCGGGCAGCACGACGAAGCGATGCGGATCCTGCTGGAGTTGCTGGCCACGACCAGCGAGGACCCCCGGGTGCGGACGTACCGGAGGGCGATCGGCCACTACGCCAAGGACCTGCGCGAGATCGTGGCGCGGCAGAGCTGATCGCCCACCGCCCGGCAGGCTCCGATGGACAGGCCCTACGGGTAGACGTCCCGGCCGTACGTCCCGGGATCGTCCAGCGCGTCCAGGACGAGGTCGGCGAGGTCCGCGTAGGTCGTACGGGGCGCGAGGCCCCGGTACGGCGTGAAGGAGCGCGGGCGGTTGCCGCGCGCCGGCCCGTGGTGCAGCACCCCGGACCGCACGACGGTCCAGTCGAGGCCGCTGGTGAGGATCACCGCGTCCTGGGCCTCCCGCTCCCGCAGGAGGGGCCGCGCCGTCGCGCGGTAGAGGGCGGCGATGGTACGGCCCGAGAGTCCGCGTACATGGGGCCCGTATCCGGCCTCCGAGACGACTATCAGCCGCCGTACGGCCAGCTTCCGCATCGCCTCCACGATCAGTTCGGTGCCGCGCGAGTACAGCGGCGTCGTCCGGTTGCCTTTGAGACCGAAGGCGATCACCGCGGCGTCCGCGCCGGTGAGGGCGTCGGTCACGGCGCTCTCGTCGAAGGGGCTTCCGGTCACCACCCGGTCGACGGGGGCGGATCCGAGCCGAGCCGGCTCGCGCACCTGCGCGGTGGTGCGGTGTCCGGCGCGTGCGGCGGAGGTGAGGAGGGCTTGTCCGGTACGCCCGGTGGCGCCGAACACGGAGACGTTCATGGGCAGGTTGTCCCTGTCGTTTTCATGGGTTCATTCATCGTGGGTGGCACCTGTCCGGAGCCCGCCGGGTCCCGAAGGGGAGGGGCGGTCGCCGAACCCGTTCAGCTTGGGGCACGCGGCGCCGGACCGCCACGGATCCGGCCGTACCCGTCGGTTCGGCACGCCCGTGGGCGCCGCCCGGACGTGGCGACTCTCGGACGTTCATCGCCGGGCCGTCCCGGGGTCTTCCCGCCGCCACCTGCGGTGGCTAGCTTCCGGGCCGTAGGACCTGAACTCGGGAGGATCTCTTGGCCACGGACATTTCACGGCGACGGCTCTTCGCTCTCGGAGGTGGCGCCGTCGGTGCCGCCGCGGCGGGATCCGTACTGCCGCCGTCCCTGCGCGCCGCCATCGCCGCCGAGGCGCCGGCCGGGGGACTGGACTCCGTGCGCCATGTCGTGGTGCTCATGCAGGAGAACCGGTCGTTCGACCACTACTTCGGCACGCTGCGCGGCGTACGGGGCTTCGGGGACCGCAACGCGGTGGAACTGCCCACCGGCCGCACCGTGTTCGAGCAGCCGGCCGCGTCCGGCACCGGCACCGTGCTGCCCTTTCCCGTGCGCGACGCCGCCGAGACGCAGAAGAAGGACCTTCAGTACATAGGCGACCTCGACCACTCCTGGAGCGGTGGCGCCAAGGCGTGGAACAACGGCTGGATGGACCGCTGGATCTCCGCCAAGACCGCGGCCACGATGGCGTACTACGACCGCGCCGACATCCCGCTGCACTACGAGCTGGCCGACACCTTCACCGTCTGCGACGCCTACCACTCGTCGGTCCACACCTCGACCAGCCCCAACCGCAACCACCTCTGGAGCGGCTGGACCGGCTTCGAGGCGGACGGGCGGCGGGCCGTCGGCAACGACGCGTACGACGAGGGCACCCATCCCGGTTACGAATGGCCGACCTACGCCGAGCGGCTGGAGAAGGCCGGGCGGAGCTGGAAGACGTACACCGAGTGGGAGAACTTCACCGACAACAACATCGAGTTCTTCACCTCCTTCAAGAAGATCGCGCGCAAGGCGCTCGCCAAGACGCGAGAGCTGGAGGGCGGCGGTGACTTCACATACATGGAGGCCTTCTACGCCGCGGTGCGTGACAGCGACGACCCCGCCGTCCGGGCCCGGCTGCTCGACACCCTCGAAGAGGGCGTGGAGACTCTCACCGCCGACGAGCGGTCGCTCTTCGAACGCGGCCTGCGGCGCGTCGAGTCGGGCACCCTCGCCGCCGCGTTCCGCGCCGACGTGGCCGCCGGGCAGCTGCCCGAGGTGTCCTACCTGGTGCCCTCCGCGGTCGACTCCGAGCACCCCGGCGCCTCGTCGCCGGTCGCCAGCGCGGGCCTCGTCTACCAGGTGCTCGACGCCCTCGGCGCGCACCCGGACGTCTGGCGGCACACGGTCGTACTGATCAACTACGACGAGAACGACGGCTTCTTCGACCATGTCCCGCCGCCCGTGCCGCCCGTGGACGACCCGGACGAGCGCTGGGAGGGGCTCCCCACGGGGCTCGGTATCCGCGTGCCGCTGCTCGTCGTCTCGCCCTGGACCGTCGGCGGCTACGTCTGCTCGCAGGTCTTCGACCACTCCTCGGTCGTCCGCTTCCTGGAGAAGTGGACCGGCGTGCGGGAGCCCAGCATCACGCCCTGGCGGCGCGCCGTCACCGGCGATCTGACCTCCGCCTTCGACTTCGGCCGTGGCCGTCCTCAGCCGGACGTCGAGCGGCCCGGGTCCCTCCCGCCGTTCACCGGGCGCTGGCGGCCGGTGCCACCGACGGTGCAGCGGATGCCGGTGCAGGAGCCCGGTACGCGCCCCGCCCGTCCGCTGCCGTACCAGCCGGACGCCCACGGCCGCCTGGCCGGCCGCGCCGGGGCACGAGTCCTTCAGCTCGAACTGCGCAACACGGGACGGGAGAGCGCCCACTTCGCGCTCTATCCGTACGCGGGTGAGTTCGACGCCCCACAGCACCGGGATGTAAGGGGCACGGCACAGTGGACGGTGCCCCTTACCGGTGACGACTACCGGTTCACGATCACCGGCCCCAACGGATTCCGCCGCGAGTTCGCCGGCCCCGTCGCGGGCCGCGGCGCCGAGCTCTCCTCGTCCCTCGACCACCATGACCGCGATCTGCATCTCACCCTCCGTAATGAGGGTGATCTGCCCGTCACCTTCACGGTGCGCGTCCTCGGGTACGCCGACGAGGCCGATCTCGGCGACTGGAAGCGCGAGTTCAGGGTCAAGCCGGGACGCAGCCGCCATGTCGTGCACTCGGCCGCCGACGCGCACGGGTGGTACGACATCGAGGTGACGGCGGGCCGGGGCTTCCGGCGACGGCTCATGGGCCACATCGAGAACGGGAAGCCGAGCGTCTCCGGCTGAACCGGAATTCCCGCCTCCCATTGATCGAACGCCAGGTCACGACCGTGTGAGGAACCCCACCAAACGGGCAAACGATCACGATTTGATGTCAGAGTTGACTCTCCGGGACCACCGCAGGGGAGCAGACCGTTGGCAGCAGTCGCGCGGTGGTGCGTCAGGCACCGGCTCCTGGTCGTACTTCTGTGGCTGCTGGCCCTCGGTTCCACCGCCACCGGCGCCGTCGTCGCCGGGACGTCGTACTCCAACGACTACGACGCTCCCGGCACCGAGGCCGGCCACGCCGTCGACCTCCTGGAGAGCGGCTTCCCCGGGCGCGGCGGTGACAGCGACACCGTGGTCTGGCACACCGAACGCGGCTCCGTCCGCGCGGGCGACGTCGAACGGCGCATGGACGTCACGCTCGGTGAGATCGCCAAGCTGCCCGGAGTGGCCTCCGTGATGAGCCCGTACGCCGTCACCGGCGGCGACGGGGCGCCCGCGCGCGCACCCGGCCCGGAGGACGGCGAGAGCGCCCGCCAGATCAGCGAGGACGGCCGCACCGCGTTCGCCGTCGTGACCTACGACAAACGGGTCGACGACATTTCCGTCGCCCAGGCGCAGGCCGTCGTCGACACCGCGAAGAAGGCGGCCACCGAGGATCTCCAGGTGGAGCTCGGAGGCAGCGTCGTCCCGCTGACCGAAGGCACCACGGCGCACCTGTCGGAGATCGTCGGCGTCGCCATAGCCGCCGTGGTCCTCTTCCTCGCCTTCGGGTCGCTCGCGGCCAGTCTGCTGCCCATCGCCACCGCCCTGGTGTCCGTCGGGACGGCGTACGCCGGCATCGCGCTCCTCGGCCACGTCATGACCGTGGCCGACTTCGCGCCCATGCTCGGCATGCTCGTCGGGCTCGGCGTCGGCATCGACTACGCGCTCTTTCTCGTGACCAGACACCGCAAGGGCCTCGAACGGGGTCTGGCGGTCACCGAGGCCGCGACCGAGGCCGTCGCCACGACGGGGCGCGCCGTCGTCTTCGCCGGGGCCACCGTCTGTATCGCGCTGCTCGGCATGCTGGTGCTGCGCCTCAGCTTCCTCAACGGCGTCGCGATCGCCGCCTCGCTCACCGTCGCGCTGACGGTCGCCGCCTCCGTGACACTGCTGCCCGCCCTGCTGTCGTACGCCGGCACGCGCGCGCTGAGCCGCCGCGAGCGCGCCCGGCTCGCCGAACACGGTCCGCTGCCCGAGCCGCCCACCGGCTTCGCCGCGCGCTGGTCCGCCTTCGTGGAGCGCCACCCCCGGCTGCTCGGCGGCGCGGCGGTGGTCGTGATGCTGGTGCTCGCGCTGCCCACGTTCTCGCTCCATCTCGGCACCTCCGACCAGGGCAACAACCCGGTGTCCAGCACCACCCGGCAGGCGTACGAGCGGCTCGCCGACGGTTTCGGCCCCGGCGTCAACGGTCCGCTGACCCTCGTCGCCGAACTCGACGGCGCGGACGACCGCCTCGCGATGGACCAACTGCCGGACACGTTGCGCGAGTCGGCGGACGTCGCCTCCGTAGGACCGATCGTCTTCAGCGGCAGCGGCGACAGGGCCCTGCTCACCGTGGTCCCCAAGTCGGCGCCCCAGTCGAAGGAGACCAGCGACCTCGTCGACCACCTCCGCGACGATGTGCTGCCCCGCGCGCAGGAGGGCACCTCCCTGGACGTGGCGGTCGGCGGAGTCACCGCCGCCCACGACGACTTCGCCGCGGTCGTCGTCGGCAAACTGCCCCTGTTCGTCGGAGTCGTCGTCTCCCTCGGCTCCCTGCTGCTCCTGCTCGCCTTCCGCTCCGTCGGCATCCCACTGAAGGCGGCGGTGATGAACGTCGCCGCCGTCGCCTCGTCCTTCGGGATCGTCGTCGCGATCTTCCAGTGGGGATGGGGCAGCGAGCTCCTCGGTCTCGGCAGTTCCGGCCCGGTCGAGCCGTTCCTGCCCGTGATCATGGTTTCGGTCCTCTTCGGCCTCTCCATGGACTACCAGGTCTTCCTGGTGAGCCGGATGTACGAGGAGTGGCTGGAGACCGGCGACAACAGACGGGCCGTGCGCGTCGGCCTCGCCGAGACCGGCCGGGTGATCAACTCGGCCGCCGTGATCATGATTTCGGTCTTCCTCGCCTTCGTCCTCAGCGGGGACCGCGTCATCGCGATGTTCGGCATCGGACTGGCCGCCGCCGTCGCCCTGGACGCCTTCGTCCTCCGTACGCTCCTCGTGCCCGCCCTGATGCATCTGCTGGGCGGCGCCAACTGGTGGCTGCCGCGGCGGCTGGACCGCTGGCTGCCGCGGATCAGCATCGAGGCGCCCGCGGCCCGCCGGCGTACGTCTGGGAAGATCCCCGCACGGCGCGAGGAGCCCGCGGAGCACATGCCGCGGTGAACCGGCCGCGCGGGGCACTGAGCCGACCGGACCGGAGGAGTGCGATGTTCGCGACATCACTGGGTGACGACGGGGCGGAACTGAGACCGCTGGAGCCGTGGCAGGCCGAGGAGTTCCTCGCGCACATGGACCGCGCCAGGGAGTTCGTGGACCGGCACGTCCGGCTCGGGGAGGTCGTCTTCGACCTCGAATCGGCGCGGGCCATGCTCGTCAGATATGCCCAGAGCCAGGCCGCCGACGGCGGACGGATCTACGGAATCTGGGTGCACGACACCCTCGTCGGCGGAGTGATGTTCCGGCTCTTCGACGCGGTGGAGGGCACCTGCGAGGTCGGCTGCTGGCTCGAACCGGCGGCGACGGGGCGCGGACTGGTGACCCGCGCGGTGCGGGTGCTCGTCGACTGGGCGGTGGAACGGCGCGGCATCCACCGCGTCGAGTGGGTGGTCGCGTCGGCCAACGCGCCGAGCATCAGGACCGCCGAACGGCTCGGCATGCGGCGCGAGGGTGTGCTGCGGGAGAGCAGCCTCCACCACGGGGTTCGGCAGGACAACGAGATCTGGTCCGTACTCGCTCCTGAGTGGTCCGAGCGGCAGCGGAACACCACTTGAGAAAACTCTCATGGATCTCTCATACGGGCCGCCTACCGTGCGGCGCATGAACCCCACGACCAAGTCAGAACAGCCCGCTGACCACAGCGGCGACAACGAGGCGGAGCGCGCCGTTCCGGCTGCTGCCGATGCTGCCGAGAAGAACGACGCGCCGGGCCCGAGCCTGGCCAAAGAGCCTGGTGAGAGCCCTGAGGGGGGCGCCGCCGAGGGCGTGAATGACGGCACGGCCGGTGACCGGGACGGCGCCGACCACGCCGCCGGCGCCGACGGTGACGGCACCACCGCGGACGACGGGGGCGACGGGGACCTCCTGGACGACGAACTGGACGGCGAGTACACCCCGCCGCCCTCCGGCGGGCTCGCCGCGGCGTCGGCGGCGCTCATCTCCGTACTGCTGTCGCTCGTCGGCCTCATCGGCACCTGGTCCGGCAAGGTCATCTCCGAGCGCGAGACGCTCGTCGGCCAGATCGACCTCGGCCAGACCGGCACGGCGGAACAGCAGATCTCCGAGATCTACGGCGACGCCTGGCACGCCATCGCGCTGACCAACGGCATCTTCGCCGTACTGGCGCTCATCGTCGGCCTGGTGGCGCTCGGCCTGCCGCAGCGCAAGAGCTGGGTGCGCCCGTTCGCCGTGGCCGGTATCTCCCTCGCCGCGCTCGGCCTGCTGATCGCCATCGGCATGTACTTCGACGTCTTCGTGTCCCTGCCCGAGCCGCCCCCGGCCGCTCCGCCGGCCGGGCCCTAGGTGACTAAGGCGGTACCGAGCGGGTGCTGGGCCGGGCCTTAGGCCCCGGCCGGGCCCTCTGCCGGTCCGCCTAAGTCACCCGCGCCCCGAAGATGCGGCACTCGCCCGATGCGGGCGCACCCCCTGGGGGACGAATGTTGAGGCATCGCAGGACGCCACAACACTTCGTGACAGGGGAGTCGGGATGTTCGAATACGAGATGCACCGGATGCGGGCGGCCGAGCTGATCAGTGAGGCCGACAACCGGCGGCTGATCCGCCAGGTCCGCAAGGCCCGCAAGGAGGCGGCGCGAAACGCCCGCGACAAGGGCGAGGGGCGGGTGGACTCGCTCCGCGCCCGCTTCGAGCGCGCGGCGTGACGGGCGTACGGAGATGGGCGCCCGCCCCGGCCTCCTGAAGATGCCGACCGGCGGTCGCCGCACGTGCCGGCGGTGCGTGCGGTGACCGCCGCGAAAACGAGTGCCGCGCTGTCAGACCCCTGTGCGATGCTCGGGATCGTGGAGACCAAGTCCGTCAGTCCCGTGTTCGTCGGTCGTGACGGCGAGCTGACCGTACTCACCGAAGCGCTCGCCCGCGCCGCCGCCGGTGAGCCGCAGGCCATGCTCGTCGGCGGTGAGGCGGGGGTCGGCAAGACCAGGCTCATCGAGGAGCTGACCTCGGTGGCCTGCGGCGAAGGCGCCGTCATCGCGATCGGCGGCTGCGTGGAGATCGGCGGCGACGGTCTGCCCTTCGCACCGTTCTCCGCGGCTCTGCGCGCCCTGCGGCGGCGCCTGCCCGAGGAGATCGCCGCGGCGGCCGAGGGACAGGAAGGCGAACTGGCCAGGATCCTGCCCGAGTTGGGCCCCTCGGAGAGCGGCGCCCTGGGCGAGCACGGCAGGGCCAGTCTCTTCGAACTCACCGTCCGGCTGCTGGAGCGCGTCGCCGCGGGCCGCACCGTCGTCCTCGTCCTGGAGGACCTGCACTGGGCGGACGCCTCCACCCGCCATCTGCTCGCCTATCTCTTCCGTACGCTGCGACGCGGCCGGCTCCTCGTCATCGCCACCTACCGCGCCGACGACATCCACCGCCGCCACCCCCTGCGCCCGCTCCTCGCGGAGCTGGACCGGCTGCGTACGGTCAGCAGGATCGAACTCTCCCGCTTCAGCCACGCCGAGGTCACAGGGCAGCTGCGCGGCATCTTCGGGGACGAGCCGGCCCCTCGGCTGGTGGACGAGATCTTCGGGCGTTCCGACGGCAACGCGTTCTTCGTGGAGGAACTGGCCGTCGCCATCGAGGCCGGCTGCCGCTCCGGACTCACCGACTCCCTGCGCGATCTGCTGCTCGTCCGTGTCGAAACGCTGCCGGAGAACGCCCAGCGGGTCGCCCGGATCGTCGCCGAGGGCGGCGCCACCGTCGAGTTCCCCCTGCTGCTGGCCGTCGCGCAGCTCTCCGAGGACGACCTGATCGAGGCGCTGCGCGCCGCGGTCGGCGCGAACATCCTCCTCACCACGGCGGACGGCGACGGCTACCGCTTCCGGCACTCGCTCGTCCGCGAGGCCATCAGCGACGACCTCCTCCCCGGCGAACGCTCCCGGCTCAACCGCCGCCTCGCCGAAGCCCTGGAGGCCGACCCCTCCCTCGTACGGGACGACGAGCGCACCACCCGCCTCGCCAGCTACTGGTACTACGCGCACGACGCGGCGAAGGCCCTGCCCGTCGTCCTGCTCGCCTCCGTCGAGGCCCGCCGGCGCTACGCCCACGCGGAGCAACTGCGGCTGCTGGAGCGCGCCATGGAGCTGTGGGACACGGCGCCCGAGTCCGTACGCGCCCGCCTCAGACCCCCGGACGACACCGAGGTCCACCCGGCCGCCGCCGACGGCGCGAGCGCCCCGCTGCGCTACCTCGACCTGCTGTCCGAGGCGACCGTCGCGGCACGCTCGGGCGGCGACCGCGAGCGGGCCCTGGCGCTGTCGAAGAAGGCCATGCGGGTGCTGGAGACCGTGGACGACCCGCTGCGCGCCGCCTGGTTCTGGACCCAGCGCTCCCGGCTGGTCCAGGACCTCTCACGCAGCGACGGCTGGGCCGAACTGGCCACCGCCCAGGACCTGGTGCTCGGCCTCCCGCCGTCCGCCGTCCATGCCTCCGTCCTCTCCGACGTCGCCGGCTGGGGCGCCCTGCACCGTCCCGGCGCCAACAGCCTGGCCGCCGCCGACCGCGCCGTGGAGTACGCGCGCCTGGTCGGCGCGGAGAACATCGAACTGAACGCCAGGATCACGCGCGGCTGGCTCACCACCGAGGCGGGATCGATCGAGGAGGGCCTCGCCGAGATGTACGCGGTACGGGACCGCGTCATCGAACTGGGCAATGTCGCCGCCCTCCCGCTCCTGGGCCGCATCACCATCAACCTGCCGTCCACTCTGGAGAGCGTGGGCCGCTCCGAGGAGGCGGTGGCCGCCGCCGAGTTGGGCATCACCCTCTGCCATCAGCGGGGTCTGACCGACAAGGAGGCCTGGGTCAGGGCCAACCTGAGCGAATCCCTCTTCTCGCTCGGCCGCTGGACCGAGGTACAGACCGCCATCGACGAAGCGGCCCGGATCGCACACACCCCCAAGGCACGCGCCCTGGTGGCCGTACGGCGCGCGACGCTCGCCCTCGGGCGCGGCGACTTCGCCGAGGCGGAGAGCCAAGTGGCCTTGGCCCGCGCGGTCTTCGGGCCGCACGACCCACAGCCGCAGCATGTCATCGGCCCGACCAGGCTGGCGATGGTCAGCGCCGCGCGGCAGGGCCGGCTCGCCGAGGCCCGCGTCGAGTTCGAACAGGTCGTCGCGCACGGCTTCCCGCCGGGCATGCAGCGGTACGCGCTGCCGCTGCTCTGCTCCGTCGCCGGGATGGAAGCTGACGCGCGCGGACTGCCGGAGGCCGACGCGGGACGGGACGCGATCCTGGCGACCGTCCGCGACCAGGCGAAGCGGCTGCCCGCCGTCGTCCCGGTCTGGCAGGCGTACGACCTGCTGCTCGAAGCCGAACTCGCCCGCGCCGACGGCATCGTCGCCCCGAAACTGTGGGCCCGCGCGGCTGCCGCCTTCGAGGCGCTGGCCCGGCCGCACGAACTGGCCAACGCCCGCTATCGCTGGGCGGCGGACCTCCTCGCCGCGTCCGCCGACCGGGAGCAGGCCGCCGCCCTCCTGGTCCGGGCCCACACCACGGCGAAGCGGCTCGGCGCACGCTTCCTCGTGGAGCAGACCGAACTCCTCGCCGGCCGGGCCCGCATCAGCCTCGCCACCACCCCCCGGGTCGCCCCGGCATCCGATCCGCAGGCCGACGCCGTCAGCTCGCTGGGCCTGACCCCGCGCGAACAGGACGTCCTGCGCCGGGTCGCGAAGGGCCGCAGCAACCGCCAGATAGCCGAGGAGCTGTACATCTCGCCCAAGACGGCGAGCGTGCACGTCTCCAACATCCTGGCCAAGCTCGGTGTCTCGGGCCGTACGGAAGCGGCGGCGATGGCGCACCGTCTCCAGCTCTTCAGCGACCTGGAACCGACCCACCTCTAGGCCGTCCTGTTGGGCGGGCATCCGCCGGCGGGGCGGCCGGCGGAAGCCGCTCGGCGTCGCCCCGGGCGGCGAGGTGGCCCAGAAGCTGAAGCCGCTCGTACGAGTCCGACCCCGGCTCGGCGTGGTACGTCACCAGCATCTGGCCGGGCGCGCCCGCCAGGGCGAACTTCTCGTAGTGCAGGTCGAGATCGCCGACCAGCGGATGCCTGATGAGGCTGAGCCCGCTCGTCGAGTGGCGTACGTCCTGCCGCGCCCACAGGCCCCGGAACCGCTCGCTGCGCAGGCTCAGCTCCCCGACCAGCTCGATCAGCCGGGGATCGTCGTTCCGTCCGGCGTCCGCGATGAGCGAGCGCAGATACGCGACGGCCTTGGCGGTGGTGGCGTGCCAGTCCCGGTAGAACTCGCGCATCTCCGGTTCCAGGAACAGCGCGCTCAACGTGTTCACGCCCGGCGCGAAGTACGGGTTCAGCGCCACGGCCATCGGGTTGGCCGCGAGCGTGCCCAGATACAGGCCCTGGACCTGCGCGGGCGTACTCCACTGGTCGATCAGGGCGGACACACCCGCGTCGGCCTTCTCCGCCCTCGGTGTCCGGCGCCGCGCCGACCGGGCCGGTCGTGCCAGCTGAGCCAGATACCTTGCCTCGGTGCCGTCCAGCTGAAGCGCGCGGGCCAGGCTCTCCAGCACCTGATCGGAGGGGTGCCGGTCCCGCCCCTGCTCCAGCCGGAGGTAGTACTCGGTGCTGACACCCGCGAGGAGCGCCACCTCCTCGCGGCGCAGCCCCGGCACGCGCCGACGCTCACCGGGCGGCAGCCCGGCGTCCTCTGGCCGGATCCGTTCGCGCCGGGTGCGCAGATAGTCGCCCAGGGGGCTTCCCGATTCCATACCTCCAACGGTAGGCGCGCGCGAGAAGCCAGTCCTGTCCCTGTCACCACCAGGCCGGCGGGCGCCCCCGGGCCCCGCCCCGCCGTCGGGTCGCCTCCGCTACGTGATGTCCACCCGAACGATCTTGTCGTCTCCCGGCTCCGGGGTGCCCCGGCCGTCCGTATTGCTCGTCAGCAGCCAGAGCGCCCCGTCCCCGGTCGCCACCACGGTTCGAAGACGGCCGTGCTCGCCCTCCAGGAAGGCCTGGGCGTCGGCCGACGGTTTCACCCCGGCCAGGGGGATCCGCCAGAGCCGCTCACCGCGCAGGGCCGCCATCCAGATGGACCCCTTGGCGAAGGCGATACCGCTCGGGGACGCGTCGGCCGTCCTCCACTCCTCCACCGGGTCGACGAACCCGGGCTTCCCGGCCCTGCCCTCGGCCTCCGGCCAGCCGTAGTTCTTCCCCGGCTCGATCAGATTGAGCTCGTCCCAGGTGTTCTGGCCGAACTCCGACGCCCACAGCCGCTTCTCCGAGTCCCAGGCGAGACCCTGCACATTGCGGTGCCCGTACGTGTACACGACCGAATCCGCCTCCGGATTGCCGTGCGCAGGCTCGCCCTCCGGGGTCATCCGCAGAATCTTCCCGCCCAGGGACTTCTTGTCCTGCGAGAGACCCGTCTCACCCGACTCGCCCGTGCCCGCGTAGAGCATCTTGTCCGGACCGAAGGCGATCCGGCCGCCGTTGTGGATGTTGCCCTTCGGGATGCCCCGCAGGATCGTGTCCGGCGCGCCCAACTGCTGGCCCACCGGCCGCTTCGGGTCGTACAGCATCCGGGCGATGCGGTTGTCCGAGTCCGTCGTGAAGTACGCGTACACATAGGTGTCCGAGGCGAACGACGGGGAGATCGCGAGGCCCAGCAGACCGCCCTCACCGCCGGGGGAGACCCCGGGCACCTCACCCACCTCTGTCTTCTTGCCGTTCTCCGCGTCGACCCGTGTGATCGTCCCCTCGTCACGCGAGGAGACCAGCAGATCGCCCTCGGGCAGCGCCGCCATTCCCCACGGCGACTTGAGGCCCTCGGTCAGCGTGGACACCACCTTCGCCGAGCCCTTCGCGGGCGGCGCCGACGGCTGCGCCTCGCCGTCCGGCGGCGTCGCCCCGTCGGACACAGACGCGGACGGGGAACCCGCCGGGCCCCCCGACTCCGCCCCGCCGTCGGAGGACGAGCACGCGGTCACCACGAATAGCGCCGCTGCGGCCAACATGGCCGTCACTGGAGCACGTTGCACGGTCTTGATCCCTTCGACGGCTGCGTCTCTACGTTTCATACACCGCGACCCGCGTCCAGGTTCCCATCGACCCGGTATCCGTGCCACGAGTCCCGAGCCGCCGACTGCGCGGCGAGCGCGCCGCGGCCCGCCCGGCTCGGCGGGCCCCGCTCCGGGAGCCACAGGCCCAGGGCCCGCTCTTCAACGCCCCCATGGGTGTCGCATAGCCTCCCGACCATGACTTCAGACGTATGGCTGCCGATCCCGGCCGACGAGATCGAAGGGCTCCCCGAGGGCCTGGACTACCGCCACTGGGACGGGGGCGAGGACTACCCCGCCGACCCGGCCGACTGCGCCTTCTACGTGGTCCCGTACATGAAGGGCATGGAGGTCGCGCTCCGGCCGCTCGCCGCGATGACCTCCGTACGCGTCGTACAGACCCTCTCGGCCGGCATCGACCACGTGGCACCCGGGCTCGGTTCGCTGCCCTCCGGCGTGCGCCTCTGCAACGCCAAGGGCGTCCACGAGGCCAGCACCGCCGAACTCACCGTCGGGCTCGTCCTCGCCTCCCTGCGTGGCATCCCCGGTTTCGTCCGGGGCCAGGACGCCGAGGAGTGGCGGTCCGGCTTCTACCCCGCGCTGGCCGACAAGTCCGTGCTGATCGTCGGCTACGGCTCGATTGGCGCCGCCATCGAGGACCGGCTCGCGCCCTTCGAGTGCGCGCGGGTGGCGCGCGTGGCGCGCTCCGCCCGCGCCACCGAGCGCGGTCCCGTGCACGCACTCACCGATCTGCCGGATCTGCTTCCGGAGGCCGACATCGTGATCGTGTCGACGCCGCTCACCGACGAGACGAAGGGCCTCGCGGGCGCGGAGTTCCTGGCCCGCATGAAGGACGGCGCGCTGTTCGTGAACGTCGCGCGCGGCCAGGTCGCCGACACCAAGGCGCTCCTCGCCGAGCTGGAAAGCGGAAGGATAAAAGCCGCTCTGGACGTCACTGATCCGGAACCCCTCCCGGCGGGCCACCCTCTCTGGCATGCTCCGGGTGTCCTCATCAGCCCTCACGTGGGCGGATCCACCTCGGCCTTCATGCCGCGCGCCAAGCGCCTGCTCGCCGACCAACTCACCCGCTACGCCGCGGGAGACGCTCTGCGCAACGAGGTGCTCACCACCGGCTGAGTCACCGCCGATCCGCACTCGGGATCGACAAGTCCCCTGCTCGTCACGGAGAGTAGAAGAACTATGTCCCTGAGTGACGAGTCTGGTGTATCGTCCCGATCTGGGGGCCGCGTCGTGCGGGCGGCGTGGCGGAGCGATCAGAATCCGAGGGGGGCGACGGGCGATGTACTGCCGATGGACGAACGATCCGACGCGGAAGGGCCGCCCACGACGGCCTTCGAACCCGACGGGGCCATGCCCGGTGACGCGAACCACGCTGACGCACACCTCGCCAACGTGCGTCTCGCTGACGCGCATTCGGCGGATGCGCACGTCACCGGCGCGCATCTCACCGGCGCGCATCTCACCACCGGCGTGCACAGCGCCGACGCGCATCCCGGCGACGCACACGTCACCACCGCGCGTCCCACCGGTCAGTCTCTCCCCGACCCGTATCCCACCGGCGCCCGCACCGAGCGCGTCGGCGGTGACGGCGACACCCTCAGAGGTGACCCCGTGAGCGCCCCCGGGGCGCTCCTCGGCCGCCGCACCGCCCCGGGCGACGGCGCCGACGGCGGCAACGTCGGCGGAGGAGGCGGCGGCTCGGGCCTCCTCGCGCAGCTCCTCCTCGCCCTGATCTGCGGCGGTTACGCCACCGGCGCGGCCCTCGGCTGGGGCTCCCCTGAAGTGGCTCTGTTCATGGGCGACTTCGGCCTCAGCATCGCCGCCCTCATCGCCTCCATCTCCTGCTTCCTCTACGCCCGCGGCAACGACAGCCGCTTCCGGCCCGCCTGGCTGCTCTTCTCGCTCTCCTCCGCCATGGCCGCGGGAGGGAACGCGGTCTGGGGCTGGTACGAGGTCGTGCTCGACCAGCCCGTACCGAGCCCCTCCCTCGCCGACCTGTTCTTCCTCTGCTTCGCGCCGCCCGCCATCGTCGGCCTGCTCGTCCTGGCCAAACGCCCGGTCAGCAAAGCCGGTTGGGTCTGCCTCGGCCTCGACGCCTGGCTGATCGGCGGCTCGCTCCTCACACTCTCCTGGAGCCTGGCCCTCGCGCACACCACGCACTTCGACGGCGAGACCGTCGCCCACGCCGCGCTCTCCCTCGCCTATCCGCTGCTGGACATCGTGCTCGTCAGCATGGTGCTCGCGCTGCACTTCCGGCGCTCGGCCGGCAGCCGTACGGCCATCAACTCCGCCATCGCCGCCCTCGCTCTCACGGTCCTGTGCGACGCCCTGTTCACCTCCCCGCTGCTCCGGGAGACCTACCGCTCGGGCCAGCTGCTCGACGCGGGCTGGTTCGCCGGCTCCCTGCTGCTCGCCTACGCGCCCTGGGGCGTCCGCAGCGCCGCCGAGACCGTGCCCGCACCGGTGCGGGCCCCTCGCCCCTCCAGGCATTCCAGCAGGCCGATCGCGGGTTCCCTGGCCGCCCTCACGCCGTATCTCGCCGCCGCCGTGTGCACCCTGGGGATTCTGTACAACGTCATCGAGGGCCGCCGGGTCGACCGCGTGGTGGTCCTCACCGGCTGCACGGTCGTCCTCGCCCTGGTCGTACGGCAGGGCATCATGCTCGTCGACAACATCGCGCTCGCCCATGAACTGGCCCAGAAGGAGAACCACTTCCGTTCCCTGGTCCAGGGATCGAGCGACGTCATCATGATCGCCGGACCCGAGGGCACCCTCGACTACGTCAGCCCCGCGGCGGCCGGGGTCTACGGACGTGAGGCGGACGGCCTCGTCGGCGCCCAACTGGAATCGATCATCCACCCGGACGACCGCGGCCGGGTCAAACGCGAAGTACGCCGCTTCCTCGCCGCCCCTCCCGCGGAAGAGCCCACCACCCGCATCGAATGCCGCTTCAAATCGGGCTCGGGCGACTGGCTGAACGTGGAATCGACCGTCAACCGGCACCAGGGCGGCCTGATCCTCAACAGCCGCGACGTCACCGAACGCGTCAGGCTCCAGGCCCAGTTGCAGCACAACGCCGAGCACGACCCGCTCACCGACCTGCCCAACCGCGCGCTCTTCACCGAGAGGGTCCGCCAGTCCCTCTCCGGGCGCCGCGCGGGCGACCCCGGTACGGCGGTGCTCTTCATCGACCTCGACGGTTTCAAGGGCGTCAACGACCGCCTCGGCCATCAGGTCGGCGACGAACTGCTGATCCACGCGGCCCGCCGCCTCCAGGACTCCGTACGGGCCGGGGACACCGCCGCCCGCCTCGGCGGGGACGAGTTCGCCGCCCTCATCCTCGGTGACGGCACCGACGACCAGACCGCCCGGGAGTACCAGGTCCACGAGATCGCCGACCGGCTGCGCCTCAGGCTCTCGCAGCCGTACCGCATCGAAGGCAACGATGTCCGCGTCGCCGCCTCCATCGGAGTCGCCTTCGCCGAACCCGGCATCACCCCCACCGACCTGATGCGCAACGCCGACCTCGCGATGTACCGAGCCAAGGCGGGCGGCAAGGACAGGGTCGAGCTGTACGCCCCCCAGATGCAGGCCGACGTGGTCCGCAGGACCGAGCTGGCCGTCAGGCTCCGCACCGCCCTGCGCGACGGCGAGTTCGCCCTCCTGCACCAGCCCGTGGTCGACCTGGCCACCGGGCAGATCTCCGCCGTCGCCGCACAGGCCCGCTGGCGCTCCGCCCAGGGCATCCTCTTCACGCCCGCCGAGTTCTTACGCGTCGCCGACGACAGCGACCGCACCGCCGAGTTAGGACGCTGGCTGCTCGAAGAAGCCGTCGAGCAGGCCGCCGAGCGGGGCCGGACGGGCCACCTGGTCCCGGTCACCGTCCGTCTCTCCGCCCGCAGGCTGCTCGACAGGTCCATGCCACTCGGCTCCATCGAGGCCCTCCTGACCCGCCACGGCCTCCCCTCGGGCGCCCTGCTGATCGAGCTGGCCGACAGCGACCCCCGCACGTCCATCGACGAGCTGGAGCACCGCCTGGTCGCGCTGCGTCGGCTGGGCGTACGGATCGCGCTGGACGGCTTCGGCAGTGGCTACGCGGCGATAAACGCACTGCGCAGGCTTCCCATCGACGTAGTGAAACTGGACCGAGGGCTGGTCGAGGGCGTCGTCGAGTCCGCCAGGCTGCACAAGATCACGGCCGGGCTGCTCCGGATCGCCTGTGACCTGGGCATGGTCTCCGTGGCCGAGGGCGTCGACGTACCGGAGCAGGTGCTCGCGCTGCGTGCCATGGGCTGCACCCACGGCCAGGGCATGGCCTTCTCCGGCCCCCTCGACGAGTACCGGCTGCGCCGCGCGCTGGTCCGCGGCGACTATCCGCTCCCCGGCGCGGCCCCGCTTCCCGTGTTCACCGGAGGCTCACTGCCCGTGCGCCGTACGCGCGCGGCGACCCCCGACATGATCCCCAGGCCGATCACCCGACCCTCCGTGCGCTCAAATGTTGAGACGCCGGTCCCACCCACTTGACAGTGGTAGCGCGTCAGAGGGAGGGTCAATGCCATGCGCACTCGAATTCTCGTACTTGGACAGCGCGTCGGCTGAAGCAGTGCCCACCACCGGCTCTGTAGACCGCACCGACGCGCTCCCCTCGCCTGCCTCCCGGCACGAGGGGTTTTTTGTTGTACTGGCACAGCCCAAACCCACGCAAAAACCCTCAGCTTCGAGAAGAGACCGACGATGACCGAGCAGGCCACCGGGGCCCACCCGACGCCGCGCGCCCGTAACGGCGGACCCACATCCGCCACCGTTGAGCACGTCACGGGCGCGCAGTCCCTCATCCGCTCTCTTGAGGAAGTGGGGGCCGAGACCGTATTCGGCATCCCCGGCGGCGCCATCCTCCCCGCGTACGACCCGATGATGGACTCCACCCGGGTCCGCCACATCCTCGTCCGCCACGAGCAGGGCGCCGGCCACGCGGCCACCGGCTACGCGCAGGCCACCGGCAAGGTCGGCGTCTGCATGGCCACCTCGGGCCCCGGCGCCACCAACCTGGTCACCCCGATCGCCGACGCGCACATGGACTCCGTGGCGCTCGTGGCGATCACCGGCCAGGTCGCGAGCAAGGCGATCGGCACGGACGCCTTCCAGGAGGCGGACATCTGCGGCATCACGATGCCGATCACCAAGCACAACTTCCTGGTCACCAAGGCCGAGGACATCCCCCGTACCATCGCCGAGGCGTTCCACATCGCCTCCACGGGCCGCCCCGGCCCGGTCCTGGTCGACATCGCCAAGGACGCCCTCCAGGCGAAGACCACCTTCAGCTGGCCGCCCACCCAGGAGCTGCCCGGCTACCGCCCGGTCACCAAGCCGCACGCCAAGCAGATCCGTGAGGCCGCCAAGCTGATCACCCAGGCCAAGCGACCGGTGCTGTACGTGGGCGGCGGCGTCCTCAAGGCCGGTGCCACCGCCGAGCTGCGCGTCCTCGCCGAACTGACCAACGCCCCCGTCACCACCACCCTGATGGCGCTGGGCGCGTTCCCCGACAGCCACCCGCTGCACGTGGGAATGCCGGGCATGCACGGTGCGGTCACCGCCGTCACCGCGCTGCAGAAGGCCGACCTGATCGTCGCCCTCGGAGCCCGCTTCGACGACCGTGTCACCGGCAAGCTGGACAGCTTCGCCCCGTACGCGAAGATCGTCCACGCCGACGTCGACCCGGCCGAGATCGGCAAGAACCGTGCCGCCGACGTGCCGATCGTCGGCGATGCCCGCGAGGTCCTCGCCGACCTCGTCCAGGCGGTCCAGGCCGAGCACACCGAGGGCAACGTCGGTGACTACAGCGCCTGGTGGCGCGATCTCAGCCGATGGCGTGAGACGTACCCGCTCGGCTTCGACCAGCCGGCGGACGGCAGCCTCTCCCCGCAGCAGGTCATCCAGCGCATCGGCCAACTGGCCCCGGACGACACGATCTACGCGGCGGGCGTCGGCCAGCACCAGATGTGGGCCGCCCACTTCATCGACTACGAGCAGCCCGCCACCTGGCTCAACTCCGGCGGCGCGGGCACGATGGGCTACGCGGTCCCCGCCGCGATGGGCGCCAAGGCCGGCCGGCCCGACCGCACGGTCTGGGCGATCGACGGCGACGGCTGCTTCCAGATGACCAACCAGGAACTGGTCACCTGCGCCCTCAACGGCATCCCCATCAAGGTCGCGATCATCAACAACGGGGCGCTGGGCATGGTCCGCCAGTGGCAGACCCTCTTCTACAACCAGCGTTACTCCAACACCGTCCTGCACAGCGGCCCCGACGTGGCCGCGGGCGGCTCCTTCGAGGGGTCGGGCCGCGCGGACGACGCGAAGCCCAACGGCGGCACCCGGATCCCGGACTTCGTGAAGTTGTCCGAGGCCATGGGCTGCGTGGCGATGCGCTGCGAGTCCCCGGGCGACCTGGACGCAGTGATCGCCAAGGCCAACTCCATCAACGACCGCCCCGTGGTGGTCGACTTCATCGTCCACGAGGACGCCCAGGTCTGGCCGATGGTCGCCGCGGGCACCTCCAACGACGAGGTCCTGGCCGCCCGGGGTGTGCGCCCCGACTTCGGCGACAGCCTGGACGACTGAGCCGGATGCCGAGAGCGAGAGAAAGAACGACGAAAATGTCTTCCAAGCACACCCTCTCCGTCCTGGTGGAGAACACCCCCGGCATCCTCGCCAGGATCGCCGCCCTGTTCTCCCGGCGCGGCTTCAACATCGACTCACTCGCGGTGGGTGTCACCGAGCACCCCGACATCTCCCGCATCACCATCGTGGTCAATGTCGAGGACCTGCCGCTCGAACAGGTCACCAAGCAGCTCAACAAGCTGATCAACGTCCTGAAAATCGTCGAACTCGAGCCCGGCGCCGCGATCCAGCGCGAGCTCGTCCTGGTGAAGGTCCGCGCCGACAACGAGACCCGCTCCCAGATCGTCGAGATCGTGCAGCTCTTCCGCGCCAAGACGGTGGACGTCTCACCCGAGGCCGTCACCATCGAGGCCACCGGATCGAGTGACAAGCTCGACGCGATGCTGAAGATGCTGGAGCAGTTCGGCATCAAGGAGCTCGTCCAGTCCGGCACGATCGCCATAGGGCGCGGCGCACGGTCCATCACGGACCGCAGCCTGCGGGCGCTCGACCGCAGCGCGTAGCCCGTGCCCTCGGAGCCGTACGGCATCCCGGTTCGTATGCCGAGACCGTGAGACTCCCTTTACCCGCCCCGCCGTACGGTGGGGCGCACACAGCGACACCCAGTTTGCACACCAAGGAGAAGACCCAGTGGCCGAGCTGTTCTACGACGACGATGCCGACCTGTCCATCATCCAGAGCCGTAAGGTCGCGGTCATCGGCTACGGCAGCCAGGGCCACGCCCACGCGCTGTCGCTGCGTGACTCGGGTGTCGACGTCCGGGTCGGCCTGCACGAGGGTTCCACGTCCAAGGCGAAGGCCGAGGAGCAGGGCCTGCGCGTGGTCACGCCCGCCGAGGCGGCCACCGAGGCCGACGTCATCATGATCCTGGTGCCGGACCCGATCCAGGCGCAGGTCTACGAGGAGTCCATCAAGGACAACCTGAAGGACGGCGACGCGCTCTTCTTCGGCCACGGCCTCAACATCCGCTTCGGCTTCATCAAGCCGCCCGCGGGTGTCGACGTCGCGATGGTCGCCCCGAAGGGCCCCGGCCACCTCGTCCGCCGTCAGTACGAGGAGGGCCGCGGCGTGCCGTGTATCGCGGCCGTCGAGCAGGACGCCACCGGCAAGGGCTTCGAGCTGGCCCTGAGCTACGCGAAGGGCATCGGCGGCACCCGCGCCGGCGTCATCAAGACGACCTTCAGCGAGGAGACCGAGACCGACCTCTTCGGTGAGCAGGTCGTCCTCTGCGGTGGTACCTCCGCGCTGGTCAAGGCGGGCTTCGAGACGCTGGTCGAGGCCGGCTACCAGCCGGAGATCGCGTACTTCGAGTGCCTCCACGAGCTCAAGCTGATCGTGGACCTGATGTACGAGGGCGGCCTGGACAAGATGCGCTGGTCGGTCTCCGAGACCGCCGAGTGGGGCGACTACGTCAGCGGCCCGCGCATCATCACGGACCAGACCAAGGCCGAGATGAAGAAGATCCTGGCCGAGATCCAGGACGGTACGTTCGCCCAGAACTGGATGGACGAGTACCACGGCGGTCTGAAGAAGTACAACGAGTACAAGAAGGCCGACAGCGACTCGCTGCTGGAGAGCACGGGCCGTGAGCTGCGCAAGCTCATGAGCTGGGTCGACAACGACGCCTGAGCCGTCCGAGGTGCCGGGCCCCTGCCTCGGGTCCGGCACCGGGCGGGTCGAGGGACGCCCGTCGCGCCGGTCGTACGAACCGAGCGCGCACCGGTCGTCCGGCCGGTCGCCGGACGGCCCGTCGGTAAGCGCTTGCGGCGGGTCCGCCACGTACGGGTGATCCGCCCGCCAGGGCGGGAAACCCCCGCCCACGACACCACTACACTGCTGAACACATACGCGTCAGGCCCACAACGTCGTGCGTCTTCCACGCGATCAGGCCCGGACCAGGGCCTGGCACCCTCCGCCGCCTGCGGCCGTCGGGACGGCCGTCCGCAATGGACCTGTGAGGACCCACGTGAGCTCGCGTTCCAATCAAAAGCCGGTTGTACTCATCGCCGAAGAGCTGTCGCCCGCCACTGTCGACGCGCTCGGTCCGGACTTCGAGATCCGCCACTGCAACGGCGCCGACCGCGCCGAACTGCTGCCCGCCATCGCCGACGTGGACGCCATCCTCGTTCGCTCCGCGACCAAGGTCGACGCCGAGGCCGTGGCCGCGGCGAAGAAGCTGAAGGTCGTCGCGCGCGCCGGTGTCGGCCTCGACAACGTCGACGTCTCCGCCGCCACCAAGGCCGGCGTGATGGTCGTCAACGCGCCCACCTCGAACATCGTCACCGCCGCCGAGCTGGCCTGCGGTCTGCTGGTCGCCACGGCGCGCAACATCCCGCAGGCCAACTCCGCCCTGAAGAACGGCGAGTGGAAGCGGAGCAAGTACACGGGCGTCGAGCTGAGCGAGAAGACGCTCGGCGTCGTCGGCCTCGGCCGTATCGGTGTGCTGGTCGCGCAGCGCATGTCGGCGTTCGGGATGAAGATCGTCGCGTACGACCCGTACGTGCAGCCCGCGCGAGCCGCGCAGATGGGCGTCAAGCTGCTCTCGCTCGACGAGCTGCTCGAGGTGTCGGACTTCATCACCGTGCACCTGCCCAAGACCCCCGAGACCCTGGGTCTGATCGGCGACGACGCGCTGCACAAGGTCAAGCCGACGGTGCGGATCGTCAACGCCGCGCGCGGCGGCATCGTCGACGAGGAGGCGCTGGCCTCCGCGCTCAAGGAGGGCCGCGTCGCGGGCGCCGGTCTGGACGTGTACGCGAAGGAGCCCTGCACGGACTCCCCGCTCTTCCAGTTCGACCAGGTCGTCTGCACCCCGCACCTCGGCGCGTCGACGGACGAGGCACAGGAGAAGGCGGGTGTGTCGGTCGCCAGGTCGGTGCGGCTCGCGCTCGCCGGTGAGCTGGTGCCCGACGCCGTCAACGTCCAGGGAGGGGTCATCGCCGAGGACGTACGGCCGGGTCTTCCGCTGGCCGAGAAGCTGGGCCGGATCTTCACGGCGCTGGCGGGCGAGGTCGCCGTACGGCTCGATGTCGAGGTCTACGGCGAGATCACGCAGCACGACGTGAAGGTGCTCGAACTGTCCGCGCTGAAGGGCGTGTTCGAGGACGTCGTCGACGAGACGGTGTCGTATGTGAACGCGCCGCTGTTCGCGCAGGAGCGCGGCGTCGAGGTGCGTCTCACGACATCGAGCGAGTCGCCCGACCACCGCAACGTGGTCACCGTGCGGGGCACGCTCTCGGGCGGCGAGGAGGTGTCGGTCTCCGGCACGCTCGCCGGTCCGAAGCATCTGCAGAAGATCGTCGCGATCGGTGAGTACGACGTCGATGTGTCCCTGGCCGAGCACATGGTCGTCATGCGGTACGAGGACCGTCCCGGCGTCGTCGGCACCGTAGGCCGGATTCTCGGCGAGGCGGGGCTGAACATCGCGGGGATGCAGGTCTCGCGCGCGGAGGAGGGCGGCGAGGCGCTGGTCGTCCTGTCCGTCGACGACAACGTGCCGCCGGCGGTGCTGGTGGAGATCTCCGACGAGATCGGCGCGAACTCGGCTCGCTCGGTGGATCTGACCGACTGACCCAACTGATCCGACCGCTGGATCGTTCAACGCGGCGAGGGGCCCGGGATTCTTCCCGGGCCCCTCGCCGCGTCCGGTCTCGCGTCAATGTGGCCGACGTGGAGCGGGGCGGCGCCCGGGGGCAGGCCGGGGGCGGTCGGGCGTCGGTCCGGTGCCGATCCGGTATCAGGAGGCTGTGACGTTCAGGTGGTACGTCGTGTCGACCCAGAAGCCGTTGTGGTAGGCCGCCTTGATCTCCAGGACGTACTGCCCCGGGAGCAACGGCGTCATGGCCGCCCAGACACCCCACGCGTTACGCCGGTACGACTCCGCCTCGAACGTCGGCGAGGTGAACTCCCGCAAGGGGAGCGGGACACCGTTGAGGGCGGCCTCGGCGCGCGCGACGGGCATGGCGAGGGGCGCCTTCACGTACACGACGGGCCGCTGGACGTTCAGTACCGGGAAGAAGACCGGTCGCCCGGCGGGCATGTCGCACCGTCGCACGACGCGTCCCCCATAGGTCCCCGCCAGGAACCAGAGATCGTGCGGCTGGTTCCAGCCGGCGTGCTCGCCCGTCTCGTCGAGGACCGGGCTGTGGGCGTCCGGCGCCGAGAGCGCCCACTGCCACCACCTCGCCGCCAGTTCCCCGCCCTCCTCGCCGGTCAACTCCCCGGAATTTCCCCTGGCCATCCCGTTGCCCGCCGTCGCATCGCTCACGTGCGTCCCCTCCCCTGAGTCAATCGTCGGCCCCGACTATTCCTCATGCGGGGAAAGTGTGAAGAGGCGGGTGAGGCTCGGCGGATCAGGACGCTCAGGAGGACCTGAGCCGCGCGGATTTCAGCGCCATGTGCAGCAGCAGTCGGTCCTCGCCGTCGGCCAGGTCGAGGCCGGTGAGCTTTTCGACGCGCGACAGCCGGTAGTAGAGGGTCTGGCGGTGAATGCCGAGCTTCGAGGCCGTACGGCCCGCCTGGCCCGCGCAGTCGAGGTAGACCTCCGCCGTGTGCGTCAGCTCCGTGTTCGCGGGCGTCAGCAGCGGGCGTACCGCCGGGTCGATGCCCCGGGGGAGCGACGTCAGCATCCGGAACGGGCCGATCTCCGACCACTGCGCCACCGCGCCGAAGCGCGGCTGCGCGGCCGAGGCGTGGGCCGCCGCGACCGCCTCGTGCCAGGCGGCGGGCAGGTCGGCCAGGCCGCGGCGCGGCGTCGCCGCCCCGGCGGTGGCGCCGGGGGGCGCGGCCTCGCGCAGTTGGGCCGTGGCCGCGAGCGTGGGCGCCAGGGCGTCGGGCGACCGGAGCCGTACGAGCACGGCCAGCACCCGGGGCACCTCCCCGGTGTCGCGGCGCGCCGAGGCGGCATCCGGCGGGGTGGACAGCTCCGGCAGAGCGGACAGCTCCGGCACCGTGCACAGCGCCGCGGTACCGGGCACGGCGCGCACCGCCGGGTCGGCGCCGGCCCATGGCGCGACGCACACCACCATGTGCGGCCCGTCGGCCCCCGGCCCCAGCGCACTGCGCAGCGCCTCCACCGCCATGTCACGCTGCCAGCCGCGCTCCGCCGTCAGTACGGCGCGGAACTCACGCGCCAGATCGGCGCCCGCCTTCACCTCCTCGGCGAGCAGCGCCCCGATCCGCCCCGTCACCTCCATGGCCGCCGCCAATCGGTCGTCCGTGGGGCCCTGGCCGGTGTCGTCGAGCAGCCATACGTAACCGAGCACCGTGCCCCGGTGCCGTACGGGCAGACAGATCCGCCCCCGGAAGACCCCGGCGTCCGGCGCGGCCGGGATCCGGACGGGGCCGGTCGCGCGGGTGATGCCGAAACCCTCGAACCACGCGCGCACCGCGGGAGTGGACTTCCGGGTCAGGATCGAACGCGTCCTGACGGGATCCATCACGCCCTCGTCCTCGCTGTCGTGCACCCCGAAGGCGATCAGCCCGAAGTCCCTGTTCTCCAGCGTCAGCGGCATTCCGAGCAGCGCCGAGATCTCGTCGACCAGCTCCTGGTAATCGTCCTTCACCCGGACATTCTCGCACCGCTTTCAGACATATGTCTGAGATCCCGGCCACGGATGCGTGACAGGTGTCGATGGCAGAGGATCGGACCGGTCCCTAGATTTCACAGTGGTTCTCCGTGCCGTCGCCGGGCGCTCGCGCCCCGTACGGCCTGCTCTTTTCTCCCGTGGAGGTGCCCTGTGCTGGGTCCCGTGATTCTCGCCGCGTCGCGCAGCGACCTCATGCGGCGCGTCGTCTCGGCCGCGCCGGTCACCAGGCCCGTGGTGGACCGCTTCATCGCGGGTGAGACCGTCGACGGTACGACGCCGGTCATCCAGGACATGGCCGACAGCGGCCTCGAAGTCACGATGGACGTCCTCGGAGAGGACATCACGGACCGGGCCGCGGCACTGCACGCCCGAGACGCCTATCTGAAGCTGATCGAGGCCCTCGCGCCGCTGGGGCTCGGCGCCCGCGCGGAGATGTCGGTGAAGCTCTCCTCCTTCGGACAGGCCCTGCGCGGCGGTCACGACCTGGCGCTGAGCAACATCACCACCGTCGTCGAGGCCGCCACCGAGATCGGTACCACCGTTACGCTGGACATGGAGGACCACACCACCGTCGACTCGACGCTCGCCATCCACCGGACGCTGCGGGAGCGCTTCCCGGAAACCGGCGCCGTCGTCCAGTCGTATCTCTTCCGTACGGAGGACGACTGCCGCACTCTCGCCGCCTCGGGATCGCGCGTACGGCTCGTCAAGGGCGCCTACAAGGAGTCGGCGCGGGTCGCGCACCAGGACAAGGGTGAGGTCGACAAGGCGTACGTACGGTGCCTCAAGACCCTGATGGCGGGTGACGGCTACCCGATGGTCGGTTCTCACGACCCGCGCCTCATCGCGATCGCGCAGGACCTCGCCGTACGGGCCGGACGCAAGCTCGACACGTACGAGTTCCAGATGCTCTACGGCATCCGTGAGGCCGAGCAGCGCCGCCTCGCGGCGGAAGGCCACCGGATGCGCGTCTACATCGCGTACGGCACCGACTGGTACGGCTACTTCATGCGCCGGCTGGCCGAACGCCCCGCCAACCTCGCGTTCTTCCTGCGCTCGCTCGCCACCCGCGGCTGACGCGCCGCACCGAGACCGTCGACCGTGAACCGTCCACTGATCAAGGAGATGCGGCCCCCATGGACGCTGTGACCCAGGTCCCCACGCCGGTCAACGAGCCGGTGCGCGGCTACGCCCCCGGTTCCCCGGAGCGCGCCCGCCTCGAAGCGAAGCTCAAGGAGCTGGCCGACCACCCCGTCGACCTGCCGATGACCATCGGCGGCGAGAAGCGGATGGGCGGCGGCGAGCGCTTCGACGTCGTGCAGCCGCACAACCACCAGGCCGTCCTCGGTACGTACGGCAACGCCACCGAGCAGGACGCGCAGGACGCCGTGGACGCCGCGCTGGCCGCCGCCCCCGGCTGGCGCGCGATGGCCTTCGACGACCGCGCCGCGATCATCCTGCGCGCCGCCGAGCTGCTGTCGGGCCCGTGGCGCGAGACCCTGGCCGCCTCGACCATGCTGGGCCAGTCGAAGACCATCCAGCAGGCGGAGATCGACACCCCGTGCGAGCTGATCGACTTCTGGCGCTTCAACGTCTCGTACGCGCGCGACATCCTCGCCGAGCAGCCGCGGGCCAACTCCACCGGTGTGTGGAACCGGCTCGACCACCGGCCGCTCGAAGGCTTCGTCTACGCGATCACGCCCTTCAACTTCACCGCGATCGCCGGAAACCTGCCGACCGCGCCCGCGCTGATGGGCAACGTCGTCGTATGGAAGCCGTCGCCGACGCAGACGCACGCCGCCGTGCTGCTGATGAGCCTTCTTGAAGAGGCGGGGCTGCCCAAGGGCGTCATCAACCTCGTGACCGGTGACGGACTGGCCGTGTCCGAGGTGGCGCTCAACCACCCCGAGCTGGCGGGCATCCACTTCACCGGCTCCACCAAGACCTTCCAGCACCTGTGGAAGACCGTCGGCGGCAACATCGAGAAGTACCGCTCCTACCCGCGCATCGTCGGCGAGACCGGCGGCAAGGACTTCGTCGTCGCCCACCCGAGCGCCGACCGCGGTGTCCTCAAGACGGCGCTGACCCGCGGCTCGTTCGAGTACCAGGGCCAGAAGTGCTCGGCGTCCTCGCGTGCGTACGTCCCGGCCTCGATCTGGAACGACGGCTTCAAGGAGGAGTTCGCGGCGGAGGTCGACGCCATCGCCATGGGCGACGTCACCGACCTGTCCAACTTCATCGGCGCCGTCATCGACGAGCGGGCCTTCGCGAAGAACAAGGCCGCGATCGACCGCGCCGCCGCCGACCCGACGTGCACGATCGTCGCCGGTGGTACGTACGACGACTCCGTCGGCTACTTCGTCCGCCCCACGGTCATCGCCTGCACCGACCCGGCCAACGAGGTCTTCACGACGGAGTACTTCGGCCCCATTCTCGCAATCCACGTCTACGAGGACGCGGAGTACGAGGCGATGCTGGCGCAGATGGAGTCGGTCTCGGCGTACGCGCTGACCGGCGCCGTCATCGCCGGTGACCGCGCGGCGGCGGCCGACGCGATGGCCAAGCTCCGCTACGCGGCGGGCAACTTCTACATCAACGACAAGTCGACCGGCGCCGTGGTCGGCCAGCAGCCCTTCGGCGGCGGCCGTGCCTCCGGCACCAACGACAAGGCGGGTGCCCCGCAGAACCTCATGCGATGGACCCTGACGCGTTCGATCAAGGAATCGCTCGTGTCCCCGACGGACTACCGCTACCCGCACATGGGCTGAGGCCGGGCCCCGTCCCCACAACCCCCGCCCCCGTGCCGGCCCAACCCGGTACGGGGGCGGTGTCTTCCTCAGAAGGATCACGCCGCCGCCCCGCCTCTTCACGGAGGCGGGGCGGCAGCGGCGGCAGTGGGCTCAGACCTTGCGATAGCGCGCCATACCGAACGAGAACAGGCCGAAAAGTACGAGGCCCAGCGCGACCAGTGCCAGCAGCCAGGGGCCGGCGGGAGTGTCGGTGAAGGAGCGCAGCGTGTCGTCGAAGCCCTTCGCCTTGTCGGGCTCGTAATCGACGGCCGCCTTGATCACGAACCAGCCGATCGCCGCGAACAGCAGCCCGCGCGCCAGCCCGCCGCCGACCCCGGTCACGTCCATGAACCGCTTCGCCCTGTGGGACATCTGTCCGAGCTTCAGATGCTTGTGATACGACCGCTTCGCGGCGCGCGCCCCGATCCACAGACCGGCGGCCAGGATGCCGATGCCCGCGGCACCGACGAGCCACTGGCCCGCCGGCAGTTCCAAAGCCTTGGCCGTGACGTCCTGCGACTGCTGATCGCCCGAGGAGCCGCCCTTGTCCCCGGCGGCGAAGCTCAGCACGGAGTAGGCCACGAAGCCGTAGAACAGGAAGCGCGCGGCCGACAGCAGCCGTTTGCCGGGCTTGTGACCGTCCGGTCCCGAGGCGCCGAACAGCGCCTCGGACAGCCGCCACAGGGACATGCCGACGAGACCGATGCCCAGTGCCCACAGGACGAAGGAGCCCATCGGCTTCTCGCCGATCTCGGCCAGCGCGCCACCGCGGTCCGCCTGCTTGCCGCCACCGCCGAAGGCGATCTGGAGCGCCAGCAGCCCGATCAGCAGATAGATCACGCCGCGCGCCACGAAACCCCAGCGCGCCGCGGCGTCCATCGCCGAACTGTTCGCCGCCTGGCGGCCCTTGTTACGGCCTCTGAGTGACATCGCCTGTACGTTCATGTGGCACCCTCCCCTTCGTCCGTCGGGTGCCCCGGGGCCGGACGTGGAAACAGGGCGGCCGGCACGCTCAGCTCCAGCCCGCCACGATCAGTGACAGCCCGGCGGCGAAGCCGACAGCGAGCAGGGCCACGTACGCGCCGTAGTGGCGTCGGAATCGGCGCAGCAGGAGGCCGAGCGCGGCGAAGGCGGCGCCGACCGTCAGCGTCCGTGCGCCGCGCGCCTGCGCGGACTCCGCGAGCCAGCCGGCCGCCGGTACGCCGGCGCGGCCCGCCTCGGCGGCGTACACCTTGAACGGGATGCCGTTCCACGGCTGGTGGCGTACGGCGCCGGCGGACTCGACCGCCAGCTCGTGGCGTACCTCCGCCCGCATCCGGTCCGTCGTCAGCGGCGCGGGCAACTGGAGCCCCGTGTTCGCGAGTTGGAGCGCCAGCAGCCCGCCGGCCAGGCTCCCCGCGAGCGCGGCGACGGAGAGCCGCAGCGCGGCGCGGGGGACGGCGACGCACGCGACACCCAGGAGCAGTTCGGGCATCAGCGGCCAGCTCAGCGCCTCCGCGCAGGCCCAGGCGAAGGCGGCCGGCAGCCCCAGGCGGGACGCGGCCACCGCCGCGACCCGGCGCCGTACGGGGGAGTCGGGCAACGGCTCCGAACCCGCACGCGCGTGCAGCGCCGCGACCGCCGCCCGCGCGTCCTCCGGCGTCGCCGACGGCGGCAGCGGCTCACCGATCCGTACCCGCACCAGCGACGAACGCAGCCGCCCGTGCTTGGGCAGCAGCCGGTCCGTGCCGCCGATACCCACCGGTACGACGGGGACGCCCGCGCGCTCGGCGAGTACCAGGGCCCCGCGGTGGAAGGCGCCGACGGCGCCGTCCGCCCCGCGCGTGCCCTCGGGGAAGAGGACGACCGCGCGGCCGGCCCGCAGCCCGTCCGCCATGGACAGCAGGTCGTCCATACCGCCGCCGGTGCGCCGTACGGGGAAACCGGCGGCGAGCACACGGCAGATTCGGCGCCGCCACGGGGAGGCGAACCAGTAGTCGGCCGCCGCACCGATGGTGGGACGGTGCCGGGCGTCGAGCGCCGCCAGCAGCGCGGCGGTGTCCGCGTGCGAGGAGTGGTTGGCCACAACTACGCACCCACGGGGCGGCAGTTGACCGTGCCGCCGCACACCGCCGGTGACGGTGAGGACGAGCCACCACAGGGCGCGCCGCAGCACCGCGCCGAGCCGGGAGGGCGAGACGGCGGGCGTCGGCGCGGGAGGGGGGCCGCCGCGCCCGCCGGAGACGGTGCGCCGCCCCCGCCCGCGCCCACCCAGCCGCCCCGGCCCACGAAGCCGCCCCCGCGTCCCCCGCTCGCAGGGCTCGCCGGGCCTGTCGGCCGCGAACGCGACAGCCACCGAGCCCGCCCCCACCCCCGTACGCCCTCGTCGGTGTCCGACGGCGCGCGTGGTGCGCTCCCGCAGTCGTCGCGGAGCCGACCGCGCCGCCCTTCGGGCAGAGATCCGTGCGGTCATGCCGTCACCACCATCGCGAGCAGGAGAGCCAACAGCAGGGAGTCGATCCGGTCGAGCAGTCCGCCGAAGCCCGGCAGCCAACTGCCCGCGTCCTTCACGCCCGCCTCCCGCTTGACCATGGATTCGAGCAAGTCGCCCAGTACGCAGCCGATCAGCACCGCCGCCCACAGAAGCGGTGTGAAGGCGCCGACCGCGGCCAGGGCGAGGCCGGTCGCCCCCGCGGCGCCCAGCACCCCCGCCCACGTCTTGCTGGGGGAGAGGGGCGACAACGGCCGCGCCAGCGGGCCGCGCCGACCCAGCGCCGTGCCGCCGCACCACGCCCCGACGTCGCCGAGCGCGACCGCCAGCCCGACCGCGACAGCCGTGTCCTGAAGCACCACAAGTCCGGTGAGCGGAAGGGGAATCCACAACAGGGCGAAGACGGTGCGAGCGGAGCGGGTGAAGCCCCGTTCGTGGTCGCCGGCCAGCAGCGCCGGCAGTGCCGCCGCCACCAACAGGAGAACCACCACCCGGAGATCGACCGCCCCCGGGTCCACGGCCTCGGGCACCAGCCACGCGAGCGCCGGAAGTACGACGGCGGCCACGGCCAGCACGGCGTGCTCCGCGCGCGGGAGCCCCGCCATCCGTACGTACTCGCTCACCGCAGTCACCCCGAGCGCCGCGGCCAGCGCGAACGCGCCCCCGGCTCCCAGGAACAGCGACCCGAGGAAGACAGGCGCGGCGATCGCCCACGTCCGCCATCGTTTGCGCAGCTCCGCCCGCATCGCGACGCGCGCCGGCAGCGCCGCCACGGCGATGCCGCTCGCCCCGAGGGCGCCGGCGACGAGGGGCGCGGCGCGCCCAACGGCCTCGCCCGCGACCAGGACGCCGCTCATGCGAGCTTCCTCCAGACCCAGCCGAAGCGGACGACGGCCGTGAGCGCCGAGCCCGCCGCGATCACGAGGAGCACCGGCACCGCCCAGCCCGTCGCGGTGGCGATGACGACGAGCAGGCAGCGTTCGGTTTTGCCGACGGGGCCGCCGTTACGGCGCGGCGCGCCCGCCGCGGTACCCGCGAGGGACACCCAGGACGGGAGCGTCGCCGCCAGCCCCGCCACCGCGACCAGCCACAGCGGCGCGAGCGTGATGAAGCCGGCGAGCACGACCAAGTCGGCGGCGCGGTCGCCGAGTTCGTTGAGGACGGCGCCGCGCCGGGTCGTCCGGCCGGTGTCCCGTGCCAGCGCCCCGTCGAGATTGGCGAAGGCCAGGCGGGCGGCGAGGAGGACGGCGACCGGGAGCGCGGCGAGCGGTCCGGCGGGCAGCAACGCCACGGCGGCGCCCGCACCGGCCGCACTGACGACACCCGCCGCGGTGAGCGTGTCGGGCGACACCTCTCGACGGACGAGGGCGGCCCGGACTCCGGAGAGCCGGGACGCGTACCAGGGCTTGAGTGCGTAAAGGCCGTTCATGTGGCCAACTGTCGTGGCAGGCACGTTTTTTCGACATGGAGCAACTACTCAACCGAGCACTGAGTACCTGCGCGGGCCCCTGGCCTGAAAGAGTGAGACGCATGTCAGACCCGCTGCGCACCGCGCACACCTTCGAGCTCGACCCGGCGACCCTCGGCGAGATCCGCACCCTCCTGGACGACGCCTTCGACGGGAATTTCAGTGAGGAGGACTGGACGCACGGGCTCGGCGGCGTCCATGTCCTCGTACGGGACGGGGCGGGCGCCCTCGTCGCGCACGGCAGCGTGATCCAGCGCCGGCTGACGCACGCGGGCCAGTCCTACCGGGTGGGTTACGTGGAGGCGGTCGCCGTCCGTCCCGACCGGCGCGGGGACGGGCTCGGCGGCCGGGTTCTGGAGGTGCTGGAGCGGGTCGTCGGCCGGGCGTACGACGTCGGCGCGCTCTCCGCCTCCGAGACGGGCTCCGGGCTCTACCGGTCACGGGGCTGGCATCGTTGGGAGGGCCGCGTCGAGGTGCTGGGCCCGGACGGGGTCGTGCGGCTGCCGGAGGAGGAGGGGACGACCTTTCTCTGGCCGGTGCCCGATCGTGAACTTCCGTCCCCCGACGGCGCGTTGATCTTCGACTGGCGCGACGGCGACGTGCTGTAGACGGGCGGACCGCGTCGGCTCGGCCCTCGCCGCACCGCTCACCGCCCGCGCTGCCCCTCCGCTGCCCGCACGGCTCCCAGCCGTCCGGCGCGAACTCCGTCGGGACGCTCATGACGCCTCCTCGGTGCGCAGTATGCTCCGCACGGTGGTGTGGAACTCCCGCCACTTCCCGCTCTCGGTGGCGAGCAGGCGCCGGCCCTCGTCCGTCAGCCGGTAGTAGCGCCGCCCGGGGCCGCGCTCGGCGGCGCGGAACTCCCCGACGACCAGTCCGGCCTCTTCGAGCCGGTTGAGCACCGGATAGAGCGTGCCGCCCTTGATGTCGCCGAGCCCGGCGCCCGCGAGGGCCTTGGAGATCTCGTACCCGTAGCTCTCCCCGCCGGTGAGACAGGACAGGACGAGGAGGTCGAGGACCCCCTTGAGCCAGCTTGATCTGCGGTCTGCCGCCATGCCTCCATTCCACCACCACCTAGATAGGCATACGAGCTAGATAGCCATGCCGGATCAAGGCCGCCGTCTCAGATAGTAGGAAGTCCGAGTAACTGTGGAGACAGAACGGCCCGGCTCCCTTAGCTTTGTAGGAGCCGAACGACTCGCTTGATCCAGCGAACGGCGGACGTGAGCGATCGCCCTCACGCAGGCAACCCCTGCGGCGCGAGCTCCCCGCCCATCCGGCGCCCAGCAGATGCCTCGTACGGCCCCCCAATCCGTATGCCTCAGCTGTCTCAAGGAGTCGATCACCATGGCCGAGACAACAGCCCGCCGCGTCCGTCACCACGCCCGCGGCAACGAGTCGGACCGCAAGAACGCCGCAGCGGCCCTCCAGCGCGCCCTCGACCGCAGGGACAACGGCGGCTCCACCGGCCACTGAGCCGGAGCGGGCCCCGTCACCGACGCCGTACCCCCGCGGGACCGGCCGGCGCCTTACCCCGCGCACACGCCCCGCGTGAAACACGCCCTGTCCGAATCGTGGACCACGCGTGTCAGGCACTGGGACGCGCAGTAAGGTGCCCGTCATGTCTCGCAGCATCAATCTCGCAGTGATCCCCGGTGACGGCATCGGCCAGGAGGTCGTGGCACAGGGCCTGAAGGTCCTCGGCTCCGTACTCCCGCAGGATGTGAAGCTGGAGACCAAGGAGTACGACCTCGGCGCCCGGCGCTGGCACCGTACCGGGGAGACCCTCCCGGACGCGGAGCTCGCCGCGCTCAAGACGCACGACGCGATCCTCCTCGGTGCCATCGGCGACCCCTCCGTGCCGTCCGGGGTCCTGGAGCGGGGGCTGCTGCTGAAGCTGCGGTTCGCCTTCGACCACTACGTGAACCTGCGGCCGTCGAAGCTCTACCCGAACCAGGCCACACCGCTGTCCGGCCGTCCGGACATCGACTTCGTCGTCGTACGTGAAGGCACCGAGGGCCCGTACACGGGCAATGGTGGTTCCCTGCGCACCGGTACGCCCGCCGAGGTGGCCACCGAGGTCAGCCTCAATACGGCGTACGGCGTGGAGCGGGTCGTGCGCGACGCGTACGAGCGTGCCAACTCCCGCCCCCGCAAGAAGCTGACGCTTGTCCACAAGAACAACGTCCTCGTGTACGCGGGCCACCTCTGGAAGAGGATCTTCGACCGGGTCGGCCAGGAGTACCCCGACGTCTCCACCGACTATCTGCACGTCGACGCCGCGACGATCTTCTTCGTCACCCAGCCCGAGCGTTTCGACGTGATCGTCACCGACAACCTCTTCGGTGACATCCTCACCGACCTCGCCGCTGCCGTGACCGGCGGCATCGGCCTGGCCGCCTCCGCGAACATCAACCCCGACCGGGCGTTCCCGTCCATGTTCGAGCCCGTCCACGGCTCGGCGCCGGACATCGCGGGCCAGGGGAAGGCCGACCCCACGGCCACGATCCTCTCGGTCGCACTGCTGCTGCGGCACCTCCGCTTCGACGCCGAGGCCGCCCGTATCGAGGAGGCCGTCGCGGCCGACCTCGCGGAGCGCGGCAGCGCTCCCCGTACGACCGACGAGATCGGTGACGCGCTCGTCGTACGAGTAGCGAGCTGACCCGACGACGCCTTCCGCAGCCGCCGGGTCCCAGCACCCGGCGGCTGTGCTTTGCGGCCACCGGGTGTCACCATCATCCGTAGGGCCGCATTCACCCCGTTTCATGCCCGGCTCAGCCACGCGCCACAATGGCAGTGGGCCGTAGCGTGAGGGAAAGCTCGGACGTCCTAGTACCTGTAGCGGCGTGAGCGCGGTCCGTCATACACAACCGGTGAAGGACAAGAACTCATGACCACGCCCACGACGTCGTTGCCCACTCTCGCGCTCAAGCCCTCGTCGAATCCGCTGTCCGACGCGCAGCGCGAGGCGATCCTGGCCGCTCCCGGCTTCGGCCGCCACTTCACCGACAACATGGTGACCATCAGGTGGACGGAGGGCCGGGGCTGGCACGACGCGGAGCTGGTGCCGTACGGGCCGCTCTCGCTCGACCCGGCCAACATGACGCTGCACTACGCGCAGGAGATCTTCGAAGGGCTGAAGGCGTACCGCCGTCCCGACGGCAGCGTCGCCACCTTCCGGCCCGAGACCAACGCCCTGCGCTTCCAGGTCTCGGCGCGCCGGCTCGCGATGCCCGAGCTGCCGGCCAAGACGTTCATCGAGGCGTGCGACGCGCTGGTGCGGCAGGACGAGGCGTGGGTGCCGCCGCACGGTGGCGAGGCGTCGCTGTATCTGCGGCCGTTCATGATCGCGACCGAGGTCGGCCTCGGCGTGAAGCCGTCGAACGAGTATCTGTTCCTCGTCATCGCCTCCCCCGCCGGCGCCTACTTCCCGAGCGGTGTGAAGCCCGTCTCGGTGTGGCTCTCCGAGAACTATGTGCGCGCCGTTCCCGGCGGCATGGGCTTCGCCAAGACCGGCGGCAACTACGCGGCCTCGCTGCTCGCGCAGGCCGAGGCGGCGGCCGAGGGCTGCGACCAGGTCGTCTGGCTGGACGCGCTGGAGCACCGCTGGGTCGAGGAGATGGGCGGGATGAATCTGTACTTCGTGTACGGGGACAAGATCGTCACTCCCGAGCTCACCGGCTCGCTGCTGGCCGGCATCACCCGTGACTCGCTGCTCAAGATGGCGAAGGACCTCGGCTACTCGTCCGAGGAGCGCCGTATCTCCACCGAGGAGTGGCGCCGCGACACCGAGAACGGCACCCTCACCGAGGTCTTCGCCTGCGGTACGGCCGCCGTCATCACGCCGGTCGGCCTCGTCAGGTCGACGAGCGGTGAGTGGACGCACTCGGGCGGTGAGACCGGCGAGGTCACGACGAAGCTGCGCAAGGCGCTGCTGGACATCCAGACGGGCCGGGCGGAGGACGTCCACGGGTGGATGCACCACGTGGTCTGACGCGCGCTGTCGCGGACGCCGGCGGGGACGCCGACATGGTCGCGGGGGGGGGGGGGGGGGGGGGGGGGCCCCCCCCCCCCCCCGCGGGGGGGGGGGGGGGGGGGGGGGGGGGGGGGGGGGGGGGGGGGCCGCCTTCGGCGGGTTCGGCGCGTGGGACGGGTTCGGCGCGTCCCGCGCGTTCGGGTT
>NZ_JBITEV010000009.1:167994-319137 GCF_044455465.1 Streptomyces sp. NPDC051217
CGCCGCCCGGGGCGCGCGGCGCTCCCGGGGGGGGGGGGGGGGCCGGGGGGGGCCGGGGGGGGGGGGGGGGCCGGCGCGCCCGCCCCCGCCCCCCCCCCCCCCCCCCCCCCCCCCCCCCCCCCCCCCCCCGCGACTCGAAGAGACGGGGCGGGAGTTGGCGGGCGTGGCCGGCGGTCGATGTCGGCCGTCACAAGCGGCGGTGGCATTCACTGTGTGACCCGACGGCAACACCGTGTGCCCACATCAGGTACAACGTACGGGTGACACCCACCGCACGCCGCCGCAACGCGGCCCCGCCCCGTGAGGCCGTGCTCGCCGCCGCCATGGACACCATCGCCCGGCGTGGGCTCGACGGGCTCACCATGGCGGGGCTCGGCCGCGACGTAGGGATGAGCAGCGGGCACCTCCTCTACTACTTCCGTACGAAGGACGAGCTGCTGCTCCAGACCCTGGAGTGGAGCGAGTCGCGGCGCGGTGCCGAGCGGCGGGCGCTGCTGTCCCGGCAGGTGGCGGTGCGGGAGCGGCTGGACGCCTACGTCGACCTGTACGTACCCGACGGCCACCGCGATCCGCACTGGACGCTGTGGCTGGAGGTCTGGAACCGCTCGCAGGTCGCCGCCGACGAGATCCGTGACCGGCAGGCGGCGATCGAGCGGGCCTGGCACCGGGATCTGGTGGCGCTGCTCGCCGAGGGGATCTCGCGAGGTGAGCTGCGGGCCGTCGACCCGGACCGGTTCGCCACCCGGCTGCGCGCGCTGCTCGACGGTTTCTGCGTCCATGTGGTGGTCGGCATACCGGGCACCGGCAGGGCCCAAGTCCTGCGACATGTTCGCGAGTTCATCGAGGACACGCTGGTCTGAGCCGGTCCGGGGAGATGCTGCCGGGGGGCGTACAGCCCGAACCGCCCGCACCGTACGCCCCCCCGCGTACCGCCCGCATCGTGAGACGGGGCTTCCACCGGAGCGCGAACGTGCCAGACTGCTGTGGTGTTCTCGTTCGCCATGATTATCGGCAGCAGGCGCGCCGGTCCGCAGTGACCGCTACGTACCACCACGTACGGAGCGGGCATCGTGCCCCAGACCCGCGCGCAGACCTCTCGCACCCGCGAGGGGTTTTTTCGTTTTCCGGCCCCACCCCGGCCGAAACGGGACGCACGCGAAGACGGTGGCAGTGGAGCCAGACCCCTCCCACACTCCACATTCCACACTCGACAGGAGTCACAGAGTCATGACCACAGAATCAACGGTCACCGACGACAGTTTCCATGTCTTCGACACCACACTGCGCGACGGAGCCCAGCGCGAAGGCATCAATCTGACGGTCGCCGACAAGCTGACCATCGCGCGGCACCTGGACGACTTCGGGGTGGGGTTCGTCGAGGGCGGCTGGCCGGGCGCCAACCCGCGCGACACCGAGTTCTTCGCCCGCGCCCGGAGCGAGATCGACTTCAAGCACGCCAAGCTCGTCGCGTTCGGCTCCACGCGCCGTCCCGGCGCCGCCGCCGCCGACGACCCGCAGGTCAGGGCGCTGCTCGACTCCGGGGCCCCGGTGATCACGCTCGTCGCCAAGTCGCACGACCGGCATGTCGAGCTCGCGCTCCGTACGACGCTCGAAGAGAACCTGGCGATGGTCGCCGACACCGTCTCCCACCTGTGCGAACAGGGCAGGCGCGTCTTCGTCGACTGCGAGCACTTCTTCGACGGCTACCGCGCCAACCCCGAGTACGCCAAGGCCGTCGTCCGGGCCGCCGCCGAGGCCGGCGCGGACGTCGTCATCCTCTGTGACACCAACGGCGGCATGCTGCCCGCCCAGATCCAGGCCGTGGTCGCCACCGTGCTCGTCGACACCGGCGCCCGGCTCGGCATCCATGCCCAGGACGACACCGGCTGCGCCGTCGCCAACACCCTCGCCGCCGTCGACGCGGGCGCCACGCACGTGCAGTGCACCGCCAACGGCTACGGCGAGCGCGTCGGCAACGCGAACCTCTTCCCCGTCGTCGCCGCGCTGGAGCTCAAGTACGGCAAGAACGTGCTGCCCCCGGGCGCGCTGTCGGAGATGACCCGGATCTCGCACGCCATCGCCGAGGTCGTCAATCTGACGCCCTCCACCCACCAGCCGTACGTCGGCGTCTCCGCCTTCGCGCACAAGGCCGGGCTGCACGCCTCCGCGATCAAGGTCGACCCCGACCTGTACCAGCACATCGACCCCACGCGGGTCGGCAACACCATGCGGATGCTCGTCTCCGACATGGCCGGACGCGCCTCGATCGAGCTCAAGGGCAGGGAACTGGGCATCGACCTCGGCGACGACCGCGATCTGGTCGGCCGCGTCGTCGGCCGGGTCAAGGAGCGCGAGCTCAAGGGCTACACGTACGAGGCGGCCGACGCCTCCTTCGAGCTGCTGCTGCGCGAGGAGGCCGAGGGCAAGGCCCGCACCTACTTCCGTACGGAGTCGTGGCGCGCGATCGTCGAGGACCGCCCCGACGGCTCGCACGCCAACGAGGCGACCGTGAAGCTGTGGGCCAAGGGCGAGCGCATCGTCGCCACCGCCGAGGGCAACGGGCCGGTCAACGCGCTGGACCGGGCCATGCGGGTCGGTCTGGAGCGCATCTACCCGCAGCTCGCCAAGCTGGAGCTGGTGGACTACAAGGTGCGCATCCTGGAGGGCAAGCACGGCACGGAGTCCACGACGCGCGTGCTGATCACCACGGGGGACGGGACGGCGGAGTGGTCGACGGTGGGCGTCGGCGAGAACGTGATCGCCGCGTCGTGGCAGGCCCTGGAGGACGCGTACACCTACGGACTGCTGCGGGCCGGGGTCGAGCCGGCCGAGTAGGGCCGAGGGAGCAGCCCAGGCAGACGTACGTACGGGGTGCCCGTGACCGTCCGGTCACCGACACCCCGTACGCGCGGAACGGCCCGCAGACCGCGGCCCGCGTACTACGCCTGGAGCCGCCACTTCTGGTTGGCCGCCCCGGTGCAGCTCCACAGCTGCGCCTTCGCCCCGTTCGCCGACGAATTGCCGGTGATGTCGACGCACTTGTCGGCCGGAGCGTTCACCAGGTCACCGCTGCCGGACTCGTATCTCCACTGTTGCGCCCCGGAGCCGTTGCAGTCGTACAGCTGCACCTTTGCTCCGTCGGCGGTCGACGCCGCCGCGACGTCCAGGCACTTGCCGAGCGTGCGCACCGTGCCGTCGCCGCCGATGGTCCAGCGCTGCGCCGCGGAGCCGTTGCAGTCCCAGAGCTGGACCGCCGTACCGTTGGCGCTGCTCCCGCCGGCCACGTCGAGGCACTTGCCGCCGAGACCGTTCAGGGTGCCGGTGGTGCCGCCACCGCCGCCACCGTCGCCGGACTGGCCGCCGGCCCAGGTGAAGGTGGCCGACGTCTTGCCGGGCAGTGAGTAACTGAAGTTCTGGCCGCCCCAGTTGACCCGGATCTCACGCGCCTGCGACGCCTCGTTGTACGCGATCAGCGCCTTGGAGCCGTTCGGGTTCTGCCAGGCGACGTTGGGCACCGTGGTGCTGGCGGAGGACTCGATACGGTGCGCGCCCGGCGTCACGAACTTGGTGAGGTGCCCCATCGTGTAGTACTCGATGTTGTACTTCACCTGACCGTGCTGCGCGCCGCCGTTGTTGACGGTGATCAGCCCGTCGCAGGTGCCGCAACCGCCGTTGTGCGGACCGCGGTTCTGGTCCACCGCCAGGGACCACTTGGTCACCGACTTCGCCCAGTTGCGGGTGTAGTTGATGATGTTGGACATGTCCTCGGTCTGCTGATTGCCGATCCAGGTGCCGCCGGAGTGCTCGGTCTGGAAGGCGTCCAGCTGCGGGTACTGGTTGTGCACCTGCGTCTGCTTGTTGACGTCGCCGCCGTAGCCGTGCCACGCGATGCCGCCGAAGTTGGGGTGGCTGCGGATCGCCGCGTCGTTCACGGTCGCCGCCGCGTACGCGTCGTACGTGTCCCAGTTCCAGTCGTGCGCCATCACCTTGGTGGGCAGACCGGCCGCCTGGAGACTCGGCAGCAGCTCGGACTTGGTGAAGTACGCGAGCCCCGAGGCGTTCCAGCTCATCGACGGGTACGACGAGCAGCAGGTCGGCTCGTTCTGCGCCGAGATGTAGTCGATCGGCAGGCCCTGATCGCGGTACGCCTGGAGGTACTTGACGAAGTAGTCGGCGTAGACGCCGTAGTTCTCCGCCTTCAGCCAGCCGCCGTTGAGCTGGCCGTTGTCCTTCATCCAGGCCGGGGCGGTCCAGGGCGACGCCATCGTCGTCAGCGCCGGGTTGAGCTGCTTCGCCTGCTTCGTCAGGGGCAGCACGTCCTGGAGATCATGTGCGATCGAGAATTCCGACAGGTCGGGGTCGGTCTGGCCGGCCGGCATGTCGTCGAAGGTGTAGCCGAACCGCGCGAGGTCGGAGCCGCCCAGCGGGTTGCGGATGAACGAGAGCCCGATGCCGTCGGTCGGCGAGAAGAGCTTGCGCATCGTGTCGTCGCGGGTGGCCTGGGAGAGCGCCCCGCTGCCCTTCATCAGCCAGGCGGCCGTATCCGTGAACGAGGCGCCGCCGCCGGTGAAGGTCTGGTACTCGGTGTTCTCGTTGACGGTGACGTTCGTGCCGCTGCCGCCGTTGCCCGGCTGGAAGTTGACGGGCGTCTGCTGCTGAAGGCCTCGGGTCACATTGCGGCCGCCACCGTCGCTCGTGGTCGTGAGCCAGATGTTCACCTGCTCGCCGGCGGCCTGCGCCGTACCCGCGGAGACGCCGGTGAGGCCGGCGGTCGTCAGCACGCCGACGAGGAGGATCCTCGTCAGCCGCCGTCTGGTGCCACTCGGTCTGATCATGGGGCGCTGCCCTTCTTGGAGGAGGGGTGGGGGGTCATCCATGGATCGTGAGGCGAGCGTGAACTCCGATGTGAACTCCAGTCAAGGGATTGAACATTCAGAACCTGAACGCATAACCCCCTCTCGGTCCTCAGGAGTCACCTCCCGAGTAATTTCGGTGTGAAGTCTTGACGACGTTGGTCTGGACCGGTTAACTCACCGCTCAAATTGGAACCGGTTCCGGTACCGGTACCGGAACCGGTTCCACCCAACGATTCGAGGCCCTCCGATGCGCGTCACCATTGCGGATGTCGCCCGCGCGGCCGGCGTCAGCAAGACGACCGTGTCCCGGGTGATCAACACCAAGGGCGAGGTCGACAGCGGAACGGCCGCGCGGGTCCGTGATGTGATCGCATCTCTTGGATACGTGCCCAGCTCGGGCGCCGTCGGACTGGCCCGCGGCAACAGCCGTACGGTCGGGATGCTGGTGCCCTCGCTGACGTGGCCGTGGATGGGCGAAGTCCTGCAGGGCGTCGTCGACACGGTGGAGGCCGCCGGCTACGGCCTGCTGCTCTTCACCTTCAACCGCGGCGCGGACTCGGTCGAGCGCTTCACCACCCAGGTCTCCGCGCGGGCCTTCGACGGACTGCTCGTCGTCGAGCCCGAGAACACGCTCGACAAGATCATCGCCCTCAGCCACAAGGGTCTGCCGGTCGTGCTCATCGACGATCGTGGCAGCCACCCCGACGAATTCCCCTCCGTCGTGACCACCAATCACGAAGGAGGTGCGTCCGCCGCCCGCCATCTGCTGGCCGACGGACGCAGCAGACCCCTGGTCATCACGGGGCCTGAGCAGTTCGGCTGCGTACGCGACCGGCTTGGCGGCTTCCGCGAGATCCTTCCGACCGACCTGGTCGCGGTGGGGGACTTCACGGAGTTGTCCGGACGCTTGGCCGTGGATCAACTCCTCGCCGCCGGGACCCCGTTCGACTCCGTCTTCGCGCACAACGACATCAGCGCCGCGGGGGCGCTGAGGGCGCTGCGCGCGGCGGGGCGGTCGGTGCCGGACGACATCGCCGTGGTCGGGTTCGACGACATCCCGATGGCCCAGCACACCGAACCGCCCCTGACGACCGTCCGCCAGCCCACCCGGCGGATGGGGGAGACGGCGGCGCTGATGCTGCTCGGGCATTTGGGAGGGACGACCGCGCCGGACGAACCGGTCATTCTTCCAACCGAGTTGGTCGTACGGCAGTCGGCACCGCTGGCCGCGGCGCATTCCGCGCGGAACCCGGCCGCTGTGGCAGGGAGTTCCGCCGCGAGTCCGTCGGCCGTCGTGCCCGTCGACTCCGTACCCGCGTAACCCGCGTTTCGGTTTCGCACCACCTGGCTCGCCGTCAGAACAGCACAGCCGCAAGGCCGTACGGCCGTAACGCCGCACCGCGGTCGGTCCGGCACACCCGCACATCCGCACATCCGGCACACGCGCACTATCGGTACAGCCGTACCACCGGCACCACCGGCAAGAGCCGCACCACCCGCACCACGGCACACCAGCACCACCGGCACCACCGGCACACCCGCACACAGCACCAGGTAACGCACCACACCCGGTCCTCAGGCCCGAGTTCCACGGGCCCGCCGTCCCACAGAGCTGCATTCCCTTTCTGGAGTCGCCATGTCCGCACACCGCAAGCTCCGGGCGCTTGCCGCCGCCACCGTCGTGGCCGCGCTCGCCGTCGGATGTTCCTCGGCCAACTCGGATGCCAACCGGTCATCAGGCGGCGCCTCCGGCGTCCTCACCATCGGTATGCCGAACGGCCCGCAGACCAACAACAGCAACCCGTTCCTCGGCACCTCCGCCGGCGCGTCGCTGGGCTACCGCTACATGATCTACGAGCCCCTGGTGATGAACAACCAGATTCGCCCCAGTGAGAAGGGCAAGCCCTGGCTGGCGAGCGACTGGAAGTGGGAGTCGAACTTCACCAAGGTCACCTTCACGATCGACGAGCGGGCGAAGTGGTCGGACGGCAAGAAGCTGACCGCCGAGGACGTGGCGTACACCTTTGAGCTGATCAAGAAGTTCCCGGCGCTCAACGGAAACGGCGTGCCCTACGACGGCATAGCCGTCGAGGGCGGCAAGGTCGTCCTCACCTTCAAGGACTCGCAGTACGTCAACCAGAACAAGATCACCACGACCTTCGTCATTCCGAAGCACATCTGGGAGAAGGTCAAGGACCCGGCGACGTGGCCCAACCGCGAGCCGGTGGGCTCGGGGCCGTACAAGCTCAAGACGTTCACGCCGCAGACCACCACGCTCGACACCACGTCCTCCTACTGGAAGGGCAAGACGCAGGTGAAGGAGCTCCGCTTCACCTCGTACAACGACAACAGCGCGCAGACCACCGCACTCGCCAACGGCAAGGCGGAGTGGTCGTTCGTGTTCATGCCGAACTACAAGCAGCTGTACGTCGCCAAGGACCCCAAGAACAACAAGCTCTGGTTCCCCTCCGGCCTCGGCATCCACGGACTGTGGTTCAACACCACCAAGGGCCCGCTCGGTGACCCGGCGCTCCGCAAGGCGATGGCCATGGTGATCGACCGCAAGGCGATCCACATCCAGGCGCAGGCCACGCTCTACCCGGAGATCACCAACCCGACCGGCATTCCGCTGCCCGCCGGTGAGTCCTTCCTCGCCCCCGAGTACAAGGGCGTCACGATCAAGCCCGACGTCGCCGGCGCGAAGAAGGTCCTGGACGAGGCCGGTTACACGCTGGACGGCAGCACTCTGAAGGACCCGGACGGCAAGGCCGTGAAGCTGACCTTCACCGACCCCGCCGGCTGGAACGACTACATCACGGGCCTGTCCATCATCAAGGACAACATCAAGCCCCTCGGTATCGAGGCGAAGGTCAAGACGCAGACCGCCGAGGCGTGGACCGCCGACGTCGGCAACGGCAACTTCGACGCCACGCTGCACTGGACCAACTCCGGCGCCACGCCGTACGACATGTACCAGAACATCATGGACGGCGCGCTGCTCCAGCCCATCGGCAAGAACGCGCCGCTCGGCAACTTCGGCCGGTTCGACAGCCCCGAGGCGACCAAGGCGCTGAAGGAGTACGCGAACGCGACGGAGGACTCGGCGCGTACGACGGCGCTGAACACCCTCCAGAAGATCATGGTCGACGAGGTTCCGATGATCCCGACGGCGGCGGCGCCCATCGGTGCGGAGTACTCCACGAAGAACTGGGTGGGCTGGCCCACGGAGGCCGACCCGTACGGCCCGCCGCAGCCGACCCAGCCGAACGCGCTGGATGTCGTACTGCACCTCAAGCCCGCGAAGTAACGAGGCCGGCCGATGACCAACCACGACCGAGACCCCGCCGAGCACGGCTCCACCGCCGGTACGAACGCGGACGGCCCCGGCGGTGACCCCGCTCCGGACCGCGGCACCGCCGCCGGTGGCGGCTCCACGCACGACAGCGACATCGTGCTCGAAGCGCGCGGCGTCACCAAGCACTTCCCCGTCAGACGGACCGTCGGCGACCTCGTCAGCCGCCGGCGCCGCACCGTCCACGCCGTCGACGATGTCTCGCTGCGCCTGCGGCGCGGCAGTGTCACGGCGCTGGTCGGCGAGTCGGGGTCGGGCAAGTCGACGGTGGCCCGGCTGCTGTCACAGCTGTATCCGCTCACCGAGGGCGAGATACGGCTCGGCGGGACCCCGGTCAAGGCTGGTCGCGGCCGGTCCTTCCGGGCGTACGTGAAACAGGTCCAGCTGATCTTCCAGGACCCGTTCGCCTCGCTCAATCCCGTACACACGGTGCGCTACCACCTCACCCGCTCGCTGAAGATCCACGGCAAGCAGGCCACCGAGGCGGAGGCGTGCGAACTACTGGAACGCGTCCAACTCCTGCCCCCTTTGCAGTACTTGGACAAATTCCCGCACGAGCTGTCCGGCGGCCAGCGCCAGCGCGTCGCCATCGCGCGGGCGCTGGGCGCCGACCCCAAGGTGCTCCTCGCCGACGAGCCCGTCTCCATGCTGGACGTCTCCATCCGGCTCGGCGTACTCAACCTGCTGCGTGACCTCAAGGAGCGCCTGCGTCTCGCGATCCTCTACATCACGCACGACATCGCGTCCGCGCGGTACTTCGCGGACACGACCCTGGTGATGTACGCGGGCCGGATCGTGGAGGGCGGCGACAGCGAGACCGTCACCCAGCGACCCGCGCACCCTTATACCCAGTTGCTGATCGCCTCGGCCCCCGATCCCGACCGGATCGCGGACGAGGAGGCCCAGGAAGAGACCGGAAGCGGCGAGCCCCCCTCACTCATCTCCCCGCCGGGGGGCTGCCGCTTCCACCCCCGCTGTCCCAAGGCGATGGAGCGCTGCCGCACCGAACTGCCGCCGCGCTTCGAACTCGACGACGGCCAGTGGGCGGCGTGCTGGCTGTACGAGGACCGCCCCGTCACCACGGCCGTCCCCGGCGCCCCCGCGAGCGGCGCCGTCACGGGCACCGGCACGGAGCCCACCGGCACCGGGCCCACCGCGAGCACGACGGAGGTGGCGGCGAAGTGAAGTTCGTCCTCCAGCGGATCCTCTTCTACGCCATCACGGCGTGGGCGGCGATCACCATCAACTTCCTGATCCCGCGGCTGATGCCCGGCGACCCGGTGCAGGCCCTGATCGCCCGGTTCCAGGGACAGCTCGACACCAGCGCGATCACCTCCCTCAAGGCCCTCTTCGGCCTCGACAAGGAACGCTCGCTCTGGCAGCAGTACACCGACTACTGGGGTCAGCTCTTCCAGGGCGATCTCGGGCTCTCCTTCACCTTCTTCCCGACGCCCGTCAGCGAGGTCATCTCGCAGTCGCTGCCCTGGACGCTGGTGCTGGTCGGCCTCACCACCCTGATCAGCTTCCTGCTCGGCACCGGCATCGGGGTCTACAGCGGCTGGCGGCGCGGGTCGTGGATGGACAGCCTGCTGCCCGTCACGACGTTCATCTCCTCGATCCCGTACTTCTGGCTCGGGCTCATCGCCATCGCCCTGTTCGCCGTCAAGTGGCCGGTCTTCCCGGCGGCCGGCGGTTACGACAGCTCGCTGGTGCCCGCGTTCGACGTGCCGTTCATCTCCAGCGCGCTCTACCACGGCTTCCTGCCCGGCATCACGATCATCCTCAGCGCCATCGCCGGCTGGATCCTCGGCATGCGCAACATGATGGTGACCGTCTCGTCCGAGGACTACGTCATGGTCGCGCAGGCCAAGGGGCTCTCCGAGCGCCGCGTGATGTTCTCGTACGCCGCGCGCAACGCGATCCTCCCCAACATCTCCGGCTTCGCGCTCTCGCTGGGCTTCATCGTCGGCGGCACGCTGCTGGTGGAGATGGTCTTCTCCTATCCGGGCATCGGCTACCAGCTCTTCCAGGCGGTCGGCGCCAAGGACTATCCGCTGATGCAGGGCGTCTTCCTGATCATCACGCTCTCCGTGCTCGCGGCGAATCTCCTCGCGGACATGGTCTATCTCTTCCTCGACCCGCGTACCCGGAAGGAGGCCTGAGCCATGTCCATCCCCGCGACAGAGGTCGCCGTACTCGACGCGGCTCCGGCGCCCACCCCCTCCAAGCGAGCCAGGCTGCGCTTCCTGCGCGGTGGCAAGACCCTCACCGGGATCTCGATCCTGGGGTTCTTCACCCTGCTCGCGATCATCGGGCCGTGGATCGCGCCGTACGACCCCGACATGATGAGCGACAAGCTGCTCCAGCCGCCGTCGGGCGACCACTGGTTCGGCACCACCCAGACCGGTCAGGACGTGCTGTCGCAGATCCTCGTCGGCACCCGGGGTGTGCTCCTGGTGGGCTTCGTCGCCGGATTCTTCGCGACGGTGCTCTCGGTGCTGGTCGGCGTCACCTCCGGATTCCTCGGCGGCGTCGTGGACGAAATCCTCTCGGCGCTGTCCAACATCTTCCTTGTCATCCCGGCGCTGCCGCTGATCATCATCATCGCCAGCTTCGTCTCCGACGCGGGCGACCTGCTGATCGCCGTCGTGATCGCCTTCACGTCATGGGCGTGGGGAGCGCGTGTGCTGCGCGCCCAGACCCTCTCGCTACGACGGCGCGACTACGTCGAGGCGGCGAGAGCCACCGGCGAACCGACGTGGCGGATCATCGGCTTCGAGATCATGCCGAACCTCACCGCCGTGATCGCGTCCGGCTTCGTCGGCACCGTCATCTTCGCCGTCCTGCTGGAGATCACCCTCGCCTTCATCGGCGTCGCCGACATCTCCAACTGGAACTGGGGCACCGTCCTGTTCTGGGCGCAGTCCAACCAGGCGCTCGCGCAGGGCGCGTGGTGGTGGTTCGTGCCCGCCGGGCTCTGCATCGCCCTGCTCGGCACCGCGCTCGCGCTGATCAACTTCGGCATCGACGAGTTCGTGAACCCGCGGCTGCGCACCGAGAGCGGCTCGTCGCGGAAGATCCGGATGCGGGTCGGCTTCACGCCGGTGGCCCGTACGGACCGTACGAACGGGTCCGGCGGTACGAAGGCGGCATCGGCCCTGACGAAGGGGTCCGGCACCAGCGTGACGAGCGGTGCGAACGGCAGCGGCCCCGCCGAGGCCGCCCCACCGAAACGGAGCCCGGAACGGACACCCGACCGCACGCCCGGCAAGGAGCCCCGCTCATGACGACCGGTCGCCCCGTCCTCACCATCAGCGGCCTCAATGTCGACTACGGCACCGGCCCCGGCGCGGTCCACGCGCTGCGCGACATCGACCTGACCCTGCACCGCGGCGAGGTCCTCGGCCTCGCCGGCGAGTCGGGCTCCGGGAAGTCCACGCTCGCCTACGCCGTGACCCGGCTGCTCTCGCCGCCCGGGGTGATCATCGGCGGCGACGTCCACTACCATCCGCCGCAGGGCGACGCGGCCCCCGTGGACCTGCTGACGCTCACGCCGCAGGAGCTGCGCGCCTTCCGCTGGCAGGAGCTGTCGATCGTCTTCCAGGGCGCGATGAACTCCCTCAACCCCGTGCACACGGTGCACAGTCAGCTCACCGACGTGCTCAAGGCGCACCGTCCGGGGATGAAGCAGGCCGAGCGCACGGGGCGCGCGGAGGAACTGCTGAGCCTCGTCGGGATCTCCCGCGACCGTCTCGGCGCTTTCCCGCACCAGCTCTCCGGCGGCATGCGCCAGCGCGTGATGATCGCGATGGCGCTCGCGCTGGAGCCCGAGATCGTCATCATGGATGAACCGACCACCGCGCTCGACGTGGTGATGCAGCGTCAGATCCTGCGCAAACTCGTCGCGCTCCGCGAGGAGCTGGGCTTCTCGGTCGTCTTCATCACCCACGACATCTCGCTGCTGATCGAGTTCTCGGACCGGATCGCGATCATGTACGGCGGCCGGATCGTCGAGGAGGCGGGTGCCGCCGAGATCTACCGCGACCCGCGCCACCCCTACAGCGACGGGCTGCTGCACTCCTTCCCCGCGCTGCACGGGCCCCGGAGGGAGCTGGCCGGCATCCCCGGTTCGCCGCCGCACCTGACGGCGATGCCGACCGGCTGCTCCTTCCACCCGCGCTGCGGCAAGGCGTTCGACCCGTGCTCCGAGCATGTACCGGTGCTGGCCGCGCCGGACGGCGCGCCCGAACGCACCGTGGCCTGCTGGCTGCACCACTCCGCCCCCGGTGACGCCGCCGGTCCCGCCCCGGCGTCCGTGTCGGGTGCGGGGCCGGAAGCCGAGCCCGGGGCCGGAGCCAAGGAATCGGCGGGGGACACATCGGCGGCCCGCTCGGGCTGAGACCACCGACGCCCCCACGCACAACACGCCACGCCCGCCTCGTGCTCCACGCGCCCGCGCCCTCGTCCGCGCCGTGCGCTCACCCATGAACCAGGAGACCCATGAACGCCACCCCCATCCAGGACCTCACCCGCCCCGCCACGGCGCTCAAGGGCCTGCCTGCCGACTTCCGTTGGGGCGTCGCCACCTCCGCCTACCAGATCGAGGGAGCGGCTGCCGAGGACGGCAGGACCCCCTCGATCTGGGACACCTTCTGCCGGGTCCCGGGTGCGGTGGAGGGCGGGGAGCACGGCGACGTGGCCTGCGACCACTATCACCGTATGCCGCAGGACGTGGAGCTGATCGCGGGCCTCGGGGTGGACACGTACCGCTTCTCGCTCGCCTGGCCGCGCATCCAGCCCGGCGGGCGCGGGCCGGCCAACGCGAAGGGCCTGGACTTCTACAAGCGCCTCGTCGACGAGCTGCACGGGAAGAACATCACCCCGTGGGTCACGCTCTACCACTGGGACCTGCCGCAGGAGTTGGAGGACGCGGGCGGCTGGCCGGCCCGTGACACGGCGTACCGCTTCGCCGACTACGCGGCGCTCGCGTACGAGGCGCTCGGCGACAGCGTCGAGCACTGGACCACCTTGAACGAGCCCTGGTGCTCGGCGGTCCTCGGATACGACGTGGGCGTCCACGCCCCCGGCCGTAAGGACTTCGGCGACTCGATCCGCGCCGTGCACCACCTCCTGCTCGGCCACGGGCTCGCCTCCCGGCGCATCCGCGACGCCGCGGGCGACAACCCGCTCGAACTCGGCATCACCCTCAACCTCGGTACGGCCACGCCCGAGACCGACAGCGAGGCGGACCGCGAGGCCTGCCGCCGCGCCGACGGCCAGGGCCGGCGCCTCTACCTCGACCCGCTCGTGCACGGCCGCTACCCCGAGGACGTCGTCGCCGACCTGGCGCTGCGCGGCGCCGAACTGCCCGTCCAGGACGGCGACCTGGAGATCATCGCCAATCCGCTGGACGTCCTCGGCGTCAACTTCTACCGGGGAGCCCTCTTCTCCGGTGTCACCGAGAGCGGTTCCCCGCTGGACGACAACGGGCTGCCCGTCACCCGCGCCGTACCCCGTGACCTGCCCCGTACCGCCATGGACTGGGAGATCACGCCGACCGAACTCACCGATCTCCTCCTGCGCCTCCAGGAGGACTACGCAATCCCCACCGTGATCACCGAGAACGGAGCGGCCTTCGACGACACCGTCGCCGCCGACGGCTCCGTCCCGGACGCGGACCGGACCGCGTATCTCGCGGACCACCTCGCGGCCGTCACCGAGGCGCGCGCACAGGGCGCCGACGTACGCGGCTATTTCGCCTGGTCGCTGATGGACAACTTCGAGTGGGCGTACGGCTACGACAAGCGCTTCGGCATTGTCCGCGTCGACTACGAGACCCAGGTCAGGACCCTCAAGGACAGCGCCAAGTGGTACCGCGACACGATCGGACTCACCCGCGAGGCGCGATAGGTCCCACCGGACCCAGGCTCCGCTCCCGCCCCGGCCACCGGAAGTGCCGAGGGCGGCGGCGGGGCCGTCCGCCCGCAGGCACGCACCACTCGCGGTAACACCCCCGTACGGACATCGCTCCATTCACCCGTATCGCCAACGGAGTCAACGATGCCCCCACGTACGTCCTTACTCGCGACGACCACCCTCGCCCTGCTCGCGCTGGCGGCGCCCCTCGCCGTCGCCGCGCCGCCGCAGCCGCCCGCCGTCAAGGCCGCCGCGGCGTGGAACACCGACCGCGCGGCGGAGGCCGTCGCGGCCAGACCGGCGGCGGTCACCACCTCCGGCGCCGAGAACGCCGGTACCCCCGCCACCGCGGCCTTCGACAACAACCCCACCACCCGGTGGGCGAGCAACTTCGCCGACAACGCCTGGATCCAGGTCGACCTCGGCAGCGTCATCCGCGTCAGCCAGGTCAAGCTCGAATGGGAGGCCGCCTTCGGGAAGAGTTACGTCCTGGAGATCTCCCGGAACGGCACCGACTGGACCGACTTCTACACCGAGAACGAGGGCACCGGCGGCACCGTCACCGCGCACACGTACCCGCAGGAGGCCACCGGACGCTACGTCCGGATGCGCGGCATCGAGCGCGCCACCGCCTGGGGCTACTCCCTCTTCTCCTTCCAGGTCTTCGGCGGCGAACCCGCTCCCGCCTCCACGACGCGCAGCAATCTGGCGCTGAACCACCCCGCGTACGGCGAGCTCTACCAGCACGCGGGCAACTCACCGGCTTTCGTCACCGACGGCGGCTGGCCGGCCGACCTCAAGGCCGACCAGTCCCGCTGGTCCAGCGACTGGAACCAGAACCGCTGGGTCGGCGTGGACCTCGGCGCCCGCTCCACGATCAACTCCGTGGACCTGTACTGGGAGGCGGCCTACGCGGTCAACTTCGACCTCCAGGTCTCCGACGACAACCGCACCTGGCGCACCGTGTACCAGCCCTCGGCTGCGCAGATCGCCGAGCGCCGGGCCAACATCACGTCACCCGGTGACGCGGTCGGCCGGCACGACACGATCAACCTGCCGACCCCGGCGACCGGCCGCTACGTGCGGATGCTGGGCAAGGAGCGCCGCTCCTTCTACAACCCCGCCCCGTCGACGGCGCAGTTCGGGTACTCGCTGTACGAGTTCCAGGTCTGGGGCACCGGCGGCAGCGCGGCGGCGGCGTACCCCGCACTGCCGCAGAACCCGGGCGGCGCCTACCGCCAGACCTTCTTCGACGACTTCACCGGCTCCGGCCTCGACCGCAACAAGTGGCGCGTGGTCCGCACCGGCCAGGAGATGGGCTCCGTCAACGGCGAGTCGCAGGCGTACGTGGACTCGCCGGACAACATCAAGACCCAGAACGGGGCGCTCGTCCTGGAGTCCAAGTACTGCAAGGGCTGCACCACGGTGCCGGGCGGCGGCACGTACGACTTCACCTCCGGCCGCGTCGACACCAACACCAAGTTCGACTTCACGTACGGCAAGGTCAGCGCCCGGATGAGGCTCCCCGTCGGCGACGGCTTCTGGCCGGCGTTCTGGCTGCTGGGCAGCGACGTCGACGACCCGTCGGTGTCCTGGCCGGGCTCGGGCGAGACGGACATCATGGAGAACATCGGCTACGCGGACTGGACGAGCACCGCGCTGCACGGACCCGGCTACTCGGCCGCCGGCAACATCGGCAAGTCGCAGACCTTCCCGAACGGCGGCAGGGTCGACCAGTGGCACACCTACGCCGTCGAGTGGACGCCGGAGGGGATGATCTTCACCGTCGACGACCGGGTGGTGCAGACGACGTCGCGGCAGAAGCTGGAGTCGACCCGCGGCGAGTGGGTCTTCGACCACAACCAGTACGTGATCCTCAACCTGGCGCTGGGCGGTGCCTACCCCGCCGGGCACAACCAGGTCACCACGCCCTACTGGGGCCTGCCCCAGTCCAGCGTCGACAAGGTCGCGCAGGGCGGTGTGAAGGCGGAGATCGACTGGGTGCGGGTCGAGCAGAAGTAGGCGAGCAGCCGCACGGAGGCCGGGGGCGCGGCACGCCGCGCCCTCTCAGAACCCCCGTACCCCCATGAGTGACGCACCCGGGCCTCCCCGCCCGGGTGCGTCGCTCGTCGTGCCCCGCCGTCCCGCTGTCCCCGCTGTCCTCGTCGAGCCCCGCCGTCCCTGTCGCGCCCGCCGTTCTTGTTCCGTCATATTTCACCCGTACCGGATCTTCCACCCTCCGGTACCGTCGAATACATGAGGACGAGGCTCTTCACCACTCTGTCCGGGTTGCTGCTGGCCTTCACGGGCGCCGCCGTCGTCGCGGCGCCGGGCGCGCAGGCAGCCACCGGCCCCGATGCCGTGGCCGCGGCCTTCAAGGAGGGCCCGGTCTATGTCGACCCGCGCGCCTCCGACCAGCTCTCCCGGTCGGACGCCGACGCGCTGACGAAGAAGATCAAGGACGCCGACAAGCCTGTCTTCGTCGCCGTCCTGCCACAGTCCGCGGACTTCAACCCGGACAACACGCTCCTGAACAGGCTCCGCACCGAGACCGGTCTGTCCGGTGTGTACGCCGTACGCCTCGGCGACACGTTCGACGCCGCCGCGGACGCCCGTGTCCTGCCGCCGAACGCCGTCCGTTCGATCGCCGACGGCGCGAGGGGCACAGGACCCGTCTCGGCGTCGACGGAGCTCAACAACTTCGTGGACCAGGCACTCGTCCAGTCGCGCGGCCAGGCCCCGGACGGCTGGGACACCTCCTCCGACGACGGCGGCGGCGTCGCGGCAGGGCTGATCACGCTCGGTGGCGTCGTCGTACTGGGCGGCGGCGGTATCTACGCGCTGCTGCGGCGTAACCGCCTCCGTGAGGAGGCGCGCGTCAAGCAGGCCCTTGAGAAGCTCCGGGTCGTCGTGGACGAGGACATCACCGCCTTCGGCGAGGAACTCGACCGTCTCGACTTCCACCCGGGCGAGAAGGGCGCCGACGACGCGATGCGCACGGACTACGAGCAGGCCCTGGACGCCTACGAGAAGGCGAAGTCCCTCATGGACTCCGCCGAGCGCCCCGAGGATGTGCGCCCGGTGACCGAGGCCCTGGCGGACGGCCGTTTCTCGCTCGCCTCGCTCGCCGCGCGGCGGGAGGGCACACCGCTTCCGGAACGCCGTTCCCCTTGCTTCTTCGACCCCCGGCACGGCCCGTCGGTGAAGGACATGGACTGGTCACCGCCGCCCGGCGGCACCGTCCGTCCGATTCCCGTCTGCGCGGCCGACGCGGAGCGCCTGGAGCACGGCGACGACCCGATGACACGGATGGTGCAGACCGAGCAGGGCCCGCGCCCGTACTACGACGCCGGGCCTGCCTACGGCCCCTGGGCGGGCGGCTACTTCGGCGGCGGACTGCTCCCCGGTCTGCTGGTGGGCACCATGCTCGGTTCGATCCTGGCCACCCCCGCCTACGCCGCGGACTACGGAGGCGGCGACTACACCGGCTACGACGGCGGCTCGGGCGGTGACTTCGGCTCGGGCGGCGGATTCGACGGAGGCGGTTTCGGCGGGGGAGGGGACTTCGGAGGCGGCGGCGGATTCGACGGGGGTGGCGGTGGCTTCTGACGCTGTCCCCGGCCGGCTCCGCCGCCCGCGCTCCGGTGCGGGTCAGGCGGCCTGCGGCTGGTTCTTGATCGCGGAGATGTCGAAGACCAGCTTCACCTTGTCGCTGACGACCACGCCGCCGGACTCCAGCGCCGCGTTCCAGGTCAGGCCCCAGTCCGAGCGGGAGATCGTGGCGCTGCCCTCGAAGCCGACGCGCTCGTTGCCGTACGGGTCCGTGGCCTTGCCGTTGAACTCCAGGTCGATGGTGAGCGGCTTGGTGACGTCCTTGATGGTGAGCTCACCGGTGATGCGATAGTCGTCGCCGCCCGCCTGCTCGGCGCCCGTCGAGCGGAAGGTCATCTTGGGGAAGGTCTCGGCGTCGAAGAAGTCCGCGCTGCGCAGGTGACCGTCACGGTCGGGCGCACCGGTGTCGATGCTCTCGATCTCCACGTCGATCGACGCGGAGGAGTTCTCCGGCTTCGAGCCGTCCAGGCTCAGCGTGCCCTCGTGCTTGCTGAAGGTGCCGCGGACGTTGGTGACCATCGCGTGACGCACGGTGAAGCCGATGCTGCTGTGCGACGGGTCGATGGTGTAGTCGCCGGTGAGGTGGGCCAGGTCGGGGTTGACCGGGGCGGTGGCGGCGTCGGTCTCGGACTTGCGGTTGAACAGAGACATGGGGTTTCTCCCGGGGGGTGTTTGTTTAGTATTCAAGTACTTCGCCACAGCATAGACCTACCTCGTTCAAATTTCAACATCTTCCGTCGATCGGCTGGCGCGGACCGATGTGCCCATGACGGTGCCCCGCCGCCCCCTCCGTAGGAGGAGAGGCGACGGGGCACCGTCATACCCGGTGTCGGAGTACCTCAGGAACCGACCGACACCGTGAAGCGCACCGGGTTGCCGTCGTGTGCCGCGCCGGAGACGTCGGGCTCACCGTCCGGCCGTACGTCGTCGTACGGGAACGCGTAACCGATCGGAGTGTTGGCGTGCAGCACCCGCGCCCAGTGGTTGGTGGACGGGTCCTGGTAGTAGTCCGCCGCCGTGGCCCCGTTCGGCTGGTCCGGGTGGGTGAGCAGGGTCGAGCGGTTGAATCCGGCCGCCAGCCGGGCGAGGAGAGCCTTCTTGTCGTCCGAGTCGTCCGGGTTGTTGGTGAAGGGGCCGTGGTTGCAGGTGAAGACGTCCTTCGACGACGGCTTGGAGAAGGTGTGGCCCCCGGCGAAGGTGAGGGTGTCGCCGCTGACCCGGCCGGCCAGCACGCCGCGGCCGCCCTGGAGGTCGATCTTGAGGTCCTCGGCGGCGTACTTCTGCCACACCTGGTCGATGTAGCCGTCGAAGACGTCCCTGAAGGGCATCTCGTCGGGCCTGTCGAAGTACGGCGCCATCGCGTTCTGCGGCGCGATCACCCGCAGGACCTGACCGTCCGCGCCGCGCGTGATCAGCTTGTCCCACGGCTGCCCGTCGGCGGCCGCCTGCGCGGTCAGGCCATCGGCGATCTCCTGGAGGGCGCCCTCGGGCAGCGGGGCGACCTCGTGCGTGGCGTCGCCCTCCAGGGTGATCCCGATGGGCAGCGCGGTCACCAGGTCGACGTAGCTGATGTTCGAGTACAGCTGCTGCGGGTTGAAGGTGAACTCGGCGAACGACCAGGTGCGGCCGTAGTTGGGGTCGTCCTCGCTCGCGAACGCCGGCTCGACCAGGGACGGGCCCGGGTTCAGGAAGAAGTCCAGCGTGTCGTCGCGTACGAAGTAGACGCGGGCGCCGAACATCTGAGGCAGCGTCAGTGTGACGGCGGCGCCGCCCGCGGCGCCCAGCGGGATGGCGCAGTCGACCGGGAGCGGGGTGTTGGCCTCGGCGGGCGACTCCGGCTTGTACACGCTGCCGTCGGCGCGGAGCAGCACCCAGCGGTCGGTGCCCTGCTCGTGGCCGGTGACGTACGCGTTGACCGAGCCGGGCAACGACTTGTTCACCAGGGCGAGTTCACAGGTGTCGGCGGCGGCCGAGGCGCGGGGGCTGAGAGCGCTTCCCCAGACGGGGTAGGTGAGCGCCGTGGCCGCTGCGGCCGTGCCGGTCAGAAACAGTCTGCGGGATATCACGGATGTTCTCCTGAAACGTGGGGGGAACGCGGTCCGGCGCGGTACGTGGGGGGCGCGCCGTGCGTCTGCGCCCCACTCTCGCCACGTGTCCGGGACGCGTCAAGAGATACGACTGAGAGCGCTCTCAATCGTTTGTGAGTCTTCACAACCTGACGCCCACCGCGCGGCGACCGACATGTGACCCCTGGTCGGCCGTGGGCCGACTTCCCGCTGACATCTGGAGGAAACTCACAAGTGCTAGGTGCTCGGGGCTGTCGACTCGACCCCCTCTCACCCCGGTTCTGTCCAGCCCCACCAGGAATCTGGGCAGGAGACTGTGCGGAGTCGACGGCGGCTTTTCCGTCCGATGTTCGTAGGGTCAGTACATGACCGTTGTGGACCAGACGCCGAGTGAGCCAGTCGACGCCCGTGGGCGCGTGGCCGAATTGCACTCGCTGCGGGGGCAGGCGCTGAACGGGCCGAGCGACCGCGCGACCGAGGCACAGCACGCCAAGGGCAAGCTGACCGCTCGTGAGCGGATCGCACTGCTGCTGGACGAGGGCTCGTTCCGGGAAGTCGAGCAGCTGCGCCGGCACCGGGCCACCGGCTTCGGCCTGGAGGCCAAGAAGCCGTACACGGACGGGGTGATCACCGGCTGGGGGACCGTCGAGGGCCGCACGGTCTTCGTGTACGCGCACGACTTCCGCATCTTCGGCGGCGCCCTGGGTGAGGCCCACGCCACCAAGATTCACAAGATCATGGACATGGCCATCTCGGCCGGTGCCCCGCTGGTCTCGCTGAACGACGGCGCGGGCGCCCGTATTCAGGAGGGCGTCTCCGCGCTCGCCGGTTACGGCGGCATCTTCCAGCGCAACACCAGGGCCTCGGGTGTCATCCCGCAGATCAGCGTGATGCTCGGCCCGTGCGCCGGCGGCGCCGCCTACAGCCCCGCCCTCACGGACTTCGTCTTCATGGTCCGTGAGACGTCGCAGATGTTCATCACCGGACCCGACGTCGTCAAGGCGGTCACGGGCGAGGAGATCACCCAGAACGGGCTCGGCGGCGCGGACGTGCACGCCGAGACCTCGGGCGTCGCGCACTTCGCGTACGACGACGAGGAGACGTGCATCGCCGAGGTCCGCTACCTGCTGGCGATGCTCCCCTCCAACAACCGCGAGAACCCGCCGGTCACCGAGTCCGAGGACCCGGCCGACCGCCGCTCCGAGGTCCTGCTCGACCTGGTCCCGGCCGACGGCAACCGCCCGTACGACATGCGCAAGGTCATCGAGGAGCTCGTCGACGACGGCGACTTCCTGGAGATCCACGAGCGCTGGGCCACCAACATCATCTGCGCGCTGTCCCGGATGAACGGTCAGGTCGTCGGCATCGTCGCCAACCAGCCGCAGTCCCTCGCGGGCGTCCTGGACATCGAGGCGTCCGAGAAGGCCGCGCGCTTCGTGCAGATGTGCGACGCCTTCAACATCCCGATCGTGACCCTGCTGGACGTACCCGGCTTCCTGCCCGGCGTCGACCAGGAGCACGGCGGCATCATCCGGCACGGGGCGAAGTTGCTCTACGCGTACTGCAACGCCACCGTCCCGCGGATCTCGCTCATCCTGCGCAAGGCGTACGGGGGTGCTTACATCGTCATGGATTCGCAGTCCATCGGCGCCGACCTCACCTTCGCCTGGCCCACCAACGAGATCGCGGTGATGGGCGCGGAAGGCGCCGCAAACGTCATCTTCCGCAAGCAGATCGCCGAGGCCGAGGACCCCGAGGCCATGCGCGTACGCATGGTGAAGGAGTACAAGGCCGAACTGATGCACCCGTACTACGCCGCGGAGCGCGGTCTGGTCGACGACGTCATCGACCCGGCCGAGACTCGCGAGGTCCTCGTCTCGGCCCTCACGATGCTCCGTACGAAGCACGCCGACCTGCCGTCCCGCAAGCACGGCAACCCCCCGCAGTGAGCCCGCGCCCGCCGGAGGCGGCCGCCGCGCCGCCCACGTCGCCGCCCGCCCGCCAAGGCTCCTCTGCCGAAGGCCCCTCTACCAAAGAACGTGGAGACACGAGCACGATGAACGATTCCGCCGACAACTCCCTGCTCCGCGTCGAGAGGGGCCAGGCCGGCCCCGAGGAGCTGGCCGCGATCACCGCCGTCCTGATGGCGCGCGCCGCGAGCCGCACCGACGCGGGCGCGGCCCCGGGCCACCGCGGCCGCTCCACGGCCGGCTGGCGCCGTCTGGAGCGCACGCCGGGCTTCCGGGCCCCGCACAGCTGGCAAGGCTGATCCCAAGCCCTCCAGCGGCCGTACAACGCCGCGAGAGCCCCGCACGGACCATCGTGCGGGGCTCTCGCGCTGACGGGGCGCCACACGGCGCCGGGCGCCCGGCGAACGGGCCTCTCGCGGCGGTGACCCGAACGGCGGAGGCCCCGCACTCCGAGGAGTGCGGGGCCTCCGCCGGTGTCGTTCGGCGAAGTCGGTTCAGCGAAGTCGTGCCATGAGTGCGTGTTCTACGAGGGTGATGAGTCCGCTCTTGGCGTCGGCGCGGTGCCGGGCGTCGGTCGTGATGATCGGGGTGTCCGGGCCGATCTGGAGCGCTTCGCGTACTTCGTCGGGGGTGTAGGGCTGGTGTCCGTCGAAGCCGTTGAGGGCGATGACGAACGGGAGTCCCGAGTTCTCGAAGTAGTCGACGGCCGGGAAGCAGTCGGCGAGACGGCGGGTGTCGACGAGGACGACGGCGCCGATGGCGCCGCGTACGAGGTCGTCCCACATGAACCAGAAACGGTCCTGTCCGGGCGTGCCGAACAGATACAGGATCAGGTCCTGGTCGAGGGTGATACGGCCGAAGTCCATGGCCACCGTGGTGGTGGTCTTGTCTCCGGTGTGGGTGAGGTCGTCGATGCCGGCGGAGGCGCTGGTCATGACGGCTTCGGTACGCAGCGGGTTGATCTCCGAGACGGCGCCGACGAACGTGGTCTTGCCCACGCCGAATCCGCCCGCCACCACGATCTTCGCGCTGGTGGTTGAGCGGGCTGCACCGCCGCTAGAGCTTGCGAAGTCCACTGAGCACCCTTTCGAGCAGTGTCACATCTGGTTGGCCCCCGGCGGTCTCGTCGCCGCCGGGTTGGTGAATGGCGACAAGTCCGGCCTCCGCCAGGTCGGCTACGAGGATCCGGGCGACGCCCAGGGGGATGGAGAGCAGTGCCGAAATCTCGGCGACCGATTTGATCTCGAAACAGAGCCGGCAGATCCGCTGGTGCTCGGGCAACTGCCCTTGCAGCCTGGACGGATCGGCCGTCGTGCTGACCAGTGCCTCGATGGCGAGCTGGTACCGCGGCCGCGTCCGGCCGCCGGTCATGGCGTACGGACGCACCAACGGGTTGTGCGCGGCGTGCTCCGGCTCCTGCTGGCGCCTCGGCTGCCTCGGCTGCACCGGCTGGATCCGGGGTGTCTGCTGACCGTACGAGGGTTGCTGTCCGTACGGCTGTTGTTGCCCCTGACCGTACGGTTGCTGTTGCCCGTACGGCTGTTGCTGCCCCTGACCGTACGACTGCTGTTGCCCGTACGGCTGTTGAGACTGCTGGTACGACTGCTGCTGTGGATGATACGGCTGCCCGCCGCCGTCCCACTGCCCGCCCTGATCGCCGTTCCCGCCCGGCGTGGAGGGGGAGTTGAAGTGGTTCCGGGCACGCTCACCCGGGACCTGTCGGCCACCCTCATAAGGATGTCCGCCTGGGGGTGTTGCCACCGTTTCCTCCTCCGACTCCGTCGCCGGTTTCTGTTCTGTGGAGCCGCGCCACCGAACCCTATGGTGCGATGGCGCGAAACGCACTGTCTGTCTGTTAGTTGAGAAGACTTCCCTGGAGTTCGGCGCGCAGGTCCGGCGTCAGCACCGTTCCCGCCCGGTCGACGAGCAGAGCCATCTCGTATCCCACCAGGCCGATGTCAGCCTCGGGGTGCGCGAGGACGGCCAGCGAGGAGCCGTCGGAGATCGACATGAGGAAGAGGAACCCGCGGTCCATCTCCACCACGGTCTGGGTGACGTCACCGCCCTCGAAGATCCTGGAGGCCCCGGCGGTCAGTGAGGTCAGGCCCGAGGCGACGGCGGCGAGTTGGTCGGCGCGGTCTCGCGGGAAGCCCTCGGACATGGCAAGCAGGAGTCCGTCGGCGGAGACCACCACGGTGTGGGACACCCCGGGGGTGTGCTCCACGAAATTGGTGATCAACCAGTTGAGATTCTGCGCCGCCTGGCTCATCGGGCTCACACTAACGCTCCTGGTTGTAGGTACTGCCCGGGCCTCGACCCGGTCCGTTCGTATCCGTCCCCGTTGTTCCCGCGTTGCCCGCCCCCGCGTTGCCCGCCCCCGCGTTGCCCGCCCCCGCGTTGCGGCCCCGTTGGACGCCGCGCCGCAGGTTGCTCAGCCTGCCACGTACATCCTCCGGCGCCCGCGAGACCTGGGGGCCGTTCTGCGGCGTCTGCTCCGCGGTTCCCTCGATCAGGTTGGCCTTGGGAACGCGCCGGGGGAGTCCCGACGGGGTGATCCCGCCGGCCTTCGGCTCGCGGAGCTTCTCGGCCCGCTGCCAACGGTCGTCGTTCGTCGAACGCCAGTCGTCCGTGGCGTCCGCGTCACTCAGTCCGTTCTGCGGCGGCGGGGCTGTCGGTGTGTACGTCTCGTCGGTCTCGTTCGTCTGCTGTGTCTCGGCGGGCCCCGCCTGCTGGTCGGGAACCTGGAAAGCCTGAGCCGGCTTCTTCGGTGCGGCGGCCGACGGGGAGGTCCCGCCGAAGAGATCGGTCCGACCGCCGGCGTGACCGTTCGACTGCCCGTCGTCCCCGCCGGTGGGCTGCCACGACTGAGGCTTCGGAGGCCCCGAGGGGCTGCCACGGCGCGGCAGTCCCGCCCCCGTCAGTGTGTGGCTGGTGCTCGGCGAGGGCCCCGGGCGTTCGAATTCTACGTGCTCCTGGGTGCCCGCCGCAGCGCCGTCGGAGGATTCCGATTCGCCTCGCTGGTCCGACTGGTAGCCGCCCTGGTAGCCGTTCTGGTCGCTCCAGCCACCCTGGTCGGCCTGGGGGGCGAAGAGGTTGTCGTAGCCCGCCCCGTCCTGCCGCGGAGCCTCGTAGGCCCCTTCCGTATAGGAGCCGCCGAGCGGGTCCTGCTGCGCCGGATATCCGTCGGGCGTCCGATAACCGTCCGCGCCGCCCGTCTGGTAGCCGTCCGGGGTGGCGTACGCGTCGTACGCAGCGCCCTCGTAGGCGCCTCCGCCGTCGGCGGCGCCTCCTGTGGAGGCGTAGCCGTTCTGGTCGTACCCGGCCTCCTGCGGCGCGTAGCGGCCGTCGGTCTCCTCGCGGTACTGCCCGTCGACCTGATCGCCGTAGAGCGGCTGCTCGCCGCCGGGCAGGTTCTGGGCGGCGACGTTGCCGCCGCCCAGCGCCGCGCGGCGCTCGTCGCGCATGAGGGAACGGTTCACCGGGTCGAGACTGCGCGGATTCGCCGCCCCGGCCCCGGCGCCCTCGTCGTACCGGGAGTCGTCGAAGCCGAGTTCGGCCGCCGTCAGCATGGGCGCCGACAACGCCCCCGGCTCCGGCTCGAACGTCGCGGTCTGCTGCTCCGGAATGATCTGGGAGACCGTGAAGTCGTCGGGCGCCGGCTGCTCGCCGCCGCCCCCGTGGGTGATCGCGTCCGGGAGCATGACCAGCGACGTGGTGCCCGCCTGCTCGCCCGAGGGCCGCAACTGCACCCGTACGCCGTGCCGGTCGGCCAGCCGGCCGACCACGAACAGACCCATGCGCTGGGAGACCGCGGCGTCCACGGTGGGCGGGTTGGCCAGCTTGTGGTTGATGTCGGCGAAGTCCTCGGCGGTGAGGCCGATGCCCTTGTCGTGGATCTCGATCATCACGCGGCCGTCGGGCAGCCGGGTCGCGGTCACCCGCACCTTGGTCTGCGGCGAGGAGAACGTGGTGGCGTTCTCCAGCAGCTCGGCCAGCAGGTGCACGAGGTCCGTCACGGCCTGGCCGTGGATGTCGGTCTCCGGCACGCCGGACAGCTCGACGCGCTCGTACGACTCCACCTCGGAGGACGCGGCGCGCAGTACGTCGACCAGCGGGACCGGCTGGTTCCAGCGGCGGCCCGGCTCCTCGCCGGCGAGGACCAGCAGGTTCTCGCCGTTGCGGCGCATACGGGTCGCGAGGTGGTCCAGCTTGAAGAGGTTCTCCAGCTGCTCCGGCTCGGCCTCGTTGTTCTCCAGCTCGGTGATCAGGGTCAACTGCCCCTCGATCAACGACTGGTTGCGCCGCGAGAGGTTGGTGAAGATCGCGTTGACGTTGCCTCGGAGCATGGCCTGCTCGGCCGCGAGCCTGACGGCCTCGCGGTGCACCTGGTCGAAGGCCCGCGCGACCTCGCCGATCTCGTCCCTGGAGTCGATCGGGATGGGCTGGACGCGGGTGTCGACGCGGCCGGGCTCGGTACGGGAGAGCTGGTCGACCAGCATCGGCAGCCGCTGCTCGGCGATGCCGAAGGCGGCCGTACGGAGCTGGCGCATGGCCCGGCTCATCTGCCGCGCCATCATGCCGGCCAGCACGAAGGCGGCCAGCAGGGCGATCACCACGATCGCGCCGTTGATGATCGCGTCGTTCCTGGCGTTGTCCGAGATCTGCGCGGCGTCCCCGACGGCCTTGTCGACCAGGTCCTTCTCGATGATCGTGTAGCCGTCGAACTTGGCGGTGGTCGCGGCCATCCACGCGGTCGGCGTGACGCCGCGCTCCTCCAGCTGCGAGGGGGTGTCGCCGGTGGCGATCGCGGCGACCATGCCATCGACCACCGAGCCCTCCTGGGCCGGCGGGGCGATGAACTTCTGGCCCGCGGCGGCGGCCTGCTGCCGCGCGGCCGCGAGCTTCTTCGCACCCTCGGCGGTCTTGTCCGCCATGACCTTCTGGAGCTTGGCCGTGTCCTCGTCGGTGCCGCCGGAGACGTACTCGCCGATGGCGATCTGCTCCAGGTAGGCGTACGAGGAGAACGCGATCGACTGGCCGGACCTGACCGCCGGCTTCTCGCTCGGCCGCACCAGCAGGTGCAGACCGATGGAGCGCTGGAGCGAGGTGGCGGCCTTGGCGAGCTGGACGGCGTAGACCGTACGGCCGTAGCTGGTGATGTTGCCGGTGCCGAGACCCAGCTCGTTGGAGAACTCCATGAGGGAGTGCTGGACCAGCACGTAACCCTCTTCGGTCGCCACCGGACCGCCGTTGCGGCCGGTCTTGTCGGGCGTCTCGACGCCCGCCGTGTACGCCGTCTTGCGGATCGTCTCCAGCTTGGGCTCTTCCGCGCGGAAGAGCCGCAGACGGCGCTCCAGGCCCTGGTCCTTGGGCATGGACGCGACGGCGCGGTCGAACGTGGCCTTCGCGGCGTCGGTCGCGGCCCGGGCGTCCACGACGACCTCGTCGTCGCGCTTGTTCGTCAGCAGGGGCTGGGCGGTGAGGTCGCGCTCGTTGAGCAGGGCCTGGCCGTACTCGGACGCGGCCCGCACGACGAGCGCGGTCCGCTCCGCGTCCTGCGCCTCCTGCCAGGTGTCGATGGAGCCCTTGACCTGGAAGCCGCCCATGACGAGGCCGACGAGCACAGGTATGAGGAGGATCGCGTTCAGTCGGGTCGGAACCCGCCAGTTTCGTGGGGACATCCGGCTGGTGCTGCCGGGTACCGGGGGTTTCCCGGGCGCATCCGCAGGCGGCGCCGCTGTACGCCGCGGCGGGGTGAAGTTACCCCGCGCCGCCTGCTCCGCGGAGCTCGTCTTCCTACGCCTCACTCGACCAACAACCTCTCGGCGTCGGCACCTACGTTGTGCCGTTTTTCGTATCGGTCCGCACTACTCGGGAGTTCATCGAATTCCAGCACGTGAGGCGGTCCCGTTCCAAACAGTGGGAATCAGCCATTCCCAGTGGTCCATACCTCAGATAAAAGGGGCATAAAGAACGAGCGCCGCCAAAAGGTGAGGGCGATGTGAGCACAGGGATACCAGCCGAACGCGTCGGGTGTTCGAGCGGCGTGAATTCTCTTTCGAAACGTTATGAACACCGGTGTGGGCTATGTCAAAAGACACAGCCCACACCGGTCGCCGGTACGGCAACTGCCGTACGGAATCGTCTACTTGAGACGAGCCATGAGTGCGTGTTCGACCAGGGTGATCAGCCCGCTCTTGGCGTCGGCGCGGTGCCGGGCGTCGGTCGTGATGATCGGGGCGTCCGGGCCGATCTGGAGCGCTTCGCGTACTTCGTCGGGGGTGTAGGGCTGGTGTCCGTCGAAGCCGTTGAGGGCGATGACGAACGGGAGTCCCGAGTTCTCGAAGTAGTCGACGGCCGGGAAGCAGTCGGCGAGACGGCGGGTGTCGACGAGGACGACGGCGCCGATGGCGCCGCGTACGAGGTCGTCCCACATGAACCAGAAACGGTCCTGTCCGGGCGTGCCGAACAGATACAGGATCAGGTCCTGGTCGAGGGTGATACGGCCGAAGTCCATGGCCACCGTGGTGGTGGTCTTGTCTCCGGTGTGGGTGAGGTCGTCGATGCCGGCGGAGGCGCTGGTCATGACGGCTTCGGTACGCAGCGGGTTGATCTCCGAGACGGCGCCGACGAACGTGGTCTTGCCCACGCCGAATCCACCCGCCACCACGATCTTCGCGGAGGTGGTCGAGCGCGCCGCTCCGCCGCTAGAGCTTGCGAAGTCCACTGAGCACCCTTTCGAGCAGTGTCACATCCGGCGTGCCGCCGGCCTCTCCGTTACCCGGCTGGTGGATGGCCACCATGCCTGCCTCGGCCAGGTCGGCCACGAGGATGCGCGCCACACCGAGCGGCATGGACAGCAGTGCCGACACCTCGGCGACGGACTTCACCTCGCGGCAGAGATGGCAGATCCTCTGATGCTCGGGGAGCAGCCCGGCGAGATGCGCCGGGTCGGCCGTCGTACTGACCAGTGCCTCGATGGCGAGCTGGTACCGCGGCCGCGTCCGCCCGCCGGTCATGGCGTACGGACGTACCAACGGCTGGTCGCCCTCATGTCCGTAGGACGCGTCGACTGAGGCGCCGTACGGATCGTGAGAGGCGGGTGGCGGGGTCATGAATCCTCCGGGCGTGACAGCAAGATGTCTGCGTGCCGTCTGACTGGGCCGGGGTGGGGCCGGTTTGGCGGCCTGACGGTGGTTGGCGCTGTGGGCGGTACCTGGAAGCCTCAGTGCAGCAGGCTCCCCTGGAGCTCGGCGCGCAGGTCCGGTGTCAGTACCGTGCCTGCCCGGTCGACCAGGAGGGCCATCTCGTAGCCCACGAGGCCGATGTCGCAGTCGGGGTGTGCGAGCACCGCGAGTGAGGAACCGTCGGAGACGGACATGAGGAAGAGGAATCCGCGGTCCATCTCCACGACGGTCTGGGTAACAGGCCCGCCTTCGAAGATTCGGGAGGCTCCCGCGGTCAGCGAGGTCAGACCCGACGCGACGGCCGCGAGTTGATCGGCACGGTCGCGCGGGAAACCCTCGGACATGGCCAGCAGCAGGCCGTCGGCGGATACGACCACTGTGTGGGACACCCCGGGGGTGTTGTCCACAAAGTTGGTGATCAACCAGTTCAGATTCTGCGCCGCCTGGCTCATCGGACTCAACTAACGCTCCTGCTGGTGAGAGGGGCCGAGGTTGAAACTGCCGGTCGTCGAGCTGTCGGCGGTTCGGCCGCCGGCCTGACGACCCTGCTGAATACCCCGGCGAAGGTTGGTCAGCCGGCCGCGTACGTCATCCGGCGAACGCGAGACCTGCGGACCGGTCTGGTTGCTCTGCTCCTGAGCGGTTCCCGGCACCAGGTTGGCACGCGGGACCCGCCGAGGCAGACCTGAGGTGGTGATTCCGCCCGCGGCGGGCTTCTTGACCCGCTCGGCCTGGCGTACCAGCTCGTCATTGGGTGACGTGCGCCAGGAGGACGTGACGGCGCCGTTGCCGTTGGCGTTGCCGTTCGCCGGCTGCCGTTGCGGCATCGGGGGAGGGGAGGCCGGCCGGTCCGGCATCCCCTGTGGGGACTGGGGCTGGAAGGGCTCTGGCTGGAACGCCTGCTGCTCGGGCGCCGCCGGTACGCCGGGCACCTCGGGCTGCGCGGGGCGGCCGGAGCCGCCGTTCTGCTGCCCGTGGAACCAGTTCGTCTCCAGCGTGTCGAACAGCGGCGTACGGCCGTCGCCCGGCCCGGCCGGGGGCAGTGCCTCCGGCTGGGGCTGCTGGGGAAGCGCGCCGACAGGCGGGCGCGGTGCGCCGAAGTCGGCGCCGTTCGGGCCGTTCTGGCCGAAGCCGGGACGGCCCTGGCCCTGGTCCGCGCCCGGACGACCTTGTCCGGGCGGCGGGTTCTGGCCGAAGAGATCGGGGTTCGGGGAGCCGGGCCCGGCGGTCGGCTGGGGGGGACGGGGCGCGTTGAAGTCCGGTCGGGGGAACTGCTCGGTGGACCCCTGGTTCTGGCCCTGGCCCTGCCAACCGGCATTCACGTCGCCCGAGTTGGGGATCGGGTGGGAGCCCGTGTCGCCGTACCCGTTGCCGCCGCCGATACCACCGGGGCCGCTGTTCAGGTCCGGCCTCGGACCGTCGAAGTCGGGGCGCGCGAACTCGGCGGTGGCGCCGGGGCCTTGGCCCTGCCCCGTCGGCGGCATCGCGAACTGACCGGTGTTCTCGGGCTCCTCGTGGCCGCGCGGGGCGTCCGGCGAGAACCGCTGCGGCGCGGGCTGCTGCCCGGTGCCCCAGGTGGTCGTCGCACTCGTCCCGGGACGCTGCGGGCGCTGCGGCGGCTGCGGGTTGCCCCCGGGCAGCTCGGCGCGCGGTCCGCCGGGCGGCGGCAGCTGACGGCCGCGGTCCACCGGCGGCGGTCCGCCGGCCGGTCCCGTCGCACCCTGCGGGAAGGCGTTGCGGTCGCGGTTGCCGGGGCCGCCACGTCCGTTCGGGCTGGAGAGGCTCTGACCGGGCCGGGCGAGCCGGCCACCGGCCTGCGGCACCTGACCGGAAGGCTGGCCGGGGCCCGCCTGGGCGCCCTGACGGCCCGCCCCCTGCTCGCGGGGGCTCGTACCGAAGAGGCTCGGCTGTCCCGGCCCCTGCCCCGGACCCTGACGCTGCGGATCCTGCGGCGGACCGGACTGCGGCCTGCTGGGCAGACCGGTCTGCATCCCGTTCCTGGCCGGCAGCGCGGCACGTGGCCCCGTACCGGCGCCGACCTGGCCACGCGAGGGCGGACCGGCGAGACGTCCGCCTCCGGCCGCGCCCGTCTCGCGGGCGGCCGCGCCGCCCGCGAGCCCGGCGGCGATGCCGGACTGCTGGCCGCCACCGAGGGCGCCCTGCCCGGCGGGCGACTGTCCGCCCGCACCGTTCTGCGCGCCGGCGCCGGGGCGCGGCGGCATCTTCTTGCCGCCGTTGGCGACATCGACGGGCAGCATGACAAGCGCGGTGGTGCCACCGGAGTCGGAGGGGCGCAGCTGGATCCTGATGCCGTGACGCAGGGAGAGCCGGCCGACCACGAACAGACCCATGCGGCGCGAGACCGAGACGTCCACGGTGGGCGGCGACGCGAGCCGTTCGTTGATCGCCGCCAGGTCCTCCGGCGACAGACCGATACCGGTGTCGTGGATCTCGACGAGCACACGCCCGTCGGGCAGCGCGTGACCGGTGACGCGGACCTTGGTCTGCGGCGAGGAGAACGATGTCGCGTTCTCCAGCAGCTCGGCGAGCAGGTGCACGAGGTCGTTGACGACGCGGCCGGCGACCTCGGTCGTGGGCACCGAGGCCAGTTCGATCCGCTCGTACTGCTCCACCTCGGAGGCCGCGGCACGGAGCACGTCGACCAGCGGGACGGGGCGCGTCCAGCGGCGGCCCGGCTCCTCACCGGCGAGGACCAGCAGGTTCTCACCGTTACGGCGCATACGGGTCGCGAGGTGGTCCAGCTTGAAGAGCGAGGACAGCTGGTCCGGGTCGGCCTCACGGGATTCGAGCTCGGAGATCAGCGACAGCTGACGCTGGATCAGGCCCTGGCTGCGGCGCGAGAGGTTGGTGAACATCGCGTTGACGTTGCCTCGCAGCAGCGCCTGCTCGGCGGCCAGTCGGACGGCCTCGCGGTGCACGTCGTCGAAGGCCGCGGCGACCTTTCCGATCTCGTCCCTGGAGTGGACACCGACCGACTCGACGGAGGTGTCCACGTCCTGCGGGTCGGCCTCGGAGAGCTGCTTGACCAGCTCGGGCAGCCGGTCCTGGGCGACCTTGGTGGCCGTCTCCTGGAGGCGCCGCAGCGAGCGGATCATGGAGCGGGCGACGACGAAGGCGCCGACCAGCGAGACGCCGAGGACGACGAGGATCAGCGCACCGTTGATGAGCGCGTCCTGCTGGGACTTCTCCTTCAGCTGGCGCGCCTTGTTCTCCATCTCACCGAGCAGCGTCTGCTCGATGATGTTCATCGCGTTGATCTTGGCGGACGCCTGGTCGGTCCAGTCCAGGTACGAGCGGTTCGGCCGCCCCTCCAGACCGCCGTCGATGCCGAGAACCCGCTGCGCGTACTCGTCGGCCGCGTTGATCTCGGGGTTGCCCTTGCCGCTGAGCGGCGCCGTCAGCTCCTCGGCGTTGCCGCCCATCGACTCGTACAGGGCGTCGAAGGAGGCGAGGGCGTTGTCGCCCTTGGTGGCCGCAGCCAGACCGTAGAGCCGGTCGTTCTCGTTGAGATCGCCCTTCTGCTTCGGGTCGGCGGGGAGCGCGGAGGCGATGATCGCGCGCTGGATCGACGCGTACTCCTTGGCGGAGGAGAAGGCCGCCAGGGCGCGGGTCCGCTTGATCATGTCCGGGTTGCTGGTGGCCTGCGCCATGTCCTGAGAGAGGCTCAGCAGCGAGTCGATGAGACCGCTGTAGGCGTCGACCGTCAGGGAGTGCGTGGTGTCCGTGTCGTACGCGTCCTTGCGGATTTCCTGGATCTTGTTGACCTGGGTCGCGATCTGGCTGACGTTGGCGCGGATCGACTCCAGCGCCTGGTCGCCGTCGGTGTTCCCGATGTCCACGGTGGCGCCGAGGAAGGCCTTCTTGGCCCGGTCCGTCTTCGTGCGACGGTCCTGGACCTTGAAGTCGCTGGGGTTCGCGCCGTTGGTGAGCGGACCTGCCGACTCGTCACGTTCCGCCTGGAGCGCGGCGGCGAGGCTGGTCGCCTCCTTGGTCATCTTGGTCAGCAGCTGCATGTGCTCCAGCTGCTCCATGTCGTTCATGGACTCGTTGATACGGAGTCCGCCCAGCGTGGTGGCCGCGACCACCGGCAGGGTGAGCAGTGCCACCAGACGGGTGCTGATCCGCCAGTTGCGCAGCGCTATTCGCGAACCCGCGTCCGTCGACGCCGGCCTGGGCGTGGTGTCCGTGGCATCGCCACCGGGCGCCGCACCGGGCTGGGCACCCCGATCAGCACCCTCGCCGGCCGAACCCGGGCCCGGGTTCTGGGTGTGCTGGGCCGAGGAGCCGCGGTCGGTTCCGCCGCGGGGCTCCTGCTCCGCCGCAGCGCTGCTATCCCTCTTGAAACGTCCCTGCACTAGCGTCGCAACCTCTGGACCAGGCGTCCCCCCGCAGAACGGCGGAACGGTGTCGGCGTCGTGGAGCGCAGAGTGCGCTCCAAGGTGGTCGTTGAGTGACCGGCGATGCTCCCCTTCCCCGCATGCCACTCGGCGCCGCGTCGCGCCCTTACGCGCCGTCCTGAAGAACCCGCGGCGGTGCGTGGAATTTCAGCACAGAGCAGGATCTCCAACAAGGGCCGCGTACCTGGCTGTGACCTGCGTGACAGGTTGTGAGTGACGCGTGACGATCGGTAGAAGGTGTTCGGGGAGGAAACGGACTTCCCGGAACGAGTCCCGTGTGGGCGGGGGGTGCCCCAGTCCTGATGATCAGGAGCGGAATGGTGGGTTCGATAGCGCAATGTCCGTTTCCACCGGTCTCGACCACTGTCCCTGATGGGTGAATTGCCCGGCAGGTCGTGAGCAAACTCACATGGAGATCGCTGCTGCCTCCGGGCTTTCGCGGGGAATCACGTGTTTAGCCTGACGCTTTACAGAGATGGCACATTCGACAACCGGCGCTCCTGAGCACCCGTACCCGACAAGGTCTGAAACAACCGATGAAGATGACGAAGCTCTTCCGCAACACCGCCAACCCCCGTCGCACGACGCTGGCGAACCTCGACGACGCCGGGGAACTCCTCCCGCCCGTCCAGCCGGAACACTCCGTCGACCTGCCGCTCCGCACGGCCAACCCGCGGCGTACGACGCTGATCGACGCCCCCGTCGCACAGTAGGGCACGCCCCACGGCGGCCACGCACCGCGTCGGCCGCCGCCCCCACCGCGCCAGGGCCTAACCTGGGACGTCAGTCTCCGTTAAGTCAGCCAGCAGCAAAGTGAGGGGCGACAGCAACCCGTGCGCATCGCCAGATTCTCCATCGACGGCAATGTCGCCTTCGGCGCGGTCGAGGAGGACGGCACCGGCGGTAAGGCCGCCGGCCTCGTCCTCGACATCATCAAGGGCATTCCGTACGCCGACTTCGAGCTCTCCGGCACCAAGGTCCCGCTGAGCAAGGTCAGGCTGCTCCCGCCCGTGCTGCCCAACAAGGTCGTGGCCGTGGGCCGCAACTACGCGGCGCACGCGGCGGAGCTCGGCAACGAGGTGCCCGAGGCGCCGATCACCTTCTTCAAGCCCACCACGTCGGTGATCGGTTCCGGTGACGCCGTCGAGTACCCCTCGTTCTCCTCGGACGTCCAGTACGAGGCCGAACTGGCCGTCGTCATCGGCCGCATGTGCCGCGAGGTCCCGCGCGAGCGCGTCAAGGACGTGATCCTCGGGTTCACCTGCGCGAACGACATCACCGCGCGCGACACCCAGCAGCGCGAGAAGCAGTGGGCCCGCGCCAAGGGTTTCGACACCTCCTGCCCGCTCGGCCCCTGGGTGGAGACCTCCATCGATCTGACGGCTGTCGGTGACGGCCTCGCCGTCCAGTGCACCGTCAACGGCGAGCAGCGCCAGCTGGGCAGCACCCGCGACATGATCCGCTCCGTCGAGGACCTCGTCGTGCACATCACCGAGGCCATGACGCTGCTCCCGGGCGACGTCATCCTCACGGGCACCCCTGCGGGGGTAGGCCCCCTCACCGTCGGCGACGAGGTCGCCGTCACCATCGAAGGCATCGGCACTCTCACCAACAAGGTGATCAAGCGTGGCTAACGCGACCGTCCGCGTACGTTTCTGTCCCTCGCCGACCGGCAACCCCCACGTGGGCCTGGTCCGCACCGCCCTCTTCAACTGGGCGTTCGCCCGCCACCACGGCGGCACCCTGGTCCTGCGCATCGAGGACACCGACGCCGCGCGCGACTCCGAGGAGTCGTACCAGGCGCTGCTCGACTCGCTGCGCTGGCTCGGGCTCGACTGGGACGAGGGCCCCGAGGTGGGCGGCAACCACGCGCCGTACCGCCAGTCGCAGCGGATGGACATCTACCGGGACGTCGCCGACAAGCTGCTCGCCGCCGGCCACGCGTACCACTGCTACTGCACCACCGAGGAGCTGGAGGCCCGCCGTGACGCCGCGCGCGCCGCGGGCCGCCCCTCCGGGTACGACGGCCACTGCCGCGACCTGAGCGCCGAGCAGAAGGCGGCGTACGAGGCGGAGGGCCGCACCTCCATCGTCCGCTTCCGGATGCCCGACGAGCCGATCACCTTCACCGACCTGGTCCGCGGAGAGCTGACCTTCACACCGGAGAACGTGCCCGACTACGGCATCGTCCGCGCCAACGGGGCGCCCCTCTACACCCTCGTCAACCCGGTCGACGACGCGCTGATGGAGATCACCCACGTCCTGCGCGGTGAGGACCTGCTCTCCTCCACACCCCGTCAGATCGCGCTCTACCAGGCGCTGATGGGGCTGGGCGTCACCCACTTCGTGCCGCAGTTCGGGCACCTGCCGTATGTGATGGGCGAGGGCAACAAGAAGCTCTCCAAGCGCGACCCGCAGGCCTCGCTCAACCTCTACCGCGAGCGCGGCTTCCTGCCCGACGGGCTGCTCAACTACCTTTCCCTGCTGGGCTGGTCGTTCTCCGCCGACCAGGACGTCTTCTCCCGCGAGGAGATGGTCGGCGCCTTCGAGATCACCGACGTCAACGCCAACCCGGCGCGCTTCGACCTGAAGAAGGCCGAGGCGATCAACGCCGACCACATCCGGCAGCTCGACGTGAAGACCTTCATGGAGGCCTGCGCGCCCTGGCTGCGGGCCCCGTACGCCAACTGGGCGCCGGAGGACTTCGACCAGGCGGCCTTCGAGGCGATCGCCCCGTACGCGCAGACCCGCGTGACGGTGCTCTCCGACATCACGGCCAACGTGGACTTCCTGTTCCTCGACGAGCCGATCGAGGACGAGGCGTCCTGGGCGAAGGCGATGAAGGGCGAGCCGACGGCGCTGCTCACCACGGCCCGCGCGAAGCTGGCGGACGCGGACTGGTCGAGCGCCGATTCCCTGAAGAACGCGGTCCTCGCGGCCGGCGAGGAGCACGGCCTCAAGCTCGGCAAGGCCCAGGCCCCGGTCCGCGTGGCGGTCACGGGCCGCACGGTGGGCCTGCCGCTGTTCGAGTCCCTGGAGATCCTGGGCAAGGACCGCACACTGCGCCGCATCGACGCGGCGCTGGCGAAGCTCGGGGCGTAGCGACTGCGCGCGTACGGCACAAGGGGTGGTGACCGACAGGGGCGCCACCCCTTCGCCGACCGAGCCGGCGCCGGTACCTTCGGGGTATGCCGATCCGCGCCGTCGTCTGGGACATCGACGACACCCTCTTCGACTACACCAGCGCCGACCGCGCCGGTATGCGGCTGCATCTCGTGGCCGAAGGGCTCGCCGGCCGCTTCGGCACCGCGGAGCGCGCCCTCGCGCAGTGGCGCGAGATCACCGACATCCAGTGGCTGCGGTTCGCCGACGGCGAGACCACCTTCCAAGGACAGCGCCGCGACCGCGTCCGGCAGTTCCTCGGTACGCAGGCGCTCGGCGACGCCGACGCCGACGCCTGGTTCGACCGCTACGTCGCGCACTACGAGTCCGCCTGGAAGCTCTTCCCCGACGCTCTCGCCGCACTGGACTCACTGGCCCCCGACTACCGCCAGGCCGTCCTGTCCAATTCGAGCATCCACAACCAGGACCGCAAGCTCCGCACCCTCGGCGTACGGGACTACTTCGAGACCGTCCTGTGCGCCGCCGAGCTGGGCGTCTCCAAGCCCGACGCCGCCGCCTTCCACGCGGCCTGCGACGCCCTGGAACTCGACCCCTCCGAGGTCGCCTACGTGGGGAACGAACCGGACATCGACGCCGGCGGCGCCATCGCCGCCGGACTGGCCGGAGTCTGGCTCGACCGGGGGCGGCTCGGCGGCCGCCCCGAGCTCGTGACCATCACCGATCTGGACCGCCTTCCCGCTCTGCTGCGCGGTGATACTCGTTTTGGAGCGCCGTCCCGCATCGGGTAATGTTCTTCCTGCGCCACCCCAGAGACCGCAAGGTCTGGCCGGAAGGCGCAAAACCCAAACAAAACCCCCATATCGGGGGTTGAGTTTTGGTGGGCTATGGTGTAATTGGCAGCACGACGGTTTCTGGTTCCGTTAGTCTAGGTTCGAGTCCTGGTAGCCCAGCGCAGAGTTCTTCTGCAACGCCCCCGTTGTGTAGCGGCCTAGCACGCCGCCCTCTCAAGGCGGTAGCGCCGGTTCGAATCCGGTCGGGGGTACAGATCCTTCTCTCCGATTTCTTCGGGTCGCACCCGGACACGTCGATGCAGGATCGCTAGGGCCCCCGTTGTGTAGCGGCCTAGCACGCCGCCCTCTCAAGGCGGTAGCGCCGGTTCGAATCCGGTCGGGGGTACGCAGAACGCAAGGCTGAACCACCCTTGGGCTATGGTGTAATTGGCAACACGACGGTTTCTGGTTCCGTTGTTCTAGGTTCGAGTCCTGGTAGCCCAGCTCAACGCTTCACCTGCTGGCCCCCGTTGTGTAGCGGCCTAGCACGCCGCCCTCTCAAGGCGGTAGCGCCGGTTCGAATCCGGTCGGGGGTACGTGACGACGAGGCCCTCCGCGACAGCGGAGGGCCTTTTCGCTGTCTCCGCCCCGCGTTCCCGTGCGAGTCGCTCAATTCCGGGAGCTGAAGCGCCGGTTGGACTCCTCAGCCTCCGCCAGCCGGCGCAGGCTGAGCAGCACCGGCTCGTACAGCACGGTGAGCGCCACCGCCGCCTCCACCTGCTCGTACGGGTCCCCGTACCGCTCCACCATGTCGATGTCGGTGACGCCGAGTTGGTCCGCGAGCCGCCCGTACGGCAGCAGGTCCGCCGGCTCGCACGGGTAGCCGGTCCTGGACAGCCCGGCGATCGCGCCGACCAGGACGCGGTACGCGGACTCCGCGGCGCCCGCCGCCAGTGCGTGCGTCCACCCCAGCTCCTCGAACAGCTCGTCCGCCCGGCGCCGCGCGGACTCCGTCTCCTCGTCCAGTTCGCCGGCGTCGAAGGCGGCGTCCAGCGCCCCGTCGTTGGGCAGCGCCCGGATCGCGGAGCCCAGGCGCGTGTGGTGGTCGATGGACTCGTCCTCGATGGCTGTGAGGACCTCGCGCGCGGTTGCGACCGGCATCCGGCCCACCTGGATCAGCGCGCGGACGAGTCGTAGCCGCCGCAGGTGCTCGTCGTCGTACGCGGACTGCGTGGCGGTGACCCGGTGGCCAGGTCTGAGCAGCCCCTCCCGCAGGTAGTACTTGATCGTGGCGGTGGGGACCCCACTGCGCTCGCTCAGCTCCGCCATGCGCATACCGCTTGCACCTTCCGTTGGGGAGTGTAACTATCTAATCATGGATAGTGGCACTCTCCAATGAGAGGCCGTCCGTAGGCCGCCGCCGCGCGGCCGGAACCAGCCGGTAGCAACCGGAATCAAAGGGGGATCGTCATGCGTACAGAACTGATCGACGGCCGGATGACCGCGGACGCGAAGGGCGACGTCGTCGTCTTCCTCATCGGGATGCGCGTCAACAACTTCCGTGCCCTGCGCAGCTGGTGGCCGGTGTTCACGGCCATGCCGAAGATGCTCAAGGAGCTGTCGCGGGACAAGGGCAGCGGGCTGATCGGCTTCCAGTCGCTGCTGGGCTTCCCCCGGGTGCTGTACGTCGTCCAGTACTGGGACTCGAAGGAGAAGCTGTTCGCCTACGCCTCCGCGCGGGACGGGCAGCACCGCCCCGCCTGGGCGGAGTTCAACCGGCGGCTGCGCGCCGGCAAGGGCAAGGTGGGCTTCTGGCACGAGACGTATGTCGTCCCGGCGGGCTCGTACGAGAGCGTCTACATCAACATGCCGGCGTTCGGCCTCGGCGCGGCCACGGAGGTCGTCCCGGTGGGCCGCCGCGGGGAACGGGCGGCCGACCGCCTCGGTGCGTGAGCATCACCGCCTCGGTGCGTGAGCATCGACGCCGTGAACTCTCCAGCTCCGCCAACTCCCCGAACACGGGGCCGGAGTTGGGGAGTCCGCGGCGCGGGCACGGGCCGGAGCCGGCCACCGCCACGGCGCCCGCGCGCGGTCGATCAGCTGGTACGCCGCAGCGCCTCCGACAGCCGCCCGGCCGCGTCGATGATCGCCTGGGCGTGCATCCGCCCCGGGTGCCGGCTCAACCGCTCGATCGGACCGGACACCGAGACCGCCGCGACGACCCGGTTCGACGGCCCGCGCACCGGCGCCGAGACCGAGGCGACGCCCGGCTCGCGCTCACCGATCGACTGGGCCCAGCCCCGCCGACGTACGCCTGAGAGCGCGGTCGCCGTGAACCGCGCCCCCTGAAGGCCGCGGTGCAGCCGCTCCGGCTCCTCCCAGGCCATCAGGATCTGCGCGGACGAGCCCGCCTTCATCGTGAGCGTGGAGCCGACCGGCACCGTGTCCCGAAGTCCGGACAGGCGCTCGGCGGCGGCCACACAGATCCGCATGTCGCCCTGGCGCCGGTAGAGCTGCGCGCTCTCCCCCGTCACGTCCCGCAGATGTGTGAGCACCGGTCCGGCCGTCGCCAGCAGGCGGTCCTCGCCGGCCGCCGCCGCCAGCTCGGCGAGGCGCGGGCCCAGGATGAACCGGCCCTGCATGTCCCTCGCCACCATCCGGTGGTGTTCCAGGGCCACGGCCAGCCGGTGGGCCGTGGGCCGTGCGAGCCCGGTCGCAGCGACCAGCCCGGCGAGGGTGGCCGGGCCGGACTCCAGAGCGCTCAGTACCAGAGCCGCCTTGTCGAGAACGCCGACGCCGCTAGAGTTGTCCATGCAACGATACTCACGTCTCACTCTGTGAAACGCAAGTTCAATTTTCCGGGGAACTTGCCAACCTGTACGCACGGGCCCTCACACGAACCGGGTCCGCGGCCGACGCGGGCACGGGGGGACACCGGCGTGGGCCCACATATCTCCAGGACTGCCGGCGGCGCCGCCGGCCGAAGGGAAAGCGATGGGTAGGACACTCGCGGAGAAGGTCTGGGACGACCATGTCGTCCGGCGCGCCGAGGGCGAGCCCGACCTTCTCTTCATCGATCTGCACCTGCTGCACGAGGTCACCAGCCCGCAGGCCTTCGACGGCCTGCGCCAGAACGGCCGACAGGTGCGGCGGCTCGACCTCACCATCGCGACCGAGGACCACAACACCCCGACGATCGACATCGACAAGCCGATCGCCGACCCGGTTTCCCGTATCCAGCTGGAGACGCTGCGCAAGAACTGCGCCGACTTCGGTGTACGGCTGCACCCGCTGGGCGACGTCGAGCAGGGTGTCGTCCATGTCGTGGGCCCGCAGCTGGGACTGACCCAGCCCGGCACCACCGTCGTGTGCGGCGACAGCCACACCTCCACCCACGGCGCCTTCGGCGCGCTCGCCTTCGGCATCGGCACCAGCCAGGTCGAGCACGTCCTGGCCACCCAGACGCTGCCGCTGGCCCGCCCCCGCACCATGGCCATCACCGTCGAGGGCGAACTGCCCGCCGACGTCACGGCCAAGGACCTGATCCTCGCCGTCATCGCCCGGATCGGCACCGGCGGCGGCCAGGGTTACGTTCTCGAATACCGCGGCTCCGCCATCGAGAAGCTCTCGATGGAAGCCCGCATGACCATCTGCAACATGTCGATCGAGGCCGGCGCCAGGGCGGGCATGATCGCCCCGGACCAGATCACCTTCGACTACCTCCGGGGCCGCGACCACGCCCCCGACGGGGCCGACTGGGACGCCGCCGTCGAGTACTGGCGGACGCTGCGCACCGACGACGACGCCGTCTTCGACGCCGAGGTCTTCATCGACGCCACCGAACTGGCCCCGTTCGTCACCTGGGGCACCAACCCCGGCCAGGGCGCGCCGCTGTCGACGCACGTCCCCGACCCCGCTTCGTACGAGGACGCTTCGGAGCGGCTCGCCGCCGAAAAGGCCCTGGAGTACATGGGGTTGACCGCGGGCCAGGCGCTGCGGGACATCAAGGTGGACACCGTCTTCGTAGGTTCCTGTACCAACGGCCGCATCGAGGACCTGCGCTCGGCGGCCTCGATCCTGGACGGCCGCAAAGTCGCCGACGGCGTACGGATGCTGGTGGTCCCCGGCTCCGTACGGGTCGCGCTCCAGGCGGTCTCCGAGGGCCTGGACAAGGTCTTCACCGGCGCGGGCGCCGAGTGGCGGCACGCGGGCTGTTCGATGTGTCTGGGCATGAACCCCGACCAACTCGCGCCCGGCGAGCGTTCCGCGTCGACCTCGAACCGCAACTTCGAGGGCAGGCAGGGCAAGGGCGGCCGGACCCATCTCGTCTCGCCGCAGGTGGCCGCGGCCACCGCCGTCCTGGGCCACCTCGCCTCGCCCGCCGACCTGTCCGACACCCGCACCCCCGTGGAGGCCTGAGCGGTCATGGAAGCTTTCACCACACACACCGGCCGGGCCGTCCCGCTGCGCCGCGGCAACGTCGACACCGACCAGATCATTCCGGCGCACTGGCTGAAGAAGGTCACGCGTGACGGCTTCGAGGACGGACTCTTCGAGGCATGGCGCAAGGACCCGGCCTTCGTTCTCAACCAGCCCGAGCGGCAGGGCGCCTCGGTGCTGGTCGCCGGCCCCGACTTCGGCACCGGCTCCTCACGCGAACACGCCGTGTGGGCGCTGCAGAACTTCGGTTTCCGCGCCGTCATCTCCTCCCGGTTCGCCGACATCTTCCGCGGCAACTCCCTCAAGAACGGCCTGCTGACAGTCGTTCTGGAGCAGCGCGTCGTCGACCACCTCTGGGAACTGACCGAGGCGCACCCGACCGCGACGGTGACGGTGGACCTCGAAGCGCGTCAGGTACGCGCCGAGGGCCCCGACGGCGCCACGGTGACAGCCGATTTCGAGCTGGACGAGAATGCCCGCTGGCGCCTGCTGAACGGTCTCGACGACATCGGTCTCACCCTGAAGAACGAAGCGGACATCGTTACGTACGAGGCCTCCCGACCGTCCTTCAAACCGCGCACAATTGCCGTCTGATCAGCGCTTTTACCTGCTTGCGCCCCCTGCCTCCGGGTAGGGGGCGCAGTGCCTTGTTGAGACCCCGTCGGGCGACAACTCGCCCCAGATGGCACAATCGGTGCATGGAACGCGACAGTCAACTCGAGCTTTACGGAGTGGTCGCGGACCGACTCAAGGAAGCGCACACAAGGGTGCGCGCACTGCAAGTCCCGGAGGGCGTACGGATGGCGCTGACCCGGAAGCTGCTGGTCATCACGGCCGCGGCCAAACACGATCTCTTAGACGCGGCACGTCGTCTGGACCGTTTGATGAAGGACCTCGACGAGGGTCGATTCCCGGAAGGCGACTGAAGCCGCGGAACTCCGCGGGGTCGACTTCGTTGCGGCACTAGGGTGATTAGCCCGTTTCGTGTTTGATTTGCGGTATATATCTGCCTAACGTGCGGAAAAGCTTGAACACTTTCGTTCTGGCAATGTCTCCGAAGGGGAAGACGTGAACAAGGCGCAGCTCGTAGAAGCAATTGCGGACAAGGTCGGCGGTCGCCAGCAGGCGGCCGACGCGGTCGACGCGGTACTGGACGCTGTTGTCCGCGCCGTCGTCGCGGGTGAGAGGGTCTCCGTCACCGGCTTCGGTTCGTTCGAGAAGGTCGACCGCCCGGCCCGTTACGCGCGTAACCCGCAGACGGGTGAGCGGGTCCGGGTCAAGAAGACGTCGGTGCCGCGTTTCCGCGCGGGACAGGGCTTCAAGGACCTGGTGAGCGGCTCCAAGAAGCTCCCCAAGAACGACGTGGCGGTCAAGAAGGCCCCCAAGGGCAGCCTCTCGGGCGGTTCTTCCACCCGTACGACCGCCAAGGCCGCGGCCAAGAAGGCCACCGCCAAGAAGGCGACGGCGAAGAAGGCCGCCGCCAGGAAGACCGCGGTCGGGGGTACCGCCAAGAGGGCGGCCAAGAAGACCTCGGCCGCCAAGAAGACGGCGACGAAGAAGACCGCGGCGGCCAAGAAGTCGACCGCCAAGAAGACGAGCACGGCCAAGAAGGCCACGGCGAAGAAGACCGCGCCGGCCAAGAAGGCGACCGCCAAGAAGGCGCCCGCCCGAAAGGTGGCCTCGCGCACGACCACCGCCAAGAAGACCACCGCGAGGAACAAGTAAGCGGCACAAGGTCGTAGGGCCACTCACGCGCCGGGCCGGGCTCCCCTCGGGGAGCCCGGCCCGCGGCGTTGTGGCGGCGCTCAGAACGTCTGGAGCGTCACCAGGGTGATGTTCCCGCTGTTCCCGCCCTCGCGTTCGATACGGACCCGCTGGCCCGGCCGCAGCAGCCGCAGGCCGCCCGCGTCGAACGCCGCGGTGTCGAATTCCACCGGGGTCCCGTCGTCGAGCAGCACACTGCCGCTGCGGGTCTCGGATTCGAAGGTGTACGCGGTCGCCTGCATGCCCGCCAGCGTATCGGTCAGCACCCCGGCCGCGCCCCGCAGACGGGGTCGCGGACCGGGCCGCGGACATCGCCCGCCGCGCCGCCCGCCGCCGGGGCGGGGGCCGCGTGGTGCCGCGCCGTGTACGGGCCCAGCCCCAGCGCGGCGGCGGCCAGCAGATCCTCTCCGGTATCGACATCCCGCCGTACGGAATCCACACCGGCCAGGACAATTTCCATGGCGCCCGTGGACAAATGCCGGTGCCGCGAAGCCCCGCCGAATGCCGGATTCAATTCCGACCCGGCACATGCGGCCAGCAAAGTCGTGCCGATTTCGGCGGCGTCCGCGAGAAATGCGCGCGGAAAATCCCCGGCGGCGGTGAGTACCCTCGCCAGTTCGGCCGGCCGCAGCGCCGGCAGATCGGCGTTGAGAGCCGCGACGGCCGCCCGTGGCCTGTCCGCCCTGACCGCCCGCGCGCCGTGCGCCAAGGCCGCGTTGAGCCCGGCCGCCGGACTGTCGGGGACGGCGCGCGCGCCCAGGGCCGTCAGTTCGGCCGCGGCCAGCGGATCGTCGGTGACAACCACCACGTCGCGTACGACGGGGCAGGCGAGCGCGGCGGCGACGGTGTCCTGGGCGAACGCCAGCGCCAACTGGGGCCGCAGCAGATCGCCCGTCGACACGGCGAGCCTGCTCTTGGCCACCACGAGCGGCTTCAGTGGGACCACCAGGGACCAGGCGGCCGTCGGGTCGGTGTTCGTGGCGAGCTCTCCGTCCTTACGCGTTCGGCCCTCTATTGTGGCCCGATCGCGCCGCACGGCGCGGTGGAGGGCCCACCGTGCCGCCGAAATGGGGAACGGAGCCCGCAGATCCGGTCCGCGGACCGGGGCGTACGGTGTTCACGACAGGGCAGAGACCCGGGGCGACACCCGACCCCCGGCAGCCAGGGCCGGCCCAAGCCAGGCCACAGAGAAAGGTGTCCGAGTGTCCCGCCCCAGAATCGGCTTCTGGTACCGCCTGGCAGCGGTCATCGCGAAACCGCCGTTGATCGTTCTTTTCAAGCGGGACTGGCGGGGGATGGAACACATTCCGGCGCGCGACGGATTCATCACCGTGGTGAACCACAACTCGGCCCTGGATCCTCTCTCCTACGGACACTTCCAGTACAACAGCGGCCGGGTGCCGCGACTGCTCGCCAAGGCAGCCCTCTTCGACGTGCCTTTCGTCGGCATGATGCTCCGCGGCACCGGACAGATTCCCGTCTATCGCGAGAGCTCCAACGCCCTGGACGCATTCCGGGCCGCCGTGAACGCCATCGAGCGCGGGGAATGCGTCGCCTTCTATCCCGAAGGCACCCTCACCCGCGACCCGCAGATGTGGCCGATGACCGGCAAGACCGGTGCGGCGCGCGTCGCCCTCCTTACGAAGGCGCCGGTCATTCCCGTCGCGCAGTGGGGCGCCAATCTGGTGGTCCCGCCGTACGCCAAGGTGGAGAAGTCCCGCTTCCTCTCGCGTCCGACGCTGCGCGTGAAGGCGGGCTCGGCGATCGACCTCTCCCGTTTCTACGGCATGGAGCCGACGCCCGAAATCCTCCGTGAGGTCACCGAGGTCATCATGGCCGCCATCACCGAACTGCTCGCCGAGGTACGCGGCGAGCCGGTGCCCGCCGCACCGTACGACCACCGCAAGGTTCTGGAAGAGAAGCGGCGCAAGGCCGCGGAAGAGGGGTTGCAGTGACGCGCGTCGCGGTCTTCGGGACGGGATCGTGGGGAACGGCGTTCGCCATGATTCTCGCCGACGCGGGATGCGAGGTGACGCTCTGGGCCCGTCGCCCCGAGGTCGTCGACGCTGTCAACAACACCCGCTCCAACCCGGAGTATCTGCCGGGCGCCGAACTGCCCTCCTCGGTACGGGCCACCACCGACCCGGCCGAGGCCGCCAGGGACGCCGAGTTCACCGTCATCACCATCCCCTCGCAGACGCTGCGCGCCAATCTCGCCGCATGGGCCTCGTCGCTGCCCCGGGACACCGTTCTCGTCTCCCTGATGAAGGGCGTCGAACTGGGCACCGCCAAGCGCATGAGCGAGGTGATCGGCGAAGTGGCCCAGGCACCGGCCGACCGGGTCGCCGTCCTCACCGGCCCCAACCTCGCCGGCGAGATCGCCGCCAGGCAGCCCGCCGCCGCCGTCGTGGCGTGCACCGACGAGGCCGTCGCCACCCGGCTCCAGGCGGCCTGCCACACGCCGTACTTCCGTCCGTACACCAACACCGACGTGGTCGGCTGTGAACTCGGCGGGGCGGTCAAGAACGTCATCGGGCTCGCCGTCGGCATCGCCGACGGCATGGGACTCGGCGACAACACCAAGGCGTCGCTGATGACGCGCGGCCTCGCCGAGACCACTCGCCTGGGGCTGGCGATGGGCGCCGACCCGCACACTTTCTCCGGACTCGCCGGAATGGGCGATCTGATCGCGACGTGTTCCTCGCCCCTCTCCCGGAACCACACCTTCGGTACCAACCTCGGACGCGGCATGACGCTGGAGGAGACGATCGCGGCGAGCACCCAGACCGCGGAGGGCGTCAAGTCCTGCCAGTCGGTGCTCGATCTGGCCCGGCGGCACGATGTCGACATGCCGATCACCGAAACGGTCGTGAGCATCGTCCACGAGGGGAAGCCCCCGCTCGTCGCGGTGAAGGAGCTGATGGCGCGCAGCGCCAAGCCCGAACGCCGCTGACTCCGCGCCGGTCAGCGGGTAACCTCATCGCGATATGAGCAGCGAGAACCTCCCCCAGAGCCCTGAGCAGCAGCTCCGCAAGCCGCGTGTGGCGGTCGTCTTCGGCGGCCGGAGCTCCGAGCACGCCATCTCGGTGGTCACGGCCGGCGCCGTACTGCGGTCCATCGACCGTACGAAGTACGACGTGCTCCCGATCGGCATCACCACCGACGGACGCTGGGCGCTCACCGCCGACGAACCCGACCGCATGGCCATCGCCGACCGCCGGCTGCCGAGCGTCGAGGAACTGGCCGAGTCCACGGAGGGCGGCGTCGTCCTCTCCGTCGACCCCGGCAACCGCGAGGTCGTCTACAGCGAGCAGGGATCCGTGCCGAAGGCACTGGGCGAGGTCGACGTGGTCTTCCCGGTGCTGCACGGCCCGTACGGCGAGGACGGCACCCTCCAGGGGCTGTTGGAGCTCTCCGGCGTCCCGTATGTCGGCGCGGGCGTTCTGGCGTCCGCCGTCGGCCAGGACAAGGAGTACATGAAGCGGGTGTTCCTCTCGTACGGGCTGCCCGTCGGGCCGTACGAGGTGATCCGCCCGCGCGAGTGGCAGCAGGATCCTTCCGGCGCCCGGAAGAAGATCGTGGACTTCGCCGCCGAGCACGGCTGGCCGGTCTTCGTGAAGCCCGCACGCGCCGGGTCGTCCATGGGCATCACCAAGGTCGACGCCCTCGAAAGCCTGGAGGACGCGATCGAGGAGGCGCAGCGCCACGACCCGAAGATCCTGGTCGAGTCGCTGCTGCGGGGCCGGGAGATCGAGTGCGGGGTGCTGGAGTTCGAGGACGGGCCGCGCGCGAGCGTGCCCGCCGAGATCCCGCCCGTAACCTCGCACGAGTTCTACGACTTCGAGGCCAAGTACATCGACGCCGCCGCCGGCCTGGTGCCCGCGCCTCTTACGGAGGAGCAGACGGCGGAGGTCCAGCGCCTCGCCGTCGAGGCGTACGACGCCGTGTCCTGCGAGGGACTCGTCCGCGCGGACTTCTTCCTTACGGAGGACGGCGGGTTCGTCATCAACGAGATCAACACCATGCCGGGCTTCACGCCGATCTCGATGTACCCGCGGATGTGGCAGGAGAGCGGCGTCGGCTACGCGGAACTGGTCGACCGGCTGATCCAGGCGGCGCTGCGCCGTCCGACCGGACTGCGCTGAGGCTTCGGTCCGGCTCGGGCTCCGCGGGACCGTACGCCACGGGTGGGCCCCGGCGGCTAGAGGCTGGGCGGGACCGTGTCGGCGACCGGTGCCGCGAAGTCCGAGAGCGGACCGATGTCGTGCAGGTACTGCTCGCCGAGGGTGACCTCGACGTACGTCTTGCGGTACGTGGTGGTGAACCGGGGCCCCGAATCCCGCTCCTCCAGCATCCAGTTGACGCCGTCCACCTCCACCCCCTTCGCCTGGGGGTCGCTCATCCGCTCGGGCCGGGGGACGCCGCAGCGCAGTACGATCGCGGCGTCTCCCCACCCGGCGGTCAGCGCGGAATCCGGCTCCGGATCACTCCGGTCGTGCCCGTCGACGGTCTTCGGCAGTTCCTTGTCCAGTGCGCGGCAGAAAGCCGTCTCCTCCGCCGGGGGGCCGGGAACCGGGACGGATGCCGGGGCGTCCGTGGAGGAGCAGCCGACTGTCACGGCGAGCACGAGGACGGCGGGCAGGCGGGGGAACCGGGGGCCGGATAGCCTGCGCAGCGGAAGGGTCACCGGCCAAGCGTAGACGGGGGCTACAGGTGCACGACCGGGCAGGTCAGGGTGCGGGTGATCCCGTCCACTTGCTGGACTTTGGCGACCACCATGCGACCGAGGTCGTCCACGGTGTCGGACTGCGCACGCACGATCACGTCGTAGGGACCGGTGACGTCCTCGGCATGTATCACTCCAGGGATCTTCGCGATGGTCTCGGCGACGATCGTCGCCTTGCCCACCTCGGTCTGAATAAGGATGTACGCCTGTACCACGGAACCTCCAGGGCGGCCACGAGGATCTTGTGGGAAGAAGGGACGCCACGGTATCGCGTCACCCAGTGCCGCGGGGAGACCTGCGCGTACGGCGGCACCGGCGGCGTGACGCACGGAGCGGTGAAGTTGACGTACGGGTCGAACGGACCGAGAGCGATGGCGGTCCGCGACCGCGGGCACGCAGCCGACGCGGGGGGCCGGAACCCCGGCCGGACAAGCAGGCCGGCCGGATCTGCCGGCCGCACGACGAGAGGTGGGACTCGGTGAAGGGCACCGTGGGCGAGTTGGGGGAGTTCGGACTCATCAGGGAGCTCACTTCCCGGCTCACCACCACCCCGGCGGTCCGGCTCGGGCCGGGCGACGACGCCGCGGTGGTGGCCGCACCCGACCGCAGGGTCGTGGCGAGTACAGACATCCTCCTTGAAGGGCGGCACTTCCGCCGCGACTGGTCGACCGCGTACGACGTGGGAAGGAAGGCCGCCGCACAGAATCTCGCCGACATCGCGGCGATGGGGGCGGTCCCGACCGCGCTGCTGCTCGGCCTGGTCGTCCCGGCCGAACTCCCCGTCACCTGGCCCACCGAGCTGATGGACGGCATCCGCGACGAGTGCCAGGTCGCGGGCGCCGCGGTGGTCGGCGGCGACGTCGTACGGGGCGAGACGATCACCCTCGCGATCACCGCGCTCGGCGATCTGCGCAACCACGATCCGGTGACCAGGTCGGGCGCCCAGCCCGGCGATGTCGTCGCGTACACCGGATGGTTGGGCTGGTCGGCCGCCGGGCACGCGGTGCTGTCGCGCGGATTCAGGTCACCGCGTGCCTTCGTGGAGGCGCACCGGCGGCCCGAACCGCCGTACCACGCGGGGCCGGCGGCGGCGGGACTCGGTGCCACGGCGATGACGGACGTGAGCGACGGCCTCGTCGCCGACCTCGGGCACATCGCCGAGGCCAGCAAGGTCCGTATCGATCTGCGGTCGGGGCTCATCGACATCCCGTCGCAGATGAACGATATCGGGCAGGCGGTGGGCGTGGATCCGCTGCAATGGGTGCTGACCGGGGGAGAGGACCACGCGATCGTCGCGACGTTCCCTTCGGACGCCAAGCTGCCCGCCAGGTGGAAGGTGATCGGCGAGGTCCTCAACCCGTCGGCGCTGCCGCAGGTGACGGTCGACGGGGCGCCGTGGACGAGCAAGGGCGGCTGGGACCACTTCGGGGACTAGATCCTGTCCGGCGGACAGGGACTGGGGCGGGCCCACTAGATTCTGCGTATGCCGATATCCCCCGAGTCCGCCGTGTCCTCCGTACCCCCGGGGGCGGGCCGTGCGCCTGCCCGTGTTCTCACCGTCGCCGGTTCCGACTCCGGCGGCGGTGCGGGCATTCAGGCCGACCTCAAGACGATGCTGGCGTTCGGCGTGCACGGCATGAGCGTGCTCACGGCCGTCACGGCGCAGAACTCGCGCGGCGTGCAAGGCGCTTGGGAACTGCCCGTGGAGGCGGTACGGGCCCAGTACCGCAGCGTCGTGGACGACATCGGCGTGCAGGCGGTCAAGACCGGCATGCTCTCGTCGGCGGCGCTGGTGGAGACCGTCGCCGAACTCCTCGCCGACACCACCGCCCCCGTGGTCGTCGATCCGGTCGGGGTCTCCAAGCACGGGGACTCGCTGCTCGCGGCCTCGGCACTGGACTCCGTACGGAAGAGGCTGCTGCCGACGGCGACCGTCGCGACCCCCAACCTGGATGAGGTGGCGCAACTGACCGGCGTGGAGGTGCGGGACGAGAGCGAGATGCGGCGCGCGGCGGGCGCCGTGCTCGCCTTCGGGCCGCGCTGGGTGCTGATCAAGGGCGGGCATCTGGCGGGGGACGCCGTGGATCTGCTGACGGACGGCAGCGAGGAGCACTGGCTGCGCGCGCCGCGCCACGACAACCGGCACACGCACGGGACCGGCTGCACGCTCGCCTCGGCGATCGCGGCGGGGCTGGGGACGGGGCAGGGGGTCCTGGAGGCGGTCGTCGCCGCGAAGGAGTACGTGACGGGCGCGATCGCCGCCGGCTTCGCGCTGGGCGGTGGCATCGGCCCCGTGGACCACGCCTGGCGCTTCCGCTGACGGCAGGTTCCGCTCTCGTCCCGCGGGTCAACTGGCCGAACACGGTGCGGCAGTTGGGCACGGTGGGGCGGTCGGACACGACAAAAAGCCGGTCCACCGAGGTGGACCGGCTTTCAAGGCAACCGCAGGGGCTGCGCCACGACGAGAACGTCAGCGCGAGACCTTGCCGGCCTTGATGCACGATGTGCAGACGTTGAGCCGCTTCGGCGTCCGACCGACCACGGCACGCACGCGCTGGATGTTCGGGTTCCAGCGACGGGACGTACGGCGGTGCGAGTGCGAAATGTTGTTGCCGAAGCCCGGCCCCTTGCCGCAGACGTCGCAGTTGGCAGCCACGGGTCACTCCAAAGACTTCAGATGCACTTACGGTGAATTCCGGCGCGGCAGAATCTTTGACCGATATCGACTGCGCCGGGGGAGATGGCCCGACTCTCGCCGGGCAACCGGAGGAGCATACAACGCCCGTTCCGGTTGCACGAAACTACCATGTCCGGACCCACCCTCGTCCCGCCCCCCTTCCCACCTGCCACTACGGTGCGGGCGGACTACTCTGCGGTGCAGTCCGCAGCCCAGGCCGCCAAGGAGGACCCCCAGGTGCCGCACACCCTCGACGCCACAGCGGTGCGTACCTGGTGCTCGCTGGCGCTGGACGCCCTGGGCCGGGACCGCGAGGAGATCGACGCGATCAACGTCTATCCGGTCGCCGACGGGGACACCGGCACCAATCTCTATCTGACCGTGGAGTCCGCGGCGCAAGCCGTCGAGGCCGTCTTCGACGCGCACGCGACGGGGACGTCCGTGCCGGATCTGCCCGACACCGTACGAGCCATGGCGCACGGGGCGCTGATCGGCGCCCGGGGCAACTCCGGGACGATCCTGGCGCAGCTGCTGCGCGGCATGGCGGAGGTACTCGGCGAGGCCCGGGACAAGACCGCGGACGGGGGCGTGAGCGGCGCCGGCGGGGCGGTGGAAGGTGGCGGGGATCACCTGGCCAGGGCGCTGCGCAGGGCGGCGCAGCTGGCGCGCGAGGCCGTCGCGCATCCGGTCGAGGGCACGATCCTCACGGTGGCGTCCGCGGCGGCGGACGCCGCGGCGCGAGCGACGGACGACGGTGCGGGCGGTGCGGGCCACGACGGGGCGGCGTACTGCGGCGACGGGGCGGCCGTCCACGCCGCGTACGACGGGGCCCGCGTGGCGCTCGACGCCACCCCCGGACAGCTGGCCGTCCTTGGCCGCGCCGGTGTCGTCGACGCCGGCGGACGGGGCCTGCTCGCCGTCCTGGCCGCACTCGTTGAGGCCGTCACCGGCGACGCCCCGTCCCTCGTCGCACCGGGCACACGCCCGCACGAGCTGCCCGCCGTCGTGGACTCCCGCGCCGCCGACGACAGCCCCGTCGGCCCCGCCTTCGAGGTGATCTACCTCCTGGAGACGGACGAGGCGGGCGTCGCCCGGCTCCGCCGTCGCCTCGACGCGCTCGGCGACTCCCTGGTCGTCGTCGGCGGCGACGGGCTGTGGAACGTGCACGTCCATGTCGACGACGCGGGCGCCGCCGTGGAGGCCGGTGTCGAGGCGGGACGCCCGTACCGGATCCGCATCACGCACTTCGGCGCCGCCGCCGGCCACCGGCGGGAGCGGGCGCAGCGCGCCGTGGTGGCCGTGGTCCCGGGCGAGGGTCTGGCCGGACTGTGCGCCGAGGCCGGTGCCACGACGGTGCTCGCCCGTCCCGGGGAGCCACCCGCCAGCGGTGAGCTGGTCGATGCCATCCGGCGTGCCCACGCGCACGAGGTGGTCATCCTGCCGAACGACGCGGAACTGCGCCACACTGCCGCCGCTGCCGCCGAACAGGCCCGCGCCGAAGGCATCCGGGTCGCCCTCATCCCGACCAGGGCGGCCGTCCAGGGCATCGCCGCGCTCGCGGTGCACGAGCCCGACCGCCGCTTCGACGAGGACGTGGTGGCCATGACGTCGGCGGCCGGCGCCACCCGCTACGCCGAACTGGCCGTCGCCGAGCGGCAGTCCTGGACCACCGCGGGCATCTGCCAGGCCGGTGACCTGCTGGGGCTGATCGACGGCGACGTCGCGGTGATCGGCGCCGAACTCGCCTCCACCGCCGAGGCCGTCCTGAACCGGATGCTGTCGGCGGGCGGTGAACTGGTCACCCTCGTTCTCGGCGAGGACGTGCCGGACGCCCTCGCCGAGCGCCTGGAGCGCCACGTACGGGACGGACACCTCGCTGTCGACACGGTGGTCTACCGAGGCGGCCGCCAGTCGGTGCCGCTGCTGATCGGCGTCGAGTAGGCGCGGACCGGGACCGTACGCGCGTACGGCCCGCCGTGGCCACGGCTTGCACGGGGCGCGGTACCTGTGACGATGGTGGGTAAGCGGCTCATGACAGACGCGCGCACCGCCCGAGGTGAGAGGCCCACCGATGGACGACCTGACTCTGATCGCCCGCAACCAGCTCGACGACGCGCGCGCCAGCGCCCACGGCCGCAGCGCGCATCTCTTCCTGCACGACGGACCACTGCGGCAGACGGTCATCGCGCTCACCTCCGGCTCGGCCCTCGACGAGCACAACGCGCCCCCGGCGGCCAGCCTTCAAGTACTGCACGGCCGCGTACGGCTGACGAAGAAGTCCGGCGACCAGGACATGATCGCCGGACAGGTGGGCCCGATCCCGCACGAGCGCCACGGCCTGACGGCCCTGGAGGACTGCGCCGTCCTGCTCACCGCCGTCACCGAGGTACGGCGGACCAGCGGCTGAACCGGCCCGGACCTTCGCTTGCCGAACCCGCCGAACCCGCCGAACCCGCCGAACCGGCCTGAGCGGCCTGACCCGCCTCCGACCTGGGGTTGTCCACAGGTGCGCGACGGATGTCAGTGATGTGGTGTGCAATGGATCGTGTGTCCGCGCTGGATGAATCACTCAAGAAGACGCTCGGTGCCGCCACCGCGAAGGTGATGGCCGAGCAGCTCGACCTGCACACGGTCGGTGATCTGCTGCACCACTACCCGAGGCGGTACGAGGAGCGGGGCCAGCTCACCCGCCTCGCCGACCTCCCGCTGGACGAGGACGTCACGGTCGTCGCCCAGGTCGCCGACTCCCGCATCCTGAAGTTCAACGGCGGCCGGGGCCAGCGGCTGGAGATCACCCTCACCGACGGCAGCGGTCGACTCCAACTGGTCTTCTTCGGCCGGGGAATCCACAAGCCGCACAAGGACCTGCTGCCCGGCAGCCGGGGCATGTTCGCGGGCAAGGTCTCGATGTTCAACCGGAAGCTCCAGCTCGCCCATCCCACGTATGTGCCGCTCGGCAGGGACACCGGCGACGAGGCCGTGGACGACTTCGCGGGCAAGCTGATCCCGATCTACCCGGCCTGCAAGGGCCTGGAGTCCTGGAAGATCACCAAGGCGGTCGACGCGGTGCTGCCGAGGGCCACCGAGGCCGTCGACCCGCTGCCGCCCCCGCTCCGCGAAGGACGCGGTTTCGTCACGCTCCCCGAAGCGCTGTCGAAGATCCACCGGCCCGACAGCAAGACCGATGTCGCCGAGGCCAGGGACCGGCTCAAGTGGGACGAGGCGTTCGTGCTCCAGGTCGCCCTCGCCCGGCGCCGGCACGCGGACGCCGGTCTCCCCGCGGTGGCGCGGAAACCGGTGGCCGGGGGCCTGCTCGACGCCTTCGACGCCAAGCTGCCCTTCACCCTCACCGACGGCCAGTCGAAGGTCACCCGCGAGATCTTCGACGACCTGGCGACCGAGCACCCGATGCACCGCCTCCTTCAGGGCGAGGTCGGCTCCGGCAAGACGATGGTGGCGCTGCGCGCGATGCTCACGGTGGTGGACGCTGGCGGCCAGGCGGCGATGCTCGCCCCGACCGAGGTTCTCGCCCAGCAGCACCACCGTTCGATCACCGAGATGATGGGAGAGCTCGCCGAAGGAGGCATGCTCGGCGGCGCGGAGACGGCCACCAAGGTAGTGCTGCTCACCGGTTCCATGGGCGCCGCGGCGCGTCGGCACGCGCTGCTGGACCTGGCCACCGGCGAGGCGGGGATCGTGATCGGCACGCACGCGCTGATCGAGGACAAAGTGCAGTTCTACGACCTTGGTCTGGTCGTCGTGGACGAGCAGCACCGTTTCGGGGTCGAGCAGCGCGACGCGCTGCGCTCCAAGGGCAAGCAGCCGCCGCATCTGCTGGTCATGACGGCGACGCCCATTCCCCGTACGGTCGCGATGACCGTCTTCGGCGACCTGGAGACGTCCGTCCTGGACCAACTGCCCGCCGGGCGCTCCCCGATCGCCACGCACGTCGTCCCGGCCCAGGACAAGCCGCACTTCCTGGCGCGCGCCTGGGAGCGGGTGCGCGAGGAGGTCGGCAAGGGGCACCAGGCGTACGTCGTCTGCCCCCGGATCGGTGACGGCGAGGACGAGCCGAAGAAGAAGGCCGCGGCGAAGGCGGCCGAGGCGGACGGGGACAAGCGTCCGCCGCTGGCCGTGCTGGACATCGCGAAGCAGCTCACCGGCGGACCGCTGGCCGGCCTCCGTGTCGAGGTGCTGCACGGCCGCATGCAGCCCGACGACAAGGACGACGTGATGCGCCGCTTCACGGCGGGCGAGGTGGACGTCCTGGTCGCGACCACCGTCATCGAGGTCGGCGTCAATGTCCCCAACGCCACCGCGATGGTGATCATGGACGCGGACCGGTTCGGCGTCTCACAGCTGCACCAGTTGCGCGGCCGGGTGGGCCGAGGCTCAGCCCCGGGGCTCTGCCTGCTGGTCTCCGAGATGCCGGAGGCGAGCCCCGCGCGGGCCCGTCTCGGCGCGGTCGCCTCCACCCTCGACGGCTTCGAGCTCTCCCGTATCGACCTCGAACAGCGCCGCGAGGGCGATGTCCTCGGCCAGGCCCAGTCCGGCGTCCGCTCCTCGCTGCGGATGCTCACTGTCATCGAGGACGAGGAGGTCATCGCCGCGGCCAGGGAGGAGGCTGTCGCCGTGGTCGCCGAGGACCCTGAGCTCGACACCTTCCCGGAGCTGCGTACGGCGCTGGACGCACTGCTGGACACGGAGCGGGAGCAGTATCTCGACAAGGGCTGAGCGGGCCGTAGGGCCCCGCACAGCGCCCCGGGCGCCCCTGCCCGCGGCCCCGGTGCCGTCCCGGCGGGCCGCTCCCGGACCGACGCCATATCGTGGGTGGCGACGCACGCGCGGCCCCGCGGCCGCTCCGGCACCCCACGAACCGAGGACCCGACACCCATGACCCGCGTGATCGCCGGTGCCGCCGGCGGACGCCGTCTCGCCGTCCCTCCGGGCAACGGCACCCGCCCCACCTCCGACCGAGCGCGCGAAGGTCTCTTCTCCACCTGGGAGGCGCTGCTCGGCACCTTCGACGGCCTCCGTGTCGCCGATCTGTACGCCGGCTCCGGCGCCGTCGGCCTGGAAGCCCTCTCGCGCGGCGCCGCGCACACCCTCCTTGTGGAGGCGGACGTCCGGGCGGCCCGCACCGTCCGGGACAACGTCCGCGCGCTCGGACTGCCGGGCGCCGAGGTCCGTACGGGCAAAGCCGAGCAGATCGTGACAGGACCGGCCCCCGAGGCCCCGTACGACATCGTCTTCCTCGACCCGCCGTACGCCGTCACCGATGACGATCTTCGCGAGATCCTCCTCACACTCCGCTCACAGGGCTGGCTCAATGACGAAGCCGTCGCCACCGTGGAGCGCAGCACCAGAGGTGGGGAGTTCACCTGGCCGAAGGGGTTCGAACCGTTGCGGGCACGCCGCTACGGCGAAGGAACCCTTTGGTACGGTCGCGCCGCCGCACCCGAAGACGCCCGATGACCGGACCGGAGAGCGAGGGAATTCAGTTGCGCCGCGCCGTCTGTCCGGGGTCCTTCGACCCCATCACCAATGGTCACCTCGACATCATTGGCCGTGCCTCCAAGCTGTACGACGTCGTACACGTGGCCGTGATGATCAACCAGTCCAAGAAGGGACTGTTCAGCGTCGACGAACGGATCGATCTGATCCGCCAGGTCACCGCCGAGTTCGGCAACGTCGAGGTGGAGGCCTTCCACGGGCTCCTCGTCGACTTCTGCAAGCAGCGCGACATCCCCGCCATCGTCAAGGGTCTGCGCGCGGTCAGCGACTTCGACTACGAGTTGCAGATGGCCCAGATGAACAACGGCCTGTCCGGCGTCGAGACCCTCTTCGTGCCGACCAACCCCATCTACAGTTTCCTCTCCTCCTCGCTCGTCAAAGAGGTCGCGACCTGGGGCGGAGACGTGTCCCATCTGCTGCCTCCGCTCGTGCACGAGGCGCTGGCCGAGCGCCTGGGGAACGAGTGAGGGACGGGGCGCGGAACGGGGCGGCGGACCGGGTCCGGAACTGACGGCCCATCATCTGGTGTCGGGCGCGCGCCGAGTGGCCGTACAGTCGTTGCGTCCGTCTCCAACCCGGCTGTAGAGAGTGGCGAGCACACGGTGGACGTGCAGAAGAAGCTCGACGAGATCGTCGACGCGGTGGGGAACGCCCGTTCCATGCCCATGTCGGCCTCCTGCGTGGTCAACCGCGGCGAACTGCTCGCGCTGCTCGACGAGGTACGGGAGGCCCTGCCCGGCTCGCTCGCGCAGGCCCAGGAACTGCTCGGCGGCCATGAGCAGCTCTCCGAGCAGGCCCGCCAGGACGCGGAGCGCATCGTCCAGGCGGCGCACGCGGAGCGGTCCACGCTGATCTCCGAGACCGTGATCGCCCGCACCGCCCAGGAAGAGGCGGACCGCATCCTCGCCGATGCCCGCCGGGACGCGGAGGAGATCCGCGCCGAGGCCGACGACTACGTGGACTCCAAGCTCGCGAACTTCGAGGTCGTGCTCAACAAGACCATCGGCTCCGTGGACCGTGGCCGCGAGAAGCTGCTCGGCCGCGGCCCGGGGCTGGACGCGGAGGGGTACGCCGACGAGGACGCCCCGGAGTACAGCGCCGACCCCGACACCCTGATCCGCCGCGCGGACGACTACGTCGACGCCAAGCTCGGCGCCTTCGAGGCCGTGCTCTCCAAGACCCTCGACGCGGTCGGCCGGGGCCGGCAGAAGCTGCACGGCCGGGTCGCCAGCGACGACCTGGGCCTGCACATGGCGGAGCAGGACGCGGCGGGGCGCCAGGGGCACACCAGCGACGCGGACTATCTGTCCGGTCTCGCCGAGGTGCCGGGGCAGTCGCTCCAGAGGGCCGGAGCGCCCGCGCACCAGCCGATGGAGCCGGGGCCCTCGCACCAGATCCCGGAGCAGCCGGTCCAGATCCCGGTTCCGGCGCAGGCGCAGGCCGCACAGCAGTACGCCGACCCCGCCGCCGCCCCGCAGCAGTACGCGGACCCGGCCTACGGCGGCTACCAGCAGCAGGACGCGTACGCCTACCAGCAGCAGGACCCGTACGCGTACCAGCAGGCCCAGCAGCCGGTCTACGACCCCGCGGGCTACGACCCGAACTACAGCCAGGGCTACGGGCAGAACTACGACCAGGCGGCGCAGGGCTGGCAGCAGCACCCCGACGCCCAGGCGCAGCAGCAGCCCCAGCAGCAGGCCCAGCACCAGCCGCAGGCCCAGCCCCAGCAGCAGGCCCAGCACCAGCCGCAGGACCCCCAGGGCGCCCTCGACGAGACCAGCCTGTTCGACACGAGCATGATCGACATGGAGCAGCTGCGCCGGTACGAGCAGGGCCGCTGAGACCGCGCGGTGCCCCGTACGCCCCCGGGGTCCGCGTACGACCGGATTGGGCCTACGGCGGCCCGTCAAGTATCCTGGCTCTTCGGTCGCGTGATGTCCGCGATCCGGCCGCCCCCTCGTCAAGCGACCTGGCGGCCCACCCCACGACTCGAAAGCAGGAACAGCCCTGAACGCCCGCCTCGACCACCGCAACCCCCTCGTGTTCGACACACACGAGCTGGGTCGGCGTCCCGGCGCGCTCAAGCGGCTGACCCGCTCCGCGGCGGCGCCCAAGGACTTCGGCATCGACGGCGTCATCGGAGTGCCGGAAGGCGCGCCGGTCGAGCTCAGGATGCGACTGGAGTCGGTCATGGAGGGGGTGCTCGTCACGGGCACCGCCCGTGCGACGGCCGAGGGGGAGTGCGTAAGGTGTCTGGAGCCGGTGCGCCAGGATGTGGCAGCGGACTTCCAGGAGATGTTCTCGTACCCTGACGCCGACGACCGGGGCCGCAGCAAGCAGGCGGAACCGGCCGACGACGCCGAGGACGACGAGGACAGGTTCTTCATCGAGGACGGACTGCTCGACCTCGAACCTGTGCTGCGTGATGCGGTGGTGCTCGCACTGCCGATGCAGCCGGTGTGCCGGGAGACCTGTGCCGGCCTGTGCTCCGAATGCGGAATCAGGCTGGACGAGAACCCGGACCACCACCACGACGCCGTCGACATCCGGTGGGCGTCACTGCAAGGACTCGCCGAAACCATCAAGGACGGCGGGAAGGACAACATGGACGGCGCCGACCCGGGCGCCGACGAGAAGCAGGAGAAGTAGCCGTGGCTGTTCCGAAGCGGAAGATGTCGCGCAGCAACACGCGCCACCGCCGGTCGCAGTGGAAGGCTGCGGTCCCCACCCTGGTTTCGTGTGAGCGTTGCCAGGAGCCGAAGCTCCAGCACATCGCGTGCCCGAGTTGCGGCACCTATAACAAGCGCCAGGTCCTCGAGGTCTGAGCGGCTGGTGAGAGGCTCGATGTCTGAACTGTCCAGTGCCAAAAAGGCAGACAACGTCAGCACGGCCTCGTCCCACACGCTTCTGGAAGGGCGGCTCGGCTATCAGCTGGAGTCCGCCCTTCTGGTACGTGCGCTGACCCATCGCTCGTTCGCGTACGAGAACGGCGGTCTGCCCACCAACGAACGGCTCGAATTCCTCGGGGATTCGGTGCTCGGACTGGTGGTCACCGACACGCTGTACCGCATCCACCCCGACCTGCCCGAAGGCCAACTGGCCAAGTTGCGGGCCGCGGTGGTCAATTCGCGTGCGCTGGCGCAAGTGGGGCGCGGCCTCGAACTCGGCTCCTTCATCCGGCTCGGCCGTGGTGAAGAGGGCACGGGAGGCAGGGACAAGGCGTCCATCCTCGCCGACACCCTTGAAGCGGTGATCGGCGCGGTCTATCTCGATCAGGGCCTCGACGCGGCGTCCGAGCTGGTGCACCGGCTCTTCGACCCGCTCATCGAGAAGTCCTCGAACCTCGGTGCCGGTCTGGACTGGAAGACCAGTCTGCAGGAACTGACCGCGGCGGAGAGTCTCGGCGTACCCGAGTATCTCGTCACGGAGACCGGCCCGGACCACGAGAAGACCTTCACCGCTGCCGCCCGCGTCGGTGGTGTCTCGTACGGCACCGGCACCGGCCGCAGCAAGAAGGAAGCGGAACAGCAGGCCGCGGAGACCGCGTGGCGGTCCATCCGGGCCGACGCGGACGAACGGGCGGCGGCGAAGGTGGCCGTCGAGACTGCGGCGGAGGCAGATGTCGACGTCGTTTCTGAAGAGGCCGCCGACACCTCTTCGGCGACGGCTTCGGAGTCCGCGGACGCGGCCAAACCCTGATCCTGGGCCGAGCTGTTACGTTCCCTTCCCGGTGCGCCCCTTGTGTCGATACGGCACGAGGGGCGCAGCTCGTGCCCGCCCCGTCTTTCCGTCCGCGTCTTTGCCGGCGTTCCCAACTCCCGCCCCGTGTTCGGCCAGTTGATCCCGGAGCCGCCGGACTCACCGCCCCCACCGTCCCCCTGAAGGAGCATCGTGCCCGAGCTGCCCGAGGTCGAAGTCGTACGGCGCGGACTCGAACGCTGGGTCGCGGGAAGGACGGTGGCCGACACACAGGCGCTGCACCCCCGCGCCGTACGGCGCCACGTGGCCGGCGGTGAGGACTTCGCCGCCCGCCTCAAGGGGCACCGTCTCGGTGTCGCCCGCCGCCGTGGCAAGTACCTCTGGCTACCGCTCGCCGACACGGACTCCTCGATCCTGGGGCACCTCGGTATGAGCGGTCAGCTCCTCGTCCAGCCGGAGTCCGCACCGGACGAGAAGCACCTGCGGATCCGGATCCGCTTCGAGGACGACCTCGGCACCGAGCTCCGCTTCGTCGACCAGCGCACCTTCGGCGGACTCTCGTTGCACGACAACACCCCCGACGGCCTGCCCGACGTCATCGCCCACATCGCACGCGATCCCCTCGACCCGGAGTTCGACGGCGCCGCCTTCTACGCCGCGCTGCGGCTGCGCCGTACGACGATCAAGCGCGCGCTGCTCGACCAGTCCCTCATCAGCGGCGTCGGCAACATCTACGCGGACGAGGCGCTGTGGCGCGCCAAGCTCCACTACGACCGGCCGACGGCCTCGCTGCCCCGTCCCCGCGCGGTCGAACTGCTCGGCCATGTACGGGACGTGCTGATCGCCGCGCTCGCGGACGGTGGCACCAGCTTCGACAGCCTCTACGTCAACGTGAACGGGGAGTCGGGCTACTTCGACCGGTCGCTGGACGTGTACGGCCGCGAGGGCGAACCGTGCCGCCGCTGCGGCACCCTGATCCGCCGCCGCCCCTGGATGAACCGGTCGAGCTACTTCTGCCCCCGCTGCCAACGTCCGCCCCGCACCCGCCCGCCCCGCCTCGCGCCGTAACGCCGCCCCGAGGGACCGTCCCCGTACAGGCGCGCGGTCCGGTGACATGGCTGAGGCCCGCGACGTCGTACTGTCGCGGGCCTCAGCCATTCGTGCGCGTGCACGGGGGGCGCGGATGCGGCCGCCGGTGGCTCAGAAGCCGAAGTCCTGTGTCCACCACGGGCCGCCGTCGGCGAAGTGCGCGCCGATGCCGATGGTCTTGTAGTCGCAGTTCAGGATGTTCTCGCGGTGGCCCTCACTGGCCATCCAGGACGCCATCACCGCCTGGGCGTCGGCTTGGCCCCGGGCGATGTTCTCGCCGCCCAGGTTCGTTATGCCGGCCTGGTCGGCGCGGTCCCAGGGCGTGTCGCCATCGGGGTCGGTGTGGTCGAAGAAGCCGCGTTTCGCCATGTCCTTGCTGAACGCATCGGCGAGACGGTTCAGGGCGTTGTCGGCGCGCAGCGGCTGACAGCCGACCTTCGCCCGCTCCTCGTTGACCAGCGCGAGGACCTCCGCCTCGGCGCTGGACGGGGCGGAGGTGGTGGACGGCCGAGGCTTCTGCGGCGGCGTGGTGACCTGGTCCTTGGTCTTCTCCGGGGCCGGCGCGCTGCTGGACGGCTTGGTGCTCGCCTTCTCGCTCCGGCTCCGTGTGGGATCGCTCTCGGGCGTCTGCGACGTCTTCGCGGGCTCCGACGGGCTCGCGGAGGCGGGCGGCTTGTCCGGCGTCGTCGAGGCGGACTTCGACGGCTCCTTCGCCCCGTCGTCGCCGGTGCTCGGCGACGTGGAGGCCCCGTCGGTCGGCTCGGCGGTCGAGCCGCCCTGCTGCTGGAGCTCGGGCGCGCCCGCGGTGCGGACCTGCTCGCCCGGGAGACCGCCACCGCCGACGGTGTACTGCTCCCCGCCGGGCAGCAGCCCGGATGCCACGGCTACGGCGCCCATGGCCATCGCGGCGGAGGCACCGAGCAGTCCGGTGCGTACGGGGGCACCGATTCCCCTCTTCCGGCCTCGGCCCGTGCCCCGGTGCCGACCCGCGGCACCGGCCGCGTGGTCCTCAGCGGCGGGTGCGCCGGCCGAGCGACTATGGCGTCCCATCTGCTGCGCCTTCCTCGATGTACTCAGGTGCGCGTGATTGCTCCCGCACCGCTCGTAACGACAATGCGTTTCACCCATTCGGGTGACCCTCATTGCGACGGGACTGTACGCCAAGCGGGGTGGGTGCGAAGTGCTCACCGAGGTATTCGCCCATTAGCTTGCACGCATGAACGAAGATGTACGGATCACCGTTTGGGTGCGCGGTCGAGTGCAGGGAGTTGGCTTCCGCTGGTTCACCAGGGCAAACGCTCTGGAGATCGGGGACCTGAGGGGCTTCGCCCTGAATCTGGACGACGGCAGGGTGCAGATCGTCGCCGAGGGCTCGCGTGATAATTGCCACCGTTTGCTGGAGTGGCTGCGTTCCGACGACACGCCCGGCCGTGTTGACGGAGTCACTGAGATTTGGGGCACACCGCGCGGCGGATACGACACCTTCGCCATCCGGTGATCATGACCGGCGGCGCGACGCCCCGAGAGCGCGCGAACGCTCTCGATCATTCCCCGTCGATCTTGAACGGGGCGAGGTACGTCGGGATACCGCTCGCCGAGGAGGGGTCCGGCCTGCCCGTATGCCTCCGGCACATGCTTTCGGCAGGAATTCACTGATGGTTGCCAAGAAGCGGGGTCCCGTGCCAAGCTGCCGCGTTAACAATGATCTCCACGCCTTCCGGGGCCGCAGGAGAGGCGGCGTCGCACCGTGTGCGGACGCTCGCCCCTGGGCCGTCCGGCGATGACGGGCTGTGATCGTGTTGACCGTCAAACTTTTTGGTGAGACTCTGGAAGCCCCGCGCACCTTGGCTGTTTGGCAGTGAGAAACACAGTGCGGAAGAACCTCTGCCAGCAGCGCGGGTGCGGAAATCCCTCACGACCCACACCGCTTCGGTCGGTCACTCAGTGTGGAGGCCCATCCATCATGGCAAAGGCGCTTCTCGGTTACGTCGGCGGTTCTGACCCGCGACTCCTCGCCGAGATGCGACGGCTTCAGCAGCGCGTCCAGGACCTCGAATCCGAGCTCGTACGGATCCAGTCCGAGAATGACGCGCTGAGCGCTGCCGCCGCACAGCACCATGGCGATTCGCCGTTCGACGGCATCGACATCGATGTACCCCAGGCGGAGCCGGCGCTCACCTGACAGCAGCCCCCGTCGGGGTCAGGTGAGAAACCCTCTCGCAAGAACATGCAAGGGACGCTTCGGCGTCCCTTCTTTCTTTCCCCCCGCCCCGTAACCGGTTCTTCTCACGTCTGATGTGCCCTGCTCATTCAGCGGTGAAACCGCGTTCGGTGATGTGAGGCAGGTAGAGTCCGGCGGCGTGCACCTCAAGGCCATGACCCTGCGTGGGTTCAAATCCTTCGCCTCCGCCACGACGCTGCGGTTCGAGCCCGGCATCACGTGCGTCGTGGGTCCGAACGGCTCGGGCAAGTCCAATGTCGTGGACGCCCTTTCCTGGGTCATGGGGGAGCAGGGAGCCAAGTCGCTGCGCGGCGGCAAGATGGAGGACGTGATCTTCGCCGGGACGACCGGCAGGCCGCCGCTCGGGCGCGCCGAGGTCTCCCTGACCATCGACAATTCGGACGGTGCGCTGCCCATCGACTACGCCGAAGTCACCATTACGCGGATCATGTTCCGCAACGGCGGCAGCGAATACCAGCTCAACGGCGACACCTGCCGGCTGCTCGACATCCAGGAACTGCTTTCGGACTCCGGTATCGGCCGCGAGATGCATGTCATCGTCGGCCAGGGACAACTCGATTCCGTCCTGCACGCCGATCCGATGGGGCGCAGGGCATTCATCGAAGAGGCCGCGGGGGTTCTGAAGCACCGTAAGCGCAAGGAGAAGGCGCTGCGGAAGCTGGACGCGATGCAGGCCAACCTCGCGCGTGTGCAGGACCTGACCGACGAACTGCGGCGACAGCTCAAGCCGTTGGGGCGACAGGCGGCGGTGGCACGGCGTGCCGCCGTCATCCAGGCGGACCTGCGGGACGCCCGGTTGCGTCTGCTCGCCGACGACCTCGTGAAGCTGCGCGACGCCCTCCGTACGGAGGTTGCCGACGAGGCCGCGCTCAAGCAGCGCAAGGAGGAGGCGGAACTCCGGCTCAGGAACGCGCTGGCACGCGAGACGGAGCTGGAGGAGGAGGTACGGCGGCTGGCGCCGAGACTCCAGCGCGCGCAGCAGACCTGGTACGAGCTCTCTCAGCTGGCCGAGCGGGTACGGGGCACGATCTCGCTGGCCGACGCCCGCGTGAAGAGCGCCACCGCCGCGCCGGAGGACGAGCGGCGCGGGCGGGATCCGGAGGACATGGAGCGGGAGGCCGCCCGCATCCGCGAGCAGGAGGCGGAGCTGGAGGCCGCGCTCGAAGCCGCCGAGCGGGCGCTGGAGGACACCGTCGCGCACCGTTCCGACCTTGAGCGTGAGCTGGTGGCGGAGGAGCGCCGTCTCAAGGACGTGGCGCGTGCGATCGCCGACCGGCGCGAGGGACTCGCCCGCTTGAACGGGCAGGTGAACGCCGCGCGCAGCCGCGCCGCGTCGGCGCAGGCCGAGATCGGCCGGCTCGCCGAGGCCCGCGACGGGGCACAGGAGCGCGCCGTCGCCGCGCAGGAGGAGTACGAGCAACTCAAGGCCGAGGTCGACGGCCTGGACGCCGACGACCACGAACTCGGCGAGCGGCACGACGAGGCGAAGCGGGCGCTGGCCGACGCGGAGGGCGCGCTGACGGCGGCGCGCGAGGCGGCCACGGCCGCCGAACGCGAACGCGCCGCCCTCTCCGCCCGCCACGACGCGCTCGCCCTCGGGCTGCGCCGCAAGGACGGCAGCGGCGCCCTACTGGGCGCGCGTGACCGCCTCGCCGGCCTGCTGGGTCCCGCCGCCGAACTGCTCACCGTCACCCCGGGCTTCGAGGTCCCGGTGGCCGCGGCACTCGGGGCGGCGGCCGACGCGATCGCGGTGAGCGACGCGGCCACGGCGGCCGACGCCATTCGCCTCCTCCGTAAAGAGGACGCGGGGCGGGCCTCCCTGCTACTGGGCGGCGAACCGCCCGCGCGGTCGGCCGCCGTTCCGGGGCAGGCCACGGAGCGGGGTGGATCCGGCGACGGGGCCCCGGCCGACGCAATCGGCTCCGGTACGGTGCCGGGCCTGCCCGGACAGGGCGCCGCGAGCACCCGGGGCGGCGACGGTGGCGACGGTGGCGACGCCGGTACCGCCCCGGGGGGTGGGGCGGACGCGGGACCGGGCCACGACGGCGACGCTCCCGCCTCGTCCGGAGCCGTTCCCGGCCGGGCGGACGGGGCGCGCGACGTCCCGGCCGTCACCGGCGCCACCGGCAGCGGCGCCGACGGGGCCGCCCGGTCCCGGCCCGTGCACGCCGCCGCCACCATCACCGACCTGGCCGTCCAGCGCGTCGTCGACCTCGTACGGGGCCCCGACGCCCTCATGAACGCCGTACGACGGCTCGTCCAGGACATGGTCGTCGTCGGCACCCTGGAGGAGGCCGAGGACCTTGTCGTCGCCCACCCCGCACTGACCGCCGTCACGGCGGAGGGCGACCTCCTCGGCGCGCACTTCGCGCACGGCGGCTCCGCCGGGGCGCCCAGCCTGCTGGAGGTGCAGGCATCCGTCGACGAGGCGGCCGCCGAGCTGGCCGATTTGGCCGTACGGTGCGAGGAGTTGGCCGACGCGCAGCGCCGGGCGACCGGCCGCCGTACCGAATGCGCGGCACTCATCGAGGAGTTGGGGGAGCGGCGGCGGGCCGCCGACCGGGAGAAGTCCGCCGTGTCCGGCCGGTTGGGGCGGCTCGCCGGCCAGGCCCGGGGCGCCGCGGGCGAGGCCGAGCGGTCCTCGGCCGCGGCCGCCAAGGCCCAGGACGCCCTGGACCGGGCCGCGGAGGAGGCGGAGGTGCTGGCGGAGCGCCTGCTCGTCGCCGAGGAGGCACCAGCAGAGGAGGAGCCGGACACCTCCGTACGGGACCGGCTCGCCGCCGACGGGGCCAACGCCCGGCAGACCGAGATGGAGGCGCGGCTCCAGGTCCGTACCCACGAGGAGCGCGTCAAGGGACTCGCCGGCCGCGCGGAATCGCTCGACCGGGGCGCCCGCGCCGAGCGCGAGGCGCGGGCCCGCGCGGAACAGCGGCGGGCCAGACTGCGCCACGAGGCGGCCGTCGCCGGCGCCGTCGCCTCCGGCGCCAGGCAACTGCTGGCGCACGTCGAGGTGTCGGTCGTACGCGCCGACGAGGAACGCACGGCGGCCGAGGCGGCGAAGGCAGGCCGGGAACAGGAACTGGTCGCGGAGCGGAATCAGGGGCGCGATCTCAAGAACGAACTCGACAAGCTCACCGACTCGGTGCACCGGGGCGAGGTCCTGGGCGCCGAGAAGCGGATGAGGATCGAGCAGTTGGAGGCGAAGGCCCTGGAAGAGCTGGGCGTCGAGCCGGCCGGCCTGATCGCCGAGTACGGCCCGGACCAGCTCGTACCGCCGTCCCTGCCCGCCGAGGGCGAGGAGCTGCCGGAGGACCCCGAGGACCCGCGCAACCAGCCCCGGCCGTACGTACGGGGCGAGCAGGAGAAGCGGCTCCGGTCGGCCGAAAGGGCGTATCAGCAACTCGGGAAGGTGAACCCGCTCGCCCTGGAGGAGTTCGCGGCGCTGGAGGAGCGGCACAAGTTCCTCTCCGAGCAGCTCGAAGACCTCAAGAAGACCCGCGCCGATCTGCTCCAGGTCGTCAAGGAGGTCGACGAGCGGGTCGAACAGGTCTTCACGGAGGCGTACCGGGACACGGCCCTGCAGTTCGAGGGAGTCTTCTCGCGGCTCTTCCCCGGGGGAGAGGGGCGCCTCATCCTCACGGATCCCGACAACATGCTCACCAGTGGTGTGGACGTCGAGGCCCGGCCGCCCGGCAAGAAGGTCAAGCGGCTCTCCCTGCTGTCGGGCGGCGAGCGGTCGCTGACCGCGGTGGCGCTGCTGGTGTCGATCTTCAAGGCGAGGCCGAGCCCGTTCTATGTGATGGACGAGGTCGAGGCCGCGCTGGACGACACCAACCTCCAGCGGCTGATCCGGATCATGCAGGAGCTCCAGGAGAGCTCGCAGCTGATTGTGATCACCCATCAGAAGCGCACGATGGAGGTCGCCGACGCGCTGTACGGCGTCTCCATGCAGGGTGACGGCGTTTCCAAGGTGATCAGCCAGCGGCTGCGCTGAACGGTCACCGCCGACTGAGCTGAACGGCCCAGGGCAGGTGGTGGGCGGGGCGGAGCTGTGCCCCACTGGAAGGGCTTTCCAACCCTTGCCCGGCGCGCCTGTCCCGGGCGGTAACAGGAGCCCATGTGACGAGTCCAGCGCAGTCGCCGCGGCCCGGGGGCAAACCGCCCCTTCCGGAGAACTTCGGCCATGTCGTCTTCATCACGGCGTCCGCCGCCATGGGCGGCTTCCTGTTCGGTTACGACAGCTCCGTCATCAACGGCGCCGTCCAGGCCATCAGGGATCGCTACGACATCGGCTCCGGTGAACTGGCCCAGGTGATCGCCGCCGCACTGATCGGCTCCGCCATCGGCGCCGCGACGGCGGGCCGGATCGCCGACCGGATCGGCCGTATCCGCTGCATGCAGATCTCGTCCGTGGTGTTCACCGTCAGCGCCGTCGGCTCGGCGCTGCCGTTCGCGCTCTGGGACCTCGCCATGTGGCGGGTCATCGGCGGGTTCGCCATCGGTATGGCCTCCGTCATCGGCCCCGCCTACATCGCGGAGGTCTCGCCGCCCGCGTACCGCGGCCGGCTCACCTCGTTCCAGCAGGCCGCGATCGTCCTCGGCATCGCCGTCTCGCAGCTGGTGAACTACGGCATCCTTAACATCGCCGACGGTGACCAGCGCGGCGAGATCGGCGGCCTGGAAGCCTGGCAGTGGATGCTCGGCGTGATGGTCGTCCCGGCGATCCTCTACGGGGTGCTCTCCTTCGCGATCCCCGAGTCGCCCCGTTTCCTGATCTCCGTCGGCAGGAACGAAGCGGCCAAGGAGGTGCTCGCCGAGGTCGAGGACAGGAGCGTCGACCTGGACGCGCGGGTCCGGGAGATCGAGCTCAACCTCCGTAAGGAGCACAAGCCGACGTTCAAGGACCTGCTCGGCAGGGTGGGTTTCCTGCCGGTCGTCTGGATCGGCATCGGCCTCTCCGCGCTCCAGCAGCTCGTCGGCATCAACGTGATCTTCTACTACAGCGCGTCGCTGTGGCAGTCCGTCGGTATCGACCCCACCAGCTCGTTCTTCTACTCCTTCACCTCGTCGATCGTCAACATCATCGGTACCGTCATCGCGATGATCTTCGTCGACCGGATCGGCCGCCGGCCGCTGCTGCTCATCGGCTCCGTCGGCATGACGCTGTCACTGGGGCTGGCCTCCTGGGCGTTCTCGTACAAGACGGGCAGTGGCAGCGACATCTCCATCCCCAACGCCCAGGGCACCGTGGCGCTCGCCGCCGCCCACTCCTTCGTGCTCTTCTTCGCGCTGTCGTGGGGCGTCGTCGTCTGGGTGCTGCTGGGCGAGATGTTCCCCGGCAGGATCCGGGCCGCGGCGCTGGGCGTGGCCGCGTCGGCGCAGTGGATCGCCAACTGGGCCGTCACCGCCTCGTTCCCGACCCTGTCCGACTGGGATCTCTCGGGCGCGTACGTGATCTATTCGGCCTTCGCCCTGCTCTCGACCTTCTTCGTCCTGAAGTGGGTTCCCGAGACCAAGGGCAAGGTGCTGGAGGAGATGGGCTGACCAGCCCCGTTCCAGGGATCGCGCGTTCCGTCGGGGCCCGGGATCTCCCCACCGCCCCGAGGCGGCCGCCGCCTGCGAAGATGACGTGGTGGACATCGTCATTCTTGCCGTAGTCATCGCCCTGGTCGTCGTCGGCGTGATCAGCGGGTTCGTGGTCACCAGCCGCAGGAAGAAGCAGCTGCCGCCCAAGGCACCGCCGAGCACGCCGACCATCACGACCCCGCCCGCCGAGCCGCACGTCGGCGACGAGGCGGGGCCGCTGCGGGAGGAACCCCGCCGCACCATCGAGGAGGTGGGCCTTCCCGAGGCGACCGCGACGCCGCCGGCCGTCGAGGACCCCGTCGTGGCCGCCCCGCCCGTGGCGATCGAGGTCCCGGAACCGTCCGCGGGCCGTCTGGTCAGACTGCGGGCCCGGCTCGCCCGCTCGCAGAACACCCTCGGCAAGGGGCTGCTCACGCTGCTCTCGCGCGAGCACCTCGACGAGGAGACGTGGGAGGAGATCGAGGACACGCTGCTCACCGCCGACGTCGGCGTCGCACCCACGCATGAACTGGTGGAGCGGCTGCGCGAGCGGGTCAGGGTGCTCGGTACGCGTACGCCCGACGAACTGCGGTCGCTGCTGCGCGAGGAACTGCTCGCCCTCCTCCGTACGGACTTCGACCGCGCCGTGAAGACCGAGAGCGGTCTGGACACCCCGGGTGTCGTATTGGTCGTCGGCGTCAACGGCACCGGCAAGACCACGACGACGGGCAAGCTGGCGCGGGTCCTGGTGGCCGACGGCAGGTCGGTCGTGCTCGGCGCCGCCGACACCTTCCGCGCCGCCGCCGCCGATCAGCTCCAGACGTGGGGCGAGCGCGTGGGCGCGCGTACGGTGCGCGGCCCCGAGGGCGGCGACCCGGCGTCGATCGCCTTCGACGCGGTCAAGGAGGGCATCGCCGAGGGGGCGGACGTCGTCCTGATCGACACGGCGGGGCGGCTGCACACCAAGACCGGGCTCATGGACGAGCTCGGCAAGGTCAAGCGTGTCGTGGAGAAGCACGGTCCGCTGGACGAGGTGCTGCTGGTCCTGGACGCGACGACGGGGCAGAACGGCCTCGTACAGGCGCGGGTGTTCGCCGAGGTCGTGAACATCACCGGCATCGTGCTGACCAAGCTGGACGGCACCGCCAAGGGCGGCATCGTGATCGCGGTCCAGCGTGAGCTGGGCGTGCCGGTCAAGCTGATCGGGCTGGGTGAGGGTCCGGACGACCTGGCGCCGTTCGAGCCCGAGGCGTTCGTCGACGCGCTGATCGACGGCTGACAGGCGCAGTACGAGCGCCGCAGGAGCGCCGTACGAGGCGCGTACGGGGCACCCCGCCATACGAGGCGCGTACGGGGCACCGTGCGCAGCGTACGAAGAAAGGGCCCTTCCGCGTGCGCATGCGGTGGGGCCCTTCGTACGGAGGCGACGGGGCGGGGCCGGCGACGGTGCCCGACGGCGCCGTCGCCGGAGAGCGGCGGGCGGCTCAGTCGCAGACGGGCGAGCGGTGGCAGACATACGCCAGGGTCCCGAGCAGCAGCCGCGCCTGCGGCGGGTCCGCCGCCGTGTCCAGGACCGGTGCCCGGAGCCAGCGGACGGGCCCGAGGCCGCCGAGGTCGGACGGCGGGGCCGTGACATGGTCGCCCGCGCCCAGACAGCGCAGATCGAGACCGGCGTCGTCCCAGCCCATCCGGTAGAGCAGCTCGGGCAGTTCGGCTGCGGCGCCCGGTGCGACGAAGAAGTGCGCCCGCCCCGTGGGGGTGGCGGCGACGGGGCCCAGCGGCAGCCCCATCCGCTCCAGCCTGACCAGGGCGCGGTGGCCCGCCTGTTCGGCGACGTCGATGATGTCGAAGGTGCGCCCCACGGGCAGCAGGACGGCCGCCCCGGGCGTCTCGGACCAGGCCCTGGCGGCATCGTCCAGCGTCGCGCCCGCGGGGACCTCCAGTGCCGGGTCGAGCGGATGCGCGCCAGGGGCGCGGCATCCGTCGGCGCCGCAGGAGCAGCGGCCCGCCGCGGCGCGCGCGCCGGGGACGACGTCCCAGCCCCAGAGTCCTGTGTACTCGGCCACCGTGGTGCACTCGGTGGTGCGTCCGCGGCGCCGTGAACCGGACCGCATCTCCCGGATTCCGCCGATCGTGAAGCCCATGCCCCCTCCAACGGGTCGAACTCGCCGGTAGTTACGACGCGGAGTCGTGTTGTGACCCTCCGTCGGCATCTTGTCGTTCGGCCTCGCACCGGCGGCGCGGAGTGACATCCGGGGTGGTGCGTCCGGCTCCGTACGCCCCCGCGTGCAACGCTCCGCCGGTTCCTGATCGTCGCCCGTCAAGTGAATCGCGCCCGGCCGAGGGCGAGTTCATTCGAAGGGGTGGCGAATGGTGGCGTTTACGGAAGGACCCTCGCGGGAGGGGTGATCGTAGGATTACTTTGAGTACACGAACGGTGAGAAGTCATACGTTCGTGGTATTGCCGCGGGCAACTCGGTTTCCTGTTCGAAGGGGCGAGATCTCCGGACAGACGACCGTAACTGACGGCATTCTGGTAGAAGTTCGCGCGACAGTGCTTCAGCGGATGGGGGCGTTCCAGTGGGCGGCAGCGGCGCAGACGGTACGGCTACCGGCAAGCGCCCGAACGAGCAGTTGAGTTCGTGGTTCAGGCGCAGCGGCTGGTCCAAGGGCGAACTCGCGCGCCAAGTCAACCGCAGGGCCCGTCAGATGGGCGCGCACCACATCAGCACCGATACCTCGCGGGTGCGCCGCTGGCTCGACGGCGAACAGCCTCGGGAGCCCATCCCGCGCATTCTCTCGGAGTTGTTCTCCGAGCGATTCGGCGCCGTTGTCGCGGTCGAGGACCTCGGACTGCGCTCCGCCCACCAGTCGCCCTCGGTGTCCGGCGTCGATCTGCCCTGGGCGGCGCCCCAGACCATCTCCCTGATCAGTGAGTTCTCGCGCAGTGACCTGATGCTGGCCCGGCGCGGCTTTCTGGGGACGTCGCTCGCGCTCGCCGCCGGTCCCGCCCTCATCGAGCCGATGCAACGGTGGCTGGTGCCCACCTCGCCGGCCGACCAGGACCACGCGGGCCCTCCGGCGGGGCGTCGCCACTCCCGGCTCTCCACGCCGGAGTTGGACCTGCTGGAGTCCACCACGGCGATGTTCCGTCAGTGGGACGCGCAGTGCGGCGGCGGTCTGCGCCGCAAGGCGGTCGTAGGCCAGCTCCACGAGGTGACGGATCTTCTTCAGGAGCCGCAGTCCGACGTCACCGCGCGGCGGCTCTTCAGGTGCGCGGCCGAACTGTCCGAGCTGGCCGGCTGGATGAGCTACGACGTCGGCCTCCAGCCCAACGCCCAGAAGTACTTCGTGCTCGCCCTGCACGCCGCCAAGGAGGCGGGGGACAAGGCCCTCGGGTCGTACATCCTCTCCTCGATGAGCCGCCAGATGATCCATGTCGGCCGCCCCGACGACGCGTTGGAGCTCATCCATCTCGCCCAGTACGGCAGCAGGGACTGCGCCACGGCCCGTACGCAGTCCATGCTGTACGCGATGGAGGCGCGGGCCTACGCCAACATGGGGCAGCCGGGCAAGTGCAAGCGCGCGGTGCGGATGGCGGAGAACACCTTCGCCGACGCGGGCGACGACGGCGAGCCGGAACCCGACTGGATCCGGTTCTTCTCCGAGGCTGAGCTCAACGGTGAGAACGCGCACTCCTACCGGGACCTCGCCTACGTGGCCGGGCGCAGCCCGACGTACGCCTCGCTCGCTCAGCCCGTCATGGAGCGCGCCGTGCAGCTCTTCGAGAAGGACGAGGAGCATCAGCGGTCGTACGCGCTGAACCTCGTCGGGATGGCCACCGTCCACCTTCTCAAGAGGGAGCCCGAGCGGTCGACCCCTCTTATCAAGGAGGCGCTCGGCATCGCCAAGAAGGTTCGCTCCGAGCGAGTCAACACACGACTGCGCAAAACGGTGTCCACGGCCACCCGCGATTTCGGGGAACTCTCCGAAATCAACCAGCTCACCGAGCAGCTCACGGAGGAACTCCCGGAGGCCGCTGAAGCGGTCTGAGCACCCCGTGGAGAGCGCCGCGGCAGCCCCTGGACTCATCCCCCCCCAGATCCCCCCGTTCCCCCACGTACCCCGCGCCTCCGGCCGCGGCACTCGCCCGTACAGCCGACACGGCTTCCCCACGCCACGTCACATGGGTGAGCGCCGCGGCCGGATTCTGGCATCACCGCACCTCACGACACGGCAGTTCATCCAGGCGTAACACTCCGGTCGACTTCGTCACTGACGTGAAACATCGGGCGGCATCGACCGAAATCACCCCACGTCAATCTCCTCACCACCAGTCGGCCCAGAGAAGTAAGAGCATCCGCACCGGGCCGTATTTCCCACCCACGAGGAGACGCCGGCCTTGAATGGCGCAGATACCGCATTCGTATTGATCAGTGCCGCGCTCGTCATGTTGATGACGCCCGGCCTGGCCTTCTTCTACGGCGGCATGGTCCGGGTGAAAAGCGCCCTGAACATGCTCATCATGTCCTTCATCTCGCTCGGCATCGTCAGCTTGCTGTGGGTGCTCTACGGGTACTCGCTCACCTTCGGTGACGACATCGGTGGAGGACTGCTCGGCAACTTCGACCACATCGGTCTGAAGGGCATCAACGCCGAGACACTCACGGGCGGCAACGAGGGAATCCCCGTCTATGCCTTCGCCCTGTTCCAGCTGATGTTCGCCGTACTCACCCCGGCGCTCATGAGCGGCGCCCTCGCCGACCGCGTCAAATTCACCGCCTGGGCCCTGTTCATCGCCCTGTGGGTCACCGTCGTCTACTTCCCGGTCGCGCACTGGGTCTGGCAGGCCGACGGCTGGCTCTTCAAGCTGGAAGTGATCGACTTCGCCGGTGGTACGGCGGTCCACATCAACGCCGGTATCGGAGCACTCGCCGCGGTCCTTGTCGTCGGCAAGCGCATCGGGTTCAAGAAGGACCCGATGAGGCCGCACAGCCTGCCGCTGGTGGTCCTCGGCGCCGCGCTGCTGTGGTTCGGCTGGTTCGGCTTCAACGCCGGCTCCGCCCTCGCCGCCAACGGCACGGCCGCCATGATGGCCTTCAACACGCAGATCGCCACCGGCGCCGCCATGCTCGGCTGGCTCATCTACGAGCGCATCAGGCACGGCGCGTTCACCACACTCGGCGCGGCCTCAGGAGCCATCGCCGGTCTCGTGGCGATCACCCCGTCCGGCGCGCACGTCAACCCGTTCGGCGCGCTGCTCATCGGCGTCGTCGCCGGAGCGGCCTGCTCGTGGGCCGTTAGCCTCAAGTACAAGCTGGGTTACGACGACTCGCTCGACGTGGTCGGCGTCCACCTCGTCGGCGGCGTCATCGGCACCCTGCTCGTCGGCGTCCTCGCCATCGACGGTGTCGGCGGTGCCTCGCAGCTCGGCAAGCAGGCGATCGGTGCCTTCTCGGTGATGGGCTACTCCTTCGTCGCCTCCTGGATCCTTGCCAAGATCGTCGATGTCACCATCGGCTTCCGGGCCTCCGAGGACGACGAGACCAGCGGTGTGGACATGGCATTCCACGCGGAATCCGCCTATGACTTCAGCGCGGTGGGAGGCTCACCCTCAGGCCGAAGCAGTGCGGCCGCTACGGACAAGGACCTCGGCGCCGCGGCGCGGAACAAGAAGGTGGACGTATGAAGCTCATCACCGCAGTCGTCAAGCCACACCGACTGGACGAGATCAAGGAGGCCCTCCAGGCCTTCGGCGTCCATGGGCTGACGGTCACGGAAGCCAGCGGTTACGGCCGGCAGCGCGGCCACACCGAGGTCTACCGGGGCGCGGAGTACACCGTCGATCTCGTACCGAAGATCCGCATCGAGGTGCTGGTCGAGGACGGTGACGCCGAGCAGCTCATCGAGGTCGTCGTGAAGGCTGCCAGGACAGGCAAGATCGGCGATGGCAAGGTGTGGAGTGTGCCGGTGGACACTGCGGTCCGGGTACGTACGGGGGAACGCGGCCCGGACGCACTCTGACACCGGATCCGGTCCGATGACGGCGCGTGCTCGGTGAGCGGGCACGCGCCGGCGCCGGGCGCACTCCATTGAGGAGTGCGCCCGGTGCCGTCGGCGCTCCGGGGACGGGGCGCGGGGCCGGCGCCCAACTCGTGACAACGTCGCGCGAGTTGTGAACCGAGCGCGCTCGGAGATACGGACGCGCGCAGCGAAACCGGGCGTCCCGCACGCGGGACGCCCGCTGAAAGACGGGACCTGCCGGGTGACCACCCCAGACGAGACGACCGGACAACCCGACCCCGGACCCAGCGGCTACGCGGCGGCCCGACTGCGCCTTCTCCACGAGAAGACGCCGTCCGGGCCGCCGCGCCGTGCTGCCCTGGCACGGCTCACGGACGACTGGCTGCACGCCCTGTTCACCGCCGCGGCCCGCGCGGTCGGGGTCCAGGGAGCGTCCCTCGTCGCCGTCGGCGGCTACGGACGGGGCGAACTGTCCCCCCGTAGCGACCTCGACCTTCTCCTCCTGCACGACGGAAGCTCCGACGCCGCGGCCATCGCCGCGCTCGCGGACCGTGTCTGGTACCCGGTGTGGGACCTGGGCCTCGCCCTCGACCACTCCGTACGTACGACGGCCGAGGCCCGCAAGACCGCCGGCCAGGACCTCAAGGTGCAGCTCGGGCTACTCGACGCCCGTCATATCGTCGGCGACCCGGCACCGACCGCCGCCCTGCGCACCGCCGTACTCGCCGACTGGCGCAACCAGGCCCCCAAACGCCTCCCCGAACTCGACGAACTCTGCCGCGAACGCGCCGAGCGCCAAGGCGAGTTGCAGTTCCTTCTCGAACCCGACATCAAGGAGGCACGGGGCGGGCTCAGGGACGCCACCGCGCTGCGCGCCGTCGCCGCGTCCTGGCTCGCCGACGCCCCCCGGGAGGGCCTCGCCGAGGCCCGACGTGCGCTCCTCGACGTACGCGACGCCCTGCACCTGACGACCGGCCGGGCCACCGACCGGCTCGCGCTCCAGGAGCAGGACGGCGTCGCCGCGGAGCTGGGCACCGGCGACGCCGACGAACTCCTGCGGCAGGTCTACGAGGCCGCCCGCACCGTGTCGTACGCCTCCGACGTCACCTGGCGCGAGGTCAACCGCGTCCTGCGCTCCCGCGCCGGCCGCCCCCGGCTCCGTTCCCTCCTCGGCGGCAGCAGGCCGGCCCCGGAGCGCACGCCGCTCGCCGAAGGCGTGGTGGAGCAGGACGGCGAGGCCGTGCTCGCCAGAACGGCGCGCGTGGAGCGCGACGCCGTACTGCCACTGCGCGCCGCCGCTGCCGCCGCCCAGGCCGGGCTGCCGATCTCCCCCTACGTCGTCCGGCGGCTCGCCGCCGCGCTGCCGCTGCCCGCCCCGTGGCCCGCGGCGGCGCGCGAGGAGTTCGTCACGTTGCTCGGGGCGGGGGAGCCGACCATCCCCGTCTGGGAAGCGTTCGAGGCCGAGGGGCTTATCACCCGCCTCATCCCCGAATGGGAGCGCGTCCGCTGCCGGCCCCAGCGCAACGCCGTCCACACCTGGACCGTGGACCGCCACCTTGTCGAGACCGCGGTCGAGGCATCCGCGCTGACCCGGCGCGTGAGCCGCCCCGACCTGCTCCTGGTCGCCGCCCTGCTGCACGACATCGGCAAGGGGCTACCGGGTGACCACTCCGAGGCCGGTGAGCCCGTCGCGCGCACCGTCGCGCTGCGGATCGGCTTCGACCGCGCCGACGCGGACGTCGTCGCCGCACTCGTACGCCACCATCTGCTGCTCGTCGAGACGGCGACGCGGCGCGACCTGGACGACCCGGCCACCGTCAGCTCCGTCGCCGAGAAGGTCGACTCGCTGTCCACCCTCGAACTGCTCCACGCGCTCACCGAGGCCGACGCGCTCGCGACCGGGCCCGCCGCCTGGTCCGCGTGGCGTGGATCGCTCGTCACGGACCTTGTCGGACGCGTGGCCGCCGCTCTCGCCGGCAGGGCGCCCGCCGCACCTCGCGCCGTGGTGACCAGCGCGGAGCAGGAACGCCTCGCCGTCGAGGCGCTGCGCACCGGCGGCCCCGTCCTTTCCCTCCACGCCCAGCCGGAGCCTCCTCAGGAGGACGACGAACCGGAGCCGGTCGGCGTCGAACTGCTCATCGCCCTCCCCGACCGCCCCGGCGTCCTGCCGGCCGCGGCCGGTGTCCTCGCACTGCACCGTCTCACCGTGCGGGCGGCCGATCTGCGCATCGTCGAACCGCCCACGGCGCTCGGTGACGCCTCCGACGTCCTGCTGCTGACCTGGCGTGTCGCTGCGGCGTACGGCTCCCTGCCCCAGGCGACGCGGCTGCGCGCCGACCTCGTACGCGCCCTGGACGGTTCGCTCGACATCCAGTCCCGGCTGGCGGAGCGCGAGGCCGCCCATCCCCGGCGGCGCGGCACCCAGGCTCCGCCGCCCCGTGTGACGGTGGTGCCGGACAGCTCGGAGCTCGCCACCGTCATCGAAGTGCGCGCGCAGGACGCCCCGGGGCTGCTGCACCGGATCGGGCGGGCGCTGGAGGAGGCGGCGGTACGGGTCCGCAGCGCACACGTGTCCACGCTGGGCGCGAACGCGGTGGACACCGTCTACGTCACGCGCGCGGACGGGACCGACCTGACGGACGGGGAGGCGACGACGGCCGCGAAGATGGTGGAGGAGGCCCTGCGCGGCTGACGCGCGGGTCTCGGAGCGGCGCGGGACGGGGCGGCGGACCGTCTTCGTACGGGGCGGCGCGACGCCGCGGCGGAGGGCCCGTACGAGCCTTCACAACGGGCAGGGCCCGCCATGCCGGCCCGGCCGGATACCCTGGAGAGCAATCCACACTTCCCCCGACCCCTGAGGACCTACGAGCGCCGTGTTCGATACCCTCTCCGATCGCCTCTCAGCGACTTTCAAAACCCTCCGCGGCAAGGGGCGGCTGTCCGAGGCGGACATCGACGCCACCGCACGCGAGATCCGCATCGCGCTGCTCGAAGCGGATGTCGCGCTCCCCGTGGTCCGTGACTTCACCGCCAAGGTCAAGGAGCGGTCACGCGGCGAAGAGGTCTCGCGGGCGCTCAACCCCAGCCAGCAGATCATCAAGATCGTCAACGAGGAGCTCGTGGGCATCCTCGGCGGCGAGACGCGGCGCCTGCGCTTCGCCAAGCAGCCGCCGACCGTGATCATGCTCGCGGGCCTCCAGGGTGCGGGCAAGACGACCCTCGCGGGCAAGCTGGGCCTCTGGCTCAAGGGTCAGGGCCACTCGCCGCTGCTGGTCGCCTGTGACCTCCAGCGCCCCAACGCCGTCAACCAGCTCGCCGTCGTCGCCGAACGCGCGGGCGTCGCGGTGTACGCACCCGAGCCCGGCAACGGCGTGGGTGACCCGGTCAAGGTCGCCGAGGACTCGATCAAGTACGCCAAGGACAGGGTCCACGACGTCGTCATCGTCGACACCGCCGGCCGGCTCGGCATCGACGAGGAGCTGATGCGGCAGGCCGCCGACATCCGCGACGCCGTCAGCCCCGACGAGGTCCTGTTCGTCGTCGACGCCATGATCGGCCAGGACGCGGTCAACACCGCCGAAGCCTTCCGCGACGGCGTCGGCTTCGACGGCGTCGTGCTGTCCAAGCTCGACGGCGACGCCCGCGGCGGTGCCGCGCTCTCCATCGCGCACGTCACCGGCAAGCAGATCATGTTCGCCTCCAACGGCGAGAAGCTTGACGAGTTCGACGCGTTCCACCCGGACCGCATGGCGTCCCGCATCCTCGACATGGGCGACATGCTCAGCCTCATCGAGAAGGCCGAGCAGACCTTCAGCCAGGCTGAGGCCGAGAAGATGGCCCAGAAGCTGGCGAAGGGGCCCAAGGAGTTCACGCTCGACGACTTCCTGGCGCAGATGGAACAGGTCCGGAAGATGGGCTCCATCTCGAAGCTGCTCGGGATGCTGCCCGGCATGGGGCAGATGAAGGACCAGATCAGCAGCATCGACGAGCGGGACGTCGACCGTACGGCTGCGATCATCAAGTCCATGACGCCGGCCGAACGGCACGAGCCGACCATCATCAACGGCTCACGCCGGGCGCGTATCGCCAAGGGTTCCGGCGTCGAGGTCAGCGCCGTGAAGAACCTGGTGGAGCGGTTCTTCGAGGCCCGCAAGATGATGTCGAAGATGGCGCAGGGCGGCGGGATGCCGGGAATGCCGGGCGCTCCGGGTTCGGGCGGTGGGCCCGGCCGGCAGAAGAAGCAGCAGAAGCAGGCCAAGGGCAAGCGGCGCTCCGGCAATCCGATGAAGCGCAAGGCCGAGGAGCAGGCCGCCGCGGCGCGGCGCGAGGAGGCGGCGCAGGCGGGTGGCGCGTTCGGCCTGCCGGCGGCGGAGGCGGACAAGAACTTCGAACTGCCCGACGAGTTCAAGAAGTTCATGGGCTGAGGCCCGACTTCGGGTGGGGGAGGCGGCGGCGCCCGGGCCGCCGCCGGTGCGGAGTTGTCGGCACGCCGCGACGGCGCCGTATCTAGTGCGGCTCCGCCCCGTGGCCGGACGGCCCGCCGAGCAGCGTCGCCCCCGTTGCGAGGGCGCCCGCGTCCAGGCCGAGGGCCGCCGCGGCCGTCGCCCCGACGTCCGCCAATGTGGCGGCGTCCGGGAGGATTTCGATTCCCGCGGCGTCCGGGCGGTGGATCAGGACGGGGACGTACTCGCGCGTGTGATACGCGTGGCCGATCGTCGGGTCGTTGCCGTGGTCGGCCGTGACGATCAGTCGGTCGCCGGGCCCGGTGAGCAGCCCCGTCAGCTCGGAGAGCCCCGCGTCGACCTGCTCCAGGACGCTCCCGTAGCGCCCCGTGTCCTGCTGGTGGCCCGCGAGATCGGTCTCCTGGACGTTCGCGACCACGAGGCCGCCCTGGCCGCCCCGTACCGCCGCCAGCGTGTGTTCCAGCACTTCCCCCGTCGCGACGGCGGGGCGCCGTACGGCGGCTTCGCACGCCAGTATGTCCGCCGCCTTGCCGACGAGCGTGACCGGGATTCCCGCGCGGGCGGCGAGGTCGGGCAATTGTCGGGTGTGGTCGAGATCCACGCCCAGATGCCGCACCTGGAGCCCGCCGTTGCGGTAGAAGCCGGTGGCCGGCGTGTCCAGCCCGACGGTGCCGCCGTCACCGTCTCGTACGTACGTGGCGAGCGGCCCGTCCGCGTGTCCCCCGACGGCGATGACGCGGGCGACCGGCGCGACCGCCCGCACCGTACGAGCGATGGCGAGGATGTCGTCGAAGGACAGGTAGTCCAGACGTCCGGAGGCGTTCCAGTTGATGCCGGGGTCGGCCTCCAGGTTGTCGTGGACCAGTACGGCGCCGTCGACGAGGAGCAACGGCTGCCCCCGCAGGGGCTCGACAAGGTGTCCCGCCGCCTTCAGCGCGCCGCTCACCTCGTCGAGATGCCCGGCCAGCGTGGCCACCGTTACGTGGCTGAAGTCCGCGCCCATCATGGTCTGGTGTCCGGCGAAGGTGTCGGCCCCGGGGTAGCCGAGGGCGGCCCGGCCCGCGGCGACGGGGCGGCCGGTCCGGCGGGCGAGATCCGGATGCGGATGGACGAGGCCGAGCCCCAGCTCCCCGAGCGCGGGCAGCCGGAGCGGCCGGCCCAGCGCCGTGCGGCAGTGGTCGAGGACATGCCCGCAGGTGTCGGCGGTGAGATCGCCAGGCCGCAGTGTTCCCGCGTCCGGCATCGCGCCGACACCGAACCCGTCGATGACGACGATCACGGTCGTGCTCATGGCTCCTGGCTCCTTACCGGGCCCGGCCCTGAGCGTCGTACAGGCCGGTCAGCCGGGGTTCTCCGGTGGAGAGCCCGGCGACGACCGCGACGGTCGAGCGGGTGACGAAGATCTGGGTACGGAAGGCGAGTACGGCGGTGTCCCCGACCTCAACGTCCGCGGCGTGGTTGGGGGGTTGGAGCAGCCGGTAGTAGTCGATGTTCTCCGCAGGCGCGTCCTGTACGGGCAGACGCAGCCCGGTACGCGGCAGCAGGGCGTCGTGGATGCGTGCGCGCGGGTAGAAGCCGCCGCCGTGAATGGCGGGCCGTCCGTCGGCGAGGGTGTGGGCGACCTCGCTGACGTACACGTAGGCGGGACGCTCGGGCTGCTGGTGGTCGACCGCGTGCAGCGGGGTCGTCCCCGTGAGGGCGTGCCCCGGCTCGCCGTGGGTGGCACCCAGCTCGGCGAGGAGGGGCAGCGTGGCCATGGATGTGGCGCTCGGAGCGCTGAGCTTCAGCTCCTCGTGCCCGCGCGCGGCCAGCAACTCGCGCGCCGTGATCGCGAGTTGGAAGTTTTCCGTGGGGGTCGGTGCGCCGGTCAGCGGATCGCACAGCACACAGGGGAACGCGGTCACGCCCGCGATCCTGATGCCCGGGAGCGCCTCGGCCGCCGCTGCGAAGTCGTCAAGCCCGGCGAGCGGCACGCCGCCCTCCTGCCCCGGATAGACCTTGTCGGTGCCTTCCAGGCGTACGAGTACGTCCTGGACGAAGCCGAGCTGCCGGGCGGCGTCCGAGACTGCGCGGGCGTTGGCCAGGTCGAACACGGTTACCGCCTCCGGCCGCCAGCCGAGCATCTCGGGCAGCAGACGGGGCGGGATCTGTACGAGATGGCCCAGGTTGCCGGCCCGTGCCCCTGTGCCGTGCAGCAGCCGCGCCTCGTACGGATCGATCGCCGCGAACCGGGGGATGTGCCGGGCGATGGCCCCGATCAGCGCCGGATTTCGGCCAATCTGCTTGACCACGAACCAGAGCGACAGGCTGAGCCGTTCGGCCTCACCGGCGAGAAGTGCGGCGTTGGCCTCCACGGTGTCGGCGTCGATCACGTATGTGTCGGGCGGTACGGCGCCGGAGCGGTGCAGTGAGACCGCCGCGTCGAGGAGTTCGGGGTTGCGGGCCAGGACGGCGTCCAGGAACACGGTCAGTCCTTCAGGTCGTGCAGCGAACGGCGGAGGATCTCGATCACCAGATCGGCGCCGGCCCGCATGGGATTGATCCGCACGGTCCGGTCGGCGAGCTCCGGAGCGTCGTCGAGGGACGAGCTGGACAGCCGGTAGAAGAGCGGGGCGATCTCGTAGCGGGAGTTGGAGCCTACGGGGTACGGCGCGGCGCCGTGGCGCGCCGCCGCGGCGGGCAGTTCGCGTGCGACGGGGCGGTCCAGGCGTACGAGCAGACAGTGGTCCTGCGCGTTGGCGATCCGTACCTCCGCCACACCGGGCACCTCACCGGCGGCGAGCCGGTCGGCGATCTCGGCGCCGACCTGCGACTGGACGGCCCACATGACGGGGACGTGGGTGAGGGCGCGCAGCGCGTCGAGCGCCTGGTGGCCCTGCACCTGGCCGCCGCCCGAGTAGTTGTCGGCGCGTACGCGCTCCACGAGGTCGGCCGCCCCGACGACGGCGCCGACCCCCTCGGGCCCATGCAGCTTGAAGAGTGAGAAGCACGAGGCATCCGCGCCCAGCTCCACGCCGGCCAACGGGGCCCGCATGACCGCGTAGTTGTCGTCCACGATCGTGCGCACCCCCGCGGCGCGGCAGGCCGCGAGGACGTCCCCCGCGTCGTACGAGTCGGCGAGCCGCTGCCGGCTGTGCTGGACGTACGCCCAGCCGAACTCATCCGAGTCCAGCGCCCGGCGCAGCGCCGCGCCGTCGTTGAAGTCCGCCTCGACGGTGCGGACTCCGAGCCCGCGCAGCGTCACCGCGGTCGTGCGGTAGACCGGCGCCCGGTGGATCAGCAGCGGGTCACCTGGGCCGACGGCGCCCTGCAGCGCGGCGCGGATGGCACCCGTGCCCGCGCCCTGCACCAGTGCGGCGTCCTCGGCGCCGAAGAAGTCGGCCAGCACCGCCTCGACCCGCGCGGTGGTACGGGGCCGTCCCAGGTCCGGCACCACGCCCGCGTCCGCCTCGAAGAGCTGCTGACCCTCGAAATGGGCGGCGGTGCACTCCAGCAGCCGGAACTGCATGCGGACCGCGCCGTCCAGCGGGATTGTCGCCAGGGGGAAGGTCCGCGGCAGTTGTACGGACATCTCAGTTCTCCTTCGTGTCCGCACCGGTCAGGAACCGGAGCGGATTGCGCCGTGTCATCAGATCGATCAGGTCCTCGTCCACACCGGCCGCGCGCACCCGGGGGAGGAAGGACCGGAAGAGATGTCCGTACCCCTGACCGCCCTCCGAGCGGAGATAGGCGTGCCGAGAGATGTCGCAGCTGAGCAGTACGCGGTCGGCGTGGCCGGCCTCCAGCAGTGCAAGCAGGAGGCGCAGCCGCACCGTGTCGCTCTGGTAGCTCTCCTTGCCGACGGTGTCGAAGGCGACGTAGGCCCCGCCGGCCGCCAGCTCACGGTGCACCGTCGGGGCGTCGAGCAGGTCCTGGTGGCCCAGCGAGATCCGGTGTGGGGCGAGCCCCGCACCGGTGAGCAGCTCCAACTGGGCGAGCCCGCCACGGCCCAGCTGCGCATGGGTGGCGACCGACAGGCCCGTGGCGACCGCGGCGTGCGCCGAAGCCAGCAGGGCGCGGGTCTCCGGCTCGGTCGGAGAGTCGCCGTGGCTGCCGATCTCGCCGATTACGCCGGGGCGGACTCCGGTGTCGCCGAAACCGTCGTCGATCTCCCCTACGAGGGTCGCGGTCAGCTCCTCGACGCTCGCCCCGTCGAGCTCCGCCGGGTGGAACGGCTCGTAGTACCAGCCCGTGGCGGCCACCACCGGCACTCCCGTCGCCGCGGAGATCCGGGCGAGGGCCCCAGGATCGCGGCCCATGCCGCGGCACGTCAGCTCGACGACCAGGCCGAGGCCGTACTCCTCGCGCAGGGCCGCCAGTTCCGTGACGACGGCGGGCCCGTGCTGGTCCGAGTCGAGAACCGCCGCGCCCTCCCCGGCGCGGTCGAGATCGAGCACCAGGTGTTCGTGGGCGAGTACGGGGCCGCGTACGGCGGAGGCGGGCAACGGTCCGCCGACGGTGCGCAGCCGGCGGGGCCGTACGACGCCGGTGTGGGGGTGCTGCATGGTGCGAGGGCCTTCCTGTGTCGTGCGTGTTCGCCGCGGCGAGTCCGGGAGGTGTCCACCTATCCCTTGATCGGCGTGAACAGATCCAGCCAGTAGAGGATGTTCAGCAGCACGCCGCCGACGATGACCGCGGCGGGCGCCGCCGCCATCCGCACCACGGGGCGGCCCATCGACTCGTTGAGCAGGTACAGCCCGCCGACGATGAGGATGCCGAGGCCCCCTCCCATGACGTTGGCGGCCATCAGCGAACCGAAGAGGATCGCGAGCCCCAGCGCGTCGCCGATCGCGCTGCGCAGGTGCTCGGAGGAGTCACGCACGCTCGGCAGCTTCCCGAGCACCCTGCCGATGGCCGAGAGCGCCAGCACCTCGATCGCGAAGACCGCCGCGCCGACGACAGCGGCGAGGAAGGGGTTCGGCATCAGGTAGCCGATGGGGTAGACGAAGGTGAAGCCCGCGATGCCGTACGCGCCGGAGGCGAGCGCGGTCGTCGCGATCAGCGGTACGAAGCCGAACGCCCGGTAGAAGTCAACCTGGGCGGCCTCTGAATAGTCGCCCTTGGCGATGAGGAAGCTCGTCGCCTCGCCGCCGCCGAACACATGCGCCTGGGCCAGCACACAGACGCCCGCCCCGAGCAGCATGAACAGTGGCAGGTAGCGGCGCAGCCGCAGTGCGCTCGCGCTGAAGAGCGAGGCCATCGGATCGTCCGCGTCGTCCGCCGCCCCGTTCTTGCCCCCGTCCTTCTCCGCTTTCTCAGCCGGGAGCGACTCGCCCGCCGCCACCGCCTTCGCGGCCTCCGCCCGCTCCAACTTCCGCTGTGTCAGGTCCTTGTTGATCGCGAAGCCGATGAGCGTCAGTACGCCGACGGCCATCGCGATTGAGCCGGGGAAGACGTCGGGCCAGACCTTCATCGTCATCACGACGAGCGCCAGCTCCACGACTGCGGCTATCCCGCCCCGTAGCCGCCCGAACTGCTTGGTGATGGCGAGCACCGGAAAGAGCGTGAACAGGAACAGGATCGGCGTCGACATCTGCTGGAGCGCGGTCAGGAAGTCGACGGGGAGGTCGTGCGCGAGGCTGTTGGCCCCGTTGAGACCGAACACGACCACGGCGCCCCACGCGCCGCCGAGCAGCGGCGCGATCCACTTCTTGGGCGACAGGATGCCCAGGATGTCGGTGGGCAGGAAGACCAGCCACGGGTTGAGCACGCCGGTGGACAGCGCCATCGGGGCGCCGAGACCGAAGATGAAGCCGGCGGAGAGACCGAAGGACACGGCGGTGGTGGCGTTGCGCGTGGACCGCCCCTGTATGAAGTCGAGCATGAAGGGCCGCACACCGTCGTTGAAGACGGCCAGTGCCATGTGGGAGATGAACGCGGTCAGCGCACACAGCGCTATCACCGTCAGTTGCTGTGCCAGCGAGAAGTCGAGGTTCGTCGAACTCGCTGCGAGGACGCTGTTCACGGGATTTCACTCCTCAGTGCCCGGCGGGGGACTGACCCGGCGCGGGGTCTTACGAGGTCTGTCGAGCCCTTGCGGGTTCGTACGGGGCCGTCAGCCGCGCGCGGCGATGGCACGGGCCATGAGCGGGGCGATCACGTCGATCTGGTCGATGGCGAAGCCGAAGACCTTCTTGCCTTCCGCCAGCAGGGCGTTCACCTCGTCCTGCGTGGGGACGGAGCGGCCGAAGGTGTGGCAGGTGGGTTTGCCGAGCAGGCCGACGAGTACGCCGAGGGAGGCGCCGGCGCCGGTGTGGCAGGTTCCGAGGTAGTAGTCGGCCTGGCCGCCGCGGAGCTTCATCGCGGCGTCCATGTCGTTGGAGGCCACGATCTCGATGCCGTCGAGGCCGAGCTTCTTGACGGTGTCCGTGACCTCGGCCTTGCCGACGCCACCGGTGAGGATCTTCGTCATGGCTGGTTCCTTCTCATGTCTCGTGGCGTGGGGGCGAGTTCTGGTCGAGCAGGGCGAGATGCAGTCCGAGAAAGTTGATTTCGGAGTCGGGAAGGGGGGCGCCGAGTTCCGAGGCCGCGCGCGCGGAGACGGCGCGCGCCCGTGCCACCGCGTCCGGGTGTCCGGCGAGCTCTGCGGTGATCTCGGAGTCGGTGGGGAATTCCTCGATCGACTCGCCGTCGAGCAGCCTGGTAAGAGCCATCATGAGATGGCTCGTGAGTGTGCCGGCTGTCTCTTCGGTCACAGTGCGGCCCTCGGCGGCCAGGGCGGCCAGCTCGGTCGTCACGAACGCGGCGGCCTCGGGCCTGACTTGGCCGCCCTCGCGGAACAGCTGGATGCGCAGAGCGAGCTGGTCGTCCATGGTGGGTCCCTTCTCCTTCGATACGACAGTAACCAGGATTTTGGATTTTGAGCAGAGGTCCGGCTTCCTCTTTTTCTCCCGGTGTGGTGCCGGTGGGGGCCCCGCCCGCACCGTCGGGGCGGGCGGGGCGGGCGGGGCGGTCAGTACGACGGGGCGCGCTCACCCCGCAGCACCTCGGCCTGGCAGTCGGTGATGACGGACAGGTCGAGGGAGTCGCGAACGGCGCCGAGCGCCTTCGCCCCCTCGGTCCTGCCGATGATCGCGGCGCTCGAGTTGCGCAGCGACAGATCGCGGGTCACCTCGTCGCCCAGCGGCAGCACGTGCACGCCGGCGCCGAGCCGGTCCTGTACCTCGTCGAGATTCCACAGCGTCGCGTCGACGTGGTCGTGCGCGAACAGGTCGCGCAGCTGCATGTACGACGCCTCGACCCACCGGATGTCGGAGCGTCCGGCGAAGACGCGCTCCGCCAGCATCCGCTGGTCCTCGGAGGCGTGGTCGACTGCCACGCGCAGTCCTTCGGTCTCCAGGTTCGCGCCGTGCCGCAGCAGCAGCCCGTGCGCCCCGACGTAGGTCGCGGGTCCGAGGTCCGCGACCAGTTCGACGGGGCGCTCCTCGATCAGCCGGTCGGCGGCGAAGCGCGAGAGGACCACCAGGTCGACCTTGCCTTCGATCAGAGCGGTGGTACGGGCCCCGGCGCCGCGCATGAATGTGATCGCGAAGGGTGCCCCGGCCTGCTCGAACGCCGCGCGCAGTCCGGTGGCCAGACCCTCGTAACGGTGCGAGTACGGCAGCGGCATCGCCGCCAGGAGCGTGCCGAGCCCCGAGAGCCGCCAGAGGACCGAGCGGTCGGAATCGACGAGGAACGTACCGAGGTGACCGCGCGCGATCGTACGGATCGCGCCCGCCGTCTCCAGAAGCTGAAGCGCGGCCTGGACGGTGCCGTTGCCGACGCCCAGCTCTTCGGCGAAGTCGCGGACACGGGGCAGGCGGGTGTCCGGCTCATGGTTGATCAGCAGGGCGGCGAGCTGCTGGGCGGCGAGGCCGTTGCGGGTCAGGAAGCGTTCGTCGAAGCCGGTCACAGAAGGGACAGTAACCAGGATTCTGGATACTGACAAGGGTGTCCTAAGAAGGTCTTCCGTGGGTGATTGCCCGCTTTCTACGGAGGCCGCCGCGCGGGACTGCTTGCACTCGGCCGCGCCGCTGCCGCGTTTCAGCGGCGGCGGCGCGGCGTACTCAAGCCCGTCGCGTCCTCAGTGCGCGGTACGGGTCAGGGCGTGCGCGCGATCAGGTAACGGAAGACGTTCGGCATCCACACGGTGCCGTCGCGCCGTACATGCGGGTGGAGCGCCTCCGTTATCTCCTTCTCCACCTGAGACTGATCCGTCGCCCGCACCGCCGCGTCGAACACACCCGTCGACAGCAGCCCGCGCAGCGCGCTCTCCATCCCCGCGTAGCCGAACGGGCAGGACACGCGCCCCGAACCGTCGGGCTTCAGCCCCGCCCGCGCCGCCACGTTCTCCAGGTCGTCCCTGAGCGGTGGACGGTAGCCGCCTCCCTTGCGCAGCCGTTCCGTCAGCCGCCCCGCGACCCGCAGGACGCCGGACGTCGCGCAGCGCTCCGGCGGGCCCCAGCCGGCGAGCACCACGGGGGTGCCGCGGCCCGCCATGGGCAGCGCCTCCGCCAGGGCGGGTCCGAGCCCGTCCGAATCATCGCCGGCGACACCGATGGGCTGGAACGCCGTGATCACGTCGTAGACAGGGCGCTCCGCCTCCATGACGGCGGTCGCGCCGCCCGTCAGCACGCGCGCCCGGCTCCGGCCGCCGTACTTCCTCGACGGGCCGGTCACGGACCTTCCCGGCGCTCCGGTCCCCCCGGACGCCGCGGACGAGTTCGCGTACGCCGCCACGGGGCGCTCGTCGGGGACGAGCCGCTCACGGGCCAGCGCGACACGTTCCTGGTCGGCGTCCACACCGGTGACTTCGGCGCCCCGGGCGGTGGCGATCAGCAGCGCCAGCCCCGAGCCGCAGCCGAGGCCCAGCAGCCGTGTGCCGGGGCCGACTTCCAGACGCTCGTACACCGCCTCGTAGAGAGGCACCAGCATGCGTTCCTGGATTTCGGCCCAGTCGCGGGCGCGCCCGCAACCCTCCTTGGAAGGGTTTGCCGAGGCGGCATGCACCTGCTGTTGGTGCTGCTGGACGAGCGTACGAGTCATGGATAGCGCCCCAATCCGGCGAGAGGTCCTGGTGCCCTGATTGACAGCCCCCGTGTACGTGCGCGCCTTCGTCCCCCGTATGCCAGGGAACTCCGCATCTGTGCCCGCGTCCAGTGGTTCGCGGGCAATCCTTGTGTGCTCCGGTAGTGCGCCCCGGCGCACGGACAATCGCTCTCACCGGACGTTGTCGGCCTACGCTGCGAGCCTGGTCCGAATCGCCCCTGGCCGCGCCCCGTGGGTGGCTGCGGCGAGGCCACCGTGGGGGCGCACGGAGCCCGTACGGGCAAGGCGGAACGGCTTACGAGGGCCCTGGGCGGGCATCCGTGGAGACTGAGCCGAAAGGGTGAGGCCGCCGGGGCGGGATCGGCCAACTCCCCACCATCCGCGCCGGTATCGGACGAATCCGCTCGACCTGCCCCGACCGGGGCCGATGCCGCGGGTCGGTGGCGCGCCCGTTAATGTCGTTCGTGTGGGCCCCGTGCGGTTACGGAGGCCCGAGCGGCGAGGGCATCGGACCGGCCGCCAGGACGGTGGTCCCGGAGCGTGTCTCGATCGGGTGTACGTATTTCTCGTACACGTACAGACGTAGCCCGTACTACGTACCGCCTTGTGGCGAGAAGCGAGCCTTCTCCGCAGATCTACGCACCCGCCCTCGTCAGGACGCATCAATGGCAACTGACGGGTACGTGCAAAATATTTGGGATGCCCCGGAATGGAACCCGGGAGGGCCCCGGCTCGTTGTTCACGACGTGAGCACGACACCACCTGTTCTCGCCGCAGAGCTGGCGCAGGCGTGGGCCGAGATTCAGCGGCACCACACCGAGCTGCCGGATCTTGCCGCGCCAGAGTCCCTGATCGGAGAATCGTCGTCCGCCTGCGGCGCCGAGCTCTCCTTCGAGCGACTGCTTCACGAGGCAGTCCATGGCATCGCCGCCGCCCGGGGTGTCCGCGACACCTCCCGAGCCGGCCGCTACCACAACCGCCGATTCCTCGCGATCGCCGAGGAGTTGGGCCTGGACCATTCCGAGGAGCCGCATCCCAGCAGCGGTTTCTCCCTGGTATCGCTCAACCCCGAGGCGAGACGGCGCTATCGGCCCACCATCGAAAGGCTCCAGCGCGCCCTCGCGGCGCACACGGTCGCGACGACGTCCGACACCGAGCGCAGCTTCCGCGGTCCCGCCGCGCGGCACGGCTCGTCGGGCGGCGGGGTTCGAGTGAAGGCGGTCTGCGACTGCGGGCGCAACGTGCGCGTGGTCCCGTCGGTCCTCGCCCAGGCCCCGATCGTCTGCGGCGGCTGTGGCAAGCCGTTCCGCATTCCGGAAGTGGTCGCCGCTGCGAGCTGAGCACCTCCGTCACCTGCCCGGCCGCGGAGTCCGGCCCTCGCTCGCCCGCCGGCACCGGAGCCGCACCGTTCAGGAGCGGGCCGCTCCGGTCGGGCGGGGCGCGGCGCGCCTGAGGCGTGTGGCACAATGGCCAGCTGTACTCGACAGTCGCACAGGACCCCTCTCTCCTCCGGCTGACGCGTCCATCGGGCACACGAGTACCGCAACCCCACGCGGCATGTCGATGTGCCCAACCACGTCAAGATCCAGGAGAGACCACTTCCGTGGCAGTCAAGATCAAGCTGAAGCGTCTGGGCAAGATCCGTTCGCCTCACTACCGCATCATCGTCGCCGACTCCCGTACTCGCCGTGACGGCCGGGCCATCGAGGAGATCGGCCTGTACCACCCGGTGCAGAACCCGTCGCGTATCGAGGTCGACTCGGACCGCGCGCGTTACTGGCTGTCCGTCGGCGCCCAGCCGACCGAGCCGGTCCTCGCGATCCTCAAGCTCACGGGCGACTGGCAGGCGCACAAGGGCCTGCCCGCTCCGGCGCCGCTGCTCCAGCCGGAGCCGAAGGCCGACAAGCGTGCCCTCTTCGAGGCCCTCACCAAGGACGGCGACGAGCCCAAGGGTGATGCCATCACCCCCAAGGCGAAGAAGGCCGACAAGAAGGCGGACGACGCCGACGCCGCTTCGGCGCCCGCCGCTGAGCCGACCGAGGCCTGAGCATGCTCGAGGAGGCTCTCGAGCACCTCGTGAAGGGCATCGTCGACAACCCGGACGATGTGCAGGTCGCCTCGCGCACCCTACGCCGTGGCCGTGTGCTCGAGGTACGGGTCCATCCCGACGACCTCGGTAAGGTGATCGGCCGCAACGGCCGCACCGCACGCGCTTTGCGCACCGTCGTGGGCGCGATCGGCGGCCGTGGTATCCGTGTCGATCTCGTCGACGTGGATCAGGTCCGCTGACAGAGTTGTGAACCGGCACGGGCCGGGGAGGGCCATGGCCCTCCCCGGTCTTTGTCGTCTTCGTGGCGCCGCAGAAGCCGCAAGTAGTCGTAGAAGCTGGAGAACAGGGACGTGTGCAAGTGCAGTTGGTAGTCGCGCGGGTCGGCCGTGCCCACGGCATCAAGGGCGAGGTCACCGTCGAGGTACGTACGGACGAGCCCGAGCTGCGGCTCGGCCCCGGAGCCGTACTGGACACCGAACCGGCCTCCGCGGGCCCCCTGACGATCGAGACCGGCCGGGTGCACAGCGGCAGGCTGCTGCTGCGCTTCGCCGGGGTGAGCGACCGTACGGGCGCGGAGGCGCTGCGCAACACCCTGCTCATCGCCGAGGTGGACCCGCAGGACATGCCGGAGGACCCGGACGAGTACTACGACCACCAGCTCATGGACCTGGACGTCGTCCTGGCGGACGGTACCGAGGTCGGCCGGATCACCGAGATCACGCACCTGCCGTCGCAGGACCTGTTCATCGTGGAGCGGCCCGACGGCACGGAAGTCATGATCCCCTTCGTCGAGGAGATCGTGACCGAGATCGATCTGGAAGAGCAGAGGGCTGTGATCGACCCGCCGCCGGGCCTCATCGACAACAACGCGGTCGTCGCCGGCGCCACCGACGGCGATGCCGACGACGCTGGTGACGCCGCCGGCCCCGACGGTGCGGCCAAGGGTGATCCGTCATGACGCACGCCCCCACCCTGCGGGCGGACGTGATCACGATCTTCCCGGAGTATCTCGAACCGCTGAACGTCTCCCTCGTCGGCAAGGCACGCGCGCGTGGCCGCCTCGACGTCCATGTCCACGACCTCCGCGCCTGGACGTACGACCGGCACAACACGGTCGACGACACCCCGTACGGCGGCGGCCCCGGAATGGTCATGAAGACCGACCCCTGGGGCGAGGCCCTCGACGAGACGATCGCGAACGGTTACGAGGCGGGTGCGCACCACCCCGTCCTGGTCGTTCCCATGCCCAGCGGCCGCCCCTTCACCCAGGAACTCGCCGTCGGGCTCTCCGAGCGGCCCTGGCTGCTCTTCGCGCCGGCCAGGTACGAGGGGATCGACCGCCGCGTCGTCGACGAGTACGCGACGCGGATGCCGGTGTACGAGGTCTCCATCGGTGACTACGTCCTGGCGGGCGGCGAGGCGGCCGTACTGGTCATCATGGAGGCGGTCGCACGGCTGTTGCCCGGCGTCCTGGGCAACGTGGAGTCCCATCGTGACGACTCGTTCGCCCCCGGAGCCATGGCCGACCTGCTGGAAGGCCCGGTCTACACGAAGCCTCCGGAATGGCGCGGGCGAGCAATTCCGGACATTCTGCTCAGCGGTCACCACAGCAAGATCGCGCGGTGGCGGCGGGACGAGGCTCTCCGCCGTACGGCCCTCAACAGGCCCGACATGATCGAGCGTTGTGACGCCGCCGCCTTCGACAAGAAGGACCGCGAAATGCTCTCCATCATGGGCTGGGCACCGGAGCCCGGTGGCCGATTTTGGCGCAGGCCCGAGGCCGTGGAAGAATGAGCCGCTGCCGTACGTCCGGTGCGCGCCCCTGCCACAGGGGGAACGACGCCCGCCCGACGCGAACGGCGCTCCGAACTTTCCTTTCGACATTCCGTTGATGACCTGTGGCATCAGCGAGGAAGCAGACCATCATGGCTCACTTGCTCGACACCGTGGACGCGGCGTCGCTCCGCAGCGATCTCCCCGCCTTCCGCCCCGGCGACACCGTGAACGTCCACGTACGTGTCATCGAGGGCAATCGCTCCCGTATCCAGCAGTTCAAGGGCGTCGTCATCCGCCGGCAGGGCTCGGGTGTCCGTGAGACCTTCACGGTCCGCAAGGTCTCCTTCTCCGTCGGCGTCGAGCGCACCTTCCCGGTGCACAGCCCGATCTTTGAGAAGATCGAGCTCGTGAGCCGTGGTGACGTACGTCGTGCCAAGCTCTACTACCTCCGTGAGCTGCGCGGCAAGGCTGCGAAGATCAAGGAGAAGCGCGACAACTGAGCCGAGGCTCGAACTCGCGCACGGTTCCACAGGGCGGCCGGATAAGCTCTGGGCCCGATGGACACCGAACCACAGCAGATGGAGCGCGGCCCTTCTTCCACACCCGCCACAGGGGAGGAAGAGGGGTCGCGCTCCGTGCGTATGCCGGGCCTCCCGGGATTTCTGCGGGCCGTGTCGTGGCGCCGGGCCGCGGTGCTGGGCGTACTCGGTACGGCCTCTCTCCTGCTGTTCAGCGCCTTCGTCGTGCAGCCGTTCCTGATCCCCAGCGGCTCCATGGAGCCGGGTCTCCAGGTCGGAGACAGGGTGCTTGTCAACAAGTTGGCGTACCGTTTCGGTACCGAGCCGCGGCGCGGTGATGTGGTCGTCTTCGACGGCACCGGGTCGTTCGTCCAGGAGCCGGCGCGGGAGAACCCCGTCACGGGGCTGGCGCACGGGGCGGCCTCGGCCCTCGGTCTCGCCGAGCCCGCCGAGACCGATTTCGTGAAGCGCGTGATCGGCGTGGGGGGCGACCGGGTGGTCTGCTGCGACGAGGGGGGCAAGGTCGAGGTGAACGGCCGAGCGATCGACGAGCGGTACCTGTACTTCGGCGACGCGCCGTCCAGCGCGCCCTTCGACATCGTCGTACCCTCCGGCACCCTGTGGGTGATGGGTGACCACCGCAGCAACTCCCGCGACTCACGTGACCACTTGGGCGAGCCCGGGGGTGGCACGGTGCCCGTCGACAAGGTCATCGGGCGGGTGGACTGGATCGGCTGGCCGGCGGGCCGCTGGGACTCGCTGGAGGGCACCGACGCCTTCAGGGACGTACGAGGCCCGGACGGCGCCCATGGGTAACCGAGGACGGCCCGGGGGCCACCGGTCCGACACCCGGCTGCCGACGGGCACCAGACCCACCACAGGACGCGCCCTGCCGGGGCGCGCCGAGCGGCGCAGGCTCGCCCGCAAGGTGAAACGGCGCCGTCGCCGCTCGGCGATGACGGAGATCCCGCTCCTGATCACCGTGGCGCTGCTGATCGCGCTCGTACTCAAGACCTTCCTCGTCCAGGCCTTCGTGATCCCCTCCGGCTCCATGGAGCAGACGATCCGGATCGACGACCGGGTGCTGGTGGACAAGCTGACGCCCTGGTTCGGCTCCCGCCCCCAGCGCGGCGACGTCGTCGTGTTCAAGGACCCCGGTGGCTGGCTCCAGGAGGAGACGACGCCGCCCCCGGACGACCCGGTCGTCATCAAGCAGGTCAAGCAGGCCCTCACCTTCATCGGACTGCTGCCGTCCGCCGACGAGCAGGACCTGATCAAGCGCGTCGTCGCCGTGGGCGGCGACACCGTGAAGTGCTGCGACCAGGACGGGCGCGTCGTCGTCAACGGCGTACCGCTGACGGAGCCGTACCTGAATCCCGGCAACCCGCCGTCGAAGCTCGACTTCGAGGTGAAGGTGCCGACGGGGCGGATCTTCGTGATGGGCGACCACCGGTCGAACTCGGCCGACTCGCGCTTCCATCTCGACGAGGAGTTCCGGGGGACCGTCTCGGAGGACGGGGTCGTCGGACGGGCCGTCGTCATCGCCTGGCCGCTGGGCCACTGGCGGCGGCTGGAGGAGCCGGACACGTACGCCTCCGTACCGGACCCGCGCGCCGCACCGACCACGGCGCTCCGCCCGTCGAATAGTGTGTCCTATCAGGATCCGAACGGAATGATCCTGCTCCCGACCCCTGCGGAACTCCCGCTCGTTATGGGAGTAGTGGGCCTGCTCCGTCTCCGGAGCGGGCAGTTGCACGGAGTGAGGAGTGGATGTGGGGGATTTGGCCGTCGGCGCACGATCCGGACACGGTGAGCCCGAGGACAGGCCCGAGCAGCTTGCCGAGCCTTCCGTCGGTTCTGCCGGTTCCGCCGCGGAGACCCCATCCGCAGGCGTGTCCGCAGACATGCGGGACCAGGTGGGGGAGGGGCCGTACGGCGACCCCGACGACCCCGGCGATGACGGGGCCACGGGCGTGAGGAAGCAGCGCTCGTTCTGGAAGGAACTGCCTCTGCTGATCGGTATCGCGCTGCTGCTCGCACTGCTGATCAAGACCTTCCTGGTGCAGGCGTTCTCGATCCCCTCGGACTCGATGCAGGACACCCTGCAGCGTGGTGACCGTGTGCTCGTGGACAAGCTCACGCCGTGGTTCGGCGCGGAGCCCGAGCGCGGCGAGGTCGTGGTCTTCCACGACCCGGGCGGCTGGCTCGACAGCACGCAGGCCCCCGAGCCGAACGTGGCGCAGAAATTCCTCAGCTTCATCGGCCTCATGCCGTCGTCCGAGGAGAAGGACCTCATCAAGAGGGTCATCGCGGTCGGCGGCGACACGGTGGAGTGCAAGAAGGGCGGCAGCGTCCAGGTCAACGGGAAGGCGCTCGACGAGAAGTCGTACATCTTCCCTGGAAACACGGCCTGTGACGACGAGCCGTTCGGGCCGATCAAGGTGCCCGACGGCCGGATCTGGGTGATGGGCGATCACCGGCAGAATTCGCTCGACTCCCGCTACCACCAAGAGCTGCCCGGTCACGGCACCGTCTCCACCGACGAGGTCGTCGGCCGCGCGATCGTCATCGCCTGGCCGCTCAACCGGCTGTCGACGCTGCCCGTGCCCGACACCTTCGACCAGTCGGGCCTCGGCGCGGCGTCCGCGGTGGCGACGGGGGCTCCGGCCGTGCTCGGTGTCGCCGGCGCCGTACCGTTGGTGTTCTGGCGCAGGCGGAGGCTGACCGGCGGCCGTACCGCCGGGTAGGGTGCCGTCCCAGATCGCCGATCCGGCGGTGGTGATTCTCCGGGACGGGGGACGGCTGGGATGAGCGGAACAGGACGTACGAACGGCGGCCACGGCCGCCTCGGCAGTCTGCTGTCGGGGCTGGCCGTGGCCGCCGGCTGTGTGCTCTTCCTCGGCGGATTCGTCTGGGGAGCGGTGGAGTACCAGCCGTACACCGTGCCGACGGACTCGATGGACCCCACGGTGAAGGCCGGTGACCGCGTCCTCGCGCAGCGGATATCCGGCGACGACGTGCGACGGGGCGATGTCGTGGTCTTCAACGACGCGCAGTGGGGCGACATGCCGATGGTGAAGCGGGTCGTCGGCGTCGGGGGCGACAAGGTCGCCTGCTGCGACGCCGAGGGGCGCCTGACCGTCAACGGGAAATCGATCGACGAACCGTACGTCCAGAAGATGCCGGGCGGGCTCGCGTCGACCACCGGCTTCGGGGCGAGGGTCCCGAAGGGGCAACTGTTCCTCCTCGGTGACGAACGCAGCGGGTCGCTGGACTCACGGGTGCACCTCCAGGACCAGGGTCAGGGGTCTGTGCCCAGTTCGACGGTGACGGCGCGGATCGACGCCGTGGCGTGGCCGCTGGGCGACCTGATCGAGCGCCCGGACGGTTTCGCGGCGCTGCCCGGCGGGGTGTCGAAGCCGGGACCGGTGATGCTGGTGGTGGGCTCGGCGGTCCTCGGGGCGCTGCTGATCCTGGGCGGCGCGGCCTATGGGCCGGTCGCACGGCGGCTGGGCAGGCCGCGGCGTACGGGGCCGACGGGGCGGACCGACGGAGAGGTGTCGACCGGTGTCCGGTGACGGGCTGCGGAAGGTCTCACGGGTCGTGCTGCTCGACCCGGACGACCGCATTCTGCTGATGCGCGGGTACGAGCCGGGCGACCCGACGGACGACTGGTGGTTCACGCCCGGTGGCGGCCTGGAGGGCGACGAGACGCGGCAGGAGGCCGCGCTGCGCGAGCTGGCCGAGGAGACGGGCATCACAGAGGTCGAGCTCGGGCCGGTTCTCTGGCGGCGTACCTGCTCCTTCCCGTTCGACGGGCGGCGCTGGGACCAGGACGAGTGGTACTTCCTGGCACGTACGGCACAGACCGAGACCAGCGTTGAGGGGTTGACGGAGCTGGAGCGGCGCAGTGTCGCGGAGCTGAGGTGGTGGACCTCCGCCGAACTGTCGACGGCGCGTGAGACGGTGTATCCGACCAGGCTCGCCGGGCTGCTGCGCACGCTGCTCGACGAGGGTCCTCCGGGTGCACCGGTGGTTCTCGCCTCTGAAACCGTCTAGGGGCGCATGGGGCCGGAGCACAATAGGGGGACGTACGGCTGAAGGGGAACATGCCATGAGCGCCGAGGACCTCGAGAAGTACGAGACCGAGATGGAGCTGAAGCTCTACCGGGAGTACCGCGATGTCGTCGGTCTTTTCAAATACGTGATCGAGACCGAACGACGCTTCTATCTCACCAACGACTACGAGATGCAGGTGCACTCCGTGCAGGGCGAGGTCTTCTTCGAGGTCTCGATGGCGGACGCGTGGGTCTGGGACATGTACCGGCCGGCGAGATTCGTCAAGCAGGTGAGAGTGCTCACGTTCAAGGACGTGAATATCGAGGAGCTGAACAAGAGCGACTTGGAGCTGCCGAGCGGCTGAAGGGGCTGACGGGGCCGACGGGGTGACCGCTGTAGGCGGCTGATGCCTGTGGTGCCTGTGGTGCGGGCGGTGGGAGTGGCACGAGGGGTGTCGGCGGTGTGGGTGGTTGGGTGTGGACTGGGGTGGTTGGGGTTTCCGTGGCTCCTGCGGCGTGTGTGATTCCTGGTGCGCTGGTGGGTGACGGAGTTATCCACAATCGGTGAGTTGTCCACCAAGATCCACTCGCTACTGGTTTTCGTCCCAGAGTCGGTGCCGGAGGTGGTGCCGACATGAACGCGACGGGGGCACTCGGGCGGTACGGCGAAGGACTGGCCGCTCGGCGGCTGGCGGCGGCCGGGATGACCGTGCTGGACCGCAACTGGCGGTGCGGCAGGACGGGCGAGATCGACATCGTGGCCCGCGACGGGGACGTGCTGGTCGTCTGTGAGGTGAAGACCCGCCGTGGAGGCTCGTTCGAGCACCCGATGGCGGCGGTGACCCCCGTGAAGGTGGACCGTCTGAGGCGCCTCGCGGCCTGCTGGCTTGATGCGTTCGGTGGGCCGCCCTCTGGCGGCGTTCGTATCGACCTGATCGGGGTGGTGCTGCCCAGGCGCGGCGCTCCCGTGGTCGAACACGCCCGGGGGGTGGCCTGATGGGATTCGCACGTGCGTGTTCGGTGGCGCTGGTCGGCGTCGAGGGCGTCGTGGTGGAGGTCCAGGCGGATCTCGAACCGGGCGTGGCGGCCTTCACCCTGGTCGGGCTTCCCGACAAGAGCCTCTCGGAGAGCCGCGACAGGGTCAGGGCCGCCGTCGTGAATTCGGGTGCGGAATGGCCACAGAAGAAGCTCACAGTGGGGCTCAGCCCGGCCTCCGTACCCAAAAGTGGGTCCGGTTTTGATCTTGCTGTCGCAGTGTCCGTGCTGGGGGCGGCCGAGCGTATCGAGCCACGCGCCATCGCCGATCTGGTCCTGATCGGGGAGCTGGGGCTCGACGGCAGGGTCCGTCCGGTACGAGGCATCCTTCCGGCCGTCCTCGCGGCTGCCGAGGCCGGCTACCACCAAGTGGTCGTGCCGGAACAGACAGCGGGCGAGGCGTCACTGGTGCCAGGAGTCTCAGTCCTCGGCGTACGGAGCCTGCGCCAGCTCATCGCCGTCCTGACGGGCGAACCGGTGCCCGACGAGCCGACGGTCACCGAGGAAGGCCGCCCGGATCCCATGCTCGCCGGTTTGATGGTGCCCGGCGCCGGGGTGGGCACAGGGCTGGCCCCCGGCTTCGGGCAGCGGGACGCGCACTGCCCGGACCTCGCTGATGTGGCCGGACAACAGGGAGCGCGTACGGCTCTTGAGGTCGCCGCGGCTGGCGGACACCACCTGCTCCTGCAAGGCCCGCCCGGAGCGGGCAAGACGATGCTTGCGGAGCGACTGCCGGCACTGCTGCCGCCGCTGGCGAGGCAGGAGTCCGTCGAGGTCACCGCGGTGCACTCGGTCGCCGGCATCCTGCCGCCCGGCGAACCGCTCGTACGTACGGCGCCGTACTGCGCCCCGCACCACTCGGCGACCATGCAGTCCCTCGTCGGAGGCGGCAACGGGCTGGCGAGGCCGGGGGCGGTGTCCCTCGCGCACAAGGGCGTGCTGTTCCTGGACGAGGCGCCGGAATTCTCCGGCAAGGCTCTCGACGCGCTGCGCCAGCCCCTCGAATCGGGGCAGGTGGTCATCGCGCGCAGCGCCGGAGTCGTACGGCTGCCCGCCCGTTTCCTGATGGTCCTCGCCGCCAACCCGTGCCCCTGCGGGCGGCACACCCTGCACGGTGCCGGGTGCGAGTGCCCTCCTTCGGCGATCCGCCGCTACCAGTCGCGTCTGTCGGGTCCTCTGCTCGACAGGGTCGACCTACGGGTGGAGGTCCAGCCGGTGCACCGCGCCGATCTCATGGGCCGGGGCGGCCGAGGGGAGACTACGGCGGTCGTCGCCGGGCGGATCGTGGAGGCCCGGCTGCGGTCGGCGGAACGGCTGGCGGGGACGCCATGGACGGTCAACAGCGAAGTGCCCGGTCACGAACTGCGTACCCGGTGGGTCACCGCGCCCGGGGCGCTCGACGCGGCCGAGCGTGACCTCGAACGGGGCCTGCTCACGGCGCGCGGCCTGGACCGGGTGCTGCGGGTCGCATGGACAGTCGCGGACCTCGCCGGACGGGACCGTCCGGACGGACGTGACGTCGGCCTGGCGCTGGAGCTGCGCACCGGCATCGGACGAGGCGCCGGGGCCACGGTCGGAGGGATCTCATGACCGCCGGAGCCGGAGCCGATGCCGATGCCGACGAGCGACTGGCGCGGGCCGCCCTCACACGCGTGATCGAGCCGGGCGACGAGAACGGCGGGCGGTGGCTGCGCAAGTACGGCGCCCGAGGGTTGATGCACCTCCTCACCTCGTCCGAGGGGACCGATGTCGAAGCCTTGGGCGAGATCGGTCCACGTCGAATCAGCGGCCTTCGGGCACGCGCGGCGGCGGCAGCCCCGGAACGGGATCTGTCCGCCGTCGCGAGGATCGGCGGCCGGTTCGTCTGCCCCGGCGACCAGGAATGGCCGACCCAGCTCGACGACCTGGGCACCTCGCGCCCCATCGGCCTGTGGGTACGCGGCAAGCCCGACCTGAGGCTCTGGGCCCTGCGTTCCGTAGCCGTCGTGGGAGCCAGGGCCTGCACGCCGTACGGGGCGCACATGGCGGCGAGCCTCGCATCGGGTCTGGCCGAGCGGGGCTGGGTGGTGACGTCAGGTGCGGCGTACGGAGTCGACGGAGCCGCCCACCGGGGCGCACTCGCGGTCGACGGCGCAACCGTCGCCGTCCTCGCCTGTGGCGTCGACGTGGTCTATCCGCCGGGACACGCGGAACTGGTACGCCGCATCGCCGCGCAAGGCCTTGTCCTGGGAGAGCTGGCACCCGGCGATCATCCGACCCGCAGCAGGTTCGTCCTGCGCAACCGCGTGATCGCCGCACTCACCCGCGGGACGGTCGTGGTGGAAGCTGAGTACCGCAGCGGTTCGCTGGTCACCGCCCGCAGCGCGCAGCGGCTCGGGCGGTTCACCATGGGAGTGCCCGGTCCGGCGACGAGTGGGCTCTCCGCCGGGGTGCACGAACTGCTGCGCGGCGAAGGCGTGCTGGTCACGGACGCCGCCGAAGTGGCCGAGCTGGTGGGGCACATGGGCGACCTCGCACCCGCCCGGCGTGGTCCCGTCCTGGCCAGGGATCTCCTCGATCCCCTCGGCAGGCGGATCCTCGACGCGCTGCCCGCGCGTGGCGCCGTCGGCGGGCGGGACATCGCGAGGGAGGCCGCGACGACGGCCGACGAGGCTCTCGCCAAGCTGTACGAACTTCACTCCCTCGGGTTCGTCGAACGGCACGGCGACCTCTGGCAGTTGACGCCGCCCACGACACGCGACGGCGGTGCGCGGCGAGCCGGTCCTTGACCTGGGGCATTCGGGTGAAAAGGTGAGGCAGATGACCATCGCAGTTCTCCCGGCGGCGCGACAGGCGCCGATACGCGTGGTGTCGGCGCCCGATCGCGAAGTCCCGGCGGTGACCGACAGGGCCTGTCCGGACAGGCGCCGGCTCAGCCTCCTCGCGCACCGCGACCGGACTGTCACGCTACGCTCACCAGGAATTCGGCCCAGACATACCTCCCCTCACTTCACGGCAGAACGGCTCAAGGCGACGAATGCCCCAGCACACCTCCGGGTCCGACCGTGCGGCGGCGTCCCCCGTGGGGCCCCCCGCGGCCCGCGGCGAAGTGCGACCCTCCGCCCCCTCGGCACTCGACACCTTGTGGCGGTCGTACAAGACCACGGGTAACGAGCGGCTGCGTGAGCAGTTGATCCTGCACTACTCGCCGCTGGTGAAGTACGTCGCCGGCCGGGTGAGTGTGGGACTGCCGTCCAACGTCGAACAGGCGGACTTCGTCTCCTCCGGGGTCTTCGGGCTCATCGACGCGATCGAGAAGTTCGACATCGAGCGGTCGATCAAGTTCGAGACCTACGCGATCACACGGATCCGCGGCGCGATGATCGACGAACTCCGCGCGCTGGACTGGATCCCGCGCTCCGTACGGCAGAAGGCCAGGGCCGTCGAGCGGGCGTACGCGACCCTGGAGGCGCAGCTGCGCCGTACCCCGTCGGAGGCGGAGGTGGCCGCCGAGATGGGCATCGCGGTGGAGGAACTGCACGCCGTCTTCAGCCAGTTGTCGCTCGCCAACGTCGTGGCGCTGGAAGAGCTTCTGCATGTCGGCGGGGAGGGCGGCGACAGGCTCAGCTTGATGGACACGCTGGAGGACACGGCCGCCGACAACCCCGTCGAGGTCGCCGAGGACCGCGAGCTGCGACGCCTGCTGGCCCGCGCCATCAACACCCTTCCCGAGCGGGAGAAGACCGTCGTCACCCTCTATTACTACGAGGGGCTCACGCTGGCGGAGATCGGCAACGTCCTCGGCGTCACCGAGAGCCGCGTCAGTCAGATCCACACCAAGTCCGTGCTCCAGCTCCGCGCCAAACTGGCCGACGCGGGGCGCTGAATCGTCCCTGCCCCACCTGCGCGAGCGGCCTCCGCCGTACAGTGGGCATGTGCCCAGGATTCGAGCGGCCTCCGTGGCCGAGCACCGGACCATGCAGCGCGGCGCCCTGCTGGACGCCGCACGCTCCCTCCTGTCCGAAGGCGGTACGGAGGCGTTGACCTTCCCCGCCCTCGCCGAACGCACTGGTCTCGCCAGGTCATCGGTCTACGAGTACTTCCGCTCGCGCGCGGCCGTCGTCGAGGAACTCTGCGCCGTCGACTTTCCCGTCTGGGCCGCCGAGATCGAATTCGCGATGGCGGAGGCGCTGACCCCCGAGACCAAGATCGAAGCTTATGTGCGCAGGCAGTTGAGCCTCGTGGGCGACCGCCGTCACCGCGCGGTGGTCGCCATCTCCGCGAGTGAACTCGACGCGGGCGCCCGGGAGAAGATCCGGGCGGCGCACGGCGGACTCATCGCGATGATCGTCGACGCCCTCTCGGAACTGGGCCACGAGGAGCCGAGGCTGGCCGCGATGCTGCTCCAGGGTGTTGTGGACGCCGCTGTGCGGCGGATCGAGTTGGGCGCGGCCGAGGACCCCGTGGTGATCGCCGAGGCGGCGGTGTCCATGGTGCTCCAAGGCGTACGCGGTACCTGACTCCCGTACGACTCCGATGCCGCACCCAGGCGGCCGCCGCGAGCAGGGCCGCGGCGTGCAGAGCGTCGGCGGCCGCCGCGGCGGTCTCCTCGGCCATGATCACCGCGTCGTCCGGCAGGTCGGGCGGCGGTGATCCGGTCGGCGTCTGTGCCGCAACCGGCTCGGGGATCCCGAAGACCGGCAGGAGTCGTGCCGGACCTCGGTCGAGCAGGTCGTCGGAAAGCAGGGACAGCGGATCGAGATAGGTCTCGCCCCGCAGTAGACCCCAGTGCAGACAACCGCCCTCGCAGTGGAACGGCCCCGGTCCCAGCACGGCCACGACCTGGCCCGCCTTCACTTCGTCGCCTTCGGCGACAACGGCCGTCACCGGTTCGTACGTGGTCCGCAGCGGTGGCTGTCCCGTGCCGGTCAGCGTGATCGAGAGGACGCCGCGGCCCGCCACCATGCCGGTGAAGGAGACGCGGCCGGGAGCGGCGGCTCGGACGAGAGTGCCGGGGGAGGCGGCGAGGTCCACGCCGCGATGGCCGGGGCCGTACGGCGTCGCGGGCGGCTCCCACCCCCGTAAAACCGTCGGCCGTGTCCCCAACGGCCAGGCACGGTCGCCGCTGACCCCGCTGACCCCGCTGACGTCGGCGGCAGGGGCACGGGTGTCGCTGTCAGGAGGGGGCGCGGGCGGCGCGGCGCCGACGTCGGCGCCCGTGCTCGCCTCCTGGTCGGCGGCCCGCGCGTCGGGCGAGGGGCCGAACAGGACGGTGGCCACCACCCCGGTGAGAACGGCGACGCCGAGGGAGACGCACCGGGCGATGACCCCCCGCCGACCAGGGCGGCAGGGTCGGGCGGAGGCGTGAATGAGTAGCTCGTGAACAGTGATCATGCGGTCCACGCTGCCGTATTCCGCGGATCCAAGTGGATCATGCTCGGATTCTGTGGATAACCGGCGCGTTGTGCATATCTTCGTCACCCTCGCACTCCGTCGCCGGGCACTGTGCGGGTCCCGTACACTTCCTGTGGCGATCCGGGTCACCGGATCGACTTCGCACGCCCCGCCGCCGGCCTTCGCCGGTGTCCGCGCTTCTCGGTCCGTAGTGGCAAAGCGTTCAGGGGCGTCAGGCGCGTCTGCCGTCCGGCGGACGCGACAACCGAGTACCTCAAGGAGTACGGCCATGGCCGTCGTCACGATGCGGGAGCTGCTGGAAAGCGGCGTCCACTTCGGTCACCAGACCCGTCGCTGGAACCCGAAGATGAAGCGTTTCATCTTCACGGAGCGCAACGGCATCTACATCATCGACCTGCTCCAGTCGCTGTCGTACATCGACCGCGCCTACGAGTTCGTCAAGGAGACCGTCGCCCACGGCGGCTCCATCATGTTCGTGGGTACGAAGAAGCAGGCCCAGGAGGCCATCGCCGAGCAGGCGACGCGCGTTGGCATGCCGTATGTCAACCAGCGCTGGCTGGGCGGCATGCTCACCAACTTCTCCACCGTCTACAAGCGCCTTCAGCGTCTGAAGGAGCTTGAGCAGATCGACTTCGAGGACGTGGCCGCCTCCGGCCTCACCAAGAAGGAACTGCTGGTTCTCTCCCGCGAGAAGGCCAAGCTGGAGAAGACCCTCGGTGGTATCCGCGAGATGCAGAAGGTGCCCAGTGCCGTCTGGATCGTCGACACCAAGAAGGAGCACATCGCCGTCGGTGAGGCGCGCAAGCTCCACATCCCGGTCGTCGCGATCCTCGACACCAACTGCGACCCCGACGAGGTCGACTACAAGATCCCGGGCAACGACGACGCGATCCGCTCAGTCACCCTGCTCACCCGCGTGATCGCCGACGCCGTCGCCGAGGGCCTCATCGCCCGCTCCGGCGCCGCCACCGGCGATTCCAAGCCGGGCGAGAAGGCCGCCGGCGAGCCCCTCGCCGAGTGGGAGCGTGACCTCCTCGAAGGCGACAAGAAGGCCGACGCCGAGAAGTCCGCGGACGCCGCCGAGGCGCCTGCCGACGTCCAGACCTCCGCCGAGACGGCGAAGGTCGCCGACGCCGAGCAGGCCGAGGAGGCCGCCGCTCCGGCTGAGGCCCCCGCCGCCGAGGCTCCGGCCGCCGAGGCTCCGGCCGCGGACGGCGACAAGGCCTGACCTCAAGGTTCGGTTGCTGACGGCGGGGGCCACGGCCCCCGCCGTCCACCCGTAGATCTTCGACTTCCGAGAGAGATTCACAGACATGGCGAACTACACCGCCGCTGACGTCAAGAAGCTCCGCGAGCTCACCGGCGCCGGCATGATGGACTGCAAGAAGGCTTTGGTCGAGGCCGACGGCGATGTCGACAAGGCCGTCGAGGTACTTCGCGTCAAGGGCCAGAAGGGCGTCGCCAAGCGCGAGAGCCGCAGCGCGGAAAACGGCGCTGTCGTCTCCCTCGTCTCCGACGACAACACCTCCGGTGTTCTGCTGGAGCTGAAGTGCGAGACGGACTTCGTCGCCAAGGGTGACAAGTTCCAGGCCGCCGCCAACGCGCTGGCCGCGCACGTGGCCGCCACCGGCCCCGCCGACATCGACGCGCTGCGCACCTCCGAGATCGAGCCCGGCAAGACCGTCCAGGCGTTCGTCGACGAGGCCAACGCCAACCTCGGCGAGAAGATCGTCCTGGACCGCTTCGCGCAGTTCCAGGGCGAGGGCAGCTACGTCGGCACGTACATGCACCGCACCATGCCCGACCTCCCGCCGCAGGTCGGTGTCCTGGTCGAGCTGGAGAAGGGCAGCGCCGACGCCGCGACCGTCGCCGCCGTCGCCAAGGACGTCGCCCAGCACATCGCCGCGTTCGCGCCGAAGTACCTCACCCGTGAGGAGGTTCCGGCCGACGTCGTCGAGAACGAGCGCCGCGTCGCCGAGGCCACCTCCCGCGAGGAGGGCAAGCCCGAGGCCGCGCTGCCCAAGATCGTCGAGGGTCGCGTCAACGGCTTCTTCAAGGAGGTCACCCTCCTTGACCAGCCGTTCGCCAAGGACAACAAGAAGTCCGTCAAGAAGGTCCTGGACGAGGCCGGTGTCACGCTGAAGCGCTTCTCGCGCATCCGCGTCGGTGCCTGACCTTCCGGACACCGTCCCGGGGTCTAGCACCTGGGACAGCGCAGTCGTACGCGATCGACGGTGGACCCGGCTAGGGTCTACTGCAGCCGCCGGCCGAACACGCGCCGGACGGCCGCAGATCTGACGAGGAGGCCATTGCCGCTAGGGACACAGACCCATCGGCAATGGCCTTCTTCGTATGTGCACGAGGAGATCCCCATGAACAAGGGCGCGGACGCCACCCAGTCCACCGACGACAACAGCGACCCCGGCAAGAAAGCCGGGCGCTTCATGCTGAAACTGTCCGGTGAGGCGTTCGCCGGTGGGGGAGGACTCGGCGTCGACCCCGACGTCGTACACGCCATCGCCCGCGAGATCGGCGCCGTCGTGCGGGACGGGGCGCAGATCGCCATCGTCATCGGTGGAGGCAACTTCTTCCGCGGCGCCGAACTCCAGCAGCGCGGCATGGACCGGGCCCGCTCCGACTACATGGGCATGCTCGGTACGGTCATGAACTGCCTCGCCCTGCAGGACTTCCTGGAGAAGGAAGGCATCGACTCCCGCGTCCAGACGGCCATCACCATGGGGCAGGTCGCGGAGCCGTACATCCCGCTGCGCGCCGTACGGCACCTGGAGAAGGGCCGCGTCGTCATCTTCGGCGCCGGCATGGGGATGCCGTACTTCTCCACCGACACCACCGCCGCCCAACGCGCCCTGGAGATCGACGCCGAAGCGCTGCTGATGGGCAAGAACGGTGTGGACGGGGTGTACGACTCCGACCCCAAGACCAACCCCGACGCGGTGAAGTTCGACGCGCTGGAGTACGGCGAGGTGATCACCCGCAACCTCAAGGTCGCCGACGCCACGGCCGTCACTCTCTGCCGCGACAACGCGCTGCCGATCCTTGTCTTCGAACTCCTCACGGAGGGCAATATCGCGCGCGCCGTCAAGGGTGAGAAGATCGGCACGCTCGTGAGCGATCAGGGCACCCGGGCCTGAACTCCGGCTGCCCCGCACGGGGATGGACAAAGCCCTGCCGGTCGGACACCGTGCAGGAAGAAGACGCGACGCAGGTTCCGCCGGTAAGCACACCGGGCCCACTCAAGACACGCAGGAGCAAGTGGTGATCGAAGAGACCCTCCTCGAAGCAGAGGAGAAGATGGAGAAGGCCGTCCTGGTCGCCAAGGAGGACTTCGCCGCGATCCGCACCGGTCGTGCGCACCCGGCGATGTTCAACAAGATCGTGGCGGACTACTACGGTGCCCTGACCCCGATCAACCAGCTGGCCTCGTTCTCGGTGCCCGAGCCGCGCATGGCCGTGGTGACCCCGTTCGACAAGAGCGCGCTGCGCAACATCGAGCAGGCCATCCGCGACTCCGACCTCGGAGTGAACCCCAGCAACGACGGAAACATCATCCGCGTGGTGTTCCCCGAGCTTACGCAGGACCGCCGCAAGGAGTACATCAAGGTCGCCAAGACCAAGGCGGAGGACTCCAAGATCTCGATCCGCTCCGTGCGCCGCAAGGCCAAGGAGACGATCGACAAGCTGATCAAGGACGGCGAGGTCGGCGAGGACGAAGGCCGCCGCGCGGAGAAAGAGCTCGACGACACCACGGCGAAGTATGTCGCCCAGGTTGACGAGCTGCTCAAGCACAAGGAAGCCGAGCTGCTCGAGGTCTGATGAACGACTCTTCCTGGGGGGCCCCGCCGACTGCCGGTTACTGGGGACCGCCTGACCAGGGGGCTGCCCCGGCGGGTCCCGCATACGATGAGCTTGACGCACAGCAGACTCGGCCCATGCCCATCGTGCCCGACGTACCCGCGAGCGGCGGGTTCCAGGATGACGACCGGGGGGCTGCTCGGCCGGGCGGCCCCCTGTTCCGTGACGAAACGCCGCAGGAGCCCATGTCCGCCCCTCCGCCACCCCCGCCGAAGAAGCGGGCAGGCCGTGACCTCAGGGCGGCCATAGGTGTCGGTGTGGGACTCGGCGCGGTGATCGTGGCGTCCCTCTTCATCGTGAAGGCCGTCTTCATCGGCGTCATAGTGGTCGCCGTCGTCGTCGGGCTGTGGGAGTTGACCTCCCGGCTCGACGAGAAGAAGGCCATCAAGGCGCCCCTCGTTCCGCTCGCGGTCGGTGGCGCGGCGATGGTGGTCGCCGGGTACGTACGGGGCGCGGAAGGCGCCTGGGTCGCCACGGCGCTCACCGCGCTCGCCGTGCTCGCCTGGCGCATGACGGAGCCGCCCGAGGGCTATCTCAAGGACGTGACCGCGGGCGTTTTCGCGGCGTTCTACGTGCCCTTCCTGGCGACCTTCGTCGCGATGATGCTCAAGGCGGACGACGGCGCGCAGCGCGTGCTGACGTTCCTGGTTCTGACCATCGTCAGCGACACCGGTGCGTACGCGATCGGCTGGCGCTTCGGAAGCCACAAGCTGGCGCCGCGCATCAGCCCCGGCAAGACCCGCGAGGGCCTGTTGGGCGCCGTGGGGTTCGCCATGGCGGCCGGTGCGCTGTGCATGCAGTTCCTCATCGAGGACGGCACCTGGTGGCAGGGGCTGCTGCTCGGTCTCGCCGTGGCCGCCAGTGCCACGCTCGGGGACCTGGGCGAGTCGATGATCAAGCGGGACCTCGGGATCAAGGACATGGGCACGCTGCTGCCCGGTCACGGCGGCATCATGGACCGCCTCGACTCGCTTCTGCCGACGGCCCCGGTGGTGTGGCTGCTGTTGGTGGTCTTCGTCGGCTCGGGCTGAGTCGTATCCCTACCGGTTACCCTGGTAAGGCCCGCCGTCCTGGACGGCGGGCCTTACTGCGCTCCGCGGTCGCGGAGCCCGTCACATGAGGTCTCCTGGCACCGGCAGTGTGCCCACGTCTCTCCCGCAGCCGGCGGGGAACACCGGCCTCGTCGTACCGAGGAGAAAACAGCTCATGGCACCGCCCAATCCCGGAGAGCTCACGTTCGTCGCGCCCCGTGGCGCCAAGAAGCCGCCGAGGCACCTCGCCGACCTCACGCCGGAAGAACGTCGCGAGGCCGTCGCGGCGCTCGGTGAGAAGGCGTTCCGTGCCAAGCAGTTGTCGCAGCACTACTTCGCGCGGTTCGCGAACGACCCCGCCGAGTGGACGGACATCCCGGCCGCCGCGCGCCAGAAGTTCGCCACGGAGCTGCTGCCCGACCTGATGTCCGTGGTGCGGCATATCTCCTGCGACGACGACACCACCCGTAAGACGCTGTGGCGGCTGCACGACGGCACGCTGGTCGAGTCCGTCCTGATGCGTTACCCGGACCGGGTCACCATGTGCATCTCCTCGCAGGCGGGCTGCGGCATGAACTGCCCGTTCTGCGCGACGGGGCAGGCGGGCCTCGACCGCAACCTGTCCACGGCGGAGATCGTGCACCAGATCGTGGACGGCATGCGCGCGCTGCGCGACGGCGAGGTCCCCGGCGGGCCCGCCCGGCTGTCCAACATCGTCTTCATGGGTATGGGCGAACCACTCGCCAACTACCGCCGCGTCGTCGGGGCGATCCGCCGGCTGACCGACCCCGAGCCGGACGGCATCGGTCTCTCGCAACGGGGCATCACCGTTTCGACGGTGGGCCTGGTGCCCGCGATGCTGCGCTTCGCCGACGAGGGCTTCAAGTGCCGCCTCGCCGTCTCGCTGCACGCGCCCGACGATGAACTGCGCGACACCCTCGTGCCGGTCAACACCCGTTGGAAGGTGCGGGAGGTGCTCGACGCAGCCTGGGAGTACGCGGAGAAGTCGGGCCGCCGCATCTCCGTCGAGTACGCCATGATCCGCGACATCAACGACCAGGCGTGGCGGGGCGATCTGCTGGGGCGGCTGCTCAAAGGGAAGCGGGTACACGTCAATCTGATCCCGCTCAACCCGACGCCCGGGTCCAAGTGGACGGCCTCCCGCCCCGAGGACGAGAAGGCCTTTGTCGAGGCCGTCGCGTCCCACGGGGTGCCCGTAACGGTGCGCGACACCCGCGGCCAGGAGATCGACGGGGCATGCGGTCAGCTGGCGGCGACGGAGCGCTGAGTGCGGCGTAGGGGCCCCGTTGAGGTCCATGTACTCTGGGGTTCGAACGAATTACATATTCCGACAGGGGAGCGCCACAGCGCTGAGAGTGCGGCAGAGGCTCGGGAAGAGCCTCACGATCGCAGACCCTCTGAACCTCGCCCAGGTCATTCTGGGTAGGAAGTTCGGTCATCACTCATGCTGTTGCGCCCTGCCCTGTTCCGGTCCGCCGGTGCGGGGCAGGGCCGCGTCTTCTCCTGGACACCCCAGGAGGAATTCAGTTGCGTACCACGAAGAAGATGGCGGTCGGCGCCGTCGCCGCGGCGCTGGGAGTCTCCGCGCTCGCCGCGTGCGGCGGCGGGTCCGAGGACGCCGGGTCGTCGGACGGGGCGAAGTCCAAGAGCGTGACGCTCGTCGCCCACGACTCTTTCGCGGCCTCGGACTCCGTACTGAAGGAGTTCACCGAGCAGACGGGCTACACCGTCAAGGTGCTGAAGAGCGGCGAGGCCGGCGAGGCGCTCAACAAGGAGATCCTCACGAAGGGTTCCCCACAGGGCGATGTCTTCTTCGGCGTCGACAACACGCTCCTCTCGCGCGCTCTCGACAACGGCCTGTTCACGCCGTACGAGGCGAAGGGTCTCGACCAGGTCCGCGCCGACGTGCGGCTCGACGACGCCGAGCACCGTGTCACCCCTGTCGACACCGGCGACATCTGCGTCAACTACGACAAGAAGTACTTCACGGACAAGAAGCTGGCGCCGCCGGAGTCCTTCGCCGACCTGACGAAGCCCGCCTACAAGAACCTTCTCGTCGTCGAGAACGCCGGGCAGTCCTCACCGGGGCTCGGCTTCCTCCTCGGTACCGTCGCCGCGTACGGGGACGACGGCTGGCAGGACTACTGGAAGCAGCTCAAGGCCAACGGCGTCCAGGTCGTCGACAGCTGGGAGCAGGCCTACAACGAGGACTTCTCCGGCTCGGCCGGCGGCAAGAAGGCGAAGGCGGAGCGCCCGCTCGTCGTCTCGTACGCGTCGAGCCCGCCCGTCGAGGTCCTGTACGCCGAACCGCAGCCCCAGGAGGCGCCGACCGGCGTCGCCACGGGGACCTGCTTCCGCCAGATCGAGTTCGCCGGTCTGCTCCAGGGGGCGAAGAACGAGGGGGGCGGCAAGGCACTGCTGGACTTCCTGGTGAGCAAGACCTTCCAGGAGGACATGCCGCTCAACATGTTCGTGAATCCGGTCGTCGACGGTGCGAAGCTGCCGGCGCTCTTCACCGACCACGGCGCCGTCGTCGATATGCCGCAGACCATGGACCCGGAGAAGATAGCCAAGAACCGTGACGAGTGGATCCAGTCGTGGTCCTCACTCGTCGTCAAGTAGGCGCGGACGCCGCCCGGAAGGGCGAGCGGAGCACGCGTACGGCTACGGGGCCGGTAGTCGGGAAGTCAGCTCGGCGGCCGGGCCGAGGACGGGGCCGGGACGCCGGCGCCGCGGTGCGTGCCGCGCGGCGCCGGGGGAGCGCCGTACGGCTCTGCCTCATGGCCGTGCCCGTCGCGTTCTTCGCGGTCTTCTTCGCCTACCCCGTCGTCGCGATCGTCGGCCGGGGGCTGAAGGCGGACGGCTCCTGGCACTGGGGCAGGTTCGGCGACGTGCTGGGCCGGCCCGACATCGGGCAGGTGCTCTGGTTCACGACGTGGCAGGCCGCGGTCTCCACCGCGCTCACCCTGCTGATCGCGCTTCCCGGTGCGTACGTCTTCGCGCGCTTCGAGTTCCCCGGCAAACAGCTTCTGCGCGCCGTCGTGACGGTGCCGTTCGTCCTGCCGACCGTTGTTGTCGGTACGGCGTTCCTCGCGCTGCTGGGGCGCGGCGGGCTGCTCGACGAACTGTGGGGCGTGCGGGCGGACACGACGGTGTGGGCGATCCTCCTCGCGCATGTGTTCTTCAACTACGCGGTGGTCGTCCGCACCGTGGGCGGCCTCTGGGCGCAGCTGGATCCCCGTCAGGAGGAGGCCGCGCGGGTGCTCGGTGCCGGGCGGCTCGTGGCATGGTGGCGGATCACGCTGCCCGCACTGGGCCCCGCCGTCGCCGCCGCGGCGCTGATGGTGTTCCTCTTCACCTTCACTTCCTTCGGCATCGTCCAGATCCTGGGCGGTCCGGCCTACTCCACCCTGGAGGTGGAGATCTACCGGCAGACCGCGCAGCTGCTCGATCTGCCCACCGCCGCCGTTCTGACGATGGTGCAGTTCGCCGCCGTCGGCGCGATTCTGGCCCTGCACGCCTGGACCGTACGGAGGCGGGAGACCACCCTGAAACTGGTCGATCCCGCGCAGACGGTGCGCAGGCCGCGGGGAGTCGGCCAGTGGGCGCTGCTCGCCGGCGTGCTCGGCACCGTCCTCCTTCTGATCCTGCTGCCTCTCGGCGTGCTGATCGAGCGGTCGCTCGACGGCCCCGCCGGGTACGGCTTCGACTACTACCGGGCGCTGCGTTCGGTGGAGGCGAGCGGCGGCACATTCCTCGTACCGCCGCTGGAAGCGGTCTGGAACTCGCTGCGCTACGCCCTCACGGCCACCGTCATCGCCCTGGTCGTGGGCGGGCTGGCCGCGGCGGCGCTCACCCGGCGAGCGGGGCGCCTCGTACGGGGCTTCGACGCGCTGCTGATGCTCCCGCTGGGCGTCTCCGCGGTCACTGTCGGTTTCGGGTTCCTGATCACGCTCGACAAGCCGCCGCTGGATCTGCGGGCGTCGTGGATTCTGGTGCCGCTCGCCCAGGCGTTGGTGGGGGTCCCCTTCGTCGTACGGATCATGCTTCCCGTCCTGCGAGCCGTGGACGGGCGGTTGCGCGAGGCCGCGGCCGTTCTGGGGGCGTCGCCGCTGCGTGCGTGGCGGGAGGTCGATCTGCCGATGGTGCGGCGGGCGGTGCTGGTGGCCGCCGGATTCGCCTTCGCTGTCTCGCTCGGTGAATTCGGTGCCACGGTCTTCATCGCGCGACCGGACCGGCCGACGTTGCCGGTGGCCGTCGCGCGGCTGCTGGGGCGGCCCGGTGATCTCAACTACGGGCAGGCGATGGCGCTGAGTACGGTGCTGATGGTGGTGTGCGCGGTGTCGCTGCTGGTGCTCGAACGTATCCGTACCGATCGTTCCGGAGAGTTCTGATGGCCCTGCTCACTCTTGAGGACGTGACGGTGCGCTTCGGGCACCGTACGGCGCTCGATGCGGTGGATCTTGAGATCGCGGCGCACGAGATCGTCTGCGTCCTCGGGCCGAGCGGCAGTGGTAAGTCCACCTTGCTGCGCGTCGTCGCCGGCCTTCAACCGCCGAATACGGGGCGCGTGTTGCTGGAGGGCACCGACCAGGTGGGGGTTCCGGTGCACCGACGGGGCGTCGGACTGATGTTCCAGGATCACCAGCTCTTCCCGCAGCGCGACGTCGGCGGCAACGTCGCCTTCGGACTGCGCATGCGCGGCGAGCCGCGCGGTCAACAGCAGCGACGTGTCGCCGAGTTGCTCGACCTCGTCGGCCTGCCTGGCGCCCAGCGCCGCGCCGTCGCCGCGCTGTCCGGCGGCGAGCAGCAGCGTGTGGCACTGGCACGGGCGCTCGCCCCGCGCCCCCGGCTGCTCATGCTCGACGAACCGCTCGGCCAGCTCGACCGGAGTCTGCGCGAACGCCTGGTCGTGGAACTGCGCGGCTTGTTCGCGCAGTTGGGTACGACGGTTCTCGCCGTCACACACGACCAGGGCGAGGCTTTCGCGCTCGCCGATCGGGTCGTGGTGATGCGCGACGGACGCGTCGCCCAGAGCGGCACACCGGTGGAGGTCTGGCAGCGCCCTGCCTCAGCGTTCGTGGCGCGTTTCCTGGGATTCGACAACGTCGTGACCGCCACGGTGCACGGCGACGCCGCCGACACGCCCTGGGGCAAGATCCCGGTGCCCGCCGGCTCGCCCCAGGGCCTCCGCACGCTGCTGGTACGTCCCGCTGGGGTACGGCTCGGCCCTCCTGAGGACGGACTGCGCTGCACCGTCGGGGCGCGCACCTTCCGCGGCAGTCACGTCGCAGTCCTGCTGCGGCCCACCGACGGGCCGGAGGTGGAGGCGGAGTGTGGCCCCCGCGAGGTGCCGGACGAGGGCGCGACGGTCGGGGTCTCCTTCGCGGCCGAGGACGTGGTGGTCCTGGACGACGACAGGGAACCGGACTCGGCCGATGCCGATGCCGATGCCGATGCCGAGGAGCGTGCGTCTCCAACAGGCGACAACGGGGCGGACTGACGAGGCGTCGTCCGCCCGTACCCCGCGGGTCAGGCCGAGAGCCGGGCCAGGGCTTCGGGCACCTCGGCCACCGAGTCGACGAGCGCGATGCGGGACTCCATCGAGCGCTCCCGCGCCAGCGACGTGAGCAGCGGCCAGGCGGGCAGCTTCTCCGTCCAGTGCGCGCGGTCGACCAGGACCATGGGGGTCGGTTCGCCGCGTGACTCGTAGTAGTTCGGGGTCGCGTTGTCGAAGACTTCCTGGACGGTGCCCGCGGCGCCGGGCAGAAAGACGACGCCGGCGTTGCAGCGGGCGAGCAGACCGTCTTCGCGGGTCGCGTTGGCGAAGTACTTCGCGATGTGGCCGGCGAAGGCGTTCGGCGGCTCGTGGCCGTAGAACCAGGTGGGGATCCCGACCGACCCGGCGCCCCCGGGCCACCGGCCCCGTACTTCGAAGGCGGCGCGCGCCCACTCGGAGATCGACGGGCTGAACGAGGGTGTCTTGGCGAGGATTTCGAGAGCCTCGTCCAGCATCTCGTCGGGGTGCGGGGCGGCGTACGCGCCGAGGTTGGCGGCCTCCATGGCGCCGGGGCCGCCGCCGGTCGCGACAGTCAGCCCCGTACGAGCCAGGTCGCGGCCGAGGCGCGCCGCCCCCGCGTACGCGTCGGTGCCCCGCGCCATGGCGTGGCCGCCCATCACGCCGACGACCCGTGCGCCGACAAGGAGTTCGTCCAATGCGTCCGAGATCGCGTCGTCGTGGACCGATCGCAGCATCGAGCTGAGTATGTCGCCGTCCGCCTTGGTCCGCTGGAACCACTCGTAGGCGAGGGCGTCCGGCGTCACCTCGTACCCGCCCTCGTCCAGTCCTTCGAAGAGATGCTTGGGCGTGTAGAGCAGGCCCCGGTACGGGTCGAAGGGGAGGTGCGGGACGGGAGGGAAGACCAGGGCCCCGTCCGCCCGTATCTTCGCCGCGGCGTCCGGTGCCATCGGGCAGCCGAGGAAGACGGTTTCGGAGGTGTCGGTGGACAGCAACGCGAGCGTACGGCCCGTCAGGTCGACCGATTGGATCCGGTAGCCGCTGAGCGTCCCGCCCAGGATCACCTGGTCGAACTCGTCGAGGGTCTCGATCTCGTGGTCCAGGCCGTCCGCCCGGTGCTCCCAGAGCCCCTGCGGGCCCCGCGCCGCCGCCTGTTGTGCTTCATGTCCGTCGTGTCCCTCGCCGTAAGCCATGCGGGACACGATAGAGCGCCCCTCGCAAGGTCGGGGGCGCAGTAGGGGACGGCAGCTGGTTCAGCCGGTGAGCGGTACGGCGGCAAGCGCGGCGATCAGCCACGTCAGCGGTCCGAAAACGGCGAGCAGCGCGCCGGCCCGCAGTGCGGCAGCGGTACGCAGGAGCCCCATGGGAGCGCCCACCCGCCCCAACGCAGCCGTCGTCTCGGTGCGGGCGTGCCTGGCCTCCAGGACCGCCATCAGCAGCGTCGCGACGGTGCAGCCCACGATGAGCGTGGCGCCGAGGCCCGTGAGCGGTCCGAAGGGACGCGGGTCGCCGGGGCCGTACAGCGCCGCGGCGGCGAATCCGCCGGAGACCACGGCGCAGACCACGCCCAACGGGCGGCCGATCCGCACCGCCTCGTCCATCAGCACGCGCCCCGCGAGCAGACGCGTCGCGCCGGGGCGCAGCATCTGCAGGAGCCGGCCGCAGAGGTGCGCGATACCGGGGCCCGCCAGCGCCAGGCCGAGCGCCGTCAGGGACCAGCCGGCCAGGACACCGGCCGGGCTGCCCTCGAAACGTCCCGGCAGCGGCAGCGGCGCCCCCGAGCCGCCCCGGCTCGCGTACGTCTCGACGGCGAGCCCGGCAGCGGTGAGAGCCACGCCCCAAGGCAGCCCCGACGGGGCGGGCTTGGGCGTCGCCGGCCGCTCGGGATCGGCGTCGTCGAACGGCCTCGACTTGCGCGGACGAAGGGCGAGTCCGGTCGCCAGAGAGGCGAGGACCGGTACGACGGCGAGCAGTGTGAGGGCGGCGGCCAGCGGCAACGGCTGCCCCGCGCCGAGCAGATCGGATGCCGCGCCGTCGAAGGGCAGCCCCGTGAGGTCACCGCGCAGGTGGAGGAAGAACAACAGCGCCACCACGCTGCCGAGCGTGCAGGACAGGGTCGTCGACGCGGCGGCCAGGGCGGTGAGCTGCGCCGGGCCGAGGCCCACCGCCGAAAGCCCCGGACGGGGCCGGGTGCTCGGGTCCGTACGGGCCACGGCGACGGCGAACTGCACCGTAGCGGCGAGCGGGAGCACGCACCACAGCAGACGCAGCACCGATCCGGCGGGGTGGTTCATGGCCCAGCCCAGCGTGCACAGCAGGAGGAAGCCGACCCCCGCCGACGCCGCGGCCACGAGCAGCCGGCGCAGCAGGACGAGGGGGTGGCTGCCGCGGGCTAGACGGAGAGCGAGCACGCTGCCTGGCCCTCCGCCTCGGCCGGTCGCAGGGCGCCTACGCGGCGGCCGTCGACCAGGACGACGGTGCGGTCGGCGAGCGTCGCGACGTCGTCGTCAAGAGTGGCGAGTACGACGGTGATGCGGTGGGAGCGCGCCGCGGTCGTCAGCGTGCGCAGGACCTGGGCGCGGTCGGCGGCGTAAAGCGGTGCCGTCGGCTCGTCGGCGAAGAGTACGGAGGGCGTGCTGACCAGGGCACGGGCGATGGCCACACGCTGGCGCTGCGACTGGAGCAGGGCGTGCGGGCGCTTGCGGGCGCACATGCCGACATCGAGCCGCTCCAGCCACTCCGTGGCCGCGGCCTTCGCCGCACGGCGTGAGGAGCCGCGCAGCAGCATCGGCAGGGCGGCGTTCTCCCACGCGTTGAGTTCGGGGACCAGGACGGGATCGGAGTCGATCCAGCCGAAACGGTCGCGCCGAAGCCGTTCCCGCAGTACCGGGGGCATCGTGTGGACGGCGGTGCTGTTGAACCAGACCTCGCCCTCCTTGGGAACGAGCTGGCCCGAGAGGCACCGCAGCAGGGTCGTCTTGCCACTGCCGCGCGCGCCGCTGACGGCGAGGATCTCGCCTTCTCGCACACCGAGCGAGACGCCGCTGAGCGCCGGCGAGCCGTTGTGAGAGTGGTGCAGAGAACGCGCCCAGAGCACGTCGTTGTCCGGCGGGGCAACCATGGCGTACACCTCGGTTCGGATCAGGCTCGGATCAGAGCTGACGTACCGCGCCCCGTCCGGGGGGAACGAAGGCGAAGCCGATCGGTCACTGCACCGTAAGGATCAATACCGAGATGGGCGGACAGCACACGGCCCGGGTGGCCCCCATTGCACTCGAACGGGGGCACCCGGGCCGCGGTGATCAGAGCTTCGTCCAGGCCTCCGTCAGGACGCTGCGCAGGATCTGCTCGATCTCGTCGAACGTCGACTGGTCGGAGATCAGCGGCGGCGCCAGCTGTACGACGGGATCACCGCGGTCGTCGGCGCGGCAGTAGAGCCCGTTGTCGTACAGGGCCTTGGAGAGGAAGCCGTACAGGACGCGCTCCGTCTCCTCGTCCGTGAACGACTCCTTGGTGAGTTTGTCCTTGACCAGTTCGATGCCGTAGAAGAAGCCGTTGCCCCGTACGTCGCCGACTATCGGCAGGTCGTGGAGCTTGCGCAGTGTGGAGAAGAAGGCGTCCTCGTTGTCCAGCACATGCTGGTTGAGGCCCTCACGCTCGAAGATGTCGAGGTTGGCGAGGCCGACGGCCGCGGAGACCGGGTGGCCGCCGAAGGTGTAGCCGTGCAGGAAGGTGTTGTCACCTTCGTAGAAGGGCGCGGCGAGACGGTCGGAGATGATGCAGGCGCCGATCGGTGAGTAGCCCGACGTCATGCCCTTGGCGCAGGTGATCATGTCCGGTACGTAGCCGAACTTGTCGCAGCCGAACATCGTGCCCAGCCGGCCGAACGCGCAGATGACCTCGTCCGAGACGAGCAGCACGTCGTACTGGTCGCAGATCTCGCGGACCCGCTGGAAGTAGCCCGGCGGGGGCGGGAAGCAGCCGCCCGCGTTCTGTACCGGCTCCAGGAAGACGGCGGCGACCGTGTCCGCGCCCTCGAAGAGGATCTCCTGCTCGATCTGGTCGGCGGCCCAGCGGCCGAAGGCCTCCGGGTCGTCGCCGTGGAGCGGGGCGCGGTAGATGTTGGTGTTCGGCACCTTGTGGGCGCCGGGGACCAGCGGCTCGAACGGGGCCTTCAGGGCGGGCAGTCCGGTGATGGACAGCGCCCCCTGCGGCGTGCCGTGGTAGGCGACGGCGCGCGAGATGACCTTGTACTTGGTGGGCTTGCCCGTGAGCTTGAAGTACTGCTTGGCGAGCTTCCAGGCGGTCTCGACCGCCTCGCCGCCGCCGGTGGTGAAGAAGACCTTGTTGAGGTCCCCGGGCGCGTAGTGGGCCAGCCGCTCGGCAAGCTCGATCGCCTTCGGGTGGGCGTAGGACCACACGGGGAAGAAGGCGAGCTCCTGAGCCTGCTTGTAGGCGGTCTCGGCCAACTCGTGGCGCCCGTGGCCCGCGTTGACCACGAACAGGCCGGAAAGGCCGTCCAGGTAACGCTTGCCGTTGACGTCGTAGATGTAGGTGCCCTCACCACGCACGATGGTGGGCACGGGTGCGTTCTCGTACGACGACATGCGGGTGAAATGCATCCACAGGTGGTCGTAAGCGGTTTTGGAGAGGTCCTTGCTCACGGCTATCGGGTTCCCCACATGTAGGTCTGCTTCTTCAACTTGAGGTAGACGAAGCTCTCGGTGGAACGCACGCCGGGGAGCGCGCGGATCCGTTTGTTGATGACGTCCAGCAGGTGGTCGTCGTCCTCGCAGACGATCTCCACCATCAGGTCGAAGGAGCCCGCGGTCATCACCACGTACTCGCACTCGTCCATGTGCGTGAGCGCGTCGGCCACCGGGTCGAGGTCGCCCTCGACGTTGATGCCGACCATCGCCTGGCGCCGGAAGCCGACGGTCAGCGGGTCGGTGACGGCCACGATCTGCATGACCCCCTGGTCGAGCAGCTTCTGGACGCGCTGCCGTACGGCTGCCTCGGAGAGGCCCACGGCCTTGCCGATCGCGGCGTAGGGGCGCCGTCCGTCCTCCTGAAGCTGTTCGATGATCGCGAGGGACACGGCGTCGATCGCGGGCGACGATCCGTTTCCGTGCCCGTTCCTGGGGTCTGCGCTGCGACTGGCCACCGGCTCACTGTGCACCGCGACTCGCCCGTCTTGCAACCCCGAAGCGATGAAATTCGTTGTGTGAGGGTTCGAATAAGACTGAATCCGAAGTTCGGAGGGGTCGGGCCTGTCGAAAGCGTCGGCGGAACGCTTAGGGTGGGTATCTCACCCATCGGACATCCGGGCATGACATCTCTAAGGAGGGGTGGCAGTGACCACCGAGCTGCGCCGTCTGCGTAACTACATCAACGGGGAGTTCCGGGACGCCGCCGACGGGCGGACCATCGAGGTGGTCAACCCGGCCACGGGCGAGGCCTACGCGACGTCCCCGCTTTCCGGCCAGGCCGACGTCGACGCCGCGATGGAGGCCGCCGCCGCGGCGTTCCCCGCCTGGCGCGACACCACCCCGGCGGAGCGTCAGAAGGTGATGCTCAAGATCGCGGACGCGTTCGAGGAGCGCGCCGAGGATCTGATCGCCGCGGAGTCGGAGAACACCGGCAAGCCGCTCGAACTGACCCGCACCGAAGAGATCCCGCCGATGGTGGACCAGATCCGCTTCTTCGCAGGTGCGGCGCGGATGCTCGAGGGCCGCTCGGCCGGCGAGTACATGGACGGTTTCACCTCCATCGTGCGGCGTGAGCCGGTGGGCGTCTGTGCGCAGGTCGCGCCGTGGAACTACCCGATGATGATGGCCGTGTGGAAGTTCGCCCCGGCGCTCGCGGCGGGCAACACCGTCGTACTGAAGCCGTCGGACACCACCCCCGCCTCCACGCTGCTCATTGCGGAGATCATCGGCGCGATCGCGCCCAAGGGTGTCTTCAACGTCATCTGCGGCGACCGCGACAGCGGGCGCACCATGGTGGAGCACGCGACTCCGGCGATGGTCTCGATCACCGGCTCCGTACGGGCCGGGACGCAGGTCGCGGAGTCGGCCTCCAGGGATGTCAAGCGCGTGCATCTGGAGCTGGGCGGCAAGGCGCCGGTCGTGGTCTTCGAGGACCTCGACAGCGAGGCGATCGCCAAGGCCGTCGAGGACATCTCGGTGGCCGGTTTCTTCAACGCCGGGCAGGACTGTACGGCGGCGTGCCGCGTCCTGGTGCACGAGGCGATCCACGACGAGTTCGTGACCGCGCTGGCGAAGGCCGCCGCGGAGACCAAGACCGGGGGGCCGGACGACGAGGATGTCCTGTACGGGCCGCTGAACAACGCGAACCAGCTGAAGCACGTCTCGGGCTTTATCGAGCGGCTGCCGGCCCATGCCAAGGTCGAGGCGGGCGGGCACCGGGTCGGCGACAAGGGGTACTTCTACGCGCCGACGGTCGTCTCGGGTCTCAAGCAGGACGACGAGATCATCCAGAACGAGGTGTTCGGGCCCGTCATCACGGTTCAGTCGTTCACGGACGAGGCGCAGGCACTGGAGTACGCGAACGGGGTGGAGTTCGCGCTCGCCTCCTCGGTGTGGACGAAGGACCACGGGCGTGCGATGCGTATGTCCAAGAACCTGGACTTCGGGTGTGTGTGGATCAACACGCACATCGTGCTGGTCGCGGAGATGCCGCACGGCGGCTTCAAGAAGTCGGGCTACGGCAAGGACCTGTCGGCGTACGGCTTCGACGACTACACCCGTATCAAGCACGTGATGACGTCGCTCGACGCGTAAGGGGTGCGCGAGGCGCTGAGGTAGGCAAAGTGCGCGAGGCGCTGAGGTGGCGCGGGCGGCGGTGGTCGGGCCGGTCGGCGTGCCGCTGCGGCGGCACCGCTTCGCTCGCCAACTCGCATGAACGTCGCCCGAGTTGAGGCTCCCCGGGGCGGGGCACGGACACGCTCGTCATCCGTGCCCCGCCCGTCCCGTCTGCAGGGGCCCGGCCCGGCTGCTACGGGCGCCACTGCCCTCGCGCGCCGGGGGGAGGCGAGAAACCGTTGAACTCGGGCCCCGTTGTGGGTGGTTGGGCGCAGGGGCCCGGCCCGACCTGCCCCGCCTTTCTTAGTCCTTCGGCCCGCTCAGCCGGTAGCTACGGAGCAGTTTCGCGAGCGTGTCGATGCGGTTCGTCGTGATCGAGTCGACTCCCGCCCCGACCAGGCGTCGCATGCTCCGCCCCGTGTCCGCCGTCCAGGCCGAGACCAGATACCCGTCGCGGTGGACGCGCTCCGTCAGCTCCCGACTCACCAGACCGAAGCGGTAATTGAGCCAGCGGGGCCGTACCGCGTCCAGCAGTACGGGGCGCGGCGGTGACAACGACTGCCACGTCATCGCGATTTCGGCTCCCGGGTCGGCGGCCCGCACGGCGAGCATCGCATCGGCGCCCGCGCAGTAGTACACCCGATCCCCCGCACCGCATTCGCGCACCGTCCCGACCACCGTGTCCACCGTCTCCTTGCTGGAGTCCGGCAGATCAATCATCAGGCGCGCGTCCGCCACCGGCCCCGGCGCCCGCAGTACCTCCTGGAGCGTCGGCACGCCGCCCCGTGTCAGGTCGCTCAGATCGGCGCGGGTGACGTTGGCGACCGCCCGGTCATGTCCCCAGAGCCGTTTCAAAGAGGAGTCGTGCAGCAGCACGGGCACCCTGTCGCGCGTGACACGTACGTCGATCTCCACGGCGTCGGCGCCCCGTTCCAGGGCGGAACGGACCGACGAAAGGGTGTTCTCGCGAACGCGGTACGGGTCGCCCCGGTGCCCGACGGCCACGACCGGACGCTCCACCGCGCCGCCCTCCCCGCCCGGTGCGGGCGTCACTTGGCGAGCCACTGCGCGGTGTACGTGTCGATCTCGGCGTTCAGCCGGTCCTTGCCCGCCCGGTCGAGGAACGACGCCTGGACGGCGTTCTTCGCGAGCCCCGCCACCCCTTGCTCGTCCAACTCCAGAAGCCGCGCCGCGACCGCGTACTCGTTGTTGAGGTCGGTGCCGAACATGGGCGGGTCGTCGCTGTTGACCGTGACCAGTACCCCCGCGGACACCAGCGTCCTGATCGGGTGCAACTCGATGTCGGTGACCGCCCGCGTGGCGATGTTGGAGGTGGGGCAGACCTCCAGAGGGACGCGGTTCTCGGCGAGGTACGCCATCAACTCCACGTCCTGGGCGGAGCTGATGCCGTGACCGATCCGTTCGGCGCTCAGTTCCTTGAGCGCGTCCCACACCGTGCCGGGCCCCGTCGTCTCGCCGGCGTGCGGCACGGAGCGCAGCCCTTCGGCGACCGCCCGGTCGAAGTGGGGCTTGAACTGGGGCCGCGGTACGCCGATCTCCGGGCCGCCCAGACCGAAGGACACCAGGCCCTCGGGGCGGAGGTCGACCGCGAGCCGCAAGGTCTCGTCCGCGGCTTCCATGCCGGCCTCGCCCGGAATGTCGAAGCACCAGCGCAGTACGACGCCGAACTCGGCCTCGGCCGACTTGCGGGCGTCCTCGATCGCCTCAATGAAGGCCTTCTCGGGGATGCCACGCCGGGTCGAGCTGAACGGGGTGATCGTCAGCTCCGCGTAGCGGATGTTCTGCCGGGCCATGTCGCGGGCGATCTCGAACGTCAGCAGCCGGACGTCCTCCGGGGTGCGCAGCAGGTCCACGACCGAGAGGTAGACGTCGATGAAGTGCGCGAAGTCGGTGAAGACGAAGTAGTCGGCCAGCGCCTCGGGGCTGGTCGGCACCTTGGAACTCGGGTGCCGGGCGGCCAGTTCCGAGACGATACGGGGCGAGGCCGAGCCGACGTGATGGACATGCAGCTCGGCCTTGGGCAGCCCTGCGATGAAGGGAAGAAGGTCGGTCATCGGGTCCTCCGCGTGCTGAGCGGCGGCGGAAAGGGTGTCGCCGTCCGCCGGGCAGGACGTCCCCCTGCCCAGGGCTGTACCGGACACGGATCATCGTAGGCGGGGTGGGGAAGGCGCCCGGCAGAGGCCTTAGCATGACGGAATCACGATGGGGGAGGACCATGTCAGACAGCAGCGGGCAGCCGTCGGGCGGCCACGTGCCGAGCGATCCCTGGGCGCCGCCGGAGCACAACGTGCCGTTGGGCAAGCCGGAACAGGTGCCTGGGCACCTCCAGGACCAGCCTCCGGTGCGGCCTGTCTACGACCAGCCGACCGTCACAGCGATGCCCGGTATGGGGCCGGAGTCGGGCGGTGCTGCCGCTCCTGGCGCCGGGGCGGCCTTCGGAGCCGTGCCTCCGCCGCCGATAGCACCTGGGGGGCCGGCCCCGGCGGCTTCCGGTCCGTACGGCTACCCGGGCGCGCCCAGCGGCCCTCCCTACCCTGGCTACCAGGCGTACCCGGGCTATCCGGGATACGGCCAGGGATCCTGGTCCGCCCCCGCGAACGGCATGGGCGTCGCCGCGATGACGCTGGGCATTCTGTCGATCTGTCTCTTCTGCCTGTACGGCGTCGTCGGTATCGTCCTGGGCATCCTCGCCGTGATTTTCGGCGTGGTCGGCAAGAAGCGTGCCGAGCGGGGTGAGGCCACCAACAGGGGGCAGGCACTCTCCGGGATCATCATGGGCACCATCGGGATCGTCATCGGCGTGGTCGTCATCGGCCTCATCATCTGGGGCATCACCGACGCGATCAACGAAGACCTCAACGACAACGACGACTTCGACAGTGGCACCGGCGGTTACTCCGCCATGCTTCTGGTGGACACCGACCGCTGAGTCCACCGTCGGTCCAACCGCCGGTCCCGCCGGGGAAACGCCCCCGCCCCGCACGTTCGACCGGTGCCCTTCGTCCGGCGGGTCTCCCCGTCGGTCAGGCCTCACCCGCCTCCGCCCGGAGCTGTTCGCGCGCCTCCATCAGGGCGAAGCCCAGCAGATTCAGCCCGCGCCAGCGCGCGGGATCCTGCGCCCGCTCGTCGTCCGCCGCCAGTCCGATGCCCCATATCCGGTCCATCGGGCTGGCCTCGACGAGCACCCGGTCACCGGTGCCCAGCAGATAGTCGCGCAGCCGGTCGTCCTGCCGGAACTTGTGCACGCTGCCCTCCACGACGATGCCGGACCGCTCGCGCTCCCACACGGCCTCGTCGAACCCGCGCACCAGCCGCCCCGCCTTCTTCGCCAGCGCCGGACCGGACGCGGCCAGTGCCTTCCGCTCCGCCTCCGGGTCGTCGAAGAGCCTGGCCTTGGCGGCCATCATCCAGTGCTCCGCCGTCGCGTACTCGACCCCGTCGACCGTGAACGGTGACTGCCACCACTGGCTGAGGCAGCTCGCCCCGATCACGCCGTCCGGCCGCGGGGTGTGCCCCCAGAAGTGCAGATACTTGACCTTCACGCCGCGACCCGTACGGTCTGCCAGCTCCGCAACAGTGATCATCCCCATGCACGTGAGTGTGCCAGCCGCCACTGACAGTCCGTCTGCCGATCAAGGCGGTGGAGCGACACATGGTCAACCGATTCCGTCGCGTAACCAAAAGGCAACAACGGAATCACTTGTTGGACGCCCCTTGCTCTGTCAGTATCGGCACTCAATTCAAGCCAGAACAACACTCGCGGCTTCGGATCAACCGAGGCGACAGCCGGAAGACAGCCGCAGGACAGCCGGAACACGGAGAACGCCATGGGCAACCGCTTCCCCGCGCGGGACCGCTTCGAGGACGGTGCGCAGTTCATCGACGGCCGGCTGCGTCCCGGCACCTCGGGCCGTACGCACGCCGTGGTCGACCCGGCGACGGGCCGGGAACTGTTCACATACGAACTGGCGGGGCCTGCCGACGTCGACGCGGCCGTCGCCGCCGCGCTCGCGGCGTACCCGGGCTGGGCCGGCGCCACCCCGGGGGAGCGTTCCGGCGCGCTGCACCGTTTCGCCGCCGTACTCGCTGAGCGGGCGACGGAATTCGCGGAGGCGGAGTCGCTCCAGTGCGGGAAGCCGATCAAGCTGTCCACGGAGTTCGACGTTCCCGGGACCGTCGACAACGCCGCCTTCTTTGCCGGCGCCGCTCGTCATCTGGAGGGCGCGTCGGCGGGTGAGTACAGCGCCGACCACACCTCCTACGTACGCCGCGAGCCGATCGGCGTGGTCGGGTCCATCGCCCCCTGGAACTACCCGCTCCAGATGGCCGCCTGGAAGATCCTTCCGGCGGTCGCGGCAGGCAACACGATCGTGCTGAAGCCGTCGGAGCTGACGCCGTTCACCTCACTGCTGTTCGCCCAGGCGGCGCAGGCGGCCGGCATCCCCGACGGCGTGATCAACATCGTCAACGGGGCGGGCGCCGACGCGGGCGAGCGCCTCGTCGGCCACCCGGACGTCGTCATGACCTCCTTCACCGGGTCCACCGCCGTCGGCAAGCGCGTCGCCGAGATCGCCACGGCCACCGTCAAGCGCCTGCATCTGGAACTCGGCGGCAAGGCCCCGTTCCTGGTCTTCGACGACGCCGACCTGGAGGCCGCCGTCCACGGCGCCGTCGCCGGCTCGCTCATCAACACAGGGCAGGACTGCACGGCCGCTACTCGCGCCTACGTTCAGCGTCCGCTCTACGACGCTTTCGTGAGCGCCGTCGGGGCGCTGATGGAGACGGTGCGTCTCGGAGACCCGTTCGCCCCGTCGACCGACATGGGGCCGCTGATCTCGCACGCGCACCGCGACCGCGTCGCCGGCATCGTCGACCGGGCCCGCGGCTACGCCCGCGTCGTCACCGGCGGCTCCGCCCCGGACGGTGCCGATCTCGCCGACGGCGCGTACTACCGCCCCACCCTCGTCGTGGACGCCGCCCAGGACAGCGAGATCGTCCAGTCGGAGATCTTCGGCCCCGTCCTGGTCGTCCTGCCCTTCGACTCCGACGACGAGGGCATCCGCCTCGCCAACGACACCCCGTACGGCCTCGCCGCGTCCGTCTGGAGCCGCGACGTGTACCGCACGGGGCGCGCCACCCGCGAGATCAAGGCCGGCTGTGTCTGGGTGAACGACCACATCCCGATCATCAGCGAGATGCCGCACGGCGGCTACAGGGCCAGTGGTTACGGAAAAGACATGTCCGCGTACTCGTTCGAGGAGTACACGCAGGTCAAGCATGTGATGTACGACAACACCGCAGCCGCCAGGAAGGACTGGCACCGCACAATCTTCGGGGACCGTCTCTAACTCTTCGCACCCTCTCCTCACCCGAAAGGGCATCGCCCATGGAGCAGTACGAGCCCGGCCGTCTCTCCGCGGCCCAGATAGCCGCGACGCGTCGCAGCCTGAGCAACGGACGGGGCGCGCTCAGCCGCCGTTCGCTGCTGCGTGCCACCGGCGCCGGGGCGCTCACGATCGGCGGCGTGGCGGGCCTCGGCGCCTGCGGGATTCCGCCCGCGAAGGGCGAGAGCGGGGGCACCGCCGCAACCGACCACTCGGCGAAGGAGAAGCGCGTCGTCTTCTCCAACTGGACCGAGTACATGGACGTCAGTGAGGACGAGAAGAGCTTCCCCACCCTGGAGGCGTTCACGAAACGCACCGGGATCCAGGTGAAGTACACGGCGGACATCAACGACAACGTCGAGTTCTTCGGCAAGATCCAGCCGCAGCTCGCGGCCGGTCAGGACACGGGGCGCGACCTCATCTGCGTCACCGACTGGCTGGCCGCCCGCATCATCCGGCTCGGCTGGGCGCAGAAGCTCGATCCCGCCAACTTGCCCCACGCGTTCGCGAATCTGTCCCAGCAGTTCCGCTCGCCCGACTGGGATCCGGGGCGCGCCTACACGTATCCGTGGACCGGTATCCCCTCCGTCATCGCCTACAACAAGAAGGCGACAGGGGGCCGCAAGATCGAGTCCGTCTCGCAACTGCTCGACGATCCCGACCTGAAGGGGCGGGTCGCGTTCCTCTCCGAGATGCGCGACTCCATCGGGCTGACGCTGCTCGACATGGGCAAGGACCCGGCGTCGTTCTCGGACGACGACTTCGACGGCGCCGTCGCCCGTATACAGAAGGCCGTCGACAAGAAGCAGATCCGCCGTTTCACCGGCAACGACTACACCGCGGATCTCAGCAAGGGCGACATCGCGGCGTGTCTCGCCTGGGCCGGCGACATCGTGCAGCTCCAGGCGGACAACCCGGACATCCAGTTCGCCATCCCGGAAGCCGGCTACATGATCTCCAGCGACAATCTGCTGGTCCCGGCGAAGGCCCGGCACAAGACCAACGCCGAGAAGCTCATCGACCACTACTACGAGCTTCCGATCGCCGCGCAGCTCGCGGCGTACATCAACTACGTCTGCCCCGTCGAAGGCGTCCGTACGGAGCTCGCGAAGATCGACGAGTCGATGGCGTCAAACCCGCTGATTCTCCCCGACGCGGCGATGGCCTCGCAGTCCCACGCCTTCCGTTCGCTGAGCGGTGAGGAAGAGACGGCGTACGAGGAGAAGTTCGCCAAGCTCATCGGCGCCTAGGCCGCGAGATCCGACGTGGCCCCGTGTGGCCCTACAAGACCCCTCAGGCCGCCGGCTCGCACTGCCACGGGCCGCGGGGTCCCAGAGGCCCCCTCCGCTCCGTTCCGCCCCTCCCAAGCCCCCGGGATCGTTACCCATGACTGAGACCGCATCCACCGACCGGGGCGGCGACGACGTCCGCCTCACCGGGATAAGCAAGTCGTACGGCTCCTTCCACGCCGTCAAACCCCTCGACCTCACCGTCCCGGAGGGCTCCTTCTTCGCCCTCCTCGGTGCCTCGGGCTGCGGCAAGACCACCACGCTGCGGATGATCGCCGGCCTGGAGGAACCGACCACCGGGTCGGTCTTCCTCGGCGACAAGGACGTCACCGGCCTGCCGCCGCACAAGCGCCCCGTCAACACGGTCTTCCAGAGTTACGCGCTCTTCCCGCACCTCGACATCTACGAGAACGTCGCGTTCGGCCTGCGCCGTCGCGGCATCAAGTCGGTGAAGAAACAGGTCGGCGACATGCTCGACCTCGTCCAGCTCGGCGACTTCGCGAAGCGCAAGCCGCACCAGCTCTCCGGCGGCCAGCAGCAGCGCGTCGCCGTGGCCCGCGCCCTCATCAACCATCCGAAGGTGCTGCTGCTCGACGAGCCCCTCGGCGCGCTCGACCTCAAGCTGCGCCGCCAGATGCAGCTGGAGCTCAAGCGCATCCAGACGGAGGTCGGCATCACCTTCGTGCATGTCACGCACGACCAGGAGGAGGCCATGACGATGGCCGACACCGTCGCCGTGATGAACGCGGGGCGGGTCGAGCAACTGGGCGCTCCTGCGGAGCTGTACGAGAACCCGCGGACCACCTTCGTCGCCAACTTCCTCGGCACCTCCAACCTCATCGAGGCCGACGTCGCGGAGAAGACCGGCGACGGGGTGGTGGTGACCTCGGCCGGCGTGAAGCTGAGGCTGCCCGCCGACCGCTGTACGACGCACGTCCCGGACGGCGGCCGGCTGCTCGTCGGCGTACGCCCCGAGAAGATCACCCTCGCGCACGCGGACGACGAGGGTTCCATCCCCGCGGGCCGTAACCGGATCACGGGGCGCATCGTCGACTCCAGCTTCATCGGAGTCTCGACGCAGTACGTCATCGACAGCCCCGTCTGTGCGGAGTTGGAGGTGTACGCGCTGAACGTCGAGCGCGACGGCCGGCTCGTTCCGGGGGCCGAGGTGGTCATGCACTGGAACCCCGCGCACACCTTCGGGCTCGACGCGGCCCAGGACATCGACGCGGGCGTCAAGACGGTGGACGAGGAGGGGTCGTGACCGCCACGGCAGCACCACCCGCGGCGCCGGCCACACCTCCGGTCACCGACGCGACAGTACGCAAGGTTCCGCGCCGTAAACGCCTCGTCCCGTACTGGCTGCTGCTGCCCGGCATCCTGTGGCTGCTGGTGTTCTTCGCGCTGCCGATGGTCTACCAGGCGTCGACCTCCGTACAGGCGGGCTCCCTGGAAGAGGGCTTCAAGGTCACCTGGCACTTCCAGACCTACTGGGACGCGCTCCAGGAGTACTACCCGCACTTCGTACGCTCGCTGTTGTACGCGGGCACCGCGACCGTGCTGTGCCTGCTGCTCGGCTACCCGCTCGCGTACCTCATCGCCTTCAAGGCCGGCCGCTGGCGCAACCTCCTGCTGGTCCTGGTCATCGCCCCGTTCTTCACCAGCTTCCTGATCCGCACGCTCGCCTGGAAGACGATCCTCGCGGACGACGGCGCCGTGGTCGGGGCATTGGACACCCTGCGGGTGCTCGACGTGACCAGCTGGCTCGGCTGGACGGCCGACGACCGCGTCCTGGCCACGCCCATGGCCGTCGTCTGCGGCCTCACGTACAACTTCCTGCCTTTCATGATCCTGCCGCTCTACACCTCGCTCGAGCGCATCGACGGGCGGCTCCACGAGGCGGCCGGAGACCTCTACGCGAAGCCGGCGACGACCTTCCGCAAGGTCACCGTCCCGCTGTCCATGCCGGGCATTGTCTCCGGCACGCTGCTGACCTTCATCCCGGCGAGCGGCGACTACGTCAACGCGGAACTGCTCGGCTCCACCGACACCAAGATGGTCGGCAGCGTGATCCAGAGCCAGTTCCTGCGGGTGCTCGACTATCCGACGGCGGCGGCGCTCTCGTTCATCCTCATGGCGGTCGTGCTGGTCGTGGTCACCGTCTACATCCGCCGTTCAGGGACGGAGGACCTGGTCTGATGCGCTGGATCCGACGCAACGTGGTCGTCGTCGCGGGGCTGCTCACGCTCGCGTACATGATTCTGCCGAACCTCGTCGTGATGGTGTTCTCCTTCAACAAGCCGAAGGGGCGCTTCAACTACGAGTGGCAGACGTTCTCGCTCGATGCCTGGAAGGATCCGTGCGGCGTCGCGGACCTCTGCGGGTCGCTGGCGCTCTCGTTCCAGATCGCCGCCTGGGCGACGATCGGGGCCACCGTCCTCGGTACCATGATCGCCTTCGCGCTGGTGCGCTACCGCTTCCGGGCGCGCGGCGCGATCAACTCGCTGATCTTCCTGCCGATGGCCATGCCCGAAGTGGTGATGGCGGCCTCGCTGCTGACCCTATTCCTGAACATGGGGGCGGAGTTGGGGTTCTGGACCGTCCTCATCGCGCACATCATGTTCTGCCTCAGCTTCGTGGTGACGGCAGTCAAGGCGCGCGTCATGTCGATGGATCCGAAGCTGGAGGAGGCGGCCCGCGATCTGTACGCGGGGCCGGTGCAGACCTTCGTACGGGTCACCCTGCCGATCGCCGCACCGGGGATCGCGGCGGGGGCGCTGCTCGCCTTCGCCCTCTCGTTCGACGACTTCATCATCACCAACTTCAACGCCGGTTCGTCCGTCACCTTCCCCATGTTCGTGTGGGGATCGGCGCAGCGCGGCACACCGGTGCAAATCAACGTCATTGGGACGGCAATGTTCGTCATTGCGGTACTGATGGTGATCGGCGGCCAGCTGGTCAGCGACCGGCGAAAGAAGGCCGCAACACCCTGAGCAGGACCTGAAGGAGTTGGAAGACATGGCCCCTGGAGCCATGCGTACAGCAGCCGCCTCACTCGCCGACGCGCAGCCCGTGGCCTACTGGCTCGACGACCCGGGCAAGCCCGGCGCCGTGCCGGCCCTGGCGGGCGATGAACGGTGCGATCTGCTGGTCGTCGGCGGCGGCTACAGCGGCCTGTGGACCGCGCTCCTCGCCAAGGAGCGCGACCCGCGCCGCGACGTCGTACTGATCGAGAGCCGCGAGGTGGGCTGGGCCGCCTCCGGCCGTAACGGCGGCTTCTGCTCCGCCTCCCTCACCCATGGCCTCGCCAACGGGCTCAGCCGCTGGCCCGGCGAGCTGCGGGCGCTGGAGGACCTCGGCGAGGGCAATCTCGACGCCATCGAGTCCGCCGTCGAGCGCTACGCCATCGACTGCGACTTCGAGCGCACCGGCGACATCACCGTGGCCACGGAGCCCCACCAGCTCGAAGATCTCCGCCAGTTGTACGAGGAGGCGACCGCGTCCGGCTTCACGGGTCTGGACCTCCTGGACGGCGAGGCGGTGCGCGCGGAGGTCGACTCGCCGACGTTCCTCGGCGGCCTGTGGGACCGGCGGGGCGTCGCCATGCTCAACCCGGCCATGCTCGCCTGGGGGCTGAAGCGGGCCTGCCAGGACCTCGGCGTACGGATCTACGAGAACACGCCCGGTCTCGAACTCGCCCGCTCCGGCCCCGGCATGGCTGTCCGCACGCCGTACGGCCGCGTGCTCGCCCGGCACGTCGCGCTCGGCACGAACGTCTTCCCGTCCCTGGTACGGCGCGTGCGGGCGTACACGGTGCCCGTCTACGACTACGCCCTGACGACCGAGCCGCTCACCGAGGACCAGCTCGGCGCCATCGGCTGGAAGGGGCGGCAGGGACTCAGCGACGGAGCCAACCAGTTCCACTACTTCCGGATCACCGCCGACAACCGCATTCTGTGGGGCGGCTACGACGCGATCTATCCGTACGGAGGACGCCTCGACGCCGCCCTCGACAACCGCCCCGAGACCTATCTCAAGCTCGCCTCCCACTTCTTCACCTGCTTCCCTCAGTTGACGGGGGTGCGGTTCAGCCACGCGTGGGGCGGTGCCGTCGACACCTGCTCGCGGTTCTCCCCCTTCTTCGGTACGGCGCACGGCGGGAGGGTCGCGTACGCCGCCGGGTACACCGGCCTCGGTGTCGGCGCGACCCGCTTCGGCGCCGACGTCATGCTCGATCTGCTCGCGGGGAAACGGACGGAGCGTACGGAGCTGGAGATGGTCAGGACGAAGCCGGTGCCGTTCCCGCCGGAGCCGGCCGCCTGGGCCGGGATCGGGCTCACCAAGTGGTCGCTGGCCCGCGCGGATGTCAGGGGCGGGCGGCGCAACCTCTGGCTGAAGGCCATGGACCGGGTCGGGTTGGGCTTCGACAGCTGACCTCCGTACGGAGGGGGGCCTCGCCGGGCTGTTTGCCGGCCGGGGCGTGGCCCGGTCCTGGGCCGGCCGTGGCCCCGGTGGCCCCGGTCCGGTCTCTCGGTGGAGTCATGAGTTTCTCGTCTGGTGCTGTGACCCACATCACCACTGACTGTCGGTCTGAACTCGCGTAATGATCCGGCGCGATCTCCCTCTCCCTCTGTGGACGCACTGTCCAACAACGTGGAGCGGAGGCCGCATGATGACTGACTCGGGGGCCCACTCGGTGGCGAGGGCCGCGCTGGAATGGCTGGCGTCGGTGGCGCCGGATCCCGACGCCTGCCGCTGGGAATGGGAGCGGAACCCGCACGGGGTCGCCCTCCTTCCCGCCGGGAAGCGCTGGGACGTCCTGATCCTCCCCGGTGAGCTGGGATATCCGACGCTCAAGGTTCTGACCCGGCTCGTCGACCGGCCGGGCCCGGTCCTGGCCGACTTCGGCGACGCGCGCCTCGGGTTCTTCGTGCCGCCCGGCACCGTCGCCCGCTGGATCGGCACGGGGGTGCGGGGCGCGGGTGGCGGTACGTGGATCGTCGTCCCGTACCCGGGGCGCACCGGGGGCGGGGTTCGCTGGGTGATCCCGCCCGACGGCTCCGGCACGCTCACGGACCCGCCGCTGCTGGAGCTTGCGATGCACGAGGCGGCGGCCGAGATCGCCGCCGAGGCCGGGGGTGACGCTGGGGGCGGCGCCGGGGGCGGCGGGGCTGTCGGCGGAGGTTCTGGTGGCGACGGGGGTGATGACCGGGCGAGCTGAGCGCTGAGCGGCGAGAGCCGAGGGTGTGTGAAGCGCGGACTTCGTAAGACGCGCGCGGCCCCGTCGGGGCGGTGGGGTGGTTGATGACAGCCCGCCGGGGCGGTTGGGCAGTCGGAGCCGTAGAGCACCAGAGGTCTTGACAACCTGATTGGTCTGGACCATGTTGTGCCCGGCTCGGTCACTCAATTCCGCCATGCCCGGAGGCAGTTGTGGAACGCAACAGACGACCTTCTCGGTACCCCAGACTGGTGGCCGCTCTCGCGGCAGCCGTACTCACCGCCGGCGGTCTCGTCGTCTCCGCCGAGACAGCGCGCGCGGCCGATGCGGACGTCGCCACCAACGGCGGCTTCGAATCCGGTCTCACCGGCTGGAGCTGTACGGGCGGCAGCGGTGTGACCGTCAGCAACCCCGTGCACGGCGGCACCGCGGCACTGAAGGCCACTCCGGCGGGCAGCGACAACGCGAAATGCAGCCAGACCGTCACGGTCCGACCCAACTCGGCGTACACCCTGAGCGCCTGGGTCCAGGGAAGCTACGTCTACCTCGGCGCCTCCGGCACCGGCACCACCGACGTCTCAACATGGACCCCGTCCGCGCCGAGTTGGCAGAAACTCACCACCTCCTTCCGCACCGGCCCCGCAACCACGTCCGTGACCCTCTACACCAACGGCTGGTACGGAACCCCCGCCTACCACGTCGACGACCTCAGCCTCGTCGGGCCGGGCGGCGAGACCGGGCAGCCCCCGCCGCCGCCCCCGCGGGCCTCAGGTCCTCGACCGTCACCGCGTCCTCGGTCGGCCTCGCCTGGTCGCCCGTGGCGGGCGCCACCGGCTACACGGTGCACCGCGACGGCGCCCCGAACCTGAACGTCACCGGCACGTCGACCACCGTCACCGGGCTCAGCCCCGCGACCGCCCACCGTTTCCAGGTGTCCGCCACCAACGCCGCCGGCCGCTCCCCGCTCTCCTCCGTCGTCACCGCGACCACCCGGCCGGCGGACGGCGGCGGCAACGAGTCGGACCTCCCCGCCCACGCCCTGGTCGGCTACCTCCACTCCAGCTTCGCCAACGGCTCCGGCTACACGCGCATGGCCGACGTGCCCGCCTCGTGGGACGTCATCAACCTCGCCTTCGGCGAGCCGACGTCGGTCACCTCGGGCGACATCCGCTTCAGCCTGTGCCCGGTCGCCGAATGCCCGAACGTCGAATCCCCCGCCGAGTTCAAGGCCGCCATCAAGGCCAAGCAGGCCGCGGGCAAGAAGGTCCTGATCTCCATCGGCGGCCAGAACGGTCAGGTCCAACTCGCCTCGACCACCGCGCGCGATGCCTTCGTGAGCTCCGTATCCAAGATCATCGATGAGTACGGCCTCGACGGCCTCGACATCGACTTCGAGGGCCACTCGCTCTCCCTCAACAACGGCGACACCGACTTCCGCAACCCGACGAGCCCCGTCGTCGTCAACCTGATCTCCGCCGTGAAGAGCCTGAAGGCCAAGTACGGGGCGGACTTCGTGCTCACGATGGCCCCGGAGACGTTCTTCGTGCAGCTCGGCTACCAGTTCTACGGATCCGGCCCCTTCGGCGGCCAGGACCCGCGCGCCGGGGCGTACCTCCCCGTCATCCACGCCCTGCGCGACGACCTCACCCTGCTGCACGTCCAGGACTACAACTCGGGGCCGATCATGGGGCTCGACAACCAGTACCACACCATGGGCGGCGCCGATTTCCACATCGCGATGACCGACATGCTGCTCACCGGCTTCCCGGTGGCGGGCGACACCACAAAGGTTTTCCCGGCGCTCGACCCGGGCCAGGTGGCGATCGGACTCCCGGCGTCGCAGCAGGCGGGCAACGGCCACACCACCCCGTCCGAGGTGAACAAGGCCCTGGACTGTCTGACGAAGAAGACCAACTGCGGGTCGTACCAGACACACGGCACGTGGCCCGCCCTGCGCGGGCTGATGACCTGGTCGATCAACTGGGACCGCTTCAACCAGTGGGAGTTCTCCCGGAACTTCGACGGGTACTTCGGAAGCTGAGCCGAGCCGACCAGTCGCGGCTTGCCCTACGGGGCGTCCGTTCCCGAGCCGGCGGCCCTGCGGTTGTCGATCCACCGCAGGGCCGTCACCAACAGGGCCAGCACCGTGCCGCAGAGCACCCAGCTGCCGACCACGTCGAGCGGCCAGTGGTAGCCCCGTAGCACCAGTCCGATGCCCGTCGCCGCACTGAGCACCACTGCGACGGGCATCGCCCATTCGCGCCCCGTACGGGGCCGCAGAAGCAGCGCCGCGCCGCAGTAGGCGACCATCGCGGTCGCTGTGTGTCCCGAGGGGTAGTAGCCGGACTCCGCCGTGAGCGGCCCCGTCCGGTCGATCCACAGCTTGAGCGGGATCACCAGCACCGGAACGGCGGCCATGGCCAGCACGACCGCCACCGCCCGCGCACGGTGTCCCCGCCACACCGCGTACCCGACCGCGACGGCCAGGACAGGCAGGGCGACCGGCATGCCACCGAGATCGGCCAGGAATTCCGTCAGTCCGGTGGGGCCGCACCCGAAGGCGTCGCGGCCCAGTCGCTCATCGGCGTTACGGAGCGGGCCACCGGCGACGACCTGCCAGGTGACGAGCGTGAAGAGAACAGCGCAGACGGCGAACGCCCCGCGGGGAGTGAAGGGGCCGACGGGGCCTGCTGAGCCGAAGCGCCCGGAGAAAAATGCCGGCCGCCCCGGAACAGGGGGGGTAGTTCCGAGACGGCCGCCGGGATCGGGTCGCCGCGCGCCCCGGGGGGTTTGGGGCGGGCGGCCGTCCGATCGATGAGGAATTCCGGAGCTGGATGCTCCAGTGCGTCCGAAGACGCGACCAGGACGGAGCTGGGGAAGCGCCGTCGAGGGGTCGCCCGCAGTCTCCTGCGAGCGGGGTGTTTCTTCCATCTGGCGAAACCGTACGTCAGGGCCGTGAGGTCCGACAGCGGGAAGCTGAACCCGCCATCGGCCCCGCACACCTTCTTCACAGGCCCGCCCCCGGGGACCGGCACACGGGGCGGTGGAGCCCTCCGTACAGAGGCGGGCCGCGCGGGGGCCCGCCCCGTACGGTCAGAGTCCGGCGAGCGCCTGCTCAAGGATGTCCAGGCCCTCCGTAAGGAGGTCCTCGCCGATCACCAGTGGCGGCAGGAACCGGAGCACGTTGCTGTACGTGCCGGTGGTGAGGACCAACAGCCCTTCCACGTGGCACGCCTTGGCGAGCGCGGCCGTCGCCTCCGGGTTCGGCTCCTTGGTGTCCCGGTCCTTGACCAATTCCAGCGCGAGCATCGCGCCACGGCCCCGTACGTCGCCGATGACGTCGAACTTCTCGGCCATCTCCTTGAGACGAGGCTTCATGATCTCCTCGATGCGCCTGGCCTTCGATACGAGGTCCAGCTCGCGCATCGTCTCGATGGCACCGAGCGCGGCGGCGCAGGCCACCGGGTTCCCGCCGTACGTACCCCCGAGGCCGCCCGAGTGAGGCGCGTCCATGATCTCCGCGCGCCCCGTGACGGCGGCCAGCGGCAGACCGCCCGCGATGCCCTTCGCCGTGGTGATCAGGTCGGGTACGACGCCCTCGTCCTCGCACGCGAACCACTGCCCCGTCCGGCAGAAACCGGACTGGATCTCGTCGGCCACGAAGACGATGCCGTTGTCCTTGGCGAACTTCGCGAGCGCGGGCAGGAAGCCCTTCGCCGGCTCGATGAAGCCACCCTCGCCTAGCAGCGGCTCGATGAGGATCGCCGCGACGTTCTCCGCGCCGATCTGCTTGTTGATCTGGTCGATGGCCTGCGCGGAGGCCTCGGCACCTGCGTTCTCCGGGCCGGTCGGCCAGCGGTAGCCGTACGCCACGGGGACGCGGTAGATCTCCGGGGCGAACGGACCGAAGCCGTGCTTGTACGGCATGTTCTTCGAGGTCAGCGCCATCGTGAGGTTCGTACGGCCGTGATAGCCGTGGTCGAAGACCACGACCGCCTGCCGCTTCGTGTACGAGCGAGCGATCTTCACGGCGTTCTCGACGGCCTCGGCGCCAGAGTTGAACAGCGCGGACTTCTTCGCGTGGTCACCCGGGGTCAGCTCGGCGAGCTGCTCACAGACCTCCACGTAGCCCTCGTACGGCGTGACCATGAAACAGGTGTGGGTGAAGTCGGCGAGCTGGGCCGTGGCGCGGCGTACGACGGCCTCCGCGGAGGAACCGACGGACGTCACCGCGATGCCGGACCCGAAGTCGATGAAGCTGTTGCCGTCCACGTCCTCGACAACGCCGCCGCTCGCGCGGGCCGCGAAGACGGGCATCACGGATCCCACGCCGGCGGCGACCGCGGCGGTACGGCGGTTCTGCAGCTCCAGCGACTTGGGACCGGGGACGGCGGTGACGATGCGCCGCTCCTGCGGGATTGCGGTCATGAGGGGCTCCTGGGGGTGGTTCCGGACGCTACGTGTCTCGCGTGCTCGCATCTGCCTTCACTTCGCAGGCTAGGGGCGGAGAGGGGCGTCGGGCATGCGCCGTTCGGGAGCATCCGGGGCGTGTCGTTGTCCGCCACGGACATACGAGGCGGGGCGCCGTTTCACGCGCCCCGGGGGGCCCGCGGCCAACACTCCGTACGGCCGCAACGGTGAACTCCCCGTGTCCGGGCACTAGATTGAGGCCTGTACAGAGCGGACCTGGCTGGTCAGGGGACAGGGGTTCATGAACACCGACGGCACGCACGACTCACGCGGCACACGAGCCAATCCCGTGCCCCGTCCGGCGGGGCCACCGCCCCAGCCCCCCACGCCGCCGTCGGCGCCGCCGCCTTCCGCCCCGGGATCGCAGGCCGTCCCGCCCGCGGCCTCCGCCCCGAAGGGGCACGCCGTGCCGCCCGCCTCCCCGGCCCTGCCCCCCTCGCCGACGCACGCGCCGGCGCCGGGCATCGGCGCGTCCGTGGCCGACTGGCTGCGGATCGCCCGCCCCGAGGCCGAACCGGGCATCTGGCGGCTCGGCCACCATCCGCGCCCCCCGGAGGAGCCCGAGCAGGTACCGGCCCGTCAACTATTCAGCGGTGCGCTTGTCGCCTACCTCTGCGGCTGGCTCGTCTGGTCACTGCTCTGGAACGGGTATCTCGGCGGCTGGTGGATCTTCGGCGACAGCTGGTGGCTCCTGCCGATCCAGTGGCTGACCCCCGAGGAATGGCGGTCGCAGAACAGCCCCCACGTGGAGCTGTACGTCGCGGCGAGCTATCTCTACTACGCCCTCGTCGTCAGCCTGCTCGCCGTCGGCTTCGGTCGTATCGGCAACTGGAACGAGGTCTGGCGGCGCTACGGAGTGCCGCTGTGGCCCCTCTTCGTACTACTGCCGGGTTTCTGGCGCGAGATGCCGCGCACCGTCACGTGGCTCACCTGGGTGTCGAACGTCTACTACGTACTGCTCGTCGCCGCCGTGCTGGCCGTGATCGGGCGCGCAGGCACCTGGCCCCCCGTACGGCGCCGCCTCGGGATGGTTACTCCGGACGAGCTGCCCACGCCGCCGCCCCCGGCCGATGCCGACCCCGCGGACTGGCCCGAACTCCGCGCCGCCGGACTCACCGAAGCCGCCGCCAAGCTCGCCGACGCCGTACACCACGGCACCCTCAGCGACGTCGACTACGCACGGATCCGCCGCGCCTGGCAGGGCGTCCGTACCCGTCCCGAACGGCTGCCCGCCTTCACCGACACCGTCCGCGCCCACGGGGCGGGTGCCTGCGGGCACCCTTCGGGTGTACGTGACCTGCCGCTGCGTACCGCGCACCACGACCTCGCCACGGGGCAGGTCAGGATCGGCACCGCGGCGGACAGCCCCCGTAACCCGTACGCGCGGCGCACCACCGGCGTCGCCCTTGAGCCGGGGCTGCTCGGCACGTCGCTGCTCGCCGTCGGGCCCGCGGGCTCCGGCAAGACGGTCCGGCTGGTCCGCCCCGTCGTCGAGTCACTCTGCCTCCAGGCGCTGGCCAACCGCGCCGCCGTCGTCGCCGTCACCGCCGACGGGGCGGCGCTCGCCCCCGACGACTCCTTCGACCTCGTGATCGCCGTCGGCCGCCCCGACGCCACTCACGACCTCGACCTCTACGGAAGCGCCGACGACCCCGACGAGGCCGCCAGGACGCTCTCGGAGGCCCTCGTGGGCGATCTTGCGGCCGGTCTCCCCGGTGGGGACAGGCGCAGGGCCGCCACCGCTCTCGCCCAGCTCATCGGCCCGTACCGCAGCGTCCACGGGCGTTTCCCCGCCGTACCGGAACTGCGCGAACTGATCGGTGGTTCTTCCACGGCACTCCAGTCCCTGCGCACCGCCCTGGAGACGTCCGGCGACCCCGGCGCGGCCGCGCAACTGCGCGAGCTGGACGCACGCGAGCGGCAGTCGACTCGCGGCGACGACATCGGTGTCCTCCTGGCCGAACGCCTCGCCTTCCTCGACCGGCCCGCCTTCGCCCACTTCTTCCGTACGGACGGCAGCAGCCGGGCCTTCTCGCTGCGCGCCATCGAGCATCCGCTGAGGGTCAGGATCGACCTGCCCGAACGGGGCCACGCCGAGGCGTCACGGATCATCGCCCGGCTGCTCCTCGCCCAGTTCACCGACGCCGCGCTCGCTCGCGCGGACCGGTCGCTCTTCGCCTGCCTCGTCCTGGACGACGCGACGTACACCGTGACGGGCGACTCCGTCCGCGCCATCCAGCGGCTGCGCTCCGCGAACGCCGGCGTCGTCCTCGCGCTGCGCACACTGGAAGACGTACCCGACCCGCTGCGCGGCCCGCTCCTCGGAGCCGTGGGGTGCCGCATGGCGTTCTCCGGGCTCGGACCGTGGGACGGCGGGCGCTTCGCGGAGAGCTGGGGCACGGAGTGGGTCCAGACCCGCGACGTCACCAACCGGCAGATCATCTCCGACGAGCCGCTCACGAAGGCGGTGCACTTCATGCGGCGGCTGGTGACCGGCAAGGCGGCCACGGCGGAGGCGGTCACGGTGCGGGAGGTCGAGCGCGAACGCTGGTCGGCCTCCGAACTGGCCCACTCCGTGCCGGCGGGCCACGCCGTGCTCTCCCTGACCACCGTCGGCGGGGAGCACGCGCCGCCGATGCTGGTGGACCTCCGCACCTGAGCGCCCCCTTCGGGCGACCGGCGCGCGAATCTGCCTACGTACGGAGGCGAGGTCGGCGGCTCGGGCCACGGCTCATTGCTGCCTGCCGTCGGCATCGCCGCCCATACCCGCTTCTCGTACACCCTGGCAGAATTGAGGTAGGCCGTTTCTACGGGACGGCGAAAATGCCCGCGCATCCTCTTCATGAAGGTCCTACGGTCCGCCATGCCGCCCACGCTCGCCTCCCTCATCCAGCACTCGGCGCTCAAGCTCACCGTGCGCGCGGGAAAAGACCGGCTCGATACGCCGGTGCGCTGGGCCCATGTCAGTGAACTCGAAGACCCGGTGCCGTACATGGACGGCGGCGAGCTGCTGCTTGTCACCGCTGTCACCCTGCACGCAGAGGACCCCGAGGCCATGCGGCGCTACGTTCGGCGGCTCGTCGGCGCCGGCGTGGTCGGGCTCGGCTTCGCGGTCGGCGTCAATTACGAGGACATACCGGACGCCCTGGTCGACGCCGCCCGCGCGGAGGGGCTGCCGCTGCTGGCCGTGCCGCGCCGTACCCCCTTCCTCGCCATCAGCAAGGCCGTCTCGGCGGCCATCGCGGCGGATCAGTACCGGGCGGTCACGGCGGGCTTCGAGGCACAGCGGGAGCTGACCCGCGCGGCGCTCTCCGAAGGCCCCGCCGCGCTGCTCACCCGCCTCGCCGCGGACATCGACGGCTGGGCCGCGCTCTACGACGCGACGGGCGCGGTGATAGCCGCCGCGCCCGACTGGGCCGCACGCCGCGCCGCCCGCCTCACCCCCGAGGTGGAACGGCTCCGGAAGCGACCCGCGCCCGCCAGCGTCGTGGTCGGTGATCCGGACGACCGGGTCGAGCTCCAGTCGTTGGGCACCGGCCGGCGCGTACGGGGCGCGCTCGCCGTCGGTACGGGGGCGGCGTTGGGCACCGCGGAGCGGTACGCCGTGCACTCGGCGGTCGCCCTGCTGACGCTCACCACGGAGCGGTCGCGCGCGCTTCAGGAGGCCGAGCAGCGGCTGGGCTCCGCGGTGTTGCGGATGCTGCTCTCAGGGCAGCCCGACCATGCCCGGGCGGTGGCGGGAGATCTGTACGGGGGGCTGCTGGACGCCCCGTTCCGCCTGCTCGTCGCCGAACCGGCCGAGGCGGCGTCCGATGCACGTGATCCCGCCGCCGACGATCCGCTCCGGGCTCTGACCGACTCGCTGGAGGCGTCGGCGGCGCACGGTGGGGAAGCGGTGCTCGCCGTGCCCGACGGCGAGGAACGGCTCGTCGTGCTCGCGGCGGACGCCGGCGCGGTCGCCGCCGCCTGTGAGACGTACAAGGACCAGGAGGCGGACGACGCCGGCCTCGTCATCGGCCTCTCCGCCCCGACGGGGCCGATCGCGGCGGCAGGCGCCTACAAACAGGCCGAACAGTCCCTGTCCGTCGCGCGCCGGCGGGGCCGCGCGCTGGTGGAGCACGAGGAACTGGCGGCCGGCTCGCTGCTGCCGCTCCTCGCGGACGACGCGGTGCGTGCCTTCGCCGACGGCATGCTGCGGGCGCTGTACGAACACGACGCCAAGGGGCGCGGCGACCTGGTGGCCTCCCTCAGGGCATGGCTCTCGCGCCACGGTCAGTGGGACGCCGCCGCGGCGGATCTGGGCGTCCACCGTCATACGCTGCGTTATCGCATGCGCCGTGTGGAGGAGATCCTGGGCCGCACGCTGGACGATCCGGACGTGCGGATGGAGCTGTGGCTGGCCCTGAAGACCACGTCGGCGACGCCGCCGCCGGGGCCGTAGTGCTGATTGCGGACCCATTCCTCAGCCTCCGTTCGCCCAACTGCCGCGACGTATTCGGTAGTTACCGCGCCAGCCCGCCGTGGGCCGACCCGTGGACGATCGACGCCGGCCCACCGGCTCTCCCTCGGCGGCGGGGCACAGGCGGTCGCGTATGCCAAAGCGTCACAGCGCGCACCTGCCACCACTCCACCCCGGACAAATCACGTCCGTGGCCCGCGCCCCTACGGTGGGGGAGACAACACCACCACTTCGGAAGGGCCGGGACTCGCAATGCCGAACGAAACTGTGGCAGCCACCCATGCCTTCTGGCTCGCCGGGCGCCAGGCCACCGGTGAGGAGACCTTGGACGTCACGTCCCCGTGGGACGGCCGGCTCGTCGGCAAGGTCGCCGTCCCGACCGAGGCACAGGTCGAAGAGGCCGTCGCCGCCGCGTACGCCGTGCGCGACGAGTTCGCCGCGACGCCCGCGCATGTCAGGGCCGCCGCGCTCGACCATGTGTCGCGCCGTCTCGTCGAGCGCACCGAGGAGATCGCCCGCCTGATCTCCGCCGAGAACGGCAAGCCCATGAAGTGGGCACGAGGAGAGGTGGGCCGCGCCGTCTCGGTCTTCCGCTTCGCGGCCGAGGAGTCCCGCCGGTTCAACGGTGGCGAGGCGCAGCGACTCGACACCGACGCCGGCGGCACCGGCCGCCTTGCGCTGACCCGCCGCTTTCCGCGCGGCGTCGTGCTCGGTATCGCGCCGTTCAACTTCCCGCTGAACCTCTGCGCGCACAAGATCGCCCCGGCCATCGCCGTCGGTGCCCCGATCATCCTCAAGCCCGCCCCCGCGACGCCGCTCTCCGGCCTGCTCATCGGCGAGCTGCTCGCCGAGACCGAGCTGCCCGCCGGCGCCTGGTCGGTGCTGCCCGTCGCCAACGACCGGATGCCCACCCTCGTACAGGACGAGCGGCTGCCGGTGATCTCCTTCACGGGCTCCGACAAGGTCGGTTTCGCCATTATGGATTCGGTGCCTCGCAAGCACTGCACCCTCGAACTCGGCGGCAACGGTGCGGCAGTTGTCCTCGCCGACTACGCGAGCGAGAAGGATCTCGACTGGGCGGCGACCCGGATCGGCACCTTCGCCAACTACCAGGGCGGCCAGTCCTGCATCTCGGTGCAGCGCGTCGTCGCGGACGCGTCCCTGTACGAGCGCCTTGTACCGAAGATCGTCGCCGCCGTCGAGGCGCAGGTCACCGGCGACCCGTCCGACGACGCCACGGACGTGGGCCCCCTCGTCAGCGAGGACGCCGCCAAGCGCGTCGAGGCGTGGGTGGACGAGGCGGTACGCGCCGGCGCCCGGCTCCTGGCCGGCGGAAAGCGTGACGGGGCGTCCTACGCGCCCACCGTCCTCGCAGACGTCCCGCCGGACGTCACGATCTCCTGCGAGGAGGTCTTCGGCCCCGTTCTCACCCTCAGCCGCGTCGACGGCGAGGAAGCGGCGTTCGAGACGGTGAACGACTCCAAGTACGGCCTCCAGGCGGGCGTGTTCACTCACGACGTGCAGGCCGCGTTCCGCGCGCACCGGGCGCTCGAGGTCGGCGGCGTGATCGTCGGCGACATTCCGTCGTACCGCGCCGACCAAATGCCGTACGGCGGTGTCAAGCAGTCCGGCGTCGGCCGCGAGGGCGTGAAGTACGCGATGGACGACTACACGTACGAGCGCGTGATGGTCTTCACGGGCCTGGCCCTGTAGAGCGCGGCCCACAGCCGACAACGGGGCCGTCCGGGCCGGGGCGCACCCTGTGCCGGCCCCGTCCAGGCCTCCGCCGCAGTCGTACCGAGGAGGACACCTCCGGGATCGTCGTGGTGCGGTCCCGGTCGCCTCGGGGTAGGCGAACGACCCCACCCCGCCGCACCGACGGTGCGCGGCATGACTGGCTACACCCTCGGTAATCGGGTAGATACGGACGAGTAGTACCGGCCGGTACCTTTCCCACCAGGGCGACACGACGACGTCTTGGCCGGTCGGGCCCATCGACCCGACGTTCGCGGCGAGGTGAGTTCCCGATGTCCGCTCCATCCGATTCATTCGACACGGCCCAGGTCCCGGAGCCCAAGGTCTCCGAGCGGGAAGCGCGGCGGGTGGCCGAGGCCGCCCGTGAGCAGAGCTGGCGCAAGCCGAGCTTCGCCAAGGAGCTGTTCCTCGGCCGTTTCCAGCTCGATCTCATCCATCCCCACCCCGCACCCCCGGCGGAGGACGTACGGCGCGGAGAAGCCTTCCTGGCCACGCTGCGCGAGTTCTGCGAGACGCGGATCGACGGCGCAAGGATCGAGCGCGAGGCGCGCATCCCTGACGAGGTGATCAACGACCTCAAGGAACTCGGCGCCTTCGGCATGAAGATCGACCGGAAATACGGTGGCCTCGGCCTCACCCAGGTGTACTACAACAAGGCCCTCGCCCTGGTCGGCATGGCGAACGCCTCGATCGGCGCGCTGCTCTCCGCGCATCAGTCGATCGGCGTACCGCAGCCGCTCAAAATGTTCGGCACGCAGGAGCAGAAGGACACGTTCCTGCCGCGCCTGGCCCGTACCGACATCTCCGCCTTCCTGCTCACCGAGCCCGACGTCGGCTCCGACCCCGCGCGGCTCGCCACCACAGCGGTGCGCGACGGCGACGACTACGTCCTGGACGGCGTGAAGCTCTGGACCACCAACGGCGTCGTCGCCGACCTCCTCGTCGTGATGGCCCGCGTACCGAAGTCGGAGGGGCACAAGGGCGGCATCACCGCCTTCGTCGTCGAGGCGGACTCGCCGGGCATCACCGTGGAGAACCGCAACGCCTTCATGGGCCTGCGCGGCCTGGAGAACGGGGTCACCCGCTTCCACCAGGTACGGGTCCCTGCGGCGAACCGTATCGGCCCCGAGGGTGCCGGCCTCAAGATCGCACTCACCACGCTCAACACCGGCCGTCTGTCGCTTCCCGCGATGTGCGTCGGCGCCGGCAAGTGGTGCCTGAAGATCGCCCGCGAGTGGACGGCTGCGCGCGAACAATGGGGCAAGCCCGTCGCCCACCACGAGGCGGTGGGGGAGAAGATCTCGTTCATCGCGGCGACGACCTTCGCGCTGGAGGCCGTGGTCGACCTGTCGTCCCAGATGGCCGACGAGGACCGCAACGACATCCGTATCGAGGCGGCGTTGGCCAAGCTCTACGGCTCCGAGATGGGCTGGCTGATGGCGGACGAACTCGTCCAGATCCGCGGCGGACGGGGCTTCGAGACGGCCGAGTCGCTGGCCGCCCGCGGTGAACGCGCCGTACCCGCCGAGCAGGTCCTGCGCGACATGCGGATCAACCGGATCTTCGAGGGCTCCACGGAGATCATGCATCTGCTGATCGCCCGCGAGGCGGTCGACGCCCACCTGGCCGTGGCCGGCGACATCATCGACCCCGACAAGACGCTGTCCGACAAGGCAAGGGCCGGGGCGCACGCGGGCGTGTTCTACGCGCGCTGGCTGCCGAAGCTGGTCGCCGGCCCCGGCCAACTGCCCAACTCCTATGCGGAGTTTCACCCCAAGGGGCACCTGGATCTCTCCGCTCACCTGCGCTACGTCGAGCGGACGTCGCGCAAGCTCGCCCGCTCGACCTTCTACGCCATGTCGCGGTGGCAGGGCGGCATGGAGACCAAGCAGGGCTTCCTCGGCCGCATCGTGGACATCGGCGCAGAGCTGTTCGCGATGAGCGCGGCGTGCGTACGGGCCGAGATGCTGCGTACCGGGGGAGAGCACGGCCGCGAGGCGTACCAACTCGCCGACGTCTTCTGCCGACAGGCGCGGATCCGCGTCGAGGAGCTGTTCACGCGGCTCTGGTCCAACACGGACGACGTCGACCGCAAGGTCGTTAAAGGCGTGCTGTCCGGGACGTACACCTGGCTGGAGGAAGGCATCATCGACCCGAGCGGTGACGGCCCCTGGATCGCCGACGCCACGCCCGGCCCGTCGCAGAGGGACAACGTCCACCGGCCCATCCGCTGAGCGACCGCTCAGCGACCGGGGGAGCTGGAGCGACCCGGGCCGACCGGGAGCCGAGCTCCTCCGGCCGTTCCGACGGGGCGGGGGAAAACACCGGGCCGCGTCCTCCTTACGGAAGACGCGGCCCGTGGCGTTACGGGGGGCGCTGCCCTAGTTGAACGGGTCGAGCGTGAGGTACGCCTGCCGCGGATCACCGTCGTGCACCAGCGACTCATGGGCGCCGACGTCGTCGAAGGCGAACGCGTACGCCTTGCCGTCGACCATCTGCTCGTGGATCTTCCGCGCGTAGTGGTTGGTGACGCTGTCCTTGTAGAAGTCCGCCGAGCCGGCGTCGGGCTGGTTGGGGTTGGTCAGGAGCGTCGAGCGGTTGAACCCGGCGCACAGCGTGCGTGAAATCGGGCCCCGTACTTGGTCGTTGGGCGCGTCGAGCAGCTTGTAGCAGCCGAAGATGCTGTCGGCGTCGGGCTTCTGGAACGAAGTGACCACCGCGCCCGAGGTGTTGGTGAAGTTCATGACGTTGCCGGAGACCCTGCCGACGTACTTGACCGCCGGCTGATTCGCGAACGGGGTCACCGTGAGTGGGGAGTTGGCGTACTTCGCCCACACCCGGTTGATGTAGTCGTTCAGCACACCGGCCGGCAGGGCGCCGGACGCGATGCCGTGACCCGGCGCGAGCGCCCGCAGGACCGTGCCGTCCGATCGGGTCTGGATCAGACCGCCCCAGCCGCCCGGCTGGCTCCTGAGGGAGTTGTAGAAGCCGTTGTAGCCGCCCGGCTTCAGATGGCCCGTGGTCTTGGTGGCGCCGCTGGGGCCCTTGACACCGACCGCGTACGGCGCCGAGAACATGTCGACCTGGGTGCTGTTGATCCAGAGGCCGGAGTCGTTGAGCGTGTACTCGGACCAGTTGAAGAGGATGTTCCGGTTCGGGTCGCTCGGATTCTGCACGGCCGGCTGCACCAGCCCGCCGGTGGCCAGTTTGAAGACGAGCTTCTGCCCGTACGAGAAGTAGACCCGTCCCGAGAACTTCGGCAGCTGGATCGTCTTGCTCTGCCCCGGGGGCGGCCCCGCGATCGAGGCGTCGGGCGCCGGGGTCGGCGGATTGCCGCCTCCGGGCCAGGCGTGGAAGGTGCCGTTGGCGTCGGCCCAGCCCTGGCGGCCGGAGGAGAGCTCCGTACCGAGGTTGTAGATGTAGAGCTGTTCGCCGCGGCCGGAGTTGTTCGTGATGGTGAACGGAATGGTGTTGGGAACCGCGGCCTCGGCCGGGGCGGCGCTGGTCAAGGCCGTGAATCCGGTGGTGAAGACCACCGCGGCGGCCAGAGAGGCCAGCAGCTTGCGTATCGCAGGCACTCGCTCTTCCTCCTCGTCAGGTAAATCCCGGTGAGAACAGTGGGGGGCGGAATCTGACGTACGGACGCCGCCGGTGAGGCGGGTGCGACCTGAAGGGCCGGGAGCTGGAGGGCCGGCCGGGAGCGGGGAAACCGGAACCACACGACTCTTCAGGTACAGACCTTTCTGAGAGCGCTCTCAGAATTGCGCCCGCGCGTGAGGCGTGTCAATGCGGATGCCGCAACTTGGCGAAGATGTCTCGACTCGGCCGCCGGTGCCTCGGCCCGCCGCGTGTGACCACGGGGCCCGCATGCAGCACAATCGAGCCGCGACGTGACCACACGGGGCGCGAGCCGCGCGAATCGGCCAAGGACGCCGCCGAGGGCGCGGGACCGAGGACGCCATCAACTGACGATTGGGGCAGGCATGTTCGGGGCGGGAAATCAGGGACGGCCCGGCGGCCGACGCGCACGTCTGCGCCACGTGGCGGCGCTCGCGCTCGTCGGCGCCGTACTGACCGGTGCGGCAGCCTGCGGCGGCGGGGGCGACGAGACGAGCGACGGCGGCAAGGGCGGCAAGGACACGGGAGCGGACGGCAAGCCGACCGCGTCAACCCCAGGCGACGCCCCCGGCTCGGAAGGCTCCGGCGGCACCGGGGCCCTCAGCCGCCGTGACCTCACGGCCCTCGCCTTCACCGACGGCGAGAAGATCGGCAAGTACACCGCCGGAGAGTTCACCCTCGGCGCGCCGCTCGGCGAGGACTACACCGCGGACCCCGCCACCTGCCAGCCCCTCGTCAGCCTCGCCAAGGGCGCCACCGCCTTCGACCCGGTGTCCGAGGTCCACCGCAACGTCGACGTCGCCGAGGAGATGCTGGGCACGACCGTCGCCGTACAACTCCGTTCCTACAACGGCGACGGCGCGGCCTCCGTAATGAAGGCCCTCGGCGCGGCAGGCAAGGCGTGCGCGGGCGGCTTCGTCGAGAACCGGGCCGTCGCCAAGGGGCAGTACCTGAAGGTCGAGCCGGTCCAGGCGCCCGACCAGGGCGACGAGGCGCAGGCGTACCGCTTCACAATCCTCGACGTGAAGGGCACGCTGAAGCTGTACGAGTACCTCACCGTCGTACGCTCCGGCACCACCACCCTCTCCTTCCGGGCCGACATCACGGATACGAAGGACATCGGCAAGGTGCCCGGAGAAGTCATCACGGCGCAGTGGAAGAAGTTCGAGGCGGGCGCCAAGGGCTGACGGCCGGCCCGCCCCGTACGAACTCGGCGCCCCGACCAAAGCGTTCCGACCGAGGGTTCCGAGAAACGCACCGTGAACGGACGCCACAAGCGCCCCCCAAAGGCGCCCCCTCGGACCGACCGGTGCACCGCTCCCGTGCTCCGTTTTCGCCCCGCGCTGTCCGCGCCGTGGCCGGATGCGGCAAGAATGGGGCCATGAGCGACAGTCCAGCCCCCCTCGCCGACCCCCATATCGCCTTCGACGCGTCCGAAGGCCGCCGGGACATCGTCGTCCTCGGCTCCACCGGGTCCATCGGCACGCAGGCGATCGACCTGGTCCTGCGCAACCCCGACCGCTTCCGCGTCACCGCGCTGTCCGCCGCAGGCGGGCGGATCGGACTGCTCGCCGAACAGGCGCGACAGCTCCGGGTCCGCACCGTCGCCGTCGCCCGCGAGGACGCCGTACCGGCGCTGCGCGAGGCGCTGGGCGCGGAGTACGGCTCCGAGCCGCTCCCCGAGATCCTGGCCGGGCCTGACGCCGCCACCGACATCGCGGCGTCCCCGTGCCACACGGTGCTCAACGGCATCACCGGGTCCATCGGCCTCGCGCCGACCCTCGCCGCCCTCGAAGCCGGCCGTACGCTCGCCCTCGCCAACAAGGAGTCGCTGATCGTCGGCGGCCCGCTGGTCAAGGCACTCGCCAAGCCGGGGCAGATCATCCCGGTCGACTCCGAGCACGCCGCGCTCTTCCAGGGCCTCGCGGCGGGCACCCGGGCCGATGTGCGCAAGCTGGTCGTCACGGCCTCCGGTGGCCCCTTCCGGGGCCGCACGAGGGCGGAACTGGCCCACGTCACCCCGGACGCCGCTCTCGCGCACCCCACGTGGGCCATGGGCCCCGTGATCACGATCAACTCCGCGACCCTCGTCAACAAGGGGCTGGAGGTCATCGAGGCGCATCTCCTGTACGACATCCCCTTCGAACGTATCGAGGTCGTCGTGCACCCCCAGTCGTACGTCCACTCCATGGTGGAGTTCACGGACGGTTCGACCCTCGCCCAGGCCACGCCGCCCGACATGAGCGGTCCGATCGCCGTGGGCATCGGCTGGCCGGTACGGGTGCCGGACGCCGCGCCCGCGTTCGACTGGTCCACGGCGTCGACCTGGGAGTTCTTCCCACTCGACAACGAGGCCTTCCCGTCGGTGGGACTCGCCCGGCACGTCGGGTCGCTGGGAGGTACGGCTCCGGCGGTGTTCAATGCCGCCAACGAGGAGTGCGTGGACGCGTTTTTGGCGGGGCGGCTGCCGTTCAACGGCATCATGGATACCGTCACCGACGTCGTCGCCGAGCACGGCCGGCCCGCCAAGGGAACCTCGCTCACCCTGGCGGACGTCCTCGAAGCGGAGACCTGGGCACGCGCCCGGGCCCGCGAAATGGCAGAGAAATTCGGCGAAGAACAGCCAGCGGAGGCTCGCGCATGACGATCCTGTTGACAGTCCTCGGCATAGTGATCTTCGCCGTGGGGCTGCTCTTCTCCATCGCGTGGCACGAGCTCGGCCACTTGTCGACGGCCAAGTTCTTCGGCATTCGCGTGCCGCAGTACATGGTCGGTTTCGGCCCCACCATCTGGTCGCGCAAGAGGGGCGACACCGAGTACGGGATCAAGGCGATCCCGCTCGGCGGCTACATCCGCATGATCGGGATGTTCCCGCCGGGTGCCGACGGGCGTATCGAGGCGCGGTCCACCTCACCCTGGCGCGGCATGATCGAGGACGCCCGTTCGGCGGCCTTCGAGGAGCTGAAGGAGGGCGACGAGACCCGGCTCTTCTACACGCGCAAGCCGTGGAAGCGCATGATCGTGATGTTCGCGGGACCGTTCATGAATCTGGTCCTGGCCGTCGTGATCTTCATGGGTGTCGCGATGAGCTTCGGCTTCCAGACCCAGACGACCGAGGTCGCCGGCGTTCAGAAGTGCGTCATCTCCCAGGACGTGGCGCGCGAGAAGTGCACGGCGAGCGACCCCGTGTCGCCCGCCCGCGCCGCCGGTCTCAAGGAGGGTGACAAGATCGTCGCCTTCAATGGACAGCGGGTCGAGGACTGGTCCGTGCTGTCCAACCTCATCCGCGAGACGATCGGTCCGGCCACCATCACGGTCGAACGTGGCGGCAAGGAGGAGGTCCTCCAGGCGACGCTCGCGAAGAACATGGTGGCGCAGAAGGACTCGGACGGGGAGGTCGTCCCCGACAAGTTCGTTCCCGCCGGCTATCTGGGCTTCGCCGCAGCCACCGAGATCGTCCCGCTCTCCTTCGGCGACTCCGTCGACCGCATGGGCGACATGATCGTGACCGGTGTCGAGTCGATCATCGCGCTGCCCTCCAAGATCCCCGATCTCTGGAGCGCCGCCTTCTCCGACGGCGACCGCAAGGACGACTCGCCCGTGGGTGTCGTCGGCGCCGCGCGGATCGGCGGCGAGGTGATGACGCTGGACGTTCCGGCTCAGAACCAGATCGCGATGATGCTGTTCCTGCTGGCCGGATTCAATCTCTCGCTGTTCCTCTTCAATATGCTGCCGCTGCTGCCACTCGACGGCGGGCACATGGCCGGGGCGCTGTGGGAGTCCGTACGGCGCAAACTCGCGCGCCTCTTCAAGAGGCCCGACCCGGGGCCGTTCGACGTGGCGAAGCTCATGCCCGTCGCCTACGTCGTGGCCGGGATCTTCATCTGCTTCACGCTGCTCGTGCTGATCGCCGACGTGGTGAATCCGGTCAAGATCATGTAGTGGGTACGGAGCGCGGCCACGGCGGCGCTCCGTACGTCGGGGAACAGCTCGTGCCGCCGAAGCGGCCGCAGGTTTACGGCCGGGTGTCTCTTTGAGCCCGGCCGTATGCCTTTGGGTGGTTTGCTCGCAGCGGTGTGCTCGTACGGCGGGCCGGTGACGTAATCTCGATGGTTGGAGCCCGCCGAACTCGGGACCACGATCCACACCTTGGGGTTGCACAGCAGATGACTGCGATTTCTCTCGGAATGCCGGATGTTCCGGCGAAGCTCGCCGACCGGAGGGTCAGTCGACAGATCCAGGTCGGTTCGGTGGCTGTCGGTGGGGATGCGCCGGTTTCGGTGCAGTCGATG
>NZ_JBITEV010000010.1:0-138152 GCF_044455465.1 Streptomyces sp. NPDC051217
GTTGACTTTTGGCACGCTGTTGAGTTCTCAAGGAACGGACGCTTCCTTTGTACTCACCCTCTCGGGCTTTCCTCCGGGCTTCCCTTCGGTCTTGCGTTCCCGACTCTATCAGACTCTTTTTGCGTCTCACTTCTCATGGAGAAGCGGTCTCAATTAAGAGGTCTAATGGCCTTCGGACTGGCCCTTTGCCTTTCGGCGAGCCCGACATTATCAGAAACAGCGGGGCTGAACTAAATCGGCCGCTGCGATTCGGATGATGTATCGGAAATGCTCCGCGGAAATTCGATTCCCGCTCGAAGCCGAGTAGAGATTAACCGTCGCTTCCGAGCTTGTCCAACTCCGACGCAACTAGTCAAATCTACCTCCCCACACAGGCCATGTCAACAATCGGCACCGGTCTCTGTGGAGCGAACTGGAGAATAGCAGGTCAGCAAGCGTCCACGCACATCAGGCTGCCGTGGGCAGCTGGGCGCTCTGGTCGGCGCTCTCCACGTCGCCCGTGTCACCCGCGCGAGCCGCTCGGCCGCCGAGCACGTACACGTACGCCAGGAAGGCCAGCTCGGAGAGGACACCGATGGCGATACGAGCCCATGTCGGCAGGCCGGACGGGGTCACGAAGCCCTCGATCAGACCCGACACGAAGAGGATCAGTGCCAGTCCGATCGCCATCCCGACCGCCGCCCGGCCCTGTTGGGCCAGTGCCGTGCGACGCGTGTACGGACCAGGGTCGATCAGGGTCCAGCCGAGCCGGAGGCCCGTACCCGCCGCGACGAAGACAGCTGTCAGCTCAAGGAGGCCGTGGGGCAGAACCAGACCGAGGAAGCTGTCCAGTCGGCCGGCGGACGACATCAGGCCGATGCCGACGCCGAGGTTGAGCATGTTGAGAAAGAGGATCCAGATCACCGGGAAGCAGAGGAAGGCGCCGAGGACGAGGCACATGGCGGCGGCCTGGGCGTTGTTCGTCCACACCTGGGCCGCGAAGGACGCTGCCGGGTGACTTGAGTAGTAGGTCTCGTACTCGCCGCCGGGTCGGGTCATCTGTCGGAGGTCGTCGGGGGCCGCGATCGCCGACTGGACCTCGGGGTGCGTCCCTATCCACCAGCCGATGACCGAGGCGACGAGTACGGAGAGCAGAGCGACCGGTATCCACCAGTGCCGGGAGCGGTACATCGCGGCGGGGAAGCCGGCGGTAAGGAATCGGGCTGCGTCGCGCCAGCCGGCGCGACGGGTGCCCGTGACCACCGAGCGGGCGCGCGCGACCAGCTGGGTCAGGCGCCCGATGAGCATGGGGTCCGGGGCGCTGGACTGGATCAGCGAGAGATGGGTGGCCGTGCGCTGGTAGAGGGCGACGAGTTCGTCCGCCTCCGCACCGGTGAGGTGCCGTCCACGGCGCAGGAGATGTTCCAGACGGTCCCACTCAGGTCGGTGGGCCGAGACGAAGACGTCGAGATCCATGGTCGGCTGCTGCTCCAGGCACTGGGTGCGTACGGTCCGTACTACTGCGGCACGTTGCAGGCCAGCTTGGCAGACTGAGCGGTCCGGGGGCAGAGAAGGTCGGCGAAGGGTGAGCACCGGTGGATGAGCTAGTCACGGGCGACGCGGTCGTATTGGGGCTGCGCCCCGCGAAGCTGCCGAGCCGGGCTTTGGCGGTCGTCATCGACCTGGCCGTGGTGTGGGCCGGGTACATCGTGGTGTCGATCGTCCTCGCCATCGCGACGGATTCGCTCGACACCGCCGCCGTGGCGGCGCTGGCGGTCGCGAGCTTCCTACTGATACCGGTGGGGGTGCCGATCGCGGTGGAAACCCTCAGTCACGGGCGGTCGTTGGGGAAGCTGGCCTGCGGGCTGCGGGTGGTCCGTGACGACGGCGGGCCCATTCGCTTCCGGCACGCATTGGTGCGCGGGGCGATGGGAGTGGTGGAACTGCTTATGTCCTTCGGGGTCATCGCGTGTATCGCTTCGCTCGTTTCGGCGCGAGGGCGTCGGGTCGGAGATCTGTTCGCCGGGACGTTGGTCGTGCGCGAGCGTGTGCCGGCCGATCGGGCCTCTGCCGTACCGCCTCCTCCCCCGTGGCTCGTCGGGCGCTTCTCGGAGCTGGATCTGTCGTCGGTGCCCGACGATCTGTGGCTGGCCGTACGGCAGTACCTGACGCGGATGCGGCAACTCGACGCCGGCGTCGGCTGGTCGATGGCGCAGCGGCTGGCCGGTGATCTGGCGGCGCGTACGGGGGTGCCGCTTCCCCACGACGTGCCGCCGGCGGCCTATCTCGCGGCTGTGGTCAACGAACGGCAGGCGCGAGACGCGCGGCGGGCCTTCGGACCTGGCTCGGTGACGGCTGGCCGGTCCGCGCCCGGCGCGCAGCCCGGTCCGGTCGCCCCCGCCCACCCACCCGTGCGTCGGCCTGAGGTCGCGGAGCCGCGGGACGCGCGGCCCGTGGAGGTACCGCAGGACGGGGCGGAGGCCGCGAGTCGTGAGCCGGGGCCCGCCGCTCCCCCGGCCTCCGGGTTCGCGCCGCCCGCCTAGACACCGTCAGGGCAGGGCCGACGGCGGCGTTTCGAGGTCTTCGAGCTCGATGCCCGGCGCCGCGAGGACCACGTCGCCACTGATGTGCACGCTGTGCTGTTCACCGGTGTCCAGAGCGCCGACCTGGTACTCGTCCACGGTCAGGGGTCCATTGTCAGTGGCGTGCGCTTCACTTCTCAGTAGCGCCCAGGACTGGTCCAGAGTTCGGGGGGCGAGGACCGGGTCCGTGAAGGCGACGAGACGGACCCGGGTCGCCGGGGAAGCGGGGGTGAGGCGGAGAAGGCGGGTGATCGCGACGAGGAACGCGGGGGATGTGCCGGTGAAGGAGTGGGCGCGGACATTGCCTTCGGTGGCTTCGGCACCGGTGGGGTCGGTGCGGACCCAGGTGACGCCGTCGAGCGCGGCACCACGGACCTGCCAGCTCGCGGCGTGCAGTTCGAGACGGATGGGGCGGCCGAGTTCGTCGAGGGTGAGGTCGACGGAGCCGGCGTGGTCACCACCGGGAGCGGTGATCTGGGAGACGTAGCGCCAGCCGGAGGGGCCCGGCGCGCAGTGGAAGTGTTCTTCGCCGAGGGGGGTGTGGTCGTGTGGATCGTGGAGTGAGTAGCGGCCACGGGGCATGTGCGGGAGTCCTTCGGTGTCCTCCGGGGCCGTGCCGTGAGAGCACACAGCGGTGCCGCTCACGTACACACGAACCACATGGGACCAGCAGCCGGTGGGACCAGGGGCGGGAAAGCGGGGCAGGCCCCCAACACGGGGGTGTGGGGGCCTGCCCGTGCCGCTGGTGTCAGCGGCGGTGCCTGTGGATCAGTAGCGGTAGTGGTCGGGCTTGTACGGGCCTTCGACCTTCACGCCGATGTACGCGGCCTGCTCGGGGCGGAGCGTCGTGAGCCTCACGCCGAGCGCGTCGAGGTGGAGGCGGGCGACCTTCTCGTCGAGGTGCTTGGGCAGCACGTAGACGTCGGTCGGGTACTCCTCCGGCTTGGTGAAGAGCTCGATCTGGGCCAGGGTCTGGTCCGCGAACGAGTTGGACATCACGAAGGAGGGGTGACCGGTCGCGTTGCCGAGGTTCAGCAGACGGCCCTCGGACAGGACGATCAGCGTCTTGCCGTCGGGGAACGTCCAGGTGTGGACCTGCGGCTTGACCTCGTCCTTGACGATGCCGGGGGTCTGCGCCAGGCCGGCCATGTCGATCTCGTTGTCGAAGTGGCCGATGTTCCCGACGATCGCCTGGTGCTTCATCTTGGCCATGTCCGCGGCCATGATGATGTCCTTGTTGCCCGTCGTGGTGACGAAGATGTCGGCGGTGCCGACGACGTCGTCCAGCGTCGCGACCTGGTAGCCGTCCATGGCCGCCTGGAGCGCGCAGATCGGGTCGATCTCGGTGATGATCACGCGGGCGCCCTGGCCGCGCAGGGACTCGGCGCAGCCCTTGCCCACGTCGCCGTAGCCGAAGACGACGGCGACCTTGCCGCCGATCAGCACGTCGGTGGCGCGGTTGATGCCGTCGATCAGGGAGTGACGGCAGCCGTACTTGTTGTCGAACTTCGACTTGGTCACGGCGTCGTTGACGTTGATCGCCGGGAAGAGAAGGGTGCCGTCGCGGTGCATCTCGTAGAGACGGTGGACACCGGTCGTGGTCTCCTCGGTGACGCCGCGGATCTCGGACGCCAGGAGGGTCCACTTCTGCGGGTTCTCGGTGAGGGTGCGGTTGAGCAGACGGAGGATGTAGCTGTACTCCTCGCTGTCCGCCGTGGCCGGGTCGGGAGCCTCGCCGGCCTTCTCGAACTCGACGCCCTTGTGGACGAGCAGGGTGGCGTCGCCACCGTCGTCCAGAATCATGTTCGGGCCGCCGGTGGAGGAGTTGGGCCAGGTCAGAGCCTGCTCGGTGCACCACCAGTATTCTTCGAGCGTCTCGCCCTTCCAGGCGAAGACCGGGATGCCCTGGGGGCTGTCCGGGGTGCCCTTCGGGCCGACGGCCACCGCGGCGGCGGCGTGGTCCTGGGTGGAGAAGATGTTGCAGGAGGCCCAGCGGACGTCGGCGCCGAGCGCGACCAGCGTCTCGATGAGGACGGCGGTCTGCACGGTCATGTGCAGGGAGCCGGTGATGCGGGCTCCGGCGAGGGGCTGCGCCTCGGCGTACTCCCTGCGGATCGACATCAGGCCGGGCATCTCGTGCTCGGCGAGGGTGATCTCCTTGCGGCCGAACTCGGCAAGCGAGAGGTCGGCGACCTTGAAGTCCTGTCGGTTGGCGACAGTGGTCATAGCGAGCTGCTCCTCGTTAAGGGGTCGAGGGTGGGTACGGCTGACTCTGCGGCGGCGGGCATACGAATGCCCGGACGTACGCAACGCAGTCCGTCGGAGGCCCTCTCTCCCTCGGCCGGTCCGCGCCGCAGACCGCCCGACCGCCATCAGCAGCGACGTCTGGCTCTGATGACGAATCTACACCGATCGGCCCAGCGGCCCCACAGCGCACCGGTGCCCGGCCCTCGTCATCGGCGGTCCCCGAGGGGTCCTCGACTCGGGCCTCCGGGGCTTTTCGTACTGGACCGCGTAGGCGCGCCCCCGCACGCCGTGAGGGCGTACGGACGCCTCATCAGTAAGGAGGCCCCGGCGCGAGATGCGCCGGGGCCTCCTTACTGATGCGAGCGGGTGATCAGTGGTCCTTGTCGGCCTCAGGGGTCGCCTCGGGGGCAGCCTCAGGGGTCGTGCCGGGAGTTGTGTCGGGACTCGGCTCCGGCGCCGGTTCGGTGTCCGGGACGCCCGGCGACTTGGCCGGGTTGGTGCCCGCCGCTGCCGCCGCCTCGCTGTAGATGTCCGGCTCCAGGTAGATCACACGGGCGATCGGAACGGCCTCGCGGATCCTCGACTCGGCCGCGTTGATCGCGTGCGCGATCTCGGCCGCCGTGTCGCCGTGCTCGACCGAGATCTTGGCCGCCACGAGCAGTTCCTCGGGGCCGAGGTGGAGCGTGCGCATGTGGATGATGCCGGTGACGACGTCGCCGTCGACCATCGCGGCCTTGATCTTCTCCACGTCCTCCAGGCCGGCGGCCTCGCCGAGCAGCAGGGACTTCGTCTCTGCCGCCAGAACGATCGCGATCACGATCAGCAGGATGCCGATGCAGAGCGTGCCGATGCCGTCCCAGACGCCGTCTCCGGTGGCGAGCGCCACGCTCACACCCGCGAGGGCGAGGATCAGACCGACCAGCGCGCCGAGGTCCTCCAGCAGGACGACCGGAAGCTCCGGAGCCTTGGAGTGCCGGATGAACTCCTTCCACGAGCGCTTGCCACGGGTCGCGTTGGACTCGTTGATGGCCGTACGGAACGAGAACGACTCGGCGATGATCGCGAACACGAGGACGCCGACCGGCCAGTACCAGGCCTCGATCTCGTGCGGGTGCTTGATCTTCTCGTAGCCCTCGTAGATGGCGAACATGCCACCGACGGAGAAGAGCACGATGGAGACGAGGAACGCGTAGATGTAGCGCTCACGGCCGTAGCCGAACGGGTGCTCCGGGGTCGCTTCGCGCTTGGCCTTCTTGCCGCCCAGGAGCAGGAGCCCCTGATTGCCGGAGTCGGCGAGCGAGTGCACGCTCTCGGCGAGCATCGACGACGAACCACTGAAGAGGAACGCCACGAACTTGGCTACTGCGATCGCGAGGTTGGCGGCGAGCGCCGCCACGATCGCCTTGGTTCCGCCTGACGCGCTCATGGGTGCGGTGGATCCCTTCCTCGGTCCCCGGCCCTGACGCCGCGGGTACGGCGGGACATTGTTGCAGCCGCCGAAGCCGGCCGTGCGCGAAGCGTTGGTTCAGGCGACGACGGTAGCCCGGAAGACCGTGCCCGTACCGGTCAGTTCGGTCTTTTCGCCGGCGGGGACGAAGACCGAACCACCCGGCGCCAGGTCGAAGTCGTCGGCGCGCGGCGTGCCTTGCGTGCACAGGAGGATCTGCGGGGTTCCCGCGGTGAGTTCGCGGGGTTCGGCGCCGGGCGCCAGGACGTAGCGGGACAGACGGAACTCATCGATCGGGGTGTCGTACAGCTCTTCGCCGGACGGCGACGCCTCGGGGCGGAGTACGGCGGGTTCGGTCGCCTCGAAGCGCACAACGCGGAGCAGTTCGGGCACGTCGACGTGTTTGGGGGTGAGGCCGCAGCGCAGGACATTGTCCGAGTTGGCCATGATCTCTACGCCCAGGCCGTTCAGATACGCGTGCGGGACACCTGCGCCGAGAAAAAGGGCTTCGCCGGGCTGGAGTTGTACGTGGTTGAGCAGCATGGCCGCGATGACGCCCGGATCTCCGGGGTAATGGTGGGCGATCGACGCATATGGCGAGTACTCGCCTCCGAGGCGTGCCGCGGCTTCGGCGGAGGAATGAACAGTGTGGGACATCTCGTCGGGGTCGGCGGTCAGCACGGCGGTGAGGACCTCGCGCAGCGCGGCTTCCTCGGGGTGGGCGTGCAGGAGGTCGACGTACGGCTTGAGCGAGTCGACGTCCAGCCGGGCGAGGAAGTCGGCGGTCTCGTCAGGGGCGCGGAAGCCGCAGAGGCCGTCGAAGGGGGTGAGGGCGCAGATCAGTTCGGGCTTGTGGTTGGCGTCCTTGTAGTTGCGATGCGGAGCGTCGATGGGGACGCCCTGGCGCTCCTCCGCCGCGAAGCCCTCTTTCGCCTGGGCGAGGTTGGGGTGGACCTGGAGGGAGAGGGGGGCGCCCGCGGCGAGGAGTTTGAGGAGGAAGGGGAGACGTGGACCGAACTTCTTGACGGTGGGGGCTCCGAGTTCAGCCTCGGGGGCGGCTGCGATGACTTCGGAGAGGGGGTGTTCGAGCGGGGTGGTGGTGCGGTGGATACGGGACGGGGCCCCTGGGTGGGCACCCATCCACATCTCGGCCTGGGGCTCGCCGGTGGGGGCGGTGCCGAGGAGCTCCGGGATGGCGGTCGTGGAGCCCCAGGCGTAGGGGCGCACAGTGTTGGAGAGGCGGTCCATGGGGTGCTTCCTGGTCGCGTGAGGGGGACGGTGACGTGCGGGCGCGGGGCGGGGCGGGGCGGATCGGTGCGAGGTGGTGCAAGTTGCGGAGGTGCCTGGGGGAACGGGGTGTGAGAAATGGGCGGTGCGAAGTCGGGGGTGTCTGAGGTGAGTTCAGCGCGGGGGTCGGTCGGGGAAGCCGGTCGGAGTCATTCGCGGTTGCCGGAGGCCAGGGCCAGGTAGACGGCTGTGAAGTCCGTGATGGCTACGAGTTCCGCGAGGGCTTCGAGTTCGCTGCCCTCCTGCGGTTCCAGTTCGCTGATGGCCGTCTCGTGGCTGATGGCGAGTTCACGGGCCGCAGGTGCCGCGGTCAGTCCGCCGACGGGCCGGTCGCGGAGCAGCACGACACGGGCGCGCAGCGCCGGGGGCTCCTCGACGCGGTCGCGGAAGAAGTCGTCGGGGTCGGCGGCACCGCCGGCGAAGTCGCCGCCCAGGAGGAGGCCGTGCGCGGGCAGTGCACCCGGAAGCTCGGCGGCGAGTGCGGGGCGGCCGGACAGCTCGGCCAGTACGGCGGCGAAGCGGCGGCCGGCCGGAGCTGCTGTCGTGCCTTCCGTCCAGATCAGCGGGAGGCTCTCGGCGAGTTCGGCTGCCAGCGTCTTCGCCGGGTTGCTGTACGTCGCGATGGCCGGGCCGCAGCGCTCCGCCGTGCTGTCGAGGCGGTCGGCGACGAGCTGGAGCGTCCCGGCCGGGGCGGTGAGCAGTCCGACGCGGTCGAGAAGAGAGAGAAGGGGGGTGAACAGCGCCCAGAGGGCACCCGGGCTGGCGGCCTGGGTCTCCTCGTACTGCTCCTGTGGTGTCGGCGCCATGGGCACGGAGAGACCGTGCCTGCCGCCGACGGCCTCGCTGAGCGGGGATTGGCTCGGGGCGACGGCGACGACGGTGCAGCCTCGGCGGTAGGCCTGCTCGGCGAGGAGGGCCAGACCGGGCTCGCCGCCGTCGGTGGTGGCGATGAGGAGCAGGTCGACGGAGCCGGCCCAGCCGGGAAGCGCCCAGCGCAGGGCGCCTGCGGCGGGGGCGACGCCGGTGGGGCGCAGCAGCGTGACGGGCGCGGCGGCACCGGCGAGCGCGCCGAGCAGGTCGGCGACACCGAGTGCGGCGGTGCCGGAGCCCGCGAACAGTACGGCGCGGGGACGGCCCTCCGGGTTGAGGTTCCCGATGCCCGCCTCGGCGGCGTGCCGGACGGCGGTACGGACGCGTGCTCCGGCCTCCGCGGCGCCGAGGAGGAGCCCACGGTGGTCGGCGCGGGCCAGCGCGTCCGGCGCGTCGAGCAAGGACTCGTCGAGCATGGCGGGGTGGGTCTCCGATCGCCGGGCGCCGTGGGCGGCGCGTGAGCACGGGCGGTGGCGGTGGCGTTTCGCGAGTGGCCTGCGCGGGCGGGCTCCCCTAGGCGGGGCGGCGGGCCTCGTCGACGAGGAGTACGGGGATGTCGTCCCGGACCGGGTAGGCCAGGCCGCAGTCCTCGCCGGTGCAGATCAGCTCGGGGGTGTCGTCCGCCGTGTGGTCGCTGAGCGGCGCGTGGCAGGCCGGGCAGGCGAGGATCTCCAGGAGGCCGGCTTCGAGCGGCATGTGGTGGGTGTCCCTTCGAACGAGCTGAGGCGTGCGGAGTGGTGCGGATCGAGCCACGTCAGCCTACCGCCGGAGGGTGCCGCGAGGCTCGCTCCGGGGCTGGGGCCGGGGCTGGGGCCGGGCGCCGGGGGTGGGCGCCGGGGGTGGGCGCCGGGGGTGGGCGCCGGGGGTGGGCGCCGGGCACGGCAAGGGACGCGTCCCTCTGCCCGCGACCCGCCCCTTCCGGGAACCGGAGCGAGCCCCCGGGCCCCGGGCCCCGAACGCCCGCTCGCGCCCTCAGGAGCGGATCAGAGCAAGGGCTTCGTCTCTGATCTTGGACATCGTCGGTTCGTCGCGGGCCTCCACGTTGAGGCGCAGCAGCGGTTCGGTGTTGGAGGCGCGGAGGTTGAACCACCAGTCGTGGGTGGTCACCGTCAGGCCGTCCAGGTCGTCGAACGTGACGCCCTCGCGGTCGGCGAAGGCTTTCCGTACGGCGGCCAGGCGGGCCGTCTGGTCGTCCACCGTGGAGTTGATCTCGCCCGAGCCGACGTACCGGTCGTAGGAGGCGACGAGTTCGGAGAGCGGGCCGTCCTGTCCGCCGAGCGCGGCCAGGACGTGGAGCGCCGCGAGCATGCCCGTGTCCGCGTTCCAGAACTCACGGAAGTAGTAGTGCGCCGAGTGCTCGCCGCCGAAGATCGCGCCGGTTCGGGCCATCTCCTGCTTGATGAAGGAGTGGCCCACGCGCGTACGGACCGGGATGCCGCCGCGCTCCCTGACGACCTCGGGGACCGACCAGGAGGTGATCAGGTTGTGGATCACCGTGCCGCCGGGGTTCTTGGCGAGTTCACGCTCGGCGACCAGGGCCGTGATCGCCGACGGTGACACGCCTCTCCCCAGCTGGTCGACGACGAAGCAGCGGTCCGCGTCGCCGTCGAACGCCAGGCCCAGGTCCGCGCCTTCGGAGAGCACGCGGGCCTGGAGGTCCACGATGTTCCGGGGGTCGAGCGGGTTGGCCTCGTGGTTGGGGAACGTGCCGTCCAGCTCGAAGTACATCGGCACCAGGTCGACAGGGAGTGCCGCGAGGACCGTGGGGACGGTGTGGCCCCCCATGCCGTTCCCCGCGTCGACCACGACCTTCAGCGGGCGGATCGCCGAGAGATCGACCAGGGACAGCAGATGTGCCGCGTAATCGTTCAACGTGTCACTCTGCGTGATGGTTCCGGGCTTCGCCGCCGGTTCCGGGGGCCCGTCGGCCAGCCATGTCTCGACCAGTGCGCGGATCTCCGCCAGGCCGGTGTCCTGCCCCACCGGTGCGGCGCCCGAGCGGCACATCTTGATGCCGTTGTACCGCGCCGGGTTGTGCGACGCGGTGAACATCGCGCCCGGCAGGTCCAGTGCCCCGCTCGCGTAGTACAGCTGGTCCGTCGAGCAGAGCCCGATCATCGTGGCGTCCGCCCCCCGCCGGACCGCGCCCCTGGCGAAGCTCGCCGACAGATGGGGCGAGGAGGGCCGCATGTCGTGACCGACGACGATCGCCGTGGCGCCCGTGACTTCCACGAACGCCGCCCCGAACAGCTCGACGAGCCGGTCGTCGAGCTGGTCCGGGTACACGCCACGTACGTCGTACGCCTTCACGATCTGGCCCAAGTCGGCCACGGCCACCCCTCCTGAGGTCTCTGCGGACAGTCAGCACAAACTACCCGCCCCGAGGAGGGGCCCGGAGGGCGCGACCCCACGCCTGCCACAGCGCCTACGGCAGCATCCAGTCCAGCACGAAGGTGCTCTGTCCCACCACGATCAGGCACATCACCAGCAGCAGCCCGAGGCTCCACGGCAGGACCTTCCTCAGGAGGTCCCCTTCCTTGCCGGCGAGACCGACCGCGGCGCACGCGATGGTCAGATTCTGCGGAGAGATCATCTTGCCGAGCACACCGCCGGAGCTGTTCGCCGCAGCCAACAACTCGGGCGACAGCCCGGATTCGCGCGCCGCCGTCACCTGAAGGGCGCCGAAGAGCGCGTTGGCCGAGGTGTCGGAGCCCGTGACGGCGACCCCGAACCACCCCAGCACCGGAGAGAGGAACGCCAGCCCCGCGCCCGCCGCGGCGACGAAGTGGCCGATGGTGGCGGCCTGTCCGGAGAGGTTCATGACGTACGCGAGGGCCAGTACCGAGACGACGGTGAGGATCGCGTACCGCAGTTCGTGCACGGTGGCCGCCCACTCCTTGAGCGCGTCCTTCGCCTTGAGCCCGATCACGCCCGCGGTCAGGAGGCCCGCGATCAGGACGAGCGTGCCGCCGGTCGAAATGAGCGGCAGCGAGAAGACGTTGGCCCCGACCGGCTTCCCCTCCGAGTCGGCGACATCGAGGAACGGCCAGTCGAAGGACTGCGTCGCCTTCGCCAGGAGGTCCTTGATCGGCGGGATCTGCGCGAGGGAGAAGATCACCACGATCAGTCCGTACGGGGCGTAGGCGCGGAGGACTTCGCGGCGCTCGTCCTCGACGTCGAGGTCCTCGCTGCGCGCGCCCGTCAGTACGGAGGTCCGTACCGCCTCGTCGGCCGGCTTGCGCGCGCTCGGCACGGCGAGTAGCGCGGCGGCGCCCACCAGCGCGGCACCGATGTCGGCGAGTTGGGCGGAGACGTAGTTGGACGCCACGAACTGCGCGACACCGAAGGCGAGTCCGCAGGCCAGGGCGGGCGCCCAGGTCTCGCGGAGCCCCCGCTTGCCGTCGACGAGCCAGACGAGCACCAGGGGTACGACGACGGCGAGCAGCGGCGTCTGGCGGCCGACGACGGAGGCGACGGAATCCAGCGGCAGGCCGGTCACCTGGGCCAGCGTCACCACCGGCGTACCCATCGCGCCGAAGGCCACGGGCGCGGTGTTGGCCACGAGGGCGACGACCGCCGCCTTGACCGGGTCGAAGCCGATCGCCACGAGCATCACCGCGGAGATGGCGACCGGAGCGCCGAAGCCGGCGAGGGCTTCGAGGAGCGCGCCGAAGCAGAAGGCGACGACGAGCGCCTGGATGCGCGGGTCGTCGGAGAATCGCCCGAACGAGCGGCGCAGGATGTCGAAGTGCTGGGTGCGGACCGTCATCCGGTACACCCAGAGGGCGTTGACGACGATCCACATGATCGGGAAGAGGCCGAAGACGATGCCCTGTGCGCCGGCGGAGACGGTCTGGCCGATCGGCATTCCGAAGGCGAGCCAGCCGACCAGGGCGGCGACGGCCAGACCGATCAGTCCGGCGCGATGAGCCTTCATACGGACGGCGCCGAGCAGCACCAGCACGGTGACCAGGGGAAGCGCGGCTACAAGGGCGGACAGGCCGAGTGAATCGGCGACGGGTTCCAATTGCTGTTCGAACACGAAAGGGCCTCCGAATTCCGCGATGCGGAAAGTGATCTCTCACGGCTGGAGGAATGATCGTGTCCACGACAAAAGAGGTCAATGGCCCGTGCAGGATCCGTCACGGAAACTCACGGGAAGGGTTCGGCACGGCCGAAACATCCGCCCGCCCTCAGCCCCGTCCGAATCAGGACCAGGACCAGGACACGGGACGAGGACTCAGCACTCGGAGCTCAGGAATCGGGGGAACGCAGCACGCGTAGATGCCCGCGGCGCCCGACCTCCGCCTGATCCGTGCCGCGCGGCCCGTTGCCGCGCGGCCCGTTGCCGCCCGGCCCGCTCGTCCGTTCCGGCGGGCGCGCGGCCTCACGCACGGCGTTCGCCAGGGCTTCCAGATCGTCGCCGCTGGGCCGGGCCGGCGCGGACCCGTCCGTGAGCCGGACGACCTCCCAGCCGCGGGGCGCGGTGAGTCTCTCACTGTGTTCCGCGCACAGGTCGTAGCAGTGGGGCTCGGCATACGTGGCGAGCGGACCGAGGACCGCGGTCGAATCGGCATAGACGTACGTCAGTGTCGCGACAGCGGAACGGCCGCACGCGGTGCGCGAACAGCGACGTACAGGGCTCACGATGTTGGACGGTACCGCACTCTTGAGCGGGCCGCGACGACTCCGCCTCACGTCACTCCACCGTGTCGTGACGCGGCATTCACCCCAGCCGGTACCCACGCAACTGCCCTGACCTGCGCGGGAAGACGAGTAATCGGTCAATCACCGTCAGTGATCCAGTCACCACTTGGGGCAAACCCTGCCAATGAAGGCGAGTTCCACGATCCGGCGGACGTAGCGAAACGAGCCCAAGCTTGGCCGGAATGCTCAATTTGCGACATGACGTCCGGTGGGCCTGTCCGGCACCGTCGCGGCGTTCCCCGGAGAGCTACCCTGCGTCAGTGATGGACAGTCCTGTACCGCAGCAGCCGACCGAGCCGAGACCACGTCGCCGAGACCGCCACGGCCGCGGTATGCGAGGGCCGGTCGCGCCGCCGCAGGTCCCGCTCTCGGCGAGCCGCTCGGACTCGTTCCGTGATCTTGTGCGGGACTCGGTGGAGCGGCTGGAGCGGCGCTGGCCGCAGCTGACGGAGATCGACTTCCTGGTGCTCGACGTGCCCGGCGCGGACGACGAGTCGGTGCCGCTCGGCCGGTCCGTCCCCGAGGGCAAGGACCGGCCCGCGCGCATCGTCGTCTACCGGCGGCCCGTCGAGATCCGTACGAAGAACCGCGAGGAGCGGGCCATGCTCGTCCACGAGGTCGTGGTCGAGCAGGTCGCCGAACTGCTCGGGCTCGCACCGGAATCCGTCGATCCGCGCTACGGCCAGGACTGACCGCGGCGCGGCGCGCCGCCTACCCCCAGCGTCACTTCAGTACGGAGAGGTCTTCCTTCGTCGCCGGTACGGACACCATGCCCCGGTCGTCCGGCAGCGTCTGCACCGTGAACATCGGTACGCCGTCCTTCGTCTCCGCGAGCGTGCGCGCCGCGTGGACCGGTCCGCCCGACTCGGGTTCGACCGTCAGCGCGTACGAGCCCTTGAGCCCCGTCGGCACCGGCGGGGTGACGGCCTGCGTCGTGCCGCCCTTGACCGTGTACGTCTTGACGACCTGCTCGCCGCCCTCGCTGCCCGCCGAGGCCGTGACCTTCACCTTCCCCGTCCCGCTCGGCGCGGTGAGCGACAGAGTCGAGCCCTTGGCCCGGTTGTCGGCGACCGTCGCGCGCTCCGTCACGGGGCCGGTCGCGGGGATGAAGGCGACCTCCTGGTTCGTGCCCTTGCCCCGTACGACGCGCAGCGCGGCGACCACCGGGGTCTCGCCCCCGCCCTCCGCCGGCCCGAGCTTCACCGAGCCGGCCTCGCCCTTGGTGACGTCCCCCAGGTCGAGCGAGGCCGTCATACCCGACTTGACGTTGAGCGTCTCACCGGCGGTGGCCGGAACGATCGTGCCGCTCTTGCCCGCCAGTTGCACCTTCAGCTCGGCGTCGTCCTCACCGGGCGCGAACACCACCAGTCGTACGGAGGTGGCGTCCTCCGGGACTCCGGGGAGTACGAGGCGGGGCGCGGGGTCGGCGGAGGCGGCCAGCCAGTCGCCGCCCACCTTCTCTTCGGCGGCGTTCACCACCGCGCCCACGCGGCCCGTGCGGGTGCTGACGTGGACGGTGACGTTCGGCTCGGCCTCCGCCGTGAGCGTGGACAGCAGGACGGGGACGCTGGACCGCGCCGGGACCGGAATGCCTTCTCCCGTACTGGACTTGAGCGTGCCCTCCTTGCCGTACAGCGCGATGTCGGCGACGGCCGCCGTGTCGTCCGGGTTGGTGAGGTGGACGTAGTCCTGGCGCGACTTGTCCGTGGAGGCGCCCGGGAACCAGAAGTCGGTGTCGGGCGGGGTGCAGCTCATGCCGAGCAGCGCGCGCGAGTCTCCGGCGGTGATCGTGGTGGTCTGCTGTGTGGTCCAGCCGGGCGCGAGAGCGCCGGTGGCGGAGCCGACGAGCGCGGGAGCGTCCGCGGCGTTCTTGGTCGCCGAGACGGGCTTTCCGGGCCCCTTGACGGCCAGGAACGGCTTGGCCTTCGTGTCCGCCCCGTCCGCCGCGGGCTTCTTGGCCTCGTCGTCCTTCGTCTCGTCGTCCTTGGCCGGGTCGTCCGTCGTCCCCTCGTCCGTCTTCTTCTCGTCGTCGGCGGCGTCCGTGTCGTCCAAGGGCGCGACGGACGGCGCCAGTTCGGCCACACCGCCCGTACCCCCGCCCGCCGTGCCACCCGGGGTGAAGGACGTGTACACCGTCTCGGCGAGCTCCGACGTGCTGGGCGCGGGACAGAGCAGGCTGCTGCGCTCCACCGGAAGACGCGCGGGCGTCTTCGACGTCGCCGTCGTGTCGTCGGCGTCGGGCGCGGTGACGGCGGCGAAACCGGTGACCGCCGCGAGCGCGGTGGCGGCCGCGAGGAGGGAGAGTGTCGTGCGGTTCACTGGTTGCTGCTCCCGTCGGGACGCTGCTCGTTCTCGTTGCCGTCGGTGTACGGCTGCTGGGTGTCGGTGTAGGGCTGCTGCCCTTCCGCGTACGGCTGTTGGACGACGTATCCGTACTGGTCGTACTGGACCGGTGCCTGCTGCTGGTACTGATCGGCCGGGTACTGCGGGTACAGCTGGTAGCCGTCGGCGTCGTACTGGGGGGCGCCCTCGTACTGAGGAGCGCCGCCGTCGTACTGCTGCGCGCCCTGGTAGGGGGCGCCTTCGTACTGCTGCTGTTCATTCGTGCCGTACGAGCCGTAGTCCGCGCCCTGGTAGGCCGTCTGTGCCTGCTGGCCGTCCCACTCTCCGTACGACTGCTGCTGCGGCACGGCGGCGGCCGTGACGTACGGGTCCTGCGCGGGCATCGGCGGTGCGGCCTCCCCCGGCCCGACGGCGCCTTCCGCGGTCTCCGGCTCGTCCTGGACCTCGGCCTCCGCCTGCGCCGCGGCCCGCAGCCTGCGCGCCCGGCGGCCCTCGCCCGACACGGGCTGTGCGGGCACGTCGGCGCGCTCCTCGGGCAGGTCGTCGTCGATCTCCTTGCGCCGCCCCGGCAGGGCGAGCACGAGCAGCACGACGGCGAGCGCGCCCTGCGCCCAGACCCACGCGGTGTGGGTGAACGTGTCCTCGTACGTGAGGTCGAGCCGGCCGCCCTCGGCGGGGAGCCGGAACCCCTGCGCCCAGCCGTCGACGGTCGTCTTCTCCAGGACGCTGCCGTCGAGCGTGGCCTGCCAGCCCTCGGCGGCCCGGTCGGCGATCCGCAGGACCCGTCCGTCCTTGCCGGCCGGGATGTCGGTGTGGGCCTCGACGGTGGACGATCCGACGGGCAGCGGCTCGGCGTCGCTCTCGCCCTCGATGATGGTGGCCCGCGAGATCTGGCGGTCGACGCGCCACAGCGCGCTGCCGTCCAGCTGACTGAGCCGGCTGAGGCCCGGGGTGGTGTCGAGCACGCGCGACATCTGCGCCGGCGCGCCGTCCCGTACGAGGACGTAGCGGATCGCGAAGCCGCTGAGCTGGTCGGTCTGGTCGGCGCCGGAGCCCGCGACGAGGCGCCCGACGACCTTGTCGAGCCCGGGGTCACTGCCGCCCGACTCGGTCAGCTCGGCGTCACCGATCCGGCCGCCCGAGCCGCGTACGAGGGAGTACGAGACCTCCGCGGGCGACGTACCGCCGAGGATCAGCGTGCGCGGCTGGTCTCGGGTGATGCTCTCCTCGGCGACGAACGCCGGTACCTGCACCGGGTCGCGCCGCTCCAGCGGGCCCGAAGCGCCGCTGATCATCCAGCCGCCCGCCGCGAGCAGGGGGGCCGCCCCGGCCGCGAGCGCGATGACCGCCGCGACGGGCTGGCGCCAGCCGAAGCTCATCGCGGCGACGCGTTCCTTGGCGCCTTCCGCGCCGAGGACGGACGCCGCGATGAGGGCGAGACCGTAGACGAGGGTGGCGGGGCCGGCCCAGCCGGAGTTGTTGGCGAGGACGGCGAAGACCAGTGCCACGAGGGCTGCCACCCAGGCCGCCCGTACGGCGAACTGCCGCTCGCCGCGCAGCAGTGCTGCCAGTGCCGCCAGGACGACGCCGATCAGCAGCAGCCCGCCGGCGGCCTTGGGGCCGCCGGGGCTCAGGCCGAGCAGATCGAGCGCGGTGGCCTGTCCCGTACCGAACTCCAGTCCCGCCTCGCGGAAGAGGTCGGACGGTGACGTCAGCAGCGAGAGCGACCAGGGGGCCAGGACGAGCAGCGGGGTGCCGACCACGGCCAGCAGGCGCAGCCCGTACGCGACGATGTCGTCACGCCGGAAGGCCAGGACGGCGATGCCGAGGACCAGCGCCATCGGCCAGACGATGGGTGTGAAGGCCATCGCGAAGGTGAGCAGGAAGGTGTACGCCCAGGTGGCGCGCCAACTCCCGCGCGCGGCGCTCTCGCTGTCACCGGCGCGGAACCCGTACGCCGCGACGGCCGTCCGCGCGATCAGCGGCAGCAGGACGGCCAGCACGGCCGTGCCGAGCCGTCCGGTGGCCAGGGCGCCGGTGGCGGCGGGCAGGAAGGCGTACGCGACGCTCGCCCAGGCCCGCAGGAGCTTCGACTCGATGAGCGGGCGGGAGGCGAAGTACGCGGTGACCCCGGCCAGCGGTACGGAGCAGACGAGCAGCAGGGTCAGCGCGAAGCCGGTCGACCCGAGGAAAAGCGCCGACAGGGCGGCGAGGACAGCGAGGTACGGAGGCGCTGTCTGGGTGCCGCCCGTGCCGATGGGGTGCCAGCCGTCGGCGTACCGGGACCACAGGCCCGCCACGTCCGGCGGCGCGGGCAGCAGCGCGCCGCCCGCGAGGGCGCCGCCGCCGAGCAGTGCCCGGCAGGCGACGAGGGAGACGACGAGCAGTACGGCGAAGAGCACCGGGCCCGGCCGGTGCGCGAGGCGCTTCACCCGCGCGAACTGCTCGATCTCCAGAAAATCCGCGTCGTCCCCGCCGGGGCCCGACTCCACCGCGCCGTGGCGTGAGCCACCGGCCTCGGTCTCAGAGCCGCCACCGAGGCTTCCAGCTACTTGCTCGACCGTTGCCCGGACGGTGGCGCCGGGTGGCGGGAAAAGCGCGCGGAGCTCGCTCGGCTCCACGACGCCTTTGCCGCGTCGTTTTCGCGCGCCGATGATTCTGCCGGGCCGCAGCAATGTGCCGAACAGGCCCATGACCTCGTCGACGGCCTGTCCCGGCGCCTTGCCCACCAAGTAGGCGACGGTACGCAGGAGCGTGCCGACGACCAGCCGCAGTAGTACGTAGGGCAGGACGCCGCTGCGCGAGTTGACGAGCATCGTGTAGACGGCGCCGGCCTTGTCGACACGGTGCGGGTTGACGACGGAGCGGCCGGCGCAGTCGACGGTGCGGCGCTCGCGTGCGGCCGCCTCGGCGTGCCTGAGGACGGCGTCGGGTGCGACGAGCACCCGGTGTCCCGCGGCGTGCGCGCGCCAGCACAGGTCGACGTCGTCGCGCATCAGGGGGAGTCTGCGGTCGAAGCCGCCGAGCTCCTCCCACACGTCCCGGCGGATGAGCATGCCCGCGCTGGAGACGGAGAGCACGGTACGGACCTGGTCGTGCTGGCCCTGGTCCTGTTCGCGCCGGTCGAGACCGGTCCAGCGGCGACCGCTGTTGGCGATGGAGACGCCGACCTCCAGAAGCTGCTTGCGGTCGTACCAGCCGCGCAGCTTGGGGCCGACGATCGCGGCGTGCGAGTCGGTGTCGACGACGCGCAGCAGCTCGGCGAGGGCGTCGGGGTCGGGCGCGCAGTCGTCGTGGAGCAGCCACAGCCACTGCACGGGCTCGCCGTGGGGCAGTTCGGGCATGTCGTACGCGTCGTCCTGCCAGGTTCTGGTGACAGGGTCCCAGCCGCTCGGCCGTTTCAGATACGGCAGGTCGTCGGGCGTGAGCACGCCGGCGGTACGGACCGCCTCCTCGACGGCCGTACCGAAGCTGGTACGGCGGGCGAGGTGGACGACACGGTCCGGGCCGAGCGATTCGGTGAGGAGCGTGGCCGATTCGTCGGCGCTGCCGGTGTCGGCGGCGATGATGTTCTGTACGGGGCGTTCCTGGCCGATCAGCCCGGCAAGGGCGTCGGGGAGCCAGCGGGCACCGTCGTGGGAGACGAGCACTGCGGTCACGACGTGCCGCGGGTACTCCGGTGCACTGGCGGGAACGAACGCGGCTGTGGTGGCGGACATCGAGGTAGGGGCCCTCCGGCCGGGGGGTCGCCCCGACGGGGCGTCGGGGCGTCTCGGACGGGGCCCCACACTAACGGTACGAACAGCCGCCGGATCGCCGAGCGCCTGGACAAACCGGACGACGTGGGAGGGAGCGCCGGGCCCGGCGGCCCCCGGCGGTCACGACAACGGTCCGCCGCCTGCGAAGAGGACGCAGCCGACGGACCGTTCGAAGAATGTCGCGCGAGGTGTTACGCGGGCTATCGCGTGGGGCGCGACCGGAGAATGGCCGGAACTGTTCAAACCGCGGCCTTCTTGAGACGGCGGCGTTCCCGCTCGGACAGACCGCCCCAGATACCGAATCTCTCGTCGTTGGCGAGGGCATACTCCAGGCATTCGGAGCGGACCTCACAGGCGAGACAGACCTTCTTGGCCTCGCGGGTGGAGCCGCCCTTCTCGGGGAAGAAGGACTCGGGATCGGTCTGGGCGCACAACGCGCGCTCCTGCCAGCCGAGTTCCTCGTCCGCGTCCTCGACCAGCAGTTGTTCGAACAGCTCGGTCATGTGCGCCCCTCGTCTGTCTTTACGTCCCCGTGCTTGCGGCCGCTACCGTTTTCGGCCGAACGACACGAGTGAAATTACAAGTGTGCGGATACGAGCCAGTCAAGCCGAGATCTGCTATTGGTCCCGGTATTCACTCTGCGGAACCAAGGCTATGCGGAAAGTGTTCAAATCACCAAAAACCTGACACATGCCACTGGCCAGCTCGCATCCACTCCCTCCCTGAGGGAGACGCCCGAAGTCCGGACGATGTTGCGATTCAGCCACGGAAGCGATCCGAATCACAGTCCGGTCACGGGACCGTGACGGTGTTTGCGAGCACGGCTGCTGCGCCATGTCTCCACGTCAGCGCCTGCACAAACCTTTCTCCGAACCCAGTAACCGGATGAGGTGAAACATTGGCGCCAAATCGGTCAGTGAGTTGACAGCCGGGAACCGTTCCCGCCACCTTTGAAAGCATGCCGATCACCTCAGCGCCGTACGCGGCCCACATCCGTGGGTTCCGCAGCGCTGTCCAGGCTCGCTGTTGCTGTTCCTGTTGTCCCTGCTGTTGAGCCACTGAAGCTCCGGCCGGACATGTAGTTTCCCCCCTTTTCTCCCTTTCCCCCGGTTGTTCTCCCCTTCTGCCGAGGAACCTCCACACCCATGAACAGCGACAGTGACCTTCAGATCGCAGGCGACATCCTTGAGGTGCCGCACCTGCTCCAGCCCGCCCGTGAGCATCCGGGCACCGTGGCCGAGTTCGCCGGTCTGGCCCGTGCGATCGCCGCCGACCGCTCCCGGTGGGCCACGCTCGTCGAGTACGACGCCGTGAGCCGCTGGTACCACCGGCTGAGCACCGGACCCGGTTACGAGGTCTGGCTGCTCTCCTGGGTGCCCGGCCAGGGCAGCGGGCCGCACGACCACGGCCACTCGTCAGGTGTCCTGACCGTCCTTGGGGGCGAACTGACGGAGCGTACGGAGCGGGCGAGCCGGAGTCTCGCCGGCGGCGCACAGCGGGTCTTCGCCCCCGGATACGTCCATGAGGTGGTCAACGACTCGATCGAACCGGCCGTCAGCCTGCACATCTACTTCCCCGGTCTGACCGAAATGCCGATGCACTCCGCGCGCTGTGCCCCGGCGGCCCAGGATGTCGTACCCGCCTGACAAACTGCACAGCATGCGCATTGTGGTTCTGGCCGGTGGTATCGGTGGTGCCCGTTTCCTGCGTGGCCTCAAGCAGGCCGCGCCGGACGCGGACATCACGGTGATCGGCAACACGGGTGACGACATCCATCTGTTCGGGCTGAAGGTCTGCCCGGACCTCGACACGGTGATGTACACCCTCGGGGGTGGCATCAATGAAGAGCAGGGCTGGGGACGCGAGGGCGAGACGTTCCAGGTCAAGGCGGAGCTCGCGGCGTACGGCGTGGGGCCCGAGTGGTTCGGCCTCGGCGACCGTGACTTCGCCACCCACATCGTCCGCACGCAGATGCTGGGCGCCGGATATCCCCTGAGCGCGGTCACCGAGGCGCTCTGCGCGCGCTGGAAGCCCGGGGTGCGGCTGCTGCCGATGTCCGACGACCGCGTCGAGACGCATGTCGCCGTCGATGTGCCGGACAGCCCCACCGGCGAGCGCAGGGCCGTGCACTTCCAGGAGTACTGGGTGAAGATGCGCGCCTCCGTGGAAGCCCACGCGGTCGTGCCCGTCGGCGCCGACCAGGCCAAGCCGGCGCCCGGCGTGCTGGAGGCCGTCGCCGCGGCGGACGTGATCCTCTTCCCGCCGTCCAACCCCGTCGTCAGCATCGGCACGATCCTGGCCGTGCCGGGGATCCGCGAGGCGATCGCCGACGCCGGGGTGCCGGTCGTCGGGCTCTCGCCGATCGTCGGGGACGCGCCCGTGCGCGGGATGGCCGACAAGGTCCTCGCGGCGATCGGTGTCGAGTCGACGGCCACGGCCGTGGCGCAGCACTACGGTTCGGGGCTGCTGGACGGCTGGCTGGTCGACACGGTGGACGCGGCGTCGGTCGCGGAGATCGAGGGCGCGGGGATCCGGAGCAGGGCCGTACCGCTGATGATGACCGACCTGGACGCGACGGCCGCGATGGCGCGTGCGGCGCTGGCGCTGGCCGAGGAGGTGCGGGCGTGACTTCTTTCGGCGGAGGCGAAGGTCCGGTGCCCATGTCGTACGGCGTCCGGGCGCTCGACGGGCTGCCGGAGGTCCGCGCGGGCGACGATCTCGCGAAACTGATCGTCGCGGCGGGGCCCGGTCTGGTCGACGGCGACATCCTCCTTGTCACGTCGAAGATCGTGTCCAAGGCCGAGGGCAGGATCGTCGAGGCACAGGACCGCGAGGCGGCGATCGACGCGGAGACCGTCCGTGTCGTCGCGCGGCGCGGGCCGCTGCGGATCGTGGAGAACCGGCAGGGGCTGGTGATGGCCGCGGCGGGAGTCGACGCGTCCAACACCCCTTCCGGGACGGTGCTGTTGCTGCCCGAGGACCCCGACGCCTCCGCTCGTGCCCTCCGGGACGGGCTGCGGGACGCGCTGGGCGTGGACGTCGGTGTGATCGTCACCGACACCTTCGGCCGGCCGTGGCGCAACGGGCTGACGGACGTCGCCATCGGCGCGGCGGGCGTGCGGGTCATGGACGATCTGCGCGGCGGCACGGACGCGCACGGCAATCCCCTGAGCGCGACGGTCGTTGCTCTCGCCGACGAACTGGCCGCCGCCGGCGACCTGGTGAAGGGCAAGTCCGCCGGGCTGCCGGTGGCGGTGGTGAGGGGCCTGGCGCAGTTGGTGGGCGAATCGGCCGACGGCGCGCGGGCGATGGTGCGCGTCGCGGCCGACGACATGTTCCGGCTCGGGACGTCCGAGGCGGTACGGGAAGCGGTCACCCAGCGGCGTACGGTCCGGGAGTTCACGGACGAGCCGGTCGATCCGGGCGCGGTACGTCGCGCGGTCGCCGCGGCCGTGACGGCGCCGGCGCCGCATCACACGACGCCGTGGCGGTTCGTACTGCTGGAGTCGCCCGAGTCGCGCGTCCGGCTCCTCGACGCGATGCGGGACGCGTGGATCGCGGACCTGCGCCGCGACGGCAAGTCGGAGGAGTCCGTGGCCAGGCGGGTGCGGCGCGGGGACGTGCTGCGCGCGGCGCCCTATCTGGTGGTGCCGTGCCTGGTGGCGGACGGCGCGCATACGTACGGGGACGAGCGGCGCGACACGGCGGAGCGCGAGATGTTCGTGGTCGCGACGGGCGCCGGTGTGCAGAACTTCCTTGTGGCGCTGGCGGGTGAGCGGCTCGGCTCCGCGTGGGTGTCGTCGACGATGTTCTGCCGCGATGTCGTACGGGACGTGCTCCAACTGCCCCCGAACTGGGACCCGATGGGCGCGGTGGCGGTCGGGCACGCGGCGGCGGAGCCGAAGGAGCGGCCGGGGCGGGCGGCGGAGGACTTCATCTCGGTGCGCTGAGGTGTCCGCTGCCTGATGGCTACAGATGGGCGATTCTGCCGACGGGCATGCGGGGGGCGCGGCGTGGTGGCGTACGGCCGGTGAGGAGGATGAGCCGTACGGCACGGTGGCGCTGGCCGGCGTACGGCTCCAGCAGTTCGAGCATCCCGGCGTCGTCGGTGTCGGGGCGGCCGGCGAGCGCGTAGCCGATGATGCCCGGCAGATGGAGGTCGCCGACCGTGACGGCGTCGGGGGCGCCGTTCGACCGCTGAAGGACCTCGGCGGAGGTCCAGGGGCCGATGCCGGGGATCAACTGAAGTCGGGCGGCGGCGAGTTCGGGCTCCATGGTGGTGGCCTCCTCCAGCCGGCGGGCGACGCGGACGGCGCGCGCGATGGTGTCGGAGCGCTTGGCGTCGACACCCGCCTTGTGCCACTCCCAGGACGGGATCATGGCCCATGTGCGGAGGTCGGGCATGACGTACATCCGGCTGTCACGGCGGCCGTCGGGGCGGCCGTCGGGCGAGTCGCCGTACGGGCCGGGGGCGGGCTCGCCGTACTTCCGTACGAGGTGCCGCCAGGATCGGTTCGCCTCGATCGTCGTGACCTTCTGCTCCAGGACCGACGGGATCAGCGACTCCATGACGAGGCCCGTGCGGCACAGGCGCAGGCCCGGGCGGCGGCGCTGGGCCGCGGCGAGGAGTCTGTGGCGCGGGACGAAGGCGTCGGGGTCGTCCGACGCGCCGAGCATCTCGGGCAGCCGCTCCAGCAGCCAGTCCGCGCCGGGGCCCCACGCCTCGGCGCGCACGACGGCGTCGCCGGCCCTGACCCGCAGGGTGCCGGGCCCTTCGGGGGTCCGGGTGGCACGGACGGCGGAACCGTCCTGAGAGAGACGGAAGGTGGGGTCGGCGGGCCCGCGCCGGAGGGGCCCGAGGGCGAGCCCCAGCTCGAAGTCCCCGTCCGGCGCCCAGAGGCGGGTCTTGGGGGGTGTGGCGGGGCGGCTTGGCCGTGGGGTGGGTAGGGCGGTGGCGGTGCGGGGGCGGGGGGCGAAGCGGCCTGCCACGGGGAGGGTCCTTGGGGGTCGGGGTCTGTGAAGAGGGTAGGCGGTGCCGGGCGGGACCTTTTCCCCAACCCCGCCCCGGCCCGAAACCGGGGGCCACGGCCCCCGGACCCCCGTGCCGGGGAAGCGAGGGTGCGGGCCGCGCCGGGCCGGCGCCCTGCGCACACGCCACGGCTGCGCCGGGCGAGCGCCACAAAGAGCCCGTCCGCGCCCGACCGGAGCCGCGCCAGCACCCCAGCTCAGGACTCCGGCCCCGTGGGGACGCGGCACAAGGCGAAGCCGCCCACGCCCGACCGGAACCGCGCCAGCACTCCGGCCCCGTGGGGGGGCAAACGCGCCGGCGACGCCGGGCGAAGCCGCCCGCGCCCGCCCCGAGCCGGGTCAGCTGCGGGGCACGGCCGCGCCGCGCCGACCCCCTGCTCCGGGACACGGCCGCGCCGCGCCGGACCCCGGACAAAGGGCCGTACCACCGGGCAGGACCGGGGGACGTCCCCGGTCCCGCCTCCCTCACTCGTCCGACGAGAAGCGGATTGCGCAGGCCGGGAGCGTCGTGTCGCACCAGACGCGGGCTCCCTCGTGGAGTTCGTTGTCCGGGCCCACCGTCGCGCCGTCTCCGATCACCGCGCCCGACAGGGTCGTGCGGGCTCCCACGCGGGCTCCCGCGCCCACCAGGGAGTCCGTGATCACCGCGCCGGGGCCGATCACCGCGTGAGGGAGGATCGCGCTGCCCGAGATGCGGGTGCCCTCCGCGATCACCGCTCCCTCGCCGACCACCGTGCCCGCTGTGAGCTTCGCGTCCGGGGCGACCGTGGCCGTCGGGAGGATCAGGCGGTCGCCGCAGCGGCCGGGGACGGACGGGGACGGGGCCACGCCCAGGACCAGGTCCGCCGAGCCGCGGATGAACGCCTGGGGGGTGCCCAGGTCCAGCCAGTACGTGGAGTCGACCATGCCTTGCAGATGCGCCCCCGACTCCAGCAGGCCCGGGAACGTCTCGCGTTCCACCGACACCGGGCGGCCCGTCGGGATCGAGTCGATCACCGAGCGGCGGAAGACGTACGCCCCCGCGTTGATCTGGTCGGTGACGATCTCCTCCGGCGTCTGCGGCTTCTCCAGGAACGCCGTGACCCGGCCGTCGTCGTCCGTCGGCACCAGCCCGAACGCCCTCGGGTCCTCGACCCGCGTCAGGTGCAGCGAGACGTCCGCCCCCGACGACGCGTGGGTGTCGACCAGCGCGCCGATGTCCAGGCCCGTCAGGATGTCGCCGTTGAAGATCAGCACCGGGTCGTCCGGGCCGGAGTCCAGGCGGGAGGCGACGTTACGGATCGCGCCGCCGGTGCCGAGCGGTTCGCGTTCGGTGACGTACTCCAGACGAAGGCCGAGGGACGAGCCGTCCCCGAAGTACGGCTCGAACACCTCGGCCAGGTACGACGTCGCGAGGACGATGTGCTCGACCCCGGCCGCCCGCGCCCGTCCCAACTGGTGTGCGAGGAACGGGACGCCGGCCGCCGGGACCATCGGCTTGGGCGTACGCACCGTGAGCGGCCGGAGCCGGGTGCCCTTGCCACCGACCAGGAGGATCGCTTCAGTCACCTTGTTCGTCTCTGCTTCCTGCTGGGGTCGGCGGTCCCCCGTGCCGGGGGGGCCGGGCCAGTCTAGGAGCGTCCCTGGTACTTCGCGGCGGATACCCGAACCGCGCCGAGCTTGCCGTACAGCCTGTTGCCCGGACAGTCGGTCACGAACCCGTCCCGGTGACCGGAGACCGCGTTCATGCTCACCCTCTTGCCCTTCTTGTACTTGTTGCTCCCGCCCGACGTCATCGTCACCTTGCCCTTCGGGTTGATCCCGTGCAGCCCCAGCTTCCAGGCGCTGAGCCTGGCGACCGCCGTCGTCACGGCCGCGGGCGGGTTGACGGTCGAGTACGACCCGAGGACGGCGATGCCCGTGCTGTTCGTGTTGAAGCCGAGCGTGTGCGCGCCCATGACGGGCTTCGTCACGCCCCCGGCGCGGCCCTCGTAGACGTTTCCGCACTTGTCGATGGCGAAGTTGTAGCCGATGTCCCGCCAGCCGCTGCTCGTCACGTGGTAGCGGTAGATACCGCGAATGACGGAGGGCGCCTGCTTGCACGTGTAGTTGTTGCCCGTCGCGCTGTGATGGACGAAGACCGCCTTCACCGTCTTCGTGTAGCCGAACTCGCGTTCACGCAGTTTCTCGTTCGCGCCCCACCCCTTGCGCGAGACGATCTTCGGGCGCGGGGCCTTGTACGGCTTCGCGACGGCTCCCGTGCCGCCGCCTTCAGCCGTCACCGGGTTGTCGGAGTCGGCCACGACCGCCTGGCGGCGCGACGTGTCGGCCTCCTTCACCGGCAGTTGCTCCGGCGCCTCCCCCGGGTCGACCAGTTCCAGGCTCAGTCCGTGCGGCAGCGGCGGGCGGACGGGACGGACCTCCGGGCCGGCGTCCGGGTTCTCGTCCGCCTGGACCCGTACCTGGACACCGTCCGACGGCCCGACCCACAGCGGCGCCGTGGAGCCCCGCACGGTGCCGGACTCACGTTCCGACGTACCGCGGTCCGCGCCGTGCTCGGCGTTGTGCGTCTGAAGGTGCTGCCAGCCGGACCAGTCGCCCGTCTCGGCCGACCGGCTTCTGACCTGGACCGAGCCGTGGAGTTCGGCGTCCGCGTCGTCCCAGACGACACCGACGAGCGAGAAGGGCTGGACGTCCTGCTTGGGCAGCCCCTGCTCGGTGGCTTCACCGGGGGAGCGTTCGGAGTTGAGCGGGGCCAGTGGCAGCGACGCGGTGGAGCCCGGCACGGGTGAGCCCGCCCGGGCGTCCTGGGGGGCCGCGGCGGCCCCGGAGGGCAGGGAGAGCGGGAGTACGAGTGCCGCGGCACACGCGACGCCGATCGAGGAAGTCAGGAATGCACGCATGTTCCGATCGTGCGGGCGGAGGGCCGTACCCGCCTTCCGGGAGCACCCGCGGAAACTGACGGACCATCGGACCAAGCGGTGGACGGCGTCACCGGTACGGCGGTGTGCGCCCGGCCGCCCCGCGTACCCTTGCCCGGGTGAACGCCAGCGACCGCACCCCCGCCGACCTGCTGCGATCCGCCCTCGCCACGGATCCGGCCCGCCCCTTGGTCACCTTCTACGACGATGCCACCGGTGAACGCGTGGAATTGTCCGTGGCCACCTTCGCCAATTGGGTGTCCAAGACCGCCAACCTCCTCCAGGGCGACCTCGCCGCCGCGCCCGGCGACCGGCTCGCGCTGTTGCTGCCCGCGCACTGGCAGACCGCGGTCTGGCTGCTCGCCTGTTCCTCGGTAGGCGTGACCGTCGAGATCGGCGGCGACCCGGCCGGCGCGGACCTCGTCGTCACCGGCCCCGACACGCTGGACGCCGCCCGCGCCTGCCGTGGCGAACGGCTGGCCCTCGCGCTGCGTCCGCTCGGCGGCCGCTTCCCGCGGACGCCCGACGGTTTCGCCGACTACGCGGTCGAGGTACCCGGCCAGGGGGACCGTTTCGCGCCGTTCGAGCCGGTGGACCCGGACGCCCCCGCGCTCGTCGTCGAGGGTACGGAGCTGACGGCGGCCCAGGTCGTCGAGCGCTCCCGCGCCGACGCGGCGGCCCTCGGTCTGACAGCGCCGGGCACCCGGCTGCTGTCCGGTAAGCCGTACGACACGTGGAACGGGCTGTCGGCCGGGCTGTACGCACCGCTCGCCGCCGGCTCGTCGGTGGTGCTCTGCCGCAATCTGGACCAGCTGTCGGCGGAAGGGCTGGCCAAGCGGGTCGAGAGCGAGCGGGTCACGGCCACGGCGGAGGGCAAGGGCTGAGCGTTCGGGTTACCGTCCGGTCGGCGACACGGTGACCCGATGGCCCGACGGGTTCCGGCGCCGAACCCCGCCTCCGGTAGATGATCGTCGGTAGTTCTAGTTCAGTGCACAACCAAGTGTGCGATTCAGCCGTCTACCCCTGAAACCGGCGGAGCCGTACGCCGCCGACGCCATGAAGGATGGACTTCGCCGTGACCGACAGCGCTGGCACGCCGCCCGAACCGGACCCCCGGGCAGACGACGAGCCGCCGACCGCGTCGCCCGGGTCCGACGGCGACGCGCACCCGAACGAGAACGCCGACGAGAACGCGAACAACAGCGGCGGCGACGGCGGAGCCGGGCCGGACGAGCCCTCGCCCGAGGCCGCTGACGCCAGCGGCGCGGACGGCGGCTCCGCCAAGGGCGAGGCTCCCGGCAACCCCGACGACCCCGACCCCGCCACCCCCCGCAAACGCCACTGGCTCCGCTGGACCGCCCTCGGTACCTCCGTCGTCGTCCTCGCCGCCGCCGGGGTCGGCTGGTGGTTCTACCAGAAGCTCGACGGCAACATCACCACCGACACGACCGCCGCCGCCGAGCTGCGCACGTACGAGAAGGAACGTCCCCGCCCCATCGCCGTCGACGCGAAGAACATCCTTCTCATCGGCTCCGACACCCGCGCGGGCGCGGGCAACGGCAAGTACGGCCGTGACGACGGCGGCTCGCAGCGCTCCGACACCACGATCCTGCTGCACCTGGCCGCCGACCGGCAGAGCGCGACCGCCGTCTCCATCCCGCGCGACCTGATGGTCGAGATCCCGCGCTGCCTCACCTCGGACGGCCGACGCTCCAAGGAGCAGTCCGCGCAGTTCAACTGGGCCTTCCAGTTCGGCGGTACGGCGTGTTCGATCCGTACGGTCGAGAAGCTCACCGGCATTCGCATCGACCACTACATGGTGATCGACTTCAGCGGCTTCAAGGACATGGTGGACGCCGTCGACGGTGTCGATGTCTGTCTCAAGCAGCCCGTCGACGACGTCGACGCGCATCTGAAACTGCCGGCCGGAAAGCAGACCCTCAGCGGTGAGGAAGCCCTCGGTTTCGTACGGGCCCGCAAGACCATCGGCGACGGCAGCGACACCGAACGTATGGAGCGCCAGCAGCAGTTCCTCGGTTCGCTCGTCAGGAAGGTGCAGAGCAACGGTGTTCTGCTCAATCCCGCACGGCTGTATCCGGTGCTGGACGCGGCGACCAAGTCGCTGACGACCGACCCCGGTCTGAACACACTCAAGGACCTGTACGACCTGGCGCGCGGCCTGCGGAACGTACCGACGGAAAAGGTGCAGTTCATGACAGTACCGCGCCAGCCCTATGTCAATGATCCGAATCGTGACGAACTCGTACAGCCGGACGCGGGGCGGCTTTTCTCGCAACTGCGCAAGGACGAGCCCGTCTCGATCGCTCCCGCCGGGGAGAAGGAGTCCACACAGCGTGACGAGGGAAGTTCGAAAACAGATGAGAAGCCGGACGACCCCGGATCGCCGAACGCCACTGCGACCCCGAGTTTTCCGGGCACAAATGCCGCCGCCGGACTGTGCGAGTAAAAGGAAAACCAAGAAGACGTCGACAGTCTATGACGATTGAGCAGATTGCCCCCTTGTAAGAGGAGTCGAATTTGTCACCGGCGTCACTCGACGCTGAACTGGGCGGATAGTGTGACTCGATCCGGCTTCATCGGACCGTGAGGTCGCGCACTGCCGGATCGAAAGACCGAGCGCCTTTGGGGGAAGGGGCGCTTCGCGTGGCACCGACGGAGGACTCAAGCAACCGTGGATGCGCATAGCCGTGGCGAGTCGGGCGGGATCGACCCCGCCGACCAGTGGGTACTCAACCCGCAGACCGGCAATTACGAATTGCGACTGAACCACTCCGAAGGGCAGTCGTCCGCCCCTTCCCGTGATGCGGGAAACGGGTCCGGCACCCCTCGCCGTTCCAGAAACGCCTCTCCCACGGACGACGGTTCGCCGCGCGGCCGATCCGCCAGGGAACGCGGAGCGCCGGGCGCCGCGGGAGCGGGCGCCGGAGCGGCAGCCGGAGCCGGAGCCGACGGCGCGACCGACGGCGCCGGCGGGCGCATTCCCCGCGCCCGTAACTCCTCGGGTTCCGGGGGCGCTTCGGGTACGTCCCGCCGCGACGTACCCGGTCAGCGTGGCCGCCGCGCCGCGAACAACGCCGACAGCGGGGCCACCGCCGCGGGCCGCCGCAAGCGCAAGGCCCCGCCCAAGTCCCGTAAGAAGAAGGTCCTCGGCTGGACCGGCGGCATCACCGCGTTCGTCCTCATCGGCGGCGCGGGCGCGGCCTACTACGCGTACCAGGAGCTCAACGGCAACATCAAGACGATCGACGTCCAGGGCGCGGGCAGCGGCGGCTTCAAGAAGGACCAGGCCGTCAACATCCTGGTGATCGGCACCGACAAGCGCACCGGGGCCGGCAACGAGAGCTACGGCGACAAGGACAGTGTCGGCCACGCCGACACCACGATCCTCTTCCATGTCTCCAAGGACCGGACGAACGCGACCGCGCTCTCCATCCCCCGCGACCTGATCACCGACATCCCGGACTGCGAGACGAAGACCGAGGAAGGCACGAAGGTCATCCCCGGCGAGCAGGGCGTCCGGTTCAACACCAGCCTCGGCCAGTCCGAGCGCGACCCGGGCTGCACGATGCGTACGGTCAAGGAGCTGACCGGCCTGACGGTCGACCACTTCATGATGGCCGACTTCAACGCGGTGAAGACGCTGACGACCGCGGTCGGCGGTGTGGAGGTGTGCGTCGCCAAGGATGTCGACGACCCCGACTCACATCTGAAGCTGACCAAGGGCAAGCATGTGATCGAGGGCGAGCAGGCTCTCGCCTTCGTCCGTACGCGGCACAGCTTCGGCAACGAGAGCGACCTCGACCGGATCCAGACCCAGCAGCAGTTCCTGGGTTCCCTGATCCGGAAGATGAAGTCCAGCGAGACGCTGACCAATCCCGCGAAGCTGTGGGACCTGGCGACGGCGGCGACCGACGCGCTCACGGTCGACACGGGCATCGGCAGCATCGAGAAGCTGCGTGACCTGGGTATGGAGCTGTCCAAGGTCAATCCGAAGAACATCAGCTTCACCACGCTGCCTGTCATAGACAACCCGGCCGAGGTCGTGAAGGCGACGGTCGTGGTCAACGAGGCGCAGGCGAAGCCGCTGTTCGCGATGATGCAGAGCGACACCTCCCTCACCGAGGTGAAGGAGCAGGAGAAGGCCGCCAAGAGCAAGCAGGCGGCGCTCCTGAAGGGAACCAAGGCCGACCCCGGCGATGTCAGGGTCGATGTGTTCAACGGTGGCGGGCCGCAGGGCTCCGCCCAGGAGACTCTCGCCTGGCTGCAGAACGAGGAAGGCGTCGACAAGTCCACCAATAAGGGCAACGCGCCCGAGGACTTGGCCAAGACATCGCTGGAGTACGCGCCGAACCAGGCCGACCAGGCCCGCCGTCTCGCGGACATGATGGGCCTTCCCGCCGAAGCGATGAAGCCGGGCACGGAGGACGCCGTGGGGCTTGAGGCGATGACCCTCACCCTCGGCGCGGACTTCAAGGGCGCGGGAATTCCGATCGTCGGTCCGGCAAAGGCGCCGGAAGGCGTGCAGAAGGTGGAAGCGGACAAGCAAGTGTGCGCCAAGTGAGCCCGGCTCCGGCAGGCCCGGAGCCCCGACTCGTGTGGAGCGCCTGAACGACAGGGGTAGGGGGGTACGGAGTGGGGCAGAGCATGCGCAGAAACGGGACGCGGCAACGCGTCCCGCACGCCCGCGAGTTGGGCTGGGACGACAGTCTGTACGAGGACGGCGCGGGTGACGCTGCCGGTGCTGACGGGGCGTCAGGCGGAGCGAACGGCGGCACCGGTCCCGGTGACGGTTCCGCCTCCCCCTCCGGCGACAGCGCCGCCGACGGTGGTGACCGCTCGGGCGGGAAGAGAAGGGGCGGTCCCCGCCGCAACGGCTCACGCCCGCGCAACCGCCGCGGCAAGCGCCGAATACTTCTCTGGGTCTCCGCCGTCCTCGCCCTGCTGATCCTCGGCACGGCCGGCGCCGGATACCTCTACTACCGCCATCTGGACGGCAAGCTCAAGAAGGAAGACCTGACGCTCGGCGACAAGCCGATGGCCGACCACAAGGCCAACTCCGCGGGCCAGACCCCGCTCAACATCCTGCTCATCGGCTCCGACGCCCGGGACTCCAAGGAGAACCAGAAACTCGGCGGTGCCAAGGAGACCTTCGGCGGCACGCCTCTCGCCGACGTACAGATGCTGCTCCATGTCTCGGCCGACCGCAGCAACATGTCGGTCGTCAGCATGCCGCGCGACACGATGCTGAAGATGCCCAAGTGCACGGACCCGGACACCGGCGAGGTCTACCAGGCGAGCACGCTCAACGTACAGACCAACGAGAGCCTGGGGCGCGGGGGTCCCGGCTGCACCGTGGCCACCTGGTACGAGCTGACCGGCATCACCATCGACCACTTCATGATGATCGACTTCGCGGGCGTGGTGTCGATGGCCGACGCCATCGGCGGCGTGCCGGTCTGCGTCCAGGAGAACGTCCACTCCCGCAACGCCCAGGGCAAGGGCTCCGGGCTGAAGCTGGAGAAGGGCGAGAACATCATCCAGGGCGAGGAGGCCCTGCAGTGGCTGCGCACGCGTTACGGCTTCGAGGACGGAAGCGACCTCGCCCGGACCCACGCCCAGCACATGTACATGAACTCGATGGTCCGGGAGCTGCGCAAGGGCGCCAAACTGACCGACCCCGGAAAGCTGATGAGCCTCGCCGAGGCGGCCACCGACGCACTGACCGTCGACAAGGGCCTCGGCGGCGTCAAGAAGCTGTACGACCTGGCGGAAGAGCTCAAGAAGGTCCCCACGAACCGCATCACGATGGCGACGATGCCCAACGTGTACGGCGAGGGCACCGAGGCCGGGCGGGTCTTCCCGAAGCCCGGCGACGCCGAGCAGCTGTTCACCATGGTCCGCGACGACGTGCCACTCGACGGCAAGGCGTCCAAGCGCAAGCCCCCGGCCGAGACCAAGGACCCGGCGGCGGTTCCGGCCGACACCGGGGTGCTCGTACGCAACGGCACGGGCAGCGCCACGCAGGCGCCGACGCCGCAGCGGGCCACCGCGGTGGCGGGGCTGCTCGTCGGCAAGGGCTATACGAAGGCCGTGTCCGACGCGACGCCCGATCCCACCGAGCGCACTCAAGTCCTGTTCCCCAGCGCCGACTTGGAAGGTGACGCGCAGGCGGTCGCCAAGTCCCTCGGGATTCCGGTCTCTTCGGCGAAGAAGTCGACGGACGTGTCGGGTGTGACAGTGGTCGTGGGCGCCGACTGGCGTTCGGGTGACACCTACCCGAAGTCGGCCGCGCCGGACGAGACCAAGACGCCGGACACGGCGCGGGCGCTCAACGGGGCCGACGAGAGCGAGTGCATGGAGATCCAGCCCGGCTTCACCTTCTAGCCGGGAGCCGGTGTACGACGAGGAGCCCCGGGCGACGCGCCCGGGGCTCCTTCGTTCGTATCGGCGTCCTACGTGACGGCGTCGTACGCAACGGCCCCGCACGTGACGGCCTTGCTCAGGCGGTCTGCCCGACCGTCGGGCGGCGGCTCGCGATGACCTTCTTGGCGAGCGAGCGCGGGCTCGTCAGGAAGCCGAACCCCCACGACATGTGCATCGTGGCGAGCGCGAGCGGGATCTGGAGCCGCGCCTTGAGCGGCAGGCCCCTGCCCGCCGGTATCGAGCCCGCGACGATCGCGGCCAGATAGCCGCCGGGGACGATCAGCGCCCAGGGGGTGAGGGCCAGACCGACGACGACGCCCAGCGCGTTGGCGCAGACCGCGACCGGCGGCGCGAGGTAGCGCAGATTGATCGAGCCGGAGTGGAAGCGGGCGACGACATGGCGCCAACGGCCGTAGTTCTTGTACTGCTTCGCGAGCTCCCGGACGGACGGCCGCGGCCGGTACTGGACGCGCAGCTCGGGCGAGAACCAGATCTGGCCGCCCGCCTCGCGGATCCGGAAGTTCAGCTCCCAGTCCTGGGCGCGGACGAACTCCTCGTTGTAGCCGCCCTGTTGCTCCAGCGCCGCGCGCCGGAAGACGCCGAGGTACACGGTCTCGGCGGGCCCCGCCTCGCCGCCCGTGTGGAAGGCCGCGTTGCCGACACCGATCTTGGAGGTCATCGCCGCCGCGACGGCGTGCTCCCAGTCGTTCTCGCCCTCGGCGTGCATGATGCCGCCGACGTTCTGCGCGCCCGTCTCCTCCAGGAGCCGTACGGCGGTCGCGATGTAGTTCGGCGAGAGCATGCCGTGGCCGTCGACGCGTACGACGACGGGGTGCTTGGACGCCTTGATGGCCGCGTTGAGCGCCGCCGGCGTGCGGCCGGTCGGATTGGGCACGGTCTGCACCCGGGCGCGGGCGCTGTCCGCGGTCTCACGTACGAGTTCGGCCGCGATCTCGTCGGTACGGTCCGTGGAGGGGCCGAGCGCGATGACCACTTCCATCTCGCCGTCGTACTCCTGCTCCAGGATGTGCCGGACGGAGTTCCGCAGATGGCGCTCCTCGTTGAGCACCGGCATGATCACGGACACGGCTGGGGGCTGGGCGGGCATGTGATCCTTCGGGCGTCCGGGAGGCGGGTTCTGGCACGCCACGTTACCGCGAATGGGGGACCCCGGCGCGCGTCGGGCGGGCTCAGCGCAAGGCTGCTGATCGTATGGGCCTACGTTGCGTCCCCTGGTCGCCCTTCGCCCCGTCACCCGGCAGTCCAGTCGTTCCCGTCACCCGCGGAGGTGTCCCCCCGTGCCCCCACCACCCCGCTCCCCCCGCCCCCGGCCCGCCGGCCGGCCCGGACCGGCGCAGACCGGCGTCCGGTCCGAGCGGACCGCCGGCGCCGCCCGCGGTGTGCGCGGTGGACGGCGGAACGGGCGTCCGGGCCGTCCCGGACGGCCGCGCTGGGGGATGCGGGTGGCCACGACGCTCTCGGTGCTGGTACTCGGCGCGGGCGGCATCGGGCACGCCGTCGTGACGAGTCTCGACACCGGGATCGGCCGGGTGGACCCGTTCAAGGACATGAAGAACCGCCCCGACGGGGGTCACGGCATGAACATCCTCCTGGTCGGCACCGACGGCCGCGACAAGATCACCAAGGGGGAGCGGGAGAAGTACCGGCTCGGCGGCGCTCCCTGCCGCTGCACCGACACGATCATGCTCGTGCACATCTCGGAGGACCGTGAGCGTGCGAGCGTCGTGAGCCTGCCGCGCGACAGCTACGCGCAGCTGCCCTCGCACACCGACGGGAACACCGGTGAGAAGCACGGGCCCCACCCGGTGAAGCTCAACGCGGCGTACGCGGAGGGCGGCCCGCATCTGACGGTCCGGACCGTCGAGAGTATGACCAGCGTGAAGATCGACCACTATCTGGAGATCGACTTCACCAGCTTCATGAAGACGGTCGACACGCTCGGCGGGGTGGAGATCTGCACCGCCAAGCCGCTCAAGGACTCGCACACCGGCCTCGACCTGAGCGCGGGGACGCACAAACTGGACGGCGGCAAGGCTCTCCAGTACGTACGGTCCCGCTATCTCGACGGCTCGTCCGACCTCGGCCGGATGCAGCGCCAGCAGCGCTTCATGGCCGCCCTGATCAAGCAGGCCACCAGCAGCGGTGTGCTCCTGAACCCGGTGAAGCTCCGCGGCGTGACCTCGACCATGCTCGACTCGGTCCGGGCGGACAAGGGCTTCGGTACGCGGGAGATGCTCACGCTCGGCAAGGCGATGCGCGACTTCACCCCGGCGTCGTCGGAGTTCACGTCGGTGCCGGTCACCGAGGGAGGCTTCCCGGTCAAGGGCATCGGGTCGACGCTGAAGTGGGACCCGGTGAAGTCGAAGAAGCTCTTCCGGGCGCTGCGCGAGGACAAGCCGCTGACGCCCGCGGCCCCCGCGGGACCGCGCCGGCCGGGGGCCCCGAAGCCGCCGGCCACGATGGTCGAGGTGTCGCCGCAGCAGATCAGGGTGCAGGTCTACAACGCGACGCGGGGGGACGGTCTGGGCCAGCGCGTGGACGGCGCCCTGCGCGCGACGGGTTTCCGTACGACGCGTGCCCCACTGAACCACACCGGACCTGAGGTGACGCGTACGCAGGTGCTGTTCGACCCGCGCTGGGACCGCTCGGCGAAGTCCCTGGCGGCCGCCCTGCCGGGCTGCGAGCTGAAGCCGGTGCCCCGGCAGGGCGCGACGCTGAAGGTGATGGCGGGGAAGGACTACAGGACGGTACGGCCGGTGCGGGCGGAGGATGTGCACCAGGGCGAGTTCGGTGCGGTGACGGGCGACCAGGTGGTGTGCCCGTGACGACCGCCTACGGGCTCCGTCAGTCGTCGATCCCGTCGGCGGCCCGCTTCTCCCGCAGCTCCTTGATCGCACGCCGCCGGGCGAGCCGGTGCGTACGCCGGATCTGCGCCTCCTGGTAGCGCCGCTTGTCACGCTCGGTCTCCGGGATCACCGGCGGTACGGGGCGGGGCCTGCCGTCCGCGTCGACGGCGGCGAAGACGAGATAGGCGCTGCCGACCTGCTGGGCGGGGGTCGACTCGTTCCAGCGCTCGGCGAGCACGCGTACGCCGACCTCCATGGACGACCGTCCCGTCCAGTTGACCTGGGCCTTCACATGGACCAGGTCCCCGACCCTCACCGGCTCCAGGAACACCATCTCGTCCATGGACGCGGTGACCGCGGGCCCTCCCGAGTGCCGGCCGGCGACCGCGCCCGCGGCGTCGTCGACGAGCTTCATGATCACGCCGCCGTGCACCGTGCCGAGAAGGTTGGTGTCGCTGCCGCTCATGATGTGGCTGAGCGTGGTGCGGGACGCTGAGGTGGGCTTACCCGGAATATCTGTCTCGGGGCGGACGGCCTGGTCTGTCATGCCCTCCACCCTATGCGGGGGTCCGTGACGGGCCGCATTGCATCAGCTTGGCAACAGGGATGCTGTGATTTTCCTCCACCCCTGTCTGCGTGACACCTCCGAGCCGCACACTGGTCCGCATGAACGATCCTGACGGATGGAACGGCGACCGCGCTGACCGTGGCGGCGAGCGTTACGGACGCGGCAGCGCGGGCGGACGGCCCGAAGGCGTACGCGCGATGCCGCACGTGCAGCGGCGCGCCGTCCCGCAGCAGCCGTCGCAGGGGTACGACGGGGGGTACGACCCGCCCCCGTACAACAGCGACTACAACACCGGCCAGGTCTACGGCGCCCCGGCCGACCGGGGTCAGGGCGGACCGCCGCGTGTACCTCCGCAGGGGTCGTACGACAACGGCGGCGGCTACCCGCCCGGCCACGCACCGGACTGGCGGCGCCGTATCAAGATCACCGCGATCTCCCTGGTCGTCGTCTTCCTCGTCGTCTCCATAGGCACCTACTTCTGGGCCGACTCCAAGCTCAAGCGCGAGGTCGACCTCTCGAAGGTCATCGAGCGCCCGGAGGCGGGCGACGGCACGAACTATCTGATCGTCGGCTCCGACAGCCGTGAGGGCATGTCCGACGAGGAGAAGAAGGATCTCCACACGGGCAGCGCGGAGGGCAAGCGCACCGACTCGATGATGATCCTGCACGACGGCTCCAACGGCCCGACGCTGATCTCGCTGCCGCGTGACTCGAACGTGGTGATCCCGTCGTTCCGCGGCTCGGAGTCCGGGAAGCTGTTCCCGAACCAGGGCCGCCAGACGAAGCTCAACGCGGCGTACGCGGAGGACGGGCCCGAACTGCTCGTGCGTACCGTCGAGTTCAACACCGGTCTGCGCATCGATCACTACGTCGAGATCGGCTTCGCGGGTTTCGCCAACATCGTGGACGCCATCGGCGGTGTCGAGCTCGACATCCCGAAGGCCTTCAAGGACGAGAAGTCGGGCGCCGACTTCAAGGCGGGCAAGCAGACGCTGGACGGCGAGCAGTCCCTGGCGTTCGTCCGTACCCGGTACGCGTTCGCGGGCAGCGACCTGGACCGTACGAAGAACCAGCAGAAGTTCCTGGCGGCCCTGGCCTCCCAGACGGCCACGCCCGGCACCGTCCTCAACCCGTTCAAGCTCTACCCGACGATGGGCGCGGGCCTGGACACCCTGATCGTCGACAAGGACATGTCACTCTGGTCGCTGAGCCAGATGTTCTTCGCGATGAAGGGCGTCACGGGCGGCGACGGCAAGTCGATGAACATACCGATCTCGGGCAGCACCGGCGGGAACCTGGTCTGGGACAAGGCCAAGGTCAAGCAGTTGGTGGAGCAGCTGAACAACGACGAGAAGGTCACGGTCACCTCGAACTGAGGCCGCCGGCGACGAAAGGCCCCGGCCCGCACGGGCCGGGGCCTTTCGTTGTACGGAGGCCGGGCCTACGGCAGGTTGCGCGCCATCACGATGCGCTGGATCTGGTTCGTGCACTCGTAGATCTGGGTGCTATACGGGTCATACGGCGCTGACCTGCACGGACACCCCTCTTGGTAGAGCCCTCCCCGGCATTTCCCCATGATCGTCAAGAGTCTGCCCAGGTCGGCGCGGTACTGGCGGCAGCCTCCCCGACCGGTCGGAGGAGCGGCAGGCTCCGGGGAGGTTACGCGGTTTCCCGTTCCGTCAACCGTGATCGCTTGATCCGCGCGCCCTGGCCTCGGGAGCGTCAACCCAGATGCGGGGTACTGGCAGCACGGGGGAGGGAAACCCAGACCATGAAGGTCACCAAGCTGGTCAGCACGTGCGACATCAAAGACTGCCCGACGATCTACGCGACGGATCGCGGCACGCTCTTGGTTCAGGGGGAGTCTCCGACCGACCACGGGCTTCAGATTCCCGCTCACGAAACCCTGGTCGAGATCCCGATGGAACTGATCCAGAAGGCCATCCGTGACAACCTCATCTAGGACCCTCGGCGACCTCTTCGACACGTTCCAGCGTGAGGCGTTCCGACTCGAAACCCTCGACGACTACAGCAAGTCGGGGAACGTCGATGCCTGTCACGCGTTCCTGGCCGGGGAGCCGCAGCCGGACAACTACAACGCGGGCTGGGTCGAAGAACTCCGCTCACACACCGGAAAAGGGAAACAGGTCTACCGGGTTCACATTCTGCGCCGCCCGCTCACGGACTATCTTAGGTTCGAACTCGGGTGGGGGTACCAGAAGAACATGTCCGGAGGTGAGGAGTTCTTCATTCTGGACTTCACCGACAAGACGAACCCCCTACAGAACGTACCTGACTTCTGGCTCTTCGACTCCGAGTCCGTAGCCGTGATGAACTACGACGGCGCCGGAAAATACCGGGGCTCGGAAGTTCTGTCATCGGAACGAACGGCGGAATTCGCCGGGCACCGTGACGCCGCACTCACCCACGCGGAACCGTTCACGGAATGGTGGGCCAAGTACGGGGCGTGAACAGAGCACAGCTTGGGGCCGCGCCGCGGGCCCTGCGAGTAGCTTCCGGCAAGGAGGCCAAAGCGGTGGCCCGCAGCGCCCTCATGTCTCCGTCCGAGCTGTCCAAGATTGAAAACGCGAAGCTCGCGGCCAGCGCGACGGACGTAGAGCGCATCCTGACCGCCATCGGTGTCTCGGACGAGGTCAAGGCGGAGTACACCGAGGCTGCGCGGGCGTCGGCAACGGAGGCAACGGCATGGCGCCTGTTGAAGCGCATCGGAGTCCACAAGGGCCAGCAAGCCGCCAAGGCCCTTGAAGCCCAGATGTCCACGCTCCGACTGTTCCAACCTGCCCTGGTGCCGGGCTTGCTCCAGACGCCGGAGTACATCCGCGCCGTTCTCCAACGGCACAATCCGAGTGAGGACTCTCTCTCCCGGACGGTCAACGGCAGGCTTGAACGTCAAGCGGTCCTCTACGACAAGGCCAAGTCGCTGCGGTTCATAATCACAGAGCCTGTCCTGCGGTGGCGCATTGTCCCGCCACAGATGATGGCGGCACAGCTCGACCGAATCGTTTCCATTTCCCGCCTGTCTCATGTGGACATCCGCGTAGTCCCGTTGCGGATTCAGCAGCGCGACATTGCGAATCATGCGTTCGTCATCCGCGATGATCGAATGGTCACGGTTGAGACCGTCCACGCTGAGGTGGTCGTAACGGACCCACGGGACGTTGGTCTCTACGTCGAGAAGTTCGAGGGATTCGAACGAGTGGCATTGTCGGGTGACCACATGCGGGGCCTGGTCGAAGGTATCCGCAACGACTTTTCGCGGGAACAGGAAACAGGCTAGAGCCGCATCGGTAGCCCGCCGAAGATGGTGCCATGGAGAGCGAAGAGAGAACTTCCGGTCCTGGAACCCACGCGACAGCATGGACGTTCCTTTCGGGGCCACCTCGCGAGCCGTCACCCAAACCCGGTTGCGCTGACTGCCTGTCCATATCGGTAGCCCGCGAGAACGCCCGCTCCACGTTCGACTACTCCGACCTGCAAAAACCCTGCTACGGAAGGTTCCTGGCCATGACGATCCGCTGCACTTGGTTCGTGCCTTCGTAGATCTGGGTGATCTTGGCGTCGCGCATCATCCGTTCCACCGGGTAGTCGCGCGTGTAGCCGTACCCGCCCAGGAGCTGGACCGCGTCCGTCGTGACCTCCATCGCCACGTCGGAGGCGAAGCACTTGGCCGCGGCGCCGAAGAAGGTCAGGTGTTCCTTGTCGCCGCCGTCGGAGACGCGCTGGGAGCGGGCCGCCGCCGAGTAGGTGAGCTGGCGGGCCGCCTCCAGCTTCATCGCCATGTCGGCGAGCATGAACTGGACGCCCTGGAAGTCGCCGATCGGCTTGCCGAACTGCTTGCGCTCCTGGACGTAGCCCGTCGCGTAGTCGAGCGCGCCCTGGGCGATGCCGAGGGCCTGGGCCGCGATCGTGATGCGGGTGTGGTCCAGGGTCTTCATCGCCGTGGCGAAGCCGGTGCCCTCGGCGCCGATGAGGCGGTCGGCCGGGATGCGGACGTTGTCGAGGTAGACCTCACGGGTCGGGGAGCCCTTGATGCCGAGCTTCTTCTCGGGGGCGCCGAAGGAGACGCCTTCGTCGCCCTTCTCGACGACGAAGGCGGAGATGCCCTTCGTACGGCGGCCGGGGTCGGTGACAGCCATCACCGTGTAGTACTCGGAGACCCCGGCGTTGGTGATCCAGCGCTTCACGCCGTTGAGTACGTAGCCGTCGCCGTCCCGTACGGCCTTGGTCTTCATGCCGGCGGCGTCGGAACCCGCGTCCGGCTCGGAGAGGCAGTACGAGAACATCGCGTCGCCCTTGGCGAGCGGGCCGAGGTACTTCTTCTTCAGGTCCTCACCGCCGGAGAGGACGACCGGCAGCGAGCCGAGCTTGTTCACGGCCGGGATCAGGGAGGACGACGCGCAGACGCGGGCGACCTCCTCGATGACGATCACCGTGGCCAGGGCGTCCGCCCCGGCGCCGCCGTACTCCTCGGGGACGTGGACCGCGTGCAGATCCGCGGCGACCAGCGCGTCGAGCGCCTCCTGCGGGAAGCGGGCCTCCTCGTCCACCGCGGCGGCGAACGGCGCGATCTTCGCCTCGGAGAGCGCACGCACCGCCTCCCGGAGCATGTCGTGCTCCTCCGACGGGCGGTACAGGTCGAAATCAGCCGATCCGGCCACGGTCTTCCACTCCCCTGAATGATAACTACCGTTAAGTAACACTAATTTTAGAGGTCCGGGGCGCCGCGATGTACGTGAGTTTTCCGACAGCTTCCGCACCTTGCCGTGCGGGCGACCGAAAGGGCGTCCGGAGCGCGGGGCTATGCTCGGCCGCGCACTCACGGTGCGATCGCAGCCGCGATCGCACGCCGGGCGCACCGCATCCCGACCGCACTCCCAGGAGCACGACATGGCCCTCAAGATCACTGTGATCGGTACCGGCTACCTCGGCGCCACGCACGCCGCGGCCATGGCGGAACTGGGCTTCGAAGTCCTCGGGCTCGATGTCGTCCCCGAGAAGATCGAGATGCTGTCGGCGGGGCGGGTCCCGATGTACGAGCCCGGCCTGGAGGACCTGCTGCGCAAGCATGTCGCGGGCATCGAGGGATCGAGCGGCCGGCTGCGCTTCACCACCTCGTGGGAGGAGATCGGCGCCTTCGGCGACGTCCACTTCGTCTGCGTGAACACCCCGCAGAAGCACGGCGAGTACGCGTGCGACATGAGCTATGTGGAAAGCGCCTTCGACTCGCTGGCCCCGCAGCTGGGCCGGGCGGCACTGGTGGTCGGCAAGTCGACCGTGCCCGTCGGCAGCGCGGAGCGGCTCGCGCGGCGGCTCACCGAGCTGGCGCCGGCGGGCGGCGGGGTCGAGCTGGCCTGGAATCCGGAGTTCCTGCGGGAGGGCTTCGCCGTACAGGACACGCTCCACCCGGACCGGATCGTGGTGGGCACCGAGAGCGAGCGCGCGGAGAAGCTGCTGCGCGAGGTGTACGCGACTCCCCTCGGGGAGGGGGCGCCGTTCATCGTGACGGACTTCCCGACCGCCGAGCTGGTGAAGACCGCCGCGAACTCCTTCCTCGCCACCAAGATCTCCTTCATCAACGCGATGGCCGAGGTCTGCGAGGCGGCCGGCGGTGACGTCGTGAAGCTGGCGGAGGCCATCGGCTACGACGAGCGCATCGGAAGGAAGTTCCTGCGCGCCGGGATCGGCTTCGGCGGCGGCTGTCTGCCCAAGGACATCCGGGCGTTCATGGCGCGGGCGGGCGAGCTGGGCGCCGACCAGGCGCTGACGTTCCTGCGCGAGGTCGACTCGATCAACATGCGGCGCCGCGGCCACATGGTGGAGCTGGCGCGCGAGGCGGTCGGCGCCGACTCGTCGTTCCTCGGGAAGCGGGTCGCGGTCCTCGGCGCGACGTTCAAGCCGGACTCGGACGACGTACGGGACTCCCCCGCGCTCAACGTGGCCGGGCAGATCCATCTCCAGGGTGGCCAGGTCACCGTGTACGACCCGAAGGGCATGGACAACGCGCGCCGGCTCTTTCCGACGCTCGGCTACGCCGAGTCCGCGCTGGATGCGGTGCGCGGCGCCGATGTCGTGCTGCATCTGACCGAGTGGCGCGAGTTCCGCGAGCTGGACCCGGCGGAGCTCGGCGGGGCCGTGACGCGGCGGCTGATCCTCGACGGGCGCAACGCGCTGGACCCGGCGGTGTGGCGCGGGGCGGGCTGGACGTACCGGGCGATGGGCCGGCCGAGGGCCTGAGGCCGCCCGGCACGGCTCCCGCGCGCGGGTGACACCCAACTACCGGCGGGAGTCGTCCAGTTCCCCGATCGTCACCGTCGACGGCGAGCGCCGCTGCTGGGCGGCGCGCGCCAGGAACTCGGTGTCGCGCAGCACGCGGGCCGCGTTGCCCCAGGTGAGATCCGTGATGGCGGTGTCGTCCCAGCCGCGGTCGAGCAGTTCGGTGATCAACTGCGGGTAGCACGAGGTGTCTTCGAGGCCGACGGTGTGCGGCGTCCCCGACTCTCGGCCGTACGTCCCGGAGAGACCGACGCACTCCGGGCCCGCCACGTCCCGTACCCGCTCGACATGGTCCGCGACTTCTGTGAGGGACGGACTCTTGCTCTCGCGGGTGAGCTGATCGCGGGAGAGCTGGTCGGGCGCGAACTGGTCGGGCGCGAAACTCACCATGCAGACACCGTTGTTGGCGCCGAGCAGCGTCAGGATGTCGTCCGGGACGCCGCCGTCGGGGCGGTCCCCGAGGGCGCGCGCGGCGGAGTGGGAGAACATCGCCGGTGCCTTGGTGACGGCGAAGGTCGCGCGCATCGTCTCGTCTGACGTGCCGGACAGATCGATGACGACGCCGAGCCGGTTCAGCTCGCGCACCACCTCGTGGCCGAAGCGGCTGAGCCCGTCCTCGGCCCAGCGCGCGCCGGCGAGGGCGAGGGAGCGTACGCCGAGGAAGTGGAAGGCGCGCAGCGTGGCGAGCGAGTCGCCCATGGCCGGGCCCGAGACGGGGCCGAGGAGCGAGGCGACACGTCCGCAGTTGCGGGCGTCGGCCAGGTCCCCGGCGCCGAGCGCGAGGCGCAGGCTCTCCGGGTAGGACAAGATCAGGTCCCGTACGAGGTCGATCAGCTCCAGGGTGGTGCTGACGGCCCGGCCCTCACGGACCTCGTCGGCGTCGACCTCCAGGGACCAGAACTGCGCGCCGAGCGCGCCCGCCTTGATCCGCGGCATGTCGGTGTCCAGGAAGCTGTCGCCCTGTTCCAGGTCGTGCCTGTGGCCGGCGCCGCGGCGCCGCAGCGTGGGGGCGAGGCTGTTGTGGCCGTCGACGACGGGGTGCGAGACCAGCAGCACGCGGGCACGTTCCGCGGACGACGCGGGTGTGGCCACGGAAGCCGTGTCCGTCGTCGTCACCGTCTCGGAAGCCGGATGCGGAGGTGTCGCGTCGAGATCACCGGCCGCGGCTGTCGTGTCCGTGTCGTAAGGGTCGTCCTGCAGATCTGCCATGACGAGGCTCCGTGGGGTGCGAAGGCAGTACGCCCACCGTGCCACGGGCGGACGGACGGGTCACGGCGGACGGGGCGTTCGGGGGTACGGCGCGGGGCGCGGGCCCGACGGCAGGCCCGCGCCCCGTATGCGGACCCCTCAGCCGTCCAGTTCCCCGATGGTCGCCGTCGACGGACCGCGCTCCACCCGCAGCACCCGGGCCACGTCCTCCGCGGCGCGCACCACCCGTACCGCGTTGTGCCAGGTCAGCTTCGCCAGGTCCTCGGGGGACCAGCGGCGGGCGAGGAGCTCCGCGACGAGGTTCGGGTAGCCCGAGACGTCCTGAAGGCCCTCCGGCGTGAACGCCGTGCCGTCGAAGTCGCCGCCGATACCGATGTGGTCGATGCCCGCGACCTCGCGCATGTGGTCCAGATGGTCGGCGACCGTCGCCGCGGTGGCCGCCGGACGCGGGTTGGCCGCCTCGAAGGCCCGGTGGATCTTCATCCCGGCCTCGGTCGTGTCGAGCGGGTGCGCACCGTGCTCGCGCATGTTCTCGTCGGCGGCCCGCGTCCAGGCGATCGCCTCGGGAAGGATGAACTTCGGTACGAAGGTGGCCATGGCCACGCCGCCGTTGGCCGGCAGCAGCTCCAGCACGTCGTCCGGGATGTTGCGCGGGTGGTCGCAGACCGCCCGTGAGGAGGAGTGCGAGAAGAGGACGGGCGCGGTGCTCGTGGCGAGCGCGTCGCGCATCGTCGTGGCGGCCACGTGCGAGAGGTCGACCAGCACGCCGGTGCGGTTCATCTCGCGTACGACCTCGTGGCCGAAGGGCGAGAGGCCGCCCACGCCGGGCTCGTCGGTCGCCGAGTCGGCCCACGCGAGGTTGTCGTTGTGCGTGAGGGTCATGTACCGCACGCCGAGCGCGTACAGGGCGCGCAGCGTGGCGAGGGAGTTGTTGATGGAGTGGCCGCCCTCGGCGCCCATCAGGGAGGCGATCCGCCCGGTGCGGCGGGCGTTCTCCATGTCGTCGGCGGTGCGGGCGGTGGCGAAGTCGTCGGGGTAGCGGGCGATCATGCGCCCGACGACGTCGATCTGCTCCAGGGTCGCGCTGACGGCCGTGTCGCCCGCCATGTCGGAGCGTACGTACACCGACCAGAACTGGGCCCCCACCCCGCCCGCCCGCAGTCGCGGGATGTCGGTGTGCAGATGCGCCGACTGGTCGTCGGCGAGGTCGCGGCGGTCGAGGTCGTAGAAGACCTGTTCGCGCAGCGCCCAGGGCAGGTCGTTGTGCCCGTCGACCACGGGGAAGTCTTCGAGCAGTTCGCGGGCCTGCTCCAGATAGTCCTCGGTACCCATGGGGGCCCTCACTTCCCGAAGCCGAAGCTGTCGTGACCGCTGACCTTGGCTCGCAGGAGTCTGCCCTTGTCCGTCGCCTGTTCGTTCAGGCCTCGCTGGAAGTCCTCCATACGGGCCCGCAACCGCGGGTCGTTGGCCGCGAGGATGCGCGCGGCCAGCAGACCGGCGTTCCGGGCTCCTCCTACGGAGACGGTCGCGACCGGCACCCCCGCGGGCATCTGCACGATCGACAGCAGCGAGTCCATGCCGTCCAGGTACTTCAGCGGTACGGGGACGCCGATGACCGGCAGCGGCGTGACGGAGGCCAGCATGCCCGGCAGATGGGCCGCGCCGCCCGCACCCGCGATGATCACCCTGAGCCCGCGCCCGGCGGCCTCCTCGCCGTACGCGATCATCTCGCGCGGCATCCGGTGCGCGGAGACGACGTCGACCTCGTAGGCGATCTCGAACTCGTCGAGCGCCTGCGCGGCGGCCTCCATGACGGGCCAGTCGGAGTCCGACCCCATGACGACGCCGATGAGGGGAGAGCTCATGTGGTGATCGTTCCTCGGAGGTATCCGGCGGCGTGGCGGGCGCGCTCCAGCACGTCGTCCAGGTCGTCACCGTAGGTGTTGACGTGGCCCACCTTGCGGCCGGGCTTCACGTCCTTGCCGTACATGTGGATCTTGAGCTGCGGGTCGTGGGCCATGCAGTGCAGATACGCCGCGTACATGTCGGGGTAGTCACCGCCCAGCACGTTGCACATGACCGTCCACGGCGCGCGCGGGCGCGGGTCGCCGAGCGGCAGGTCGAGCACGGCGCGCACGTGGTTGGCGAACTGCGAGGTGATCGCGCCGTCCTGCGTCCAGTGGCCGGAGTTGTGCGGGCGCATGGCCAGCTCGTTGACGAGGATGCGGCCGTCGGCCGTCTCGAACAGCTCGACGGCGAGATGACCGACGACGCCCAGCTCGGCGGCGATCCGCAGCGCGAGCTGCTGCGCCTCGCCGGACAGTTGTTCGGAGAGGCCGGGCGCCGGTGCGATGACGGTGTCGCACACGCCGTCGACCTGCCGGGACTCCACGACGGGGTACGCGACGGCCTGGCCGTGCGGCGAGCGCACGATGTTGGCGGCGAGCTCCCGGACGAAGTCGACCTTCTCCTCGGCGAGGACGGGGACGCCGGCCCGGAAGGGCTGCTCGGCGTCGTCCTCCGATCGGGCGAACCAGACGCCCTTGCCGTCGTAGCCGCCGCGCACCGTCTTCAGGATGACGGGGAAGCCGCCCACCTCGGCGGCGAAGGCCGCGACATCGGCGGGGTCGGTGACGATGCGGTGGCGCGGGCAGGGCGCGCCCAGCTCGGTGAGCCTGGCGCGCATCACGCCCTTGTCCTGCGCGTGCACGAGGGCGTCGGGCCCGGGGCGTACGGGGACGCCGTCCGCCTCCAGCGCGCGCAGGTGCTCGATCGGCACATGCTCGTGGTCGAAGGTGATCACGTCGCAGCCGCGCGCGAAGGCGCGCAGGGTCTCCAGATCGGTGTGGTCGCCGACGACCACATCGGCGACCACCTGGGCCGCGGAGTCCTGAGGGGTCTCGCTGAGGAGCTTGAATCTGAGGCCGAGGGGGATGCCCGCCTCGTGGGTCATGCGGGCGAGCTGACCGCCGCCGACCATGCCGACTACCGGGAACGTCACACTCCCAGGGTATCCGTCGCCCGGTCCGGCACGGTCCGGTGGTTACAGTGGGCCGGTCGGCGCCGTCGGGGCGCCGCGATCGACTTCACCGACGAAACTGCGTCGTCGACCGAACACGCCGACCGGACGGGGCTGAGCGAGAAGATGACTGCCGCGGCTACGCAGCGACCGGCCCTGCGGGAGCGGTTGTTCCTGCTCACCCATGAGATCGCCAAGTTCGGCGCGGTCGGCGGGGTGGGTCTGCTGGTCAATCTGGCCGTCTTCAACCTCGTACGGCACACCACCGAGCTCCAGGTGGTGCGGGCCAGCATCCTGGCCACCGTCGTCGCCATCGCCTGCAACTACGTGGGCTTCCGGTACTTCGCCTACCGGGACCGTGACAAGAGCCGGCGGACGAAGGAGCTGACACTCTTCCTGCTGTTCAGCGCGGTCGGGCTGGTCATCGAGAACGGTGTGCTCTACGCGGCGACGTACGGCTTCGGCTGGGACGGGCCGCTGCGGAGCAACGTGTTCAAGTTCCTCGGGATCGGCGTGGCGACGCTGTTCCGCTTCTGGTCGTACCGCACGTGGGTGTTCCGCCGGCTCCAGCCGGAGCCGGCGCCCCTGCCCGGGCTGGTGCCGGAGGCGGAGCCCGGCCGGGTCACCTGACGGTCTTCTTCGGCTCCTTTCGGATACGCACCTCGCGGCTGAGGAACAGCGCGAAGACCGGCGGCTGCTGCTGGAGCAGTTCGAGCCGCCCGCCGTCCGCCTCCGCCAGGTCCCGGGCGACCGCGAGCCCGATACCCGTCGAGTTGTGCCCGCTGATCGCGCGCTCGAAGATCCGCGACCCGAGGTCCGCCGGGACACCGGGTCCCTCGTCCGTGACCTCGATCACGGCCTGGTTGCCGGTGATCCGACTGCGCAGGGCGACCGTGCCGCCCCCGTGCATCAGCGAGTTCTCGATCAGCGCGGCGAGGACCTGCGCGACGGCGCCGGGGGTGCCGACGGCCCGCATGTGCTGGGTGCCGGAGCAGACGATCGCGCGTCCGGCGCTGCGGTAGGCCGGACGCCACTCCTCGATCTGCTGCTGTACGACGTCGTCGAGGTCGAAGACGATCGCGGAGCCGGTGCGGGCGTCGCGCGAGTTGGTGAGCAGCCGCTCCACCACGTCGGTCAGCCGTTCCACCTGTGTCAGGGCGATCGTCGCCTCGTCCTTGACGGTGTCCGGGTCGTCGGTGGTGGAGATCTCCTCCAGGCGCATGGAGAGCGCGGTGAGCGGCGTACGGAGCTGGTGGGACGCGTCGGCGGCCAGTCGGCGCTCCGCGGTCAGCATCCGTGCGATCCGCTCGGCACTGGCGTCGAGGACGTCGGCGACCCGGTCCAGCTCGGGCACGCCGTACCGCTTGTGGCGGGGGCGCGGGTCGCCGGAGCCGAGGCGTTCGGCGGTCTCGGCGAGGTCGGTGAGCGGGGACGCGAGCTTGTTGGCCTGGCGTACGGCGAGCAGGACGGCGGCGATCACGGCGAGCAGTGCCACCGCGCCGATGATCATCAGGGTACGGCCGAGTTCCCGGGTGACGGAGGCGCGCGACTCCTCGACGGTGACGGTCTCGCCCTGCTCGCCCTCGGCGCTGCCCCTGATCGCGCCGTCGTCGGGACGATTGCCGATCTCGACGGTCGGGCGGCCGGGGATCTCGACCTTGGCGTACCGCCCGCCGTCGATCTGCTCCCGCAGGATCGCCTCGGTGACGCGCTCGCCGCCGAGCAGTCGGCTGTCGACGATGCTGACCAGCCGTACGGCCTCCAGGTCCACTCTCTCCTGGGCGCTGTTGCTGATGGTGCGGGTCTCGACGATGACGAGCGAGACCCCGAAGACGGCGATCACGACGAGCACCACGGCGAGCGTGGAGTTGATCAGACGACGGCGCACTGTGCCCTACTTCTGTTCGGCCCTTGGTCTTGTCCGGCGGATCGGGCCGGATCGGGCCGGACCGCCCGCCTCAGCTCTTCTCGAAACGGAAACCGACACCCCGTACCGTCGCGATGTACCGCGGGTTCGCCGCGTCGTCGCCCAGCTTCTTGCGGAGCCACGAGATGTGCATGTCCAGGGTCTTCGTGGAGGACCACCAGGTGGTGTCCCACACCTCGCGCATCAGCTGGTCGCGGGTGACGACCCGGCCCGCGTCCCTGACGAGGACCCGCAGCAGGTCGAACTCCTTCGCGGTGAGCTGGAGTTCCTCCTCGCCCATCCAGGCCCGGTGCGACTCGACGTCGATGCGGACGCCGTGCGTGGTGGGCGAGGAGGCCGGTTCGCTCGCGCCGCGCCGGAGCAGGGCCCGGACCCGGGCGAGCAGTTCGGCCAGCCGGAAGGGCTTGGTCACGTAGTCGTCGGCGCCGGCGTCGAGGCCGACCACCGTGTCCACCTCGTCGGCGCGGGCCGTCAGCACCAGCAGGGGTACGGAGTGGCCCTCGGAGCGCAGTCTCCGGGCGACTTCGAGACCGTCCATGCCGGGGAGTCCGAGGTCGAGTACGACCAGGTCCACTCCGCCCTGGAGGCCGGCTTCGAGCGCGGTGGGACCGTCTTCGCGTACCTCCACCTCGTAGCCCTCCCTGCGCAGTGCGCGGGCCAGCGGCTCCGAGATGGACGCGTCGTCCTCGGCGAGCAGTACACGGGTCATGAGGTTGATGGTAGTCCGCGTGGAGGAGCCTCCGGGCAGTGATCGCCGATGCCTGTGGCTCCGGGATGCGATTGGGTCACTTGCCTTCGAATGAGGTTCACGGTGAGGCGGAAACCTGTGATTCATCCCTCAAGCCATTCCATATACCTTTCTGTCATGCCGTATGGTGGCGTGGCGTTCTGTAGGACCAATTGGGGATCTTTGGCAGCTTGAGGGCCGAAGATCCCCTTTTCATGAACCCGATCGAGCAAGGATCCCCCCATGGCGTCCAGCCTCACCAAGGACTCCCCCGACCCGACCGGCGGCCGCCCCACGGCCCCCGGCCCCCACGGCGTTTCCGAGAAGACGTTCTTCGGCCATCCGCGCGGACTGGCCACGCTCTTCATGACGGAGATGTGGGAACGCTTCAGCTTCTACGGCATGAGGGCTCTGCTCACGATCTATCTGATCTCGGGCGGCCCCGACGCGTCGAAAGGTCTCCAGGCGGGCGGCCTCGGTCTGACCCTTGCCACCACGACGGCCATCTACTCGATCTATCTGTCGATGGTCTATCTGCTGGCCATGCCCGGCGGCTGGCTGGGCGACCGGGTCTGGGGCCCGCGCAAGACCGTGACGATCGCGGCCTGCACCATCATGGTGGGCCATCTGACGCTCGCCCTGCCGGGCTCGGGCACCTTCTTCGCCGGTCTGGCGCTCGTGGCTGTCGGCTCGGGGCTGCTGAAGTCCAACATCTCCACGATGGTCGGCCATCTCTACGACGGCACCGACGACCCGCGCCGCGACGGCGGGTTCACCATCTTCTACATGGGCATCAACATCGGTGCCTTCTTCGCGCCGCTGATCATCGGCACCGTCGGTGAGAAGTACAGCTGGCACCTCGGCTTCGCGCTCGCGGCGCTCGGCATGGGCATCGGCCTGGTCGTGTTCCTGCTCGGTACGAAGCACCTGGCCCCGCGGTCCAGCCAGGTCCCGACACCGCTGTCCCGCGAGGAACGGGCGAGCTGGCTGACGAAGGGGCTGACCTGGCTGCTGATCGGCTCGGTCTTCTACGGACTCGTCGTCTTCACCGGCCACTTCACGATCAACTGGGCGATGGTGCCGCTGACGCTGGCGGGCATCGTCATCCCGGCCGGGGTGCTCATCCGGATAAAGCGCGACAAGGATCTCTCGCCGTCCGAGCAGACGAAGATGTCCGGCTACATCTGGTTCTTCGTCGCGGCCGCCGTGTTCTGGATGATCTACGACCAGGGCGGGTCGACGATCCAGGCCTTCGGTACGACGAAGGCCGCCGACCAAGTCTTCGGCATCGGCTTCCCGACGTCCTGGTACCAGTCGCTGAACCCCGTCTTCATCATGGCGCTGGCCCCGGTCGTCGCCTGGCTCTGGCTCTGGCTGAACCGGCGCGGCCAGGAGCCGAGCACGGTCGTGAAGTTCGCCGCCGGCCTGGCCTTCGTGGGCGTCTCGTTCTTCTTCTTCCTGATCCCGCTGATGCTGGCGGCCGACGGCACCCTGGTCAGCCCGGTCTGGCTGGTGGGCATCTATCTGATCCAGACGGTGGGCGAGCTGTGCGTCTCACCGGTCGGTCTGTCGGTGACGACGAAGATGGCTCCGACGAAGTACGCCAGTCAGATGATGGGCGTCTGGTTCCTCGCGGTGACCGCGGGCGACTCGGTGACGGGGATGCTCTCCATCGCCGGTGTCGATCTGAGCCGTACGGGAGTGGTCGCCGTGGAGGCGGCGCTGGCCACGCTCGCGGGCTTCGCGGTCTTCATGTACCGCAGGAAGGTGCGTGCGCTGATGGGCGACGTGCGCTGACGGGCCGGCGCCGGGACGCGCGGCTCCGGGTGCTCCGGCGCTCCGGGGCCGCGTGAGCGGCTCTCGCGTCTCCGGCGTCTCTCTCGTCTCTCGCGCGGTCTCCGGCGCCAGGACGCGCTAGGACGGGGCCGCGAGGATCGCCCAGACCGTCTTGCCGGGCGCTCCCGGCGTACGGGAGACCCCCCAGTCCAGACAGAGCCGCTGGACGATGAACATCCCGTGCCCCCCCGGCCGTCCGGCGCGGTGCGGGGTACGGGGCGCGGGCTGGCCGGTGCCCCGGTCGGTGACCTCCAGGCGCAGCACCTTGGTGTCGAAGGAGACCCGCAGCTCTTCGGGGCCCTCGGCGTGCAGACAGGCGTTGGTGACCAGCTCGGAGACGACGAGCAGCACGTCCTCCGCGGCGGCGCGGCGGTCCGCGGTCTCGGCCGGCAGCCAGCCCCAGTCGTAGAGGGCCTGGCGGGTGAAGTCGCGGGCCATCGGGACGATACCGCTGGCGCTGCCCAACGCCAGGGTGCGTACCCGGCCTTCGGGCCCGGCGGAGTGGGTACCCGCGCCGTCCGGCTCGGAGCCGAAATCGCCCGGCGGAAACTGCCGGGTGGTGCTCATCAGCGCTTCACCTCACCGATTCACCGGTTCGCGAATTAGTCGTTACATCGGCACAGAGAGTGTCTGCTCCGTACCGACCGGCCCGGGGTCTCTTCTGCCCGGCGTAATCGTGACAACACCCACAAGACCTACGTGGGTGACGTGACACTTGCAACATCTGGTTCCCGCGGGGCCCCCGTACAGCCCCGGGGTCAGTCGGCAAGAGCCGCTTCCAGCGAATCGTGCACGGTGAAGACCGCGTCGGCGCCGGTGATTTCGAAGACCCTGGCGACCACCGGCAGCATCGCGGCCAGATGGACGGCCCCGCCGGCCGCTTCGGCCTTGAGACGGGCCCCGAGCAGTACGTTCAGCCCGGTCGAGTCACAGAATTCGAGCTGCGAGCAGTCGATCACAAGGCGTACCCGGCCTTGGTCGAGTGCTTCGTCCAGGGGTGAGCGCAACAGCTCGGCGGTGTGGTGATCCAACTCACCCGCGGCTGTCAGGACCTCGCTCCGGCCCTCGGTCCGAACTTCGACCCGAAGCCGGCCCCGGTTCGTGCTGCCGACCGTCTGGCGGTCCATGCCCGTCCGTCCCTCTTCTGCCGTGTCGTGCGCCGTCGTCAGATGTTTCAGAAGTTGTCGCATGTCGCGCTGCGATCGTGCCCGTCGTTGCGTCACGTGCCGTTGACGTCCGACGAAACATTACGCCTTTCAAACGGTCTCCGGTAGCCGATCTCCCCCACAAGGCGGACATACGTACGAAATGACACTTGCACGTGTCCGCACCGAACCGATAGGGCTAGTAACCGACACAAGAATCAGACCGACACGACCGGCTATGGAGGCGCCGCAAACCGCAGCAGCGCGTATTGGCATCGGCAGCCATATGCCGAGAACGTATGGAGGAGACCATGTCACCCCGGCTCGACGAACCGCGTACCCACGACGCGCCGTCGACAATCCCGTCCGAACCTGACGAGACCGGCGCCACACTCGCGTCCGGTTTCCCGGGCCTCGATGACATGCCAGAGATCCCGCCCTTCGACGAGATCGGCGCACTGGACGCCCGCGCGCTGTCCAAGACGCTCTTCGAGCGCCTCGAAGGCCTGGAAGAGGGCACCCACGAGCACGCGTACGTACGCAACACCCTGGTCGAGCTGAATCTCGCCCTGGTCAAGTTCGCCGCCTCCCGGTTCCGCTCCCGCAGCGAGCCCATGGAGGACATCATCCAGGTCGGCACGATCGGTCTGATCAAGGCGATCGACCGGTTCGAGCTCAGCAGGGGCGTCGAGTTCCCCACCTTCGCGATGCCGACGATCGTCGGCGAGATCAAGCGCTTCTTCCGCGACACGTCGTGGTCGGTGCGGGTCCCGCGAAGGCTCCAGGAACTCCGTCTCGAACTGGCCAAGGCCGGCGACGAGTTGTCGCAGCAGCTGGACCGCGCGCCGACCGTCGCCGAACTCGCCGGCCGGCTCGGCATCACCAACGACGAGGTCGTCGAGGGGATGGCGGCGAGCAACGCGTACACGGCGAGCTCGCTGGACGCGCAGCCGGAAGAAGACGACACCGAGGGGTCGCTGTCCGACCGCATCGGCTACGAGGACCACGGGCTCGAAGGCATCGAGTACGTCGAGTCGTTGAAGCCGCTGATAGCCGGGCTTCCGGCGCGTGACCGGACGATCCTCTCGCTGCGGTTCGTGGCCAACATGACGCAGTCGGAGATCGGCGAGGAACTCGGCATCTCCCAGATGCACGTGTCCCGGCTGCTGTCGCGCACGCTCGTGAGGCTGCGGAAGGGTCTGACCCTAGACGAGTGAGCGGGGCTTTTCTATGAACGGGGCGTCGCGGCCGGGGAGTTACGGCTGCGGCGCCCCGTTCATCACTCCATGGCCCCCGTCAGCCGACCCGGCGCAGCACCCGATGCCGGTCGCCACGTCCAGCCTGCGCCGCTGCCCGCCGCACTGACCGCCCGCCCCCGATCGCCGGACCGGCCGGAGACCGTATTGACGGGAGCATCCCGTAAGGCCACATTGATCCGGGGGCAGGGGGAAACGGTATGGCTCTTGGGGTGGGCTGTCCGACGCCGTACGCCGCGCTGGAAGGTCTGATGCGGCGACGTCTCGGCAGGGAGTGTCTTTATGTGCCGTCGTGCCGGCTCGGGCTCTACGTGGCGCTTCGCCACTGGTGCCCGCCCGGCGGCCGGGTGCTGATGTCGCCGGTCAACGACGACGTGATCATGTTCGTGGTGCTCGCCGCCGGACTGCGCCCCGTCCAGGCGCCGCTGAACGCGCGGGACGGGTCGATCGACCTGGCGGCCGTCCCGGACTCCGACTGGCGCGGGCTGTCCGCCGTACTGACCACGAATCTGTACGGGAATCCCGACCCCGCGCCCGAACTGCGGGCCCGCTGCGACGCGTTGGGGATCCCGTTGATCGAGGACGCCGCCCATGCCATCGGGAGCGAGGTGGGAGGCCGGGCCGTCGGCACCTTCGGGGACGCGGCCGTCTTCAGCCTCTCCAAGCATGTGGGCGCCAAGACCGGCGGGTTCTTGGCCGTGGCCGACCCCGGGCTCCGGACGGAACTGGCGGCGGCCCGCGACGCGCTCCTCGAACCGTCCAGGCTCGCCGCCGAACTCACCTACGCCGTAAGGCCGTACGCGGAGGCCGGGATGCGCGGGCTGCGGCTGGTGCGGGCGGCGCGGGGACTGCTGCGCGCGGCCGGCGCCGAGGAGCGCCGCGAGATCCGGATGGAGTTGCGTCCGGGTGATCTGAAGGAGGCGCTGGCCGCTGAACGGGGGCTGGGCGGCTTCGACTCGTGGGTGCGGGTGGACATGCACCGGTACCGCATCGCGCCGGGCCGCGTACGCCTCGGACGTACCGAACGGCTGCTGTCCGGGCTCGATCCGCTGCTCGGGGCCCACCGGGCGGGCACGGAAAGGCTGTTGGGGACGCGGTGGGCGGCGCCGGGGCCGCACGGAGCGGCGCAGCCGCTGTTCCGGGTGCCGTTGCTGGTCGCCGACCGGGACGCCGCCGTCGCCGCGCTCGCCCGGCGCCGGATCACCACCGGCTATCTGTACGACCCGCCCCTCGACGTCTACGCGGGCGACGTCTTCACCGACGCGTCGCCGCACCCCGCGCCCGCCGCCTGGTTCGCCCGGCACGCGCTGCCGGCCGATCCGTTACGTGCCCCTCAAGTCATCGCCGCACTGGGCGAGTCGGGGGCCGAGCCCGCGTCGCCCCCGGAGCACGTCGGTGACTGACACCTCGCGTACGGAGACGGTGGCGCGGGAGGGGCCCGCCGCCGGAGGCGAGAGCGACGGCGGCGGGGCCAACAGCGACTCGATGTTCCGCAACGCGTACGCGCTGATGCTCTCCACCGGCGTCTCCGCCGCCCTCGGTCTCGGCTTCTGGCTGGTCGCCGCCCGCTACTACACGGAGGAGGCCGTCGGTCAGGGCTCCGCCGCCATCGCCGCCATGCGACTGCTGGCGTCCCTCACCGCGACCACCATGATCGGCGCGGTGGTGCGTTACGTGCCCCGGGCCGGGCGGGCTACCGGGGCGCTGGTCTGGCGCGCGTACGCGGTCAGTTCGGCGGTCGTCTGCGTCGCCTGTGTGGTCTTCCTGCTGACGCTCGACCTGTGGGGTCCGTCGTACGCGCCGCTCAGCGGCGTCACCGCCGGGCTCGTCTTCACCGGCTCGTGCGTGGCCTGGGCGCTGCTCACCCTCCAGGACGGAGTGCTGACCGGGCTGCGCAGGGCGTTCTGGGTGCCGGTCGGCAACGCCGTCTTCTCCCTCGGCAAACTGCTGCTGCTCGTCGTCTTCGCCACCGCGATGCCGGTCCTCGGCGTCTTCGTGTCGTGGGCGGCGGCGATCGCCCTGTCCGTACTGCCCCTCGGCTGGCTCGTGTTCCGCCGGCTCATCCCCCGCCAGGCCGCCGCCGACCGGGACCGCGAGCCGCCGCGCCCGGCGGACATCAGGCGGTTCCTGGCCGGTGACTCGGTCGGCGCCCTGTTCAGCCTGGCGATGATCAACCTGCTGCCGGTGATGGTCGCCGTCCGCTTCGACGCGGCGCACAACGCGTTCTTCTACACCGCCTACACCGTCGGCGGGACGATGGAGTTCATGGCCATCAACATGGCCTCGTCCCTGACCGCGCACGCCTCGCACTCCCCCGAGCGGCTCGCCGAGGGCGTACGGGGGGCGCTGCGCCGGATGACATTGCTGCTGGTGCCCGTCGTCCTGGTGCTGGTGGTCTTCGCGCCGCAGGTGCTCGCGCCCTTCGGGGCGGACTACGCCGAGCACGGCTCGACCGTGCTGCGGCTCCTGGCCGCCGCCGCGCTGCCCCGGGTTGTCGTGGAGCTGTACATCGGCGTGCTGCGTGTCCAGGGGCGTACGGGCATGCTCGCCGCCCTTCAGGGCGCCATGTGCGTGTGCGTCCTCGGCAGCGCGGTGGTGCTGCTCGGGCCCGCCGGGATCTCGGGCGCCGGGCTGGCGATGCTGCTGTCCATGACGCTGGTCGCGCTGGTGGCGGCGCCGGGGCTGCGGTCGGCGCTGAAGGGGCACGCGCGGGCGCGGGACAAGGGGTACGGGACGACGTGGGCGCGCGAGGCCGCCGAGCGCAGGCTGCGCGCGGGAGACGACCCGCTCGACGCGGCGGGGCGGACCACGTATTCGGGCAGTGGGTACGACACGGCGACCCCGGCCTTCGGGCTGCCCGTGCGACCGCCGAAGGCCACCGCCCGTACGGAACCGGCGGAAGCGCCACCCACCCGAACAGCCTCACCCCCCCACGGCACGGGGCATCTGTCGGACGCCGTGCTGTGGGTGCTCCTCGCTCTGGCGGCAGGGCTGTTCTGGATACCGCTGCGCGGTACGGCCGACATCGGCTCCGACCGGGTGTCGGGGACCCAGCTCATCGCCGCGCTCCCGCCGTCGACCGTGGGCGCCGGAGTGCTGCTGATCGCCGTCCAGTGCGCGGCCGTGGCACTCGTACGGTCGCGTCCGCTCCTGCTCACGGCGGGCGTGCTGGCCCTGTTCGGCGCGCTGCACGGGGCGCCGGCCCTCCTGGGCGTACCGCCGGAGGCGGTGTCCGGCCCCTGGCACCGGCCGCTCACCGACGCTCTCGCCCGACTGACCGGTGAGGCGCCGGCGTTTGAGATCCTGCCCGTCGCACTGCAACTGCTCTGTCTGGGGCTGGCCGCCGTCGTACTCCGGGCAGCACGCGTGGACGGGCGGGCCGTGGCGGCGGTGATCTGGAGTCTCGCGGTGGCGGGCTGGTCGGCGCAGCACGCCTTCGCGGCGGTCGCCGTCCCGGTGTCCGCGGGGCTGTTGACGGTCGCGGTCGCCGCCGCTCTGGTGCGTATCGCCACCCGGGGCTCCCGCTCGCGGGGCTGAGCGCTTGCGCGTGTCCGATATGTGCGCTCCACTGGGATTTGTACGTAAAAATCAGCTTCCATCTGAGGGGATGATGGCATGTCCACCGAGACCAACGCCCGCGAGATGACAAGGGACTTGGACCTCGACATCGAGGCGGTCCTGAGCCCGAGCGAAGCCGAAGGCGTCTACCGCGACAGCCGGGAGAGCCTGGCGCTGGCGCTCATCGGCGGCGCGGGAGGGCTTCTGCTCTCGCCCCCGACCCCGCGCCCGAAGAAGGGCTGACGGGCTAGTCGAATGGAGCAGTCAGGTACCCCTCCCCGCCTCGCGGGTGTGGTGCACGATCTCGCTTCAGAGGTGGTCTCCGTCCTCCGGGACGGGGGCCACTCCTCTGTGGTGGGCGGCACCGTCGGCACCCTCGGCGCCCTCGCGGACGACCAGTTGGGCCTGGCGGCGGTGCGCGTACTGGGCGCCGACGTCCTGCTGCCCAGCGTCCTCACCCGCCGTCGGCCGCTCCCGGACGACCTCGCCGTCTTCCAGCGCGCCGTCGTCACCTTCGCCCCCGGCGCCACGTCGTCCGAGACGACGGTCTGGAGCCACTGGGCCATGACACAGACGCTGCACAGACTGGACCTGTCCGCCACCGGAGCCGCCGCCGGGCCCGACGCGTCGTGGCTGGACGCGCTGGAGTGGCCACAGCTGACCCACCAGTTGTCGCTGCTGGGGTCGCTGGCCGTACCCGGCGCCGATTCGGGGGTGGCCCAGGTAGCCGCCCGCCGGCCCGTGGACGTGGCGCGGGGCTTCGTACGCGCCGTACGGCGCCGCGACTGGCTCCAGGCTGCCGGTGCCGGACGCTGGCTGAGCGTCATCGACGGAGTCCCCGACACGCTCGGTCTGGACACCGGACTCGAATTCGTCGAGCAGATGGCCGGGGCCGACGCGCGGGTCGGGCTGCAATTGCACGCCGCGCGCCATATCCGAGCCGGAGGCCGGGGATGAACACGCCCCGGACCGCCGAGGTGCGGGAGCCGTCGGACCTGACGCGAAACGCGCGCGAGTCGTGGGCGTCCCACGTCTCACGGACCACCCTGGAGTGGGTGCGCGAACATCAGGACTCCTTCCGGCTCCCGGACGACGTGCTGGCCCCGCACACCGACGTCAACCGGACGCTGAAACCGCTCGGCGAACTGGCCCAGCTCACCTTCTCGATCCGGGAACGGAGCGACCCCGGCTCGGACCGCCACCGACGCGCCTCGGCACTGCTGGACTTCGCGTGGGAGCAGACCGGGCAGGGACAGCTCTTTCTCGAACTGCTGCGCGGTGAGCCCTTCACGACGTATCCCCTGGAGATCTACGCGCCCTTCGCCTCGGCGGAGCTGCGGCACCCGGGCTTCGAGGAACTCGCGGCGACGGTGTGCGGCACGCGCGGCTGGGCACGGATCGAGCAGGAGCCGAACCGGCGGCTGGGCGTGCTCAACTCCGAGCGACGGGTGGGCTTTCCACCGTACGGGGAGACGTCGGCGGCGCTCGCGCGCACCTGGCTGGGCGGTCTGCCGGAGCCGTGGACGTTCGAGCGGACAGCCGGATACGGGCTGACGCATGTCGTCTTCCATCTCACCGACTGGGGCGGCGCCCCGCACCGGATGCCCGCCGAACTGGCCGATTATCTGGCGACCTGGCTGCCCGCGTGGCTGGACACCTGTCTGGAGGCGCAGCAGTGGGACCTGAGCTGCGAACTGCTCGCGGTCGCCGCGTGCGTTCCTGATGCCAGGTCATATACCTCGCTCCCCGGGACAGTTGAGGCCGCCTGGGCGCGAATCGCCAGTGTCCAGGACGCGGCAGGCGGTTTCCCGGAAGCCGGTACCGGGCGTCCGCACGAGCCGCCCCGGAACTTCGCGAACTGCTACCACTCCACGCTGGTGGGCGCTTTCGCCGCCACGCTGGCCGATGTCCGTCTGCCGTCCGTACAGGGAGCCGTGGCATGAGCACCGACAGTACCGACGACACCGCCGGCCAGGGCGCCGGCCACACGAAGCTCATCCACGGTGTCGGCGCGCAGGCGATGGAGTGGCTGCACAGCAACCGTGCCGGCTTCCGGCTCGAACTCGATGTCGATCCCGAGATCGGCTTCCTGGAGCGCTTCAAGCCGATCGGCGAAGCCGCCATGATCTGCCAGATCCTGTTCCGGGAAGGGGTGGCGGGCTCGCGCCAGGCGTCTCTCGCGCGAGGACTGATGGACCACCTGTGGCGCGAAGCACTCGACGGCGGCCGGTCGCTGGCGCGGGGCCAGCGGCTGGAGCCGATCTCCCCCGTCCCCTTCGAGGTCTACCTCCCGTTCAAGGAGATGGGTTACCAGGAACCGGAGACCGAACGCGCCGTACGCCTCAACCACCGGCTCGGCAGCTGGGCGGCCCTGGAGGTACTGCCCATGCGGCGGCTGGGCATCTGCGCGTACGAGAAACGCTTCGGGCTGGCGCCGAGCACCCCCTTCGAGGACGCCACCGCGCGCACTTGGCTCGCGCGCACGCCCGAACCGTGGACCGTCGAGGGTCACATCGGCTACGACATCACCCACACGGTCTTCCACCTCACCGACTGGGGCCGGAAGCCGGCCGGACTGCCGGCCCCCATCGCCGACTATCTCGCCCTCTGGCTGCCGGTCTGGCTGGACGACTGGCTGGACCTGAAGCGCTGGGACCTGCTGGGCGAACTGCTCGTCGTGGACGCGTGTCTGCCCGAACCGACCCTCGACGAGCGGGCGTGGCACGGCTTCGCCGCCGCGCAGCAGCCCGACGGTGCGATGCCCACCACGGGCGGGATGCCGGAGGGGAGCCGGGACGAGGTGTTCGACCTCGTCTACCACCCGACCCTGGTCGCCGCCCTGGCCTCCGTCCTGGCCACCTCGCGCGCCATGGGGCGCCTGACGGCGCCTGTCGCGTCATGAGCGGGAGCGGGCTCACGGACGCCGGGGACGGCGGCGGCACACAGTCCGCACGCACCGCGCAGGAGGTCATGCTGGCCGCGCGCGCCGCCCTCGCCGGTACGCCGCACGACCGGCTCGACGCGGCCGTGCGCGCGGTCGACGCGCCGGAGGTCGTCTTCGCCCTCTCCGTGCACGGCCGTCGCACCGTCCGCGCCTCGCCCGGCGCTGAGGGGCTGCGTTACGAGATTGGCTCCGCGTCCAAGACGTTCGCCGGTCTGCTGCTGGCACGGCTCGCGCGGTCCGGCCACCTCGCGTACGAGGACTCCGCGGCGGACTGTCTCGGACCCCAGCCGCCGCCGCTCGTCGCGCCGATCACGCTGCGCCATCTGATCACCCACACGTCCGGACTGCCCGCTCTGCCGCGCGACTTCTACCGGCAGGCGCTGCCGCGCTGGACGACCAATCCGTTCGCGGGATATCCCGCGGACCGCGTGATCGACGCCTTCCTGCGTGCCCGTCCGCGCCACCGGCCCGGCAGGCGCTGGCACTACTCCAACTTCGGGGTCTCCGTGCTCGGGCACGCGCTCTCCTCCGCCACCCGCACGAGCTGGGACGCGCTGATGGAGGAGCAGGTCCTGGTGCCGCTCGGTCTGTCCGGTACGTCGACACGGGGCGCCGGTACGGCCACCGACGCGATCGGGCACGCCGGCGACGGCGTGAGCGAGGTGCCGCCGCTTCGTATCGGCGGCTTCGCGGCGGCCGGCGCGGTCCGGGCCACGCCGCACGACCTGCTCACCTTTCTGGAAGCGCATCTGCGGCCCGAGCGCACACCGGCGCTGGCGCACGCGCTGCACGCGGTGCGCCGCCCCGTGCTGCGGCGCGGAATGGGCAAGGCGCACACGCACACCCTGACCTGGTTCCAGCATCCGACCGACAACGGTCCGGCGTACTTCCACGGCGGGGCGACGAGCGGCCAACAGGCGTTCATCGGGTTCTGCCCGGGGACGGGGACGGCGGTGGCCGCGGTGGCGACGCGGAGGTTCCGGCGGGCCGACCGGTTCGTACCGACGGCGTACGAGGTGCTGTTCGGCGGTTGAGAGCCGGGGCGTGTCCGCGAAGTAGCGCCGTCCGCCCGCCGGGCCAGGCGGGACTCTGAAGACACGCCCTACGGCGGCGGTTGCCGGAAGTAGTCGTCCCGGCCCGCCTCGCGGTAACCCGCGAGCCCCGGGCCCTCGTTGACGGTGAGATCGCAGTTGTCGCCCGGCACCGGTCTGTTCCACTGCACCAGGGCCTTCACGTCCGGCATCGTGCGCACCGATTCGGGGATGTCCGCGTACCAGTCTCGCTGTCTGGCGGGGTCCGCCGGGTCGGGCACGGTGCCGAACTCGGCCAGCATCAACGGCTTCTCGGACGATACGTTGGCCCGCAGCCAGTCGTAGGTGGGGCGCTGGCTGCGTTCGAAGTCCTTCCAGTCGGTGGTGTCGTGGCAGAGGAAGTAGTTGTACTGGTCCATGCCGATCCAGTCGACGTAGTCGTCCCCCGGATACAGCGCCTCCATCTCGTCCGCGCTGCCCAGATAGCCGGAGACCGTCCACACCCACACCACGTTGTCGACACCCAGCTCCTCGAAGCGGTCGTGGAGATGGCGGTACGCGGCGACGTACTCCTCCGGGGTGCCCGCGCCCTCCTTGATGCGCGCGTCGACCTCCTGGTCGAAGGAGAGGAAGATCCGCTTGCCGTGCTCCTCGCCGTACTCCTTGATGCGGCGCGCCTGCGGATCGATGATCTCCTCGTCGTGCTTCCCGGCGGCGATGTTCGCCCAGCCCAGCTGGTCCTCGGTCCAGTTCGCGTGGTGCGGCTCCCGCCACACCGTGGACTCCCAGGCCAGCATCAGCATCCGGTCCTCGCCCAGCTCCCGCTCGTCCGGGGTGAGGAGCTGTCCGTCGAGTTCGGTGTTCGACATGTCGTGGTAGTTGTAGACGAGGTCGAGCCTGCGTCCGATCCTCTCCTCGAAGGCGTACACCGCCCTGGTGAGCGAGTCTTCCGCCGGGCCGTCCTCCGCGTACGGGACGTACGCCCCCCACCACGCGCCGCACGGCGGCTCCAGCCGGTCGGTGGCGGCGCAGCTGTCCACCGGCCCGTCCGACTCGGTCGCCCAGATGCCGATCCCGGCGATGAGCAGCCCGACGGCGACCAGGACGATCACCGTGTACGCCTGTTTCTCGACGTCGCTGAGCCGTGGCGGCATCAGCGCCCCCTCCGGCCGGCCGCGCCCCATGTCGCGGCGGGCAGGGGCAGCCCCGGCAGGGCGGCGGCGACGGTCGTGACCGCCGCCAGCGTCACCAGGAAGGCCGTCGCCGAGAAGCCGCGCACCAGAAAGAGGGTGGTGGAGACGGTGACCGCGAGGGAGAGGCTGAGCGGTGCGGCAAGCGCGAGGGCCTCGATACGGGCGGCCGGGCGCAGCGTGCCGCGCTGCGGGTGCAGGAGCGCGAGACCGGGTCCGAAACAGACGAAGAGCAGCACCGGGATCCAGCGCAGTGGTGAACCACCGGGCAGAGCGGTCGCGGCGAGCGCGCCCCAGCCGGCGAGGGCCAGCGGTAGTCGGAGCCGTAAATGATCCAACGTCATGGACTGTCACCTTCCGCGCCCGGCCGGTACTCCAGGACGATGCCGTACGTGTGCACCTCCACCACCCGGAAGAGGGGCGAGACGCTGAGCCGCGAGCGCAGGGTGGAGAAGCCGCCCGGTGGCAGCAGCCCTTCACCGGCCGCGTAGATGTCCTGCGTACGGGTGAGGATCACGTACGCGTCGGTGCCGGGCGGGATCCGGTCGGCCAGATAGCGGGCGGGGTCCTCCAGCATCCTTTCGTTCTCGGGGAGTTCCTGCTCGGCGAAGAACCAGTGCTCCACGCGGTCGTAGCGGTGCAGGGCCTGTGGGAAGGAACCGGTGGTGGCGAGGATCAGCGCGCCGTCGGGTGCCCGGTCGATCGCGCGGGTGACCAGCGCGGTCTCGGCGGGCGGGGTGTAGTACATCTTCTCCTTGCCGTAGTACGAGGGCAGGAAGCCGACCAGCAGCGCGAGGAGCGCGACGGGCAGCGCGACATGCGGCGTGAGCGCGGCGGCCCGTCGGCGCAGTCCGCGCCGGGCGTCGCCGACGGCGGGCACGAGCGTCGCCGCCGCGAAGAACGCGGCGCCGGGCAGCCCGAACAGATAGACACGGAAGAGCATTTCGCCGCCGTAGTCGTTCACGACGAACAGCGGGACGGGTGCGACGGACACGAGCAGCAGCGGCAGCGCGCCGCGTACCAGCCGGCGCCGCAGCAGCAGGGCCGCGCCCGCCAGCGCGGCGACGGCGAGCACCATCAACACGTTGGCGCGACCGGCGAGTTCGGGGCCGGGGCCGGTGAGTTCACCGGCGTATCCGGCGCGGGAGTTCTCGGTCAGCTCGCCCAGCGAGTCGCGCAGGGTACCGAGAGTCTCGACGAACAGCGGCCGGCCCATGGTCAGGTCCCAGGCCAGCATGATCAGGGCGGCGACGGCCAGCAGTCCGTAGTTGCGGTAGCGGCGGGTGAGGGTGAGGGCGAACAGCGAGACGCAGAGCATCACCGGCGTGAGCTGGTGCGCGGCGTTGACAGCCAGGATCAGCGGCGCGAGGACGGCCACGCAGACGGCGCGCTGCCGGGTGCCGGTGGGCGGTGGCACGACGGCGGACGCGGGGTCGAGGAACGACCGGTCGCGCAGCCTGCCCGCCGACTTCGGCAGTACGAAGTGCCGCAGCACGACGGCGATCACGGCCAGATGGAGCAGATAGGCGAAGCCCTGCGGCGCCAGATAGTCCTGCCCCACCCAGTTGGCGAGCTGGAAGATCCACACGGCGGTCCACACCAGCCGCCAGTCCTCGGTGAAGGTGCGGTACAGCAGCACGAGCACCGGCATCATCAGCAGACCGAGCACGATCGGGGCCCAGTTGAGGAACACGGCCGCGCTCTCCACTCCGAAGGCGCGGACCAGCCCGCCGGTGAGGGTGAAGAAGCCGGGCCACTGGTCGTAGGCGGACATGTTGCCCGACAGGGCGCCGTTCGGGCGCAGTTCGCCATTGAGCAGGAGCTGGTTGACGACGGCGTCGTGCTTGGAGGCCCAGGGATAGCGCACGGAGTCGTACAGCACGGCGGGTGGCGCCTTGAGCGCGACGAGGAGGGCGACGCAGTAGCTCGCGGGCCACCACGGCGCGGTTCCGGCGCGGCGCAGGGAGGCCAGGAATCCGCAGGTGAGCAGGGCGAGGGCGACGTAGAAGGCGACGGGGAAACGGTCGAGGAGCCCGTAGTCGCCCATGGAGCGGAATCCGATGCGCGGCAGCGCGTACACCCACAGGACGGCCCCGGCGAGCAACGGCAGCCAGGAGAGCAGGAGTTGGGGCCGCAAAAGCTGTAATGGCCGTGGCAGCGCGCGGCGGGGCCGGGGTGGGGGTGGTGGCGTCGGTGGCGGGGCCTCGGCCTCGGTCCGAGGCTGGGCCAGGTCCGGCGCGGGCACGCGTGGTTGCACGGTGCGACTCCCCCCACCCCTGTGTCGCGGCCGTCACGCCGCTGTCCCCTTCAGCGAATTATATGAACTGTCTGCGCTTTTGCGTGGCTCTTGTGCATCTCTGTTGCCTAGCCGGCGAATCGCGGGCCCCGGACGGCCGCGCGGGCCTTGCGGTAGAGGCGCCAGCCCACCGTCGCCGCCGAGTCGTGGAACGGCGCCGCCCGCGCGCCCTCCCCCGCCATCCACGCCTCCACGTCCGCCACCGTGTGGCCGCGGCGCAGGATGAGGCGGGAGATGCGGAGCGGTTCGTCCGTGCCGGAGCTGAGGGCGTGGCGTACGGCGACGGCCGAGGCGTATCCGGCGCGGCGGGCGGCCCCGCGTACGGCGCGGCTGTTGTAGCCGTGCGGATAGGCGAGATGCGCGACCTCGTGGCCCAGTACGTCTTCGAGCGCGGCCTTGGACTCCCTCAGCTCGCGGTCCAGTTGGGGCGCGCGGAGGGTGTCCAGCTGCGGGTGCGTGACCGTGTGCGCGCCGACCTCCACGCCGTGCCGCTCCAGCGACGGCGCCTGTGCGAGGGTCATCATCGGGGCGGGCGGCAGCAGGCTGGCGAGGCCCGGAGTGATGGCACCGGTCGTGAGATAGGCGGTGGCGGGCAGCGCGCGCTCGGCGAGCGCTTCGGCGGTCGGTCCCGGCAGATCGGCGAATCCGTCGTCGAAGGTCAGGACCACGGGCCGGGGAGGCAGCGGGGCACCGCCCGTCAGCCCGTCGACGAGCGCGCTGACGGGGACGGGGGTGCGGCCCGCGGCCACGACCGCGTCCAGTTGGTCGGTGAACCGCCGTGGTGTGACGGTGAATTCGGCGATCCAGGCGGGCGGGTCGTCCATCACCGCGTGGTAGAGCAGCACGGGGATCGGCGCCTTGGCCGGCGTCATCGTCGCCCCCAGCGGGCCCTGGCGTACCCCAGCGGGCCGTACAGCATGCCTCTGCGCTCCAGCCGGGACAGGGTGCGCGGCCAAGGGTGGCCCTGAGTGCCGTGCGCGCCGGGGGCGCCGGGCCCGGTCCCGTTCGGTCCCTCCCGGTGGGCGGTGATGGCCCGCGCGTGGGCCAGTCCTCGCGGCAGTTTCGCCAGCAGCGAGGGCAGGAGCGCCGGGTGGCGGCAGAGGACGGCGGTGAGGTAGGCGGTGAGGCCGGCGCCGTAGCCGTACGCCTGATTCCGCAGGTCCTGCCAGGTCTCGCGGTGGTGGTGCCAGACCAGCGCGCCGGGTGTGTACCGCAGCCGGTGGCCCGCGGTCAGGATCCGGACGAACGCGTAGAGGTCGTCGCCGCCCTTGGCGGGTGTGCCGGTGCCGGTGGCGGGGTCGAAGCCGCCGACCGCGCGCAGCGCGGAGGCGCGGAACGCCATGTTGGCGCCGGAGCCGAAGCTGCCCGCCGTGTACGGGAAGAGCGGTTCGTCGGCGGGCGGTGCGGCCGGGTCGTAGAGACGCGGTTCGAAGCCTTTCGCGAAGCCGCCGTGGCTCTCCAGGAGGACCTGCGCGGGGGTGGTCAGGCGGGCGGGGAGGATCAGGCCCGTGACACAGCCGGTGCGTGGGTCGGCGGCGAACGGCGCGGTGAGCGCGGAGAGCCAGTGCGGGTCGGCGACGACGTCGTCGTCCGTGAAGGCGACGACGGGGCTGTCGGTGGCGGCGACGCCTCGGTTGTGGGCGGTGGCCAGTCCGGGCACGGGCTCCTGGACGTAGGTGACGCGGTCCGCGTAGCGGGAATCGATCAGTTCACGGGTGGCGGTGGTGACGGGCGCGTTGTCGACAACCACGACGCGGAAGTCCGGGTGGTCCTGCGCGAGGAGCGAGTCGAGCGCCCGGCGGAGTTGGACCGCGCGCTCGCGGGTGGCGACGACGACTGTCGTACGAGGCGGCTCCCCGCTCGACGGGCCTTCCACCGGCGGGCGTTGACTGTCCTCGCTGTACTGGGCGAGGAAGGCCGTCGTCAGTGCCTCGGCGGGGTCGGCGCCGTCCGGGACCGTGGTGAGGACGGTGGCGACGGGGCGGCCCCGGAGCCGTACGAGCGCGTAGACGGGACCGGCGTGGAGGGGCGGCCCGCCGGGGGCCGGGGTCAGCGACAGGACTTCCGCCTTACCACCGGGAGCCGGGTCCTGGTCCTGGTCCGGGGCCAGGTCCAGGTCCAGGTCCAGGTCGGCGACGCCGACGTCGCGCAGGAGCGATCGGGAGGGTGGTCGTGAGGACGTGCTCGGAGTGTGGGGCATCCTGCCTCCGCTCATGGGCACTGAGAACGACGGACACGTGGTACGCGGGAGGGGCCGGGTCACCGCTCGCCGGTCACCGGTCGCGGAGCCGGCCCACCTGGTTCAGGGCGCGCTGCGCGTAGCCGGCCAGCTTCGGCCTGTTCCGTACGAAGCTGTGCGCGCGGCGCGACGGCTCACGGCCGAGCCGGTACAGGGCCGCCCGTGGCCCGCGCCGTACCGTGGCCCCCTCGTACACCCGCAGATCACCGGTCTTGAGGGCGTCCTTGTACTCGGCGGCGCCCCGGCCCAGGTCGAGCAGGCCGATCCCGGCGCCGGCCGCCGCCTCCGCCATCCGCAGATGGAGGATGAGGCCGGGTGAGTACTTGGCGAAGTCGGTGTCGTACGCCGGGAACCAGCAGGACAGGACCGTCTGTGAGCGGAGCCCGAAGTGCGCGGCGACCGGGCGGTCCCCGACGTACAGCACGGAGAGGACACCGGAGCAGCCGGGCGTGCGGTCGGCCGCCAACTGCCGTACCAGCGCGCTGATCCACTCCTTGGCGAACCGGTCGCGGCGGCCCGTCCTGCGGTACTGGGCCGACTTCCACTCCATGAGCGTGCGCAGGGCCGCCGGGTCGCGCTCGTCGAAGACGAACCGGACCTCACCTGCCTGGCGGGCCAGTTTGCGTTCCTTGGCGGTGGTCGTACGGAAGAACTTGGGCGATCCCGCGCGCAGGACCGCCTCGTACGCCTCGTACCCCTGGCCGACGTCGATGACCGGGGAGTCGAACTCCTCGGCCGCCGCCGGGACGAACAGCGTCTGGCCCGCTTCGAGGTTGTCGAACTCCCAGCTGGTGAGCGAGCAGGCGCGCAGCAACTCTTCTGCCGTCAGGGTGCGTTCGGGGTTCAGCACCACTCCCTGGCTGTCGGACACCCCGAACCCGATCGCACGGCCCTGTCCCAACGGACCTCTCTCGTAAGGGAAGAAGCCTTCGGACGCCCCGCTCCCGCCTCCGACGACGGCCACCCGCGCGCCCGGCCGCACGCGGCCGACGGCGAGGGTGAACTCGGGCTCCATGAACGGATTGGCGGGCGCGCCGGACAACGCCCGTAACTCGCGCCAGCGTTCGATCTCCCCCGCGTCCAGCTCCCCCGGCCGCATCACTCGGATGCGGGCGGCGGCAGCACTGCGTACACGTACATCACTCAACTCGACCCCCCGGTCGCTCGGGCCCGTCCCTGTCGGCCGTTCCCGCGGCCGTCCCCCCGACGAGCACACGCAGAACAGGACGGTACCGGCCCAAATCGATCCGGTACAGGGTCAGTCGGCCATGTCATGACGGATACGAAACGTGACCGACACGGCGGGCGGGCCTGTACATGTGGCCGATGGTGGCCAGGGGGCCGGTGTGCGGGACGGGTTCACCCGCACGGCCAGCCCGAACGCCCGGCGGGTCCGCCGTACGCGTGTGCGGGTGGTGCCCGAATGGTGTCGCCGTGTGACAGGAGTTGAGCAACTCCCGCCCGCAGCAGGCACATTGCTCGTAGGATCTGGTTGCTCGCGATCACCCCATCGGGAGCCCGACGTGTTCGACAAGTCCTGGAAGGGGCTCGGTCTCCGTGTTCGCCGTATCCGCGCCTGTCGTGTCGGGGTCGCCGTGTTGAGCCGTCCGGTGGACAGACGGAGCAGAAGGGCGGTGTGGTGGCTCGCGGTTCTGGCGGCAGCCGCCGTCGCCGCGTCGCTGATCGGCCAGGGCTCATCGGCGGAGTGGCGGCAGGCGCTCGCGGGCGGCTGCGCGGCCCTCGCCGTGCTGCTCCTCGCCTGGGTGCTCGTGCTGCACCGGCAGCTGCGCGCGGAGCGCGCCGAGCGCGACCGGGAGCGGCGGACCGCCGCCGCGCGGGCCGCCGAGGTGGCGCATCTGGCAGCGGTACGCGTCCCCGCCATCACCGAACGGGTGCGCGCCGGACGGCGGTTGGAGGGGGTCCCGGGACCGGTCGCGTCCGCGGCCGAGACCGGCGAGGACTTCGCACGCGCGCTGGCCGCGGTGGTCGCCGCGCTGGGCTCGGACGAGGCCGTACGGCGCGAGCGCGGGCTGCGCGACTCGGTGCAGACGGCGTTCGAGTCGGTCGCCCGGAACATGCACGCGATGGCCACGGTGCAGCAGCGGGTACTCGACCATGTGGAGCGCGCCATCGACGACCCGCGGCTGATGGCGGACGTGATGAAGGCCGACCACGCGGCCTCACAGATGACGCGTAAGGCCCAGACGCTCCTCGTGATGTGCGGGATCTGGCCGGCCAGGCGCGAGTCGCAGCCGGTCTCGCTGTACGACTGCGTGCGCGGGGCGCAGTCGCGGATCGTGGAGTTCGGGCGGGTGGAGGTGCACGGCGGGCAGACACTGTTCGTGGTGCCGCCCGCCGTCGAGGGTCTGATGCACGCCATCGCCGAACTCCTGGAGAACGCGACCGTGTTCTCGCCCTCCCGCACCCAGGTGATCGTGACGATCCGGGAAGTCGGCGCGGGAGCCGTCGTGGAGATCGACGACGCGGGCCTCGGTATGCCGCCGGACATACTCCAGCAGGCGATGTCGCAGCTCAGGGACGAGCTGGACCTGACGCGGCTCGGGGCCGTACCGCGCCTGGGACTGGCGTGCGTGGGGCGCTGGAGCCGGGAGATGGGCTTCAACGTGGAGCTGACGGGGGCGTCCGCGTACGGCGGGACCCGGGCCGTCACCTTCGTACCGCACCGGCTGCTGACCGAACCGCTGTCGCACTTTCCGCCGGTCCCGGCCCGCGACCGGGCGTCGGCGGGCAAGGCGTCGGAGGGTAAGGCGTCCGCGGGCGGGGCACCGGCGGGTAAGCCGGCGGCCGGCGAGACGTCCTCGGTCCGGGCGTCGGCGGGCGGGGACCGTGAGCACGAACGGCCGGCCGCCGCCGCCGACGCGGAGGACGGGCCCGGCGGGCTGCCGCGCCGCCGCAGCAGGCGACGGAACCCGTCCGCCGCCCCCGCCGCCGCGCGGGAGAGGGAACGGACACAGGAGCAGGCACCACAGGCGTCGCAGCCGCAACCCCCGCAGCCCGACCCCACCTGGACCCCCGAAGCGGCACGCGCGTCGATCACCAGCGTGGTGTCCGGCTCCCGTCGTGGCCGCGCGGCGGCCGTCCAGGACACCGAAGTGCCCGACCAACACGACGGAGGCCGGCAGTGACCGCAAGAGTGACCGGAACGATCTCCCGACTCCCGGATCTCGGGTGGATGCTCCGCCCGCTGACCGAGATCCCGGGGGTCCGCCACGCCGTGGTCGTCTCGGAGGACGGTCTGCGGCTCGGCCACGCGTCCGCCGAGGGCCTGAAGGGCCCGGTGTCCGAACTGAGCGTGGCCGAGGCCGAATCGCTCGCGGCGGCGTCCGCCGCACTGACGATGACAGGGCGCTCCACGGCGGGGCTGCTGTTCGGCGGCGGCGCCGACGTACGGCAGTTGATGCTGGAGTCCGATCAGGGCTTCATCCTCTTCACCTCGGCCGGAGTGGGCGCCCAGCTGGGCGCCGCGACCGAGACCGACGCCGATGTGGGCCTGGTGGCCCAGCAGATGCAACTGCTGGTCGTGAAGATCGGCAGCCACCTGAGCAGCCATCCCCGGGATCCGGTGAGCCCGTCGTCATGACGGAGCGCCCCGACGACCGGACCACGTCGGCGGTACGCCCGTACGTGATCACCGGTGGCAGGGCGGACGCCGGAGTCGAACCACTGTCCTGGGAGTCGCTGGTGGTGGCCGCGGCAGCGGTCCCGCCGGCGACCCTCCAGCCCGAGCACCGAACGATCCTGACACACTGTCAGGGGCTTCTGTCGGTGGCCGAGGTGTCGGCCCATCTCGGCCAACCGCCGTCCGTGGTCCAGGTGTTGCTCGCCGACCTCATCGCCTGGGGGCTCATCGTGACCCGCCCACCCATACCGCCGGCCGAACGAGCCGATGTGACCATGCTGAGAAAGGTCCTCCATGGCCTCGAAAGCCGCCTCTGAGGCCACCGCGCCCGAGGCGCCGGGAGCGGCGGCGTCGTCGGACGCCCCGCCGGACCCGCCGACCGAGACGTACGCGCCGACCAAGGCGTATGCGCCGGTCTCCCCCGGTGACGCCGCCTCCGGCAAGTACGTCAGCTCCAGCGTCTCCGGCGCGGCGAAGATCATGGTTGTCGGGCCGCTGGGCGTCGGCAAGACGACGTTCATCGGTACGGTCTCCGAGATCAAACCGCTCAGCACCGAGGCCGTGATGACCCAGGCGGGCGCCTCGGTCGACGTACCCCCCGACCAGGCCAAGGCCACGACGACCGTCGCCCTGGACTTCGGGCGGATGACGCTCGACGGCGAGCTGGTCCTCTATCTCTTCGGTACGCCGGGGCAGCAGCGTTTCCTCCCCGCCTGGCGCGATCTGGCGCGGGGCGCGCTGGGCGCGCTCGCCCTGGTGGACACCCGTGATCTGACCGCGTCCTTCGACGCGCTCGGCCATCTGGAGGACCTGGGGCTGCCGTTCGCGGTGGCGGTCAACGTCTTCCCGGGCAGCCCCCGGCACAGCGACGGCGAACTGCGCGCGGCCCTCGACCTGCTGCCGGAGACGCCCCTGGTCTCCTGCGACGCGCGGGACGAGCGGTCGTCCGTCATGGCGCTCATCGCCCTCGTACGCCATCTCGTCCTCGCCGCCGAGTCCTCATGACGACGGAGTCCATATGACCACGCCCGCAGCCGAAGCCGGGGCCTCGTCCGCAGCCGAAGCCGATGCCGATGCCGAGTCCCGGGCCGGGGGCTGTCCGGTCAACGGCCCCATGGCGGCGACGCCGATCTTCGGGGAGCAGCTCGACGGCCACATGATGCCGCGCCTGTACGAGCGACTGCGAGCCGAGCACGGGCCGGTGGCGCCCGTCGCCGTCGCGCCCGGTATCGAGGCGTGGCTGGTGCTCGGCCACCGTGAGCTCGTACGGCTGACCCGGGAGGAGCAGGACTTCTCGCACGACCCGCGCCGCTGGCGCCAGTTGCGCGAGGGCCGGGTGCCGGAGGACTCGCCGATCCTGCCGATGGTGGGCTGGCGACCGGCGCTGCTGTTCGCCGACGGGCAGCAGCACCGCCGGATGCGGGCGGCCGTGTCGGACGCGCTCTCCCGGATCAACGGGCATGAACTGCGGCGCGGCGTAAGGGCGTTGTCCGAGCGGCTGATCAGCGAGTTCGCGGACCGCAAGGAGGCGGACCTCGTCTCGGACTACGCGCGCAAGCTGCCGCTTATGGTGATCACCGGCCTGCTCGGGCTCGACGAGCCGACGGGCAGGGAGCTGGTGAAGGCCATCGCGGGGCTGGCCGTGGCGAACGCCGACTCCGCCGACGCGAGCAAGCGGATGGGATCCATCCTGCTCGCCCTGATCGAGGAGAAGCGCCGCCGTCCCGGCAACGACGTCACGTCCGCGCTGCTGCACCATCCGGCGCGGCTGACGGACGAGGAGGTGCTGCACAACCTGGTGGTGATGTTCGTCGCGGGCAACCAGACAACGGTGAACTGGATCGCCACCACCCTGCGGATCCTGCTCTGCGACCCGGCGTTCCGGTCCTCGCTCAGCGGCGGTCATCTGAGCGTCGACGACGCGCTGGACCTGGTGCTGTGGCGCTTCCCGCCGACGCAGAACTTCCCCGCCCGGTACGCCACCCGCGACCTGCGGTTCGGCGGTCAGGAAGTGCGGGCCGGGGACATGCTGATCCTCGGTCTGGCCGGGGCGAACGCCGACCCCGACATCCTGCCGGAGGACGGTACGCCCGTCGTCGGCAACCGCTCGCACCTGGCCTTCGGGGCCGGGCCGCACACCTGCCCGGCCCAGGATCCGGCGCGGCTGATCACGCGTACCGCGGTCGACACGATCAGGCACCGGCTGCCTGATCTCGAACTGGCCGTGCCCGAGAGCGAGTTGGCCTGGATCAAATCGCCCTGGAGCAAGGGCCTGGCGGCCCTTCCCGTCCGCTTCACCGAACCGCAGTTGCCGCGTGGACCGCAGGCACCGCGGAGTTGAGGAGAGCACCGATGAGCGCCAAGCCCGATCCGTCCGCCGACGAGTCCGCCGAAGCGGCCGTCGAAGCGGCCGTCGCCCCGCACCGGATGGACCCGTCCGGTGGCTGCCCGCACGCCGCCAACGCGACTCTGCTCGCGCGGGGCGCGGTGGCCCCCCTCGTACTGCCCGGCGAGGTCGAGGCGATGGCCGTCATCGGGCACGACGCGCTGAGGGAGTTCCTGTCGCATCCCGATGTCGCGAAGGGCGCGGCGCACTTCACGGCGTTGCGGGAGGGGCGGATACCCGACGGCTGGCCGCTGAAGACGTTCGCGACCGTTCAAGGCATGACGACGGCGGACGGCGACGACCACCGGCGGCTGCGGTCGCTGGTGAGCAAGGCGTTCACGTCGCGACGGGTGGAAGCGCTGCGCGGGCGGGTGGAGGAGGTGACGGCGGAGCTGCTGGACGATCTGGCGTCCGCGGGCGACAAGGCCGGGCCGATCGGCGAGTGGGAGGACGGGCCGGGCAACCGGCAGGACCTGCCGCACGTCGTCGATCTCCGCGCGGACTTCGCGCTGCCGCTGCCAATGGCCGTCATCTGCGAACTGCTGGGCGTGGACGAGGGGTTCCGGGACCGGCTGCACCATCTTTCGAACCAGATCGTCGCGACGGACATCTCCCCCGAGGACGCGATGGCCGCCAACCGGGACATCGTGGCCGTACTGAGCGCGGTGGCCGCCTCCCGTACGGAGAACCCCGGCGAGGATCTGACCAGCGCGCTCATCGCGGCGCGCGACGAGGACGGCGACCGGCTGAGCGGGCACGAACTCATCGGCACCCTGCTGCTGATGATCATCGCGGGGCACGAGACGACGCTGAATCTGATCACCAACGCGGTGCGCGCCCTGTGCCTCCACCGCGACCAGCTCGAACTGGTCCAGAACGGCAAGGCGAGCTGGTCGGACGTGGTCGAGGAGACCCTGCGCTGGGACAGCCCGGTGAGCTTCTTCCCGTTCCGCTATCCGACCCGGGACCTGACGGTGGACGGCACGGTGATCCCGAAGGGCACGCCGGTGCTGGCGGGCTATTCGGCGGCGGGCCGCGACAAGGCCGCGCACGGGGATGACGCGGATCTCTTCGACGTCACCAGGCATGCCACGGGCTCGACCGCGCGCCATCTCTCGCTCGGGCACGGCGCGCACTTCTGTCTGGGGTCGTCGCTGGCCCGGATGGAGGCGACGATCGCGCTGGAGCGGCTGTTCACCCGCTTCCCGGACCTGGATGTCGCGGTCACGGAGGGGGAACTGCCGCGTCACGCGAGCTTCGTGGGCAACAGTGTGCGGCGACTGCCGGTGTCGTTGGGGCAGTTGGGGTAGCCGGGCCGGTGCCACCGGCTGCCGGGTGACGGGACGGGTGACGGGACTGTGACGGGGCGCGGGTGACGGGCGGTCAAGAACTTTGGTCCATACCAACTCCTTGACGGCCCCTCCCGGCCCCCCTTAAATCAAGTATTGAATTAATGCACTGAATGTCATGCGCATGCCCCCATGAGAAGTGAAGTGATGACCTGTGCGAACCCCCCTGCGGCGTCGTGTGACGCTGTACGCCCTGGCTCTTCTCTGCTGTACGAGCGTGGCCACGGCCGTGCCCTCCGGAGCGGCGACGCCCTCCCCCGAGCCTCGCGTAAGCGCGGTCGACAGCACCAACGGCACCAACGGCACGAAGGCCGCCGCCGCCGTGACGTTCGACGAGAACTTCGACGGTGCCGCCGGATCGGCCGTCAACAGCAGTAGATGGCAGATCGAGACCGGCGACAACGTCAACAACCACGAGCGGCAGTACTACACGGCCGGCAACAACAACGCCCGCCTCGACGGCCAGGGCAATCTCGTGATCACCGCCCGCAAGGACAACCCCGGCAACTACCAGTGCTGGTACGGCCGGTGCGAGTACACCTCCGCCCGCCTGAACACGGCCGGCAAGTTCACCGCGCAGTACGGCCGCGTCGAGGCGCGGATGAAGATCCCGCGCGGGCAGGGCATGTGGCCCGCGTTCTGGATGCTCGGCAACAACATGGGCGATGTCGGCTGGCCCGCCAGCGGCGAGATCGACATCATGGAGAACGTCGGCTACGAGCCGAACACCGTGCACGGCACCCTGCACGGCCCCGGTTACTCGGGCTCGGGCGGCATCGGCGCCGGCTACAGCCTCCCCGGCGGCCAGGCGTTCGCCGACGCCTTCCACACCTTCGCGATCGACTGGTCGCCCAACTCCATCCGCTGGTCGGTCGACGGCAACGTCTTCCAGACCCGTACGCCCGCCGATCTGGGCGGCCGGGAATGGGTGTTCAACAAGCCCTTCTTCCTGATCCTGAACCTCGCGGTCGGCGGCTACTGGCCCGGCGACCCGAACAGCAGCACCCCCTTCCCGAGCACCCTGACCGTCGACTACGTGCGGGTCACGACGGACGGCGGAGGAGGCGCCGGCGGTTCGATCACCGGTCTCGGCGGCAAGTGCCTGGACGTGGCGGGCGCGAGTTCCGCCAACGGGACGCCTGTTCAGCTCTACGACTGCAACGGCTCCGGCGCGCAGCAGTGGAGCAGGGGCGCCAACGACTCGCTGCGGGCACTCGGCAAGTGCCTGGACGTGAAGGACAACAGCACCGCCGACGGTGCGCAGCTCCAGCTCTGGGACTGCTCCGGCGCGGGTAATCAACGCTGGGCCGTGTCGGGCGCGAACGACGTCGTGAACATCCAGGCGAACAAGTGCATGGATGTGACGGGCGGCGCCTCGGTCAACGGGGCACGGGCCCAGATCTGGACCTGCACGGGCGCGGCCAACCAGAAGTGGTCGGTGAACGCGTAACACCGTTGCTCAGTCCGTCCACGGACCCCGGCGGCGCGGCAAGTCCCTTGCCCGCGGCCGGGGTTCGTCGTTGTCCCGGTCCGGTTCAGTGCAGGCGTTCGCCGGCGCGCCAGACCTCCCGGGTCAGCGGCACGCCCGGCCGGTAGGCGAGATGGACATGGCTCGGGGCGTCGAGCATCACGAGGTCGGCGCGGGCGCCGCGGGTGAGGCGTCCGACGTCGGTACGGCGCAGAGCGGCGGCCCCGCCCGCCGTGGCCGACCAGATCGCCTCGTCGGGTGTCATCCCCATGTCGCGTACGGCGAGGGCGATGCAGAACGCCATCGACGAGGTGAAGGACGAGCCCGGGTTGCAGTCGGTGGACAGCGCGACGGTGGCGCCCGCGTCGAGCAGCCGGCGGGCGTCGGGCCACTTGGCGCGGGTGGAGAACTCGGCGCCGGGCAGCAGCGTCGCGACCGTACGGGAGTTGGCGAGCGCGTCGACGTCCTCGTCGGTGAGGTGGGTGCAGTGGTCGGCGGACGCGGCGTCCATCTCGACGGCGAGCCGAACACCCGGGCCGTACGACAACTGGTTGGCGTGCACGCGCGGTTGGAGGCCCTTGGCCCGGCCCGCGGTGAGGATCGCGCGCGCCTGGTCGCCGTCGAACGCGCCCTTCTCGCAGAAGACGTCGATCCAACGGGCGTACGGGGCACAGGCGTCGAGCATGTCGCCGGTGACGAGGCCGACATAGGCGGCGGGGTCGTCGGCGAGTTCGGGCGCGACGATATGGGCGCCGAGGTAGGTGACCTCGTCGGTGTGGCGGGCCGCGGCGCGCAGCGCGCGCGCCTCGTCGGTGACGGTGAGGCCGTAGCCGGACTTGGTCTCCTGGGTGGTGGTGCCCTGGCGGAGGCCTTCGGCGAGGTATCGGGCGACGTTGGCGCTCAGCGCCTCGTCGGTGGCGGCGCGGGTCGCGGTGACGGTGGTGCGGATGCCGCCGGCGGAGTAGGGGCGGCCCGACATGCGGGCGTTGAACTCCTGGGTGCGGTCGCCCGCGAAGACGAGGTGGGAGTGGGAGTCGACGAAACCGGGGACGACGGCCCGGCCGTCGGCGTCGACGGCGTTGTCAGTGGCGGGTGCTTTGCTTGATTCACCGACCCAGATGACGCGGTCGCCGCCGATGACGACGGCCGCGTCCTGGATCAGACCAATGGGGGATCCGTCACCGAGGGAGGGGTCGTTGGTGACCAGAGCGGCGATGTTGGTGATGGCGGTGGTGGGCGCGGCCGTGGGGGCGCTCGGGTGGATGGGCGGTCCGGCGGGCATGCTCGCGGGTGTTCCGGCAGGCGTGTGGGCGGGCTTCATCGTGGGGGCGCTCTCCTTCAGCCGCGTACGGCCGCGATGGACCGGGCGAGGGCTCCGGGCACGTCGGGGATCAGGGTGTGCTCCCCGTCTCGTACGAGATGGCGGCCGCCCACGATCGTGTGACGCACGTCCGCGGATGTCGCGGCGAATACGGCCGTCTCGGCGCCCAGTCTCGGTAGCTGTCCCGCTGTCCTGACGGAGTCCAGGGCGATCGTGACGAGGTCGGCGAGCGCGCCCGGCTCGATCCGGCCGCCCTCGGGCCTGCCGAGGGCCGCGTGGCCGTCGGCCGTGGCGGCGGAGATGAGCGCGGCGGCCGTCCAGTGGCCCCGGACGCGGGAGCGCAGCCGCTCGTTGAGCTCCATGGAGCGAGCCTCTTCGAAAATGTCGATCACCGCGTGGCTGTCGCTGCCCAGCGACAGGGGCGAGCCCGCGTGCTGGAGCCGCGCGGCGGGGCCGATGCCGTCGGCGAGGTCGCGTTCCGTGGTGGGGCACATGCAGGTGCCGGTGCGGGTGGAGCCCAGCAGGGCGATGTCCTCGTCGGTGAGGTGGGTGTTGTGGACGCCGGTGGTGCGGGGGCCGAGGACCCCGTGGTCGGCCAGGAGCTGGGCGGGGGTGCGGTCGTGGGTGGCGAGGCAGGCGTCGTTCTCGGCGGTCTGTTCGGAGAGATGGACATGGAGCGGGGTCCCCCGGGCCTCGGCCCATTCGGCGACGGTCGACAGCTGCTCGGCGGGCACGGCGCGTACGGAGTGGACGGCGGCGCCGATCCGCACATGGTCGTCGTCCTTGGTGTAGCGGTCCCCGAGGCCGGACACGCGCTCCGCCCAGGCGTGGGCGGTGCCGTCGGAGAAGCGGACCTGGTGGCGGTCCGGGGGCTTGCCGCCGCGCCGTTTGGAGATGCCGGAGGAGAGATAGGCGGTGTCCAGGAGGGTGATCCGGATCCCGGCCTCGTCGGCGGCGGCGATCAGCGCCTCGCCCATCGCGTTGGGATTGTCGTAGGGCGTTCCGCCAGGAGCGTGATGCAGATAGTGGAATTCACCGACGGAGGTGATGCCGGCCAGGGCCATCTCGGCGTACACGGCGCGGGCGAGCGCGTGGTAGGTCTCGGGGGTGAGCCGGGAGGCGACCTGATACATCATCTCGCGCCAGGTCCAGAAGGTGCCGGAGCCGACCTGGACCTTGCCGCGCAGCGCGCGGTGGAAGGCGTGCGAGTGGGTGTTGGCCAGGCCGGGGAGGGTGAGCCCGCGCAGGGCCGTGGCACCGGCGGGCGGGGTGTCGTCCCCGGTGCGTACGTCGGTGATGCGGCCGTCCGCGACCGTCACGGTCACGGCCGGTTCGACGTGGGTGTCGAGCCAGGCGTGCTCCAGCCAGTAAGTGGTCACGTGCACGCCAGCCCTTCCAGTACGTCGGCGAGTGCGAGCACACCGGCCACGCAGTCGTCCTCGGCCGCGAACTCGGCCGGGGAGTGCGAGACGCCGGTGGGGTTCCGTACGAACAGCATGGCGGTCGGAATGGATCCGGACAAAATACCCGCGTCGTGACCGGCGCCGGTGCCGAGCACGGGGAGCTTGCCGCCGAGGATCCTGCCGACCTCGTCGCGCAGGCTGTGGGCGAACTCGACGACGGGCGTGAAGGACTCCCGTACGACCCGCAGATCGATGCCCGCGCGCTCGGCGTGCTCGTGCGCCGCCGCCTCGATCGCGGTGACGACGGTGTCCAGGGTGGCCTGGTCGGCGGCGCGGGAGTCGAGCCAGCCGCGTACGAGGGAGGGGATGGCGTTCACGCCATTGGGTTCGACGGCGATCTTGCCGAAGGTGGCGAGGGCACCGGCGAGTGCCGCCTCGCGGCGGGCGGCGAGGACGGTCTCGGCGTAGGTGAGCATCGGGTCGCGGCGGTCGGCGAGGCGGGTGGTGCCCGCGTGGTTGGCCTCGCCGTGGAAGTCGAAGCGCCAGCGGCCGTGCGGCCAGATGGAGGAGGCGATACCGACGGGGTCACCGGTCAGGTCGAGCGCGCGCCCCTGCTCGACGTGCAGCTCGACGAACGCACCGACGCGGGCGAGGCGTTCGGGGTCGGGCCCGATGGCGTCCGGGTCGTACCCGGCCGCCTCCATGGCGCGCGGCAGCGGGACGCCGTCCCCGTCGCGCAGGGCGTGCGCCTGTTCCGGGGTGAGCTGCCCGGCGGTGAGCCGGGAGCCGACGCAGGCGAGCCCGAACCGGGCGCCCTCCTCGTCACCGAAGTTGGTGACGGCGACGGGCCGGGTGAACTCCGCTCCCCTGCGGCGGAGTTCATCGAGCGCGGCGAAGGAGGACACGACGCCGAGGGGCCCGTCGAAGGCCCCACCGTCGGGCACGGAGTCCAGATGCGACCCGACGACGACGGCGTCCCCGCCGCCCGGGTCACCGAGCCAGCCCCACTGATTCCCGTTCCGGTCGCTCTCGTAGGCAAGCCCACGCGCCTCGACCTGCGCCCGGAACCAGTCCCGGCACTCCCGATCCGCCCCGCTCCAGGCATACCGCCGGTACCCCCGGCTGCCGGGATCCCGCCCGATGGGCGCGAGCTCCCGCCACATCTCCTGAAAGGAGACACCACCAGGGCCGCCACCGGCCGGGGCCGACGCCCCTCCGGGGCCCGGCCCGGCGGTCCCGGCGGGTGCCTCACCCGCAGCGTCGGGGGAAGCCGCCCCGCCACCGACCGGTGGCCGCGCACCGTCCGCCGCGTGGGCGGGTGGCCGCGTACCGTCCGCCGCGTGGGCGGGTGGCCGCGCACCGCCCGCGCCCGGCCTCGCGGCCTCTCCTGCCCCGGCGGAGGCTTCGCCCGAAGCGCTGGGCGAGGCCGTCGGCTCGCCCGACGCGTCCGGCGGGACCGCCGGCCCGGCGGGGCGGTCGCCACCGGCCGGGGCCGAGCCTCGGGTGGGGGTCACTCGCTCTCCCGCATCGGGATGCGGACACCGCGTTCCGTCGCGACCGTCGTCGCCGTGTCGTAGCCCGCGTCGACGTGGCGGATGACTCCCATGCCCGGGTCGTTCGTCAGGACGCGGCGGATCTTCTCCGCCGCCAGTTCCGTGCCGTCCGCGACCGTCACCTGGCCCGCGTGGATCGAGCGGCCCATGCCGACGCCGCCGCCGTGGTGGATCGAGACCCAGGTCGCGCCGGAGGCGACGTTCACCATGGCGTTCAGCAGTGGCCAGTCGGCGATCGCGTCCGAGCCGTCGAGCATCGCCTCGGTCTCGCGGTACGGGGACGCGACCGACCCGGCGTCCAGATGGTCTCGGCCGATGACGACCGGCGCGGCCAGTTCACCGCTCGCCACCATGTCGTTGAAGCGCTCGCCCGCCTTGTCGCGCTCGCCGTAGCCCAGCCAGCAGATGCGCGCGGGCAGGCCCTGGAAGTGGACGCGTTCGCCGGCCATCTTGATCCAGCGGTGCAGGGACGCGTTCTGGAGCGAGTCGCCCTCCGGGAAGAGGTCCAGGATCGCCTGGTCCGTCTTGTGGATGTCCGACGCCTCGCCGGACAGCGCCGCCCAGCGGAACGGACCCCGGCCCTCGCAGAACAGCGGCCGGATATAGGCCGGTACGAACCCGGGGAAGGCGAACGCCCGCTCGTAGCCTGCCAGTTGGGCCTCGCCCCGGATGGAGTTGCCGTAGTCGAAGACCTCGGCGCCCGCGTCCATGAAGCCCACCATCGCCTCCACGTGCCGCGCCATCGACTCGCGGGCGCGGAGCGTGAAGTCGGCCGGCTTCTCGGCGGCGTACGACGCCATGTCGTCGAAGTCGACGCCCAGCGGCAGATACGCCAGCGGGTCGTGCGCCGACGTCTGGTCGGTGACGATGTCGATCGGCGCGCCTTCGGCGAGCATCCGGGGCAGCAGCTCCGCCGCGTTGCCGAGCAGCCCGATCGACAGGGGCCGGCGCGCGTCACGGGCCTCGGTGGCGAGCTGGAGCGCGTGCTCCGGGGAGTCGGCCCGCACGTCCAGGAAACGGTGCTCGATGCGGCGGTCGATGGCGCGCGGGTCGCAGTCGATACAGATCGCGACCCCGTCGTTCATGGTCACGGCCAGCGGCTGCGCGCCGCCCATCCCGCCGAGCCCGGCGGTGAGGGTGATCGTCCCGGCGAGCGTGCCGGCAAACTTCTTCGCGGCGACAGCGGCGAATGTCTCGTACGTGCCCTGGAGGATGCCCTGCGTGCCGATGTAGATCCAGGAGCCGGCGGTCATCTGGCCGTACATGGTGAGGCCGAGCTGTTCCAGACGGCGGAACTCCTCCCAGTTGGCCCAGTCGCCGACCAGGTTCGAGTTGGCGATCAGCACGCGCGGCGCCCACTCGTGGGTCTGCGTCACACCCACCGGGCGGCCGGACTGGACGAGCATCGTCTCGTCCTGCTTCAGCGTCCGCAGCGTGCGCGTCATCGCGTCGAAGGAGCGCCAGTCGCGCGCCGCCTTGCCCGTGCCGCCGTAGACGACGAGCTGGTCCGGGTGTTCGGCGACCTCGGGATCGAGGTTGTTCTGGAGCATGCGGAGGGCGGCTTCCTGCTGCCATCCCAGGGCGCTCAGTTCCGTACCGCGCGGTGCCCGTACGGGTCGGGGTCCTGACATGGCGGGTGCCTCCTCCGTCACTGCTCCACTGTTGGCCGATCTATTCACATACTCGGGGCCTGAATAGATGTAGTCAACAGTGGAGCAACCGGCGGCCGGATGATTGGCTGACACGCATGATCGAGGACACCGGCACGGTCGAAGAGACAAGCAAGGGCAGCGGCGAGGACAGCCGTGAAGAGATCGCCACCGGCTACGCGGGACCGGAGGCGGCGAGGGAAGCCGCCACCCGGCGCGATCTCGCGGTACGGGCCGCCGTCGAGCGGGGGCTGCTCACCGAGGCCGACCCGATCGTCGCCCTCCTCGACGTGGCGGGCATTCGCGCCTCCGTCGCCGCGCTCCACGCCGCCTTCGCCGCCGTCACCGCCCCGGACACCCGCGTGCTGCACGCCTTCGCCGTCAAGGCCGCGCCCCTCGTGCCCGTCCTGCGCCTGCTGCGCGACGAGGGCGTCGGCGCCGAGGTCGCGAGCCCCGGTGAGCTGGGCATCGCGCGCGCCGCCGCGATCCCGCCCGAGCGCACCGTCCTGGACTCCCCCGCCAAGACGCCCGCCGAACTGCGCGAGGCCCTCTCCCTGGGCATCGCGGTCAACGCCGACAACCCCCAGGAGCTCACCCGCCTCGACGCTCTCCAGCGCTCGGCGCCCACCCGTTCCCCGATCGGCCTACGGGTCAACCCGCAGACCGGCGGCGGCTCCATCGGCGCCCTTTCCACGGCGACGGCGACGTCCAAGTTCGGCGTCGCGCTGCGCGACGAGGGCGCCCGCGCCTGGGTCGTCCAGGCCTTCCTGGACCGGCCCTGGCTGACCCGGCTGCACACCCACTCCGGCTCCCAGGGCGTGCCGTTCGCCCTCATGGCCGAGGGCGTCCGGACCGTTCACGAACTGGCCGAGGAGATCAACGCGGCGGCGGGCCGGCAGCAGGTCGACACGATCGACATCGGGGGCGGCCTCCCGGTCAACTTCTCCTCCGACGAGCAGACCCCCACCTACGCCGACTACGCCCGTCTCCTGAAGGCCACCGTCCCCGGCCTGTTCGACGGCCGCTACGGGCTCGTCACCGAGTTCGGCCGCTCCCTGCTCGCCAAGCACGGCACGGTCCTGGCCCGGGTCGAGTACGCGAAGTCCGCCGGCGGCCGGCCCATCGCCGTGACCCACGCGGGCGTGCAGATCGCCACCCGTACCGTCTACAACCCGGAGTCGTGGCCGCTGCGCATCGCCGCGTACGACGCCGAGGGCCGGCAAAAGGACGGCCCGGACGTCAACCAGGACATCGCGGGCCCGGCCTGCTTCGCGGGTGACGTGCTGGCCACGGACCGGCCCCTGCCGCTGCTGGAGCAGGGCGATGTCGTCGCGGCTCTGGACACCGGCGCGTACTACTTCGCCAACCATTACGCGTACAACAGCCTGGCCCGGCCCGGCATCCACGGTTTCACGGTGACGGCGGGCGCGACGGCGGGGGCGGTGCGGTTCGCCACCGTACGGCCGGCGCAGACCGTCGCGGAGATCGTCGCCGAGTCGGGCGGCGGGCATCCGGACGCGCTCGTACGGGACTGACCGCCGGACCTGCCGCCGGACCTCCCGCTGGCCCGGATGGCCGGACGCGCAGGCATCAGCGCCACCGCACAGGGCAGAACACTTCCCACCACCAAACGGGGGAGGTCATCGCATGCCCACATCGGAAACACCCACGGCGGCGGACACACCGGGGCCCGCCGGCGACAAACCCGAACTCAAACGCGCCCTCGGCCCCAAGCTGCTGATCCTGTTCGTCATCGGCGACATCCTCGGCACCGGCATCTACGCCACCACCGGCCAGGTCGCGGGCAGGGTCGGCGGCGCGCTCTGGGTGCCGTTCGCGATCGGCTTCGTCGTCGCGATCCTGACGGCCACCTCGTACGTGGAACTCGTCGGCAAGTACCCGAAGGCCGCCGGTGCCGCGCTCTACACCCAGAAGGCGTTCAAGGTCCCGTTCCTGACCTTCATCGTCGCCTTCATGGTGATGTGCTCGGGCCTGTCGTCGGCGAGCGCCGCGGCCCGCGCGTTCAGCGGCGACTACCTGGCCGAGTTCACCGACGCGATCCCGCCGACCCTGGTCGCGATCGCGTTCGTCGTCGCGCTCGCGACGCTGAATCTGCGCGGTGTCTCGGAGTCGGTGAAGACCAACGTGGTGCTCACCCTGGTCGAGGTGAGCGGTCTGGCGATCATCCTCGGCATCGGCGCGTACGCGGTCCTCACCGGTGACGGCGAGCCGTCGCGGCTCACCGACTTCGAGGCGAGCGGCACCGGCTTCTCCCTGATGACCGGCGTGCTCGGCGCGACCGCCCTCGCCTTCTTCGCGTTCGTCGGATTCGAGGACTCGGTCAACATGGCCGAGGAGACCAAGGATCCGACGCGGACCTTCCCGCGCGCGATCTTCATCGGCGTCGCGGTCACCGGCACCATCTACATCCTGGTCGCCCTCGTCTCGTCGCTCCTGGTGGACTACAGGACCCTGGAGGGCTCCAGCGGGCCACTGCTGGAAGTGGTGAAGGCCGGCGGAGTCGACTTCCCGCCGAAACTCTTCGCCCTGATCGCGCTCTTCGCCGTCACCAACTCCGCGCTGATCAACATCATGATGGCCTCGCGGCTCTGCTACGGCATGGCCAACGAACGCATCCTGCCGAAGGCCATGGGCCGGGTGCTCCCCGTACGCCGTACGCCGGTCGTGGGCATCGTCTTCGTGTCGCTGCTCGCCATCGGGCTGGTGTCGACCGGCGAGATCCAGGGGCTCGGGGACACGACGTCGTTCCTGCTGCTGTGCGTGTTCTTCGTGGTCAACGTCGCCGCGCTGGTGCTGCGCCGGGACCCGGTCGAGCACCGGCACTTCCGCGCGCCGACGATCGTGCCCGTGCTGGGCGCGATCACCGCGCTGATCCTGGCCAGTCCGCTGGCCGACCGCGCCGCCGACGTCTACATCCGGGCCGGGGTGCTGCTGGCGATCGGAATCGCGCTGTGGGCGGTCAACAAGCTGGTGCTGAAGGCGCGTTCGGAGGAACACGCGAAGACTGGCGGTGACGTGACGAAGTAGCACGTCACACCGGATTTTCCCAGGACGGCACGCGACGGCACGCGACGGCCACGGGACGACACGCAAGGCCGCCCCGGGCCGTTCTCGTGCGCCGACCCTAGCGCCGCGGGGCATGTTCCGATGGAAAATGCCCGAAATCCCTTCCCCCGTACGGACGTTGCGTAATCTCGCCGTCACTGCCGCACGACGGTGCCTACTCACGATCGGCTGGGAGGGAAGTCCGCGTGCCCGGAATCGACGCATGCCTGCACGAGATCATGGCCCTGCCCGGCGCTCGCGGAGCCGCGATCGTCGACTGGACCAGCGGTCTCGCGCTCGGTACGGCCGGCGAGTCGCCCAACGGCGATCACGAGACGACCGCGACCGAGACCGCCGAACTGGCACGGGCCGCCGCCGAGTACCCCGCCTTCGCGCCCGCCGCCGAGCGGATACGGCCCGAGGCCGGGAACGCGAAGGGCCCTCCCGTCGAGGACCTGATCGTCACCACCCGCACCGGCTACCACGTGCTGCGTTTCGTCGAGACGACCTTCGACAGCAGCGTCTTCCTCCATCTGTGGCTCGACCGCGACACCGGGAATCTCGCTCTCGCCCGGCTCCGGCTCCAACAGCTCGCCGAACGGCTGGTACTGGCATGAACGCAGACACGGCGGCCCGCGCCGCCTCTCCCGCGACCACCCCCTCCCCCGTCTCGCCCATGCTCGTCCGCCTGGCGAACGAACGCGCCACCGGCGCCCTCCTGCGCGACCACGGCACGCTCTATCTCTCCGAAGGCCGCGTCGTGCACGCCGAGAGCCCGGTCGCGCCCGGCATCGACACCCTGCTGACCACCGGCGGCCGGCTGCCGCACGAAGGCTGGCAGCGGGCGGTCGACGAGGCCGGAGCCCGCGGCGAGGTCGGGCGATTCCTCGTGGACAGCGGCGGGATAGGCGGTGGGGAACTGGAGATCTGCCATCTCGGCGCGCTGTACGACGCCGCGTTCTTCGCGCTCGCACCGGGCAGCGGCCCCACCCGGTTCCGCTACGGCGTCGCGCACTGGATCGGACCGGTGCGACCCGTCCCGGCGGCGGCCGTCGAACGCGAGACGCTGCGCCGCCGTGAACTGCTCGACCAGGTCTGGCCGTACCCGGCGGTCGACACCTCGCCGGTGGTGCCCCGGGCGCCCGCGCCCGGCCAGTCGGTCACCCACCGCCAGCGCGCGCTGCTGGAACTGGCCGACGGCGTACGGACCCCGGCGGGCATCGCCTGGGCCCTGGGCCGTCCCGCGTTCCACACCCTCCTGGAGGTACGGCGGCTGGCGGCGGCCGGGCTGGTCGGCACACCTCCCGATCCACCGCGGGACGCCCGCCCGGTCCTGCCCGGCTGGATCACCGAGGTCTCCGACTCCGACATCGGGCTGCTCCGCCGGCTCCGTGACGCCTTGGAGGCAAGCCTGTGAGACGCGCCCTGCGGCTGCGCGGCGAGAGGAGACAGCTGATGACGGCGGAGGACGAGGTCCTCGGGGAGTTACGGCGCCTGCGCGCCCGTATCCCCCAGGTCACCGGCGCGCTGGCGGCGAGCACCGACGGTCTCGTCCTCGCCGAGGAGATCTCGGCCGCCGGCGTAGATGCCGGAATGGCGGTCGGCGCCGAGGCCGGTGTCGAACCGGAGGGCATCGCCGCCCTGACCGCCGCCGCGCTCGGCGTCTCCCTGCGGCTGACCGACAGCACGGGCCGGGGTGGCTTCCGCGAACTGCTCATCAGGGGCGAGCGCGGCTATGTGGCCACGTACGCCGCCGGCGGCTCCGCCGTCCTCACCGTGCTCGCCGAGCCGCGGATCAATGTCGGCCGCCTCCATCTGGAGGCGCGCCGGTCCGGCGCGCGGATCGGCGCACTCGTGGACGGCGCGCTCGCCGGCTCCCTCGAACGACCGGAGAACGCCTGATCCATGACCCCGAGCAGAACACCCGCCCGAGCGACCCAGAGACGAAAAGGAAGTGCGACGTTCATGGCCAACACCGAAGCGGCTCTCAAAGAAGCCACGACCTCCATCGAAGGCGCCGTCGGGGCCGCCCTCGTCGACTACACCAGCGGCATGGCCCTCGGCACCGTCGGCGGCGGCAAGGACCTCGATCTGACGGTCGCCGCCGCCGGGAACACCGATGTGGTGCGGGCCAAGGTGCGCACCATGGAGATGCTGGGGATGAAGGACGAGATCGAGGACATCCTGATCACCCTCGGCGGCCAGTACCACCTGATCCGGCTGCTCAAGGGCCGTGGCAACAACGGTCTGTTCCTCTATGTGGCGCTGGACAAGCAGCGGGCGAATCTGGCGATGGCCAGACACCAGCTCAAGAAGATCGAGAACGAACTGGAGGTGTGACGGGGGCTCCCGAGGCGGGCTCGGCGGCCTTGCCGGGCTTGGCACCCTTGCCCGCCCTGGCCGACTCGGCGCCCTTGGCCGACTTGGCACCCTTGCCCGCCTTGGCCTCCCGGACCACTTTGGCCTTCTTCGCCTGCTCGGCCCGCTGGGCCTTCTTCGCCTGCTTGTCGCGGGGTCGCCGCGCCCCACCCGGTGCGGCGTCCCCCGCCTCCAGGCCGGTCGTACGGAAGCCCTTGACCTTCTCGCCGACGGGGCTGCCGCGTCCGGCCCAGTCGGTACGGACCCAGAGCAGTTCCCCGCCCGCGCGCTCACCGCGCCCCAGCAGTACGGCCTTGAGCCACAGCCCGGCTCCGGCGCCCGCGAGAGCCGCGCCGCCCGCGACCGGTACGGCGAAGGAGACTCCCACCGCCGCGAGGAACCCGCCCACCAGCCACCACACATGGGCGCGCCGCCAGACCCGCAGCGTCACCGCGCGGTCCTGGAGGTAGTCGAACTTCCCCGCGCGCGAGGCGGCTTCGGCCCAGCCGCCGTACCGCCGTCGCCGTACGAGTGCGACGGCCGCCGCACTCAGCACGAACAGCGCCACCCCGACGTACAACCCGGCCCAGCGGCCGGTCGGTCCGGGGATGAACACCCCGATCCCGGCCGCCAGGACCCCGAGCCACCACATCGGGGCCGCACCGGCCCTGACGATCACCGCCACCCGCGCCAGCGACTGCTGCCCTCCGCGTCCCACGGCCGCCTCCTCTTCACAGAAGTTTTGGCGGGCAGATTAATGGCGTTTCCTGAGCTTTTCCTGAGAACGGGCGAACTTATTCGACGAAGAGGCCCCGGGCGGCCGCCCGCCCGTCGAACTCCTCCAGGCGCGCCTGCGCGTCCGGCAGGTCGTCGCACATCGCCTCCAGCAGCACCCGGCCCAGGAGCATCGGCGCGCACGCCGTGTCGAAGGCGAGGCCCGTGCCGACGGCCGCCGGGATCAGCAGGTCGCTGTGGGAGGCGACCGGCGCGAAGGCCGAGTCGGCGACCGTGACCACGAACAGCCCGGCCGCGCGCGCGTAGTCCAGCGCCTCCACGACCTCCTTGGGGTGGCGCGGCAGCGCGAAGCAGAGCAGGGCGCTCGCGCCCGCGCGCCGCGCCGCGTCGACCCGGTCGGCGAGCATCGTGCCGCCCTCGTCGAGGAGCCGGATGTCGGGATGGACCTTCGCGGCGAAGTAGGCGAAGCCCTTGGCCTGGGCGGAGGCGGCGCGCAGACCGAGGACGAGCAGCGGGGTGGACGCGGCGAGTACGCGGCCCGCCCGCTCGACGGGCCCCGGGTCGGCGAGCAGGTCGGCCAGCTGCCGCAGATTCTCCACCTCGGCGTGCACGGCCTGCTGGTACTCGTTGTACTCGGACTCGCCCGCGCCCCGGTCGGCGGGCGCGACGTCCCGCAGGTGCTTGCGCAGCGCCGGGTAGCCGTCGAAGCCGAGCGCGACGGCGAACCGGGTCACCGACGGCTGGCTGACCCCGGCGAGTTCCGCCAGCTCGACGCTGGACAGGAACGGCGCGTCGGCTGCCCGGCGCACCATGCTGTGCGCGATACGCCGCTGGGTGGGCGTGAGCCGGTGGCCCTCGAAGAGCTCCTGGAGCCGAGCGGCCGGACTGTCGCTCACGCGATCCCCCTCGTCGTGCCTGTCATGCCGGTGCCACCCACCGGGCCCGTACGTGTCATGTCGTCAGCCGTGCCGGCGAGTTCGTCGAGCAGCCGCGCCGCCGCCGTCACATCATCGGTCAGCGGCCGGTCGGCGATCTCCGCCTCCAGTACGGACTCGGCCAGCGCGAAGGCTCTGCCGACGGGCAGTCCGGCCTCGGGCCTGAGGCCGCGCTGGCGCAACGCCCTCACGGCGGCGACGAGTTCGCAGCCGACGACCAGACGGTACGGCTCGCACGCCCGCAGCGTCTGGAGCGCGGCCAGCGACGCGAAGCTGGCCTGCTCCTCCACGCCACGGGACAGTACCGCGTGCCCGAGCGAGGCCGGCGCCGAGAACGCGCGCAGGTCACCGAGGGCGGCCCCGGCCGCGTACTCCAGGATCATCACGCCGGAGCTCGCGGGCTCGGCGTCGGCGAGGAAGGGCCGCAGGCGGGTGAAGGCCGGCTCGTTCAGCGCCGAGAGCCGGGAGGTGGAGAGCCTCGCGGTCTGGACGACGGCGAGCCTGAAGTGGTCGAGCGCCAGGGCAAGTTGGGCGAGGTAGAAGCCGCCGTGGTGGTACGCGGCGGGCGCCAGGTCGTCGTCCGTGCCCGGACAGATCAGCGGGTTCTCGGCGGCGGAGTTGATCTCGACGGCGAGCGCGCTCTCCAGCGCTCCGGCGGCGTCCCGCGCCGGTCCGTGGATCTGGGGGACGCAGCGGAAGCCGTACGGGTCCTGGATGCGGCCGAGCGGCGGGGTGGGGCGTTCGGGGGCGCCGAGGATGTGCCGCATCCGGGTGGCGACGGCGTACGACCCGGGGTGCGGGCGCGCGGCGTGGACCGGTTCGGCGTACGCCTCGTAACTGCCGTCCACGGCGAACAGCGAGAGCGCGGCGACGAGTTCCGTGGCGGCGATGAGCCGCCCCAACTCGTCCAGCGCGAGGGCGGCCTGACCGAGCGTCAGAGCGTTGCTGCTGATGAGGGCGAGGGCGTCGTTGTTGTCGAGAGGCCCGGACTCGGGCGGCCGGCCGCCCTGCCAGGGGTGTTCGCCGACAAGGGCGAGGCCCAGTTGGGAGAGGGCGGCGATGTCGCCGGTACCGACGGAGCCGAACTCGTTGACGACGGGGTGCGCGCCGGCGGTCAGGGCGTCGCAGAGGGCGGTGACGACGGTGGGGCGCAGTCCGGCGCCGCCGGCGAGGAGCTGGTTGGCCCGGACAGCGAGCATGGCGCGGACCTCGCGGGCGGGCAGGGGACGGCCGATCGCGCCGGCGTGACTGCGCAGCAAGCGCAGTCCGTGGTCGGCGGCGGCGTCGGAGGGGACGGTCTCGGTACGGTTCGCGCCGACGCCGGTGGAGCGGCCGTAGACGCGGCCGGACGCGGCGAGTTCGCGCGCGCTGTGCCAGGACTGCTCGACGCGCTTCATGGCGTCGGTGCCGGGCACGGGGCGGGCGGTCCCCTCGGCCAGCCGGACGATGTCGGCGACCGGGAGGCTCTGTCCGTCGAGGACGACGAGGGCGGGCCGTACGGCGGCGGGGTCGTCCGGCAGGTCGTACGGCGACTCGCACGGCACATGGTCCGCCATATGGGGCACCCCTTCGGAACGTGGCAATCCGTTCAGCCGATCGCCGGCGCGCGTGGCGTACGAAACGTACGACACGTCGGCGCGCACCGCCGGGTGTCCAGGCTGGGGCCATTACTCATGTCATGAGATTAGCGGTCATTTCGACCGGTGGCGTAACGGGCAGATCCCGACCCGCGGTCAGGTGCCCCGGAGGCAAAGAGGGGGGATAGCCCCACTGACCGGGGTGCCCGCGCCTTCGTACCGTTGTCGCCATGGAAGCCCGCGACCCTGAGCTCAAGAAAGAGCTCGACGCCACCCTTCAGGCCCGCCGAGAGCTGGGGCCCGAGTACGAGTCCGCGCTCATCGAGTCCTTCCTGGAGAAGCTCGATCAGCGCCTCGACCACACGACCGACCGCCGTGTCCGGCGTCAGCTCGCCGAACAGCAGATGGTCGTCGCACGCGGCGCCCGCCCGCCCAGTACGGAGGAGTCGTTCGCCGAGCGGTACGGCTTCGGCATCATCTCGCTGGTGCTCGCCATCCCGCTCTCCGCGATCGCCGTCGTGCAGGCGGACTTCGCGGGGCTCTGCGTGGCCTGGCTGGGCATCGTCGGGGTGAACGTGGCCCACGTGGCCGACGGAATGCCCTGGTCACGCCGGCGCGCCGACCGGCCCAAGCAGTCCTCCGACTGGGAGGACTGACCCCGCACAGCACGACGGCCGGTCCGCGGGCGGACCGGCCGTCGTGGCACGTCGTGGAAGAAAGATGTGGCGGGGACCGCCGCACCCCCGTTTCCGGAGGGCGGGACGACGGCGGTCCCCGCGAGGGTCCCGGGCCGGGTCAGTACCGGCACCGCTTCCCGGTGGCGTCCATGGGTCCGGGAGCCGCTCCGGAGATCACTGACGCCGACGAGAACTACTGTGGCCGAGCCGTGTTAAGCGCGTACTGCGCGTAGATGTCACGCCGGTACCACTTTCACGAAGCCGCCCGCGGGGTCCCGGCCGGGCGCCGGTCCAGGGGGTCGCGGGCCCGCTCCGGGCCCGCTCGGACACCGCCTACTTGGCTTCCTTCGCGAGGAACGCGAGCAGGTCCTGCCGGCTCACCACACCCGTCGGCTTGCCCTCCACCAGCACGATCGCAGCGGCGGCGGCGTTGGCACCGCTCAGCGCGGTCATCAGATCGGCCACCGGCTCCCCCGAGCCGACCTGCGGCAGCGGCCCCGACATGTGCTTCTCCAGGGGGTCGCCGAGCGAGGCCCGCCGGCCGAAGAGCGCGTCGAGCAGGTCGCGCTCCACGACGGAGCCGATGACCTCGGCCGCCATCACGTCCGGGTGGCCGGCGCCGGGCTTCACGATCGGCATCTGCGAGACGCCGTACTCGCGCAGGACCTCGATCGCCTCGCCGACCGTCTCCTCGGGGTGCATATGAACGAGCGAGGGAAGGAGACTGCCCTCCTTGTACCGCAGGACGTCACCGACGCGCGGGGCGTCCCCGGCCTGCTCCAGGAAGCCGTAGTCGTTCATCCACTCGTCGTTGAAGATCTTGCTGAGATAGCCCCGGCCGCTGTCGGGGAGCAGGACGACCACCACGTCGTCCGGGCCGAGCCCCTCGGCGACCCGCAGCGCCGCCACGACCGCCATGCCGCAGGAGCCGCCGACCAGCAGGCCCTCCTCCTTGGCGAGGCGTCGCGTCATCTGGAAGGAGTCCTTGTCGGACACGGGGACGATCTCGTCCGTGACGGTCCGGTCGTACGCGCTCGGCCAGAAGTCCTCGCCGACGCCCTCGACCAGATACGGGCGGCCGGAGCCGCCCGAGTAGACGGAGCCCTCGGGGTCGGCGCCGACGATCTTGACGCGCCCGTCGCTGACCTCCTTCAGATACCGGCCGGTGCCGCTGATCGTGCCGCCCGTGCCGATGCCGGTGACGAAGTGGGTGATCCGCCCGTCCGTCTGCTCCCACAGCTCGGGACCGGTGGTCTCGTAGTGCGAGCGCGGGTTGTTCGGGTTGCTGTACTGGTCCGGCTTCCACGCACCCGGCGTCTCGCGCACCAGCCGGTCGGAGACGTTGTAGTACGAGTCGGGGTGCTCGGGGTCGACCGCCGTGGGGCAGACGACGACATCCGCGCCGTACGCCCGCAGCACATTGATCTTGTCCGTGGAGACTTTGTCGGGGCAGACGAAAATGCAGTGGTAGCCCTTCTGCTGGGCCACGATCGCGAGTCCGACGCCGGTGTTCCCGCTCGTCGGTTCGACGATCGTGCCGCCGGGCCGGAGTTCGCCGCTCTCCTCCGCGGCCTCGATCATGCGCAGGGCGATCCGGTCCTTCACCGAACCGCCCGGATTGAAGTATTCGACCTTGGCCAGAACTGTCGCCTGAATGCCCGAGGTCACATTGCCCAGCTTCAGCAGCGGGGTATTGCCAACCAGACTGATCATCGAGTCGTGGAATTGCACCGTTGTCTCCGGGGTCTCCGTGATGGTCCGGCCAGCGTATGCGCAGGCGTAGGAGATTGGGCCACGGCCGTTACGGGGCAATTACCTCTTGCTGGTCTTATTGCGGTGTGTGAACGGCTACAGCGTGTGAACGGCTACAGGGAGGTGACCCGGACTGTGTCGAGAGCGAGAGTGGCACGGCGGATCGCGGCGGGCGCCGCCTACGGCGGTGGGAGTGTCGGTCTGATCGGTGCGGCCGGAGTGGGGCTCGTGCTGGCCGAGGTCCAGCTGGCGAAGCGGTCCGTCGGCGGCGGCAGGGCGCCGGTCCCGCCCCGGGGCAACGGTTGGTACGGGCTGGCGTACGGACACACCGACCCCCTGCGGATGGGCGTCCTCGGCGACTCCACGGCGGCGGGGCAGGGCGTGCGGCGAGCGGGCCAGACACCGGGGGCGCTCCTCGCCTCGGGTCTGGCGGCGGTGGCGGAGCGCCCGGTGGACCTGCGGAACGTGGCGCTGCCGGGCGCGCAGTCGGACGATCTGGAACGGCAGGTGACGCTGCTGCTCTCGGACGCGTTCCCGGCCCCGGACGTGTGCGTGATCATAATCGGGGCGAACGATGTCACCCATCGGATGTCGGCCACCGCCTCGGTCCGCTATCTCGCGGCGGCGGTACGGCGGTTGCGGACGGCGGGCTCGGAGGTCGTCGTCGGCACGTGTCCCGACCTGGGGACGATCGAGCCGGTGTATCAGCCGCTGCGCTGGCTGGCCCGCCGGGTGAGCAGACAGCTGGCGGCGGCCCAGACGATCGTCGCGGTCGAGCAGGGCAGCCGTACGGTCTCGCTCGGCGACCTGCTTGGGCCGGAGTTCGAGGCGAATCCCCGCGAGATGTTCGGCGCCGACAACTACCACCCGTCGGCGGAGGGGTACGCGACGGCGGCGATGGCCGTCCTGCCGACGCTCTGCGCCGTGCTGGGTCTGTGGCCGGAGACGGACCATCTGGACTCCGCGCGCGACGAGGACATGCTGCCGGTGGCGAAGGCGGCGTCGGCGGCAGCGGCCGAGGCGGGCACGGAGGTCACGGGCGCACGGGCGCCGTGGGCCCTGCTCAAGCACCGCAGGCGCCGGCGCCTGCCGGCGGCGGAACCGACCCAGACGGAGCCGGCGGCGCCCCCGCCCACACCGAAGGAGGGTGCCCGCCGCGCCTGACCCGCCGACCGGGCCCCGTCCGCCGGGACCCTCCCCGGCGGAGCCTGCACGACGGACGGACCGCACCGTGCGGCTGCCACGACGGACGACGGGGTCCGTCCCCGGGACGAGGGCCTCACGACGGCCGAACCCCGTCCCCGGCGCCGTACCGGCTCGCGGTCCGGCGGGAGGGGCCGGGCTCGACGGACGGGCCCTGCGGTGGACGCCGGACACGCGGGCCCGTGGTCCGCGGCGGGACGGGCCGTGCGGTGCACGCCGGACGCGCGGGACGCCCCCGCGGTCCGCGCCGGGCCGGCGGTGCCGTCACGTTCGGCGCGTGAGGACCACACTGGATCTCGGAAAGCACACTGCGGCCCTCGTCACACGACGGGCCGGGTGACCCCGCGCCGTACGTGCGGGTAACTTCACAAGACGGCACTACCGCCGTACCGCACCCGCCCCACTGGAGCCGTGATGCCCGAAGCCGTGATCGTCTCTGCCGCCCGCTCCCCCATCGGCCGGGCCTTCAAGGGCTCCCTGAAGGAGCTGCGGCCCGACGACCTGACCGCGACCATCATTCAGGCCGCACTCGCCAAGATCCCCGAGCTGGACCCGCGCGACATCGACGACCTGATGCTCGGCTGCGGTCTCCCCGGCGGCGAGCAGGGCCACAACCTGGGCCGGATCGTCGCCGTACAGATGGGGATGGACCATCTGCCCGGCTGCACCATCACCCGCTACTGCTCGTCCTCGCTCCAGACCTCCCGCATGGCGCTGCACGCCATCAAGGCGGGCGAGGGCGACGTCTTCATCTCGGCCGGTGTCGAGATGGTGTCCCGCTCGGTCAACGGCTCCAGCGACGGCGCGCCCGCCCACAACCCCCTCTTCGCCGAGGCCGAGGCCCGTACCGCCACCGTCTCGGCCTCCGAGGGCGCCGACTGGCACGACCCGCGCGAGGACGGTCTTCTCCCCGACGCGTACATCTCCATGGGGCAGACCGCCGAGAATCTGGCCCGGCTCAAGGGCATCACGCGCCTGGAGATGGACGAGTTCGGCGTCCGGTCGCAGAATCTCGCCGAGGAAGCCATCAAGAACGGCTTCTGGGAGCGCGAGATCACCCCTGTCACCACCCCCGACGGCACCGTGGTCGCCAAGGACGACGGCCCCCGCGCCGGCATCACCCTGGAGGGCACCCAGGGCCTCAAGCCCGTCTTCCGCCCGGACGGCCTGGTCACGGCCGGCAACTGCTGCCCGCTCAACGACGGCGCGGCGGCGCTCGTGATCATGTCGGACACCAAGGCGCGCGAGCTGGGCCTGACCCCGCTGGCCCGCATCGTCTCCACCGGTGTCTCCGCCCTCTCGCCGGAGATCATGGGGTACGGCCCCGTCGAGGCCAGCAAGCAGGCGCTGGGCCGCGCGGGCCTGGGCATCGGTGACATCGACCTGGTGGAGATCAACGAGGCGTTCGCGGCTCAGGTCATCCCCTCCTACCGGGGCCTGGGCGTCGACCTCGACAAGCTCAACGTCAACGGCGGCGCCATCGCCGTCGGCCACCCCTTCGGTATGACGGGTGCGAGGATCACGGGCACGCTCATCAACGGGCTCCAGTTCCACGACAAGCAGTTCGGCCTGGAGACCATGTGCGTCGGCGGTGGCCAGGGTATGGCGATGGTCATCGAGCGGCTGAGCTGAACCCGGTCGAGCCCCAGTCGTGACTCAATCTCCCCCAGGATGTGACCTACCTGCTGGGGGAGACCCATTTACGCTGGTCGCGGCGGCAATGGGGCTGATCATAAGGTCGAAAGACCTGTCCAATTCATGACGTAATGCACTGCCGACGTGCGCGCCCCCACGACAAGCTGATGTAGGAAGTCGGGGGACCATTGAAGACCGGGAGTAAGTCAGTGAGCGCCATGTCTATTGCCCTGCTGCTCACCACGGCCGCCGCCACGGCCGTGGGCGTCGCCGCCCTGCACGCCGCACACGGGCTACGGCGAGAGGTCACTGCCCTGCGCGGCGAGCTGTCCCTGACCAACCAGGGCGGCCGCGGCGCCGCCGTACCGCAGGCACGCTCCGGCGAACCGGCACCGGCCGCCGCCACCTCCACCGAGGACATACGGCTCGCGGTGGCCGAGGCCCTGGCCGAGGAGCGCGAGCGGGAGCTGGCCGAGGCGCGTGCCTTCTGGGCCGCGCAGGAGGCCCGCGACGCGACCGACGCGCCGTCGCTGCTGGGCGGCCTCACCGGTCCCGGCGCCGACGACGGACCGTTCTACGTGCCGCGCCAGGCCGACTTCGTGGGTCTGGAGGCGCTGGACCTGGACGCCCTCGACCGTGCGGACCGCGCCCGCCGTGCCACCGACGACGACTACGACGACCTCGCGGAGCTGGCGGAACTCGCCGAGCTGCGCGAGCGCGGCGACCTGGGCGCCGACGCCGCCGAGCTCGGTGAGTACGACGACCTGGAAGACCTCGGGGAGTACGGGAACTTCGACGGACTGCCCGAGCTGAGCGAGGTGAGTGAGGTCAGCGAGGTCGGTGAATTCGCCGAGGACTCCCCGGAGCTGGCGGCCGCCCGCCGCAGGCACCCCTCGCACCCGGACTTCGTGCCGGTCCGCACGCCGGTCGTCACCGACCACGAGCGCACGGTCGCGCGGCTCGAAGAGCTGGCCGACGCCCGTACCGCGCTGGCCGACGTCCGCCCCGGCCCGCTGGGCACGCTCGACGTGTACGTCTTCACGGACGGTACGACGCTCTGCATGACCCCGGGCCACCGCGAGACCGCGGAACGACTCGCGGGCGCGCTGCGCGACGGCGGTACACCGTTCCTGCTGGGCGGCTCGGGCATCTCGGGGGCGTACGCCCTCACGTTCTCGTGCGGCGTGCCCGCCGGCGCGTGCGACGGCACCGGCGCGGAGAACACGGGTGCGGCGGACGAGGACGTCCCCGCCGACGACCACATCTACATCCTCGCCGACCGGGTCATAGCTTCGCTCTAGCCACCGCCCGCTCGACAGCCCGCACGGCCTCGTCCAGTTCCGCCACGGACGGGGCCGTTCTCAGTGCCTCCGCCAGGTCACCCGCCGCGACGGTGAGTTGGTCGGCGACAACGAAGACGCCGGCGTCCGGCATGATTCTCGGCGGCTCGTCCGGGCCACCGTCCGGGGCCTCGATGCGTTGAGCACGTACGGACAATTCCCTGGCCAGAGCGAGCCCTTCGGCCGCGGCACCGCGCTGCAACCTGCTCTGCGGGGCTGCCCGCAGCCGGTCGGCGAATCGGTCCACGGCGGCTGTCAGGCGCGTCGTATCAAGCACGCCGCGACCCTACGCGCCTCCCCCGCACTGTTGCCAACGGGCGAACCCTCAGGCACGGTGACGTGAAGGACCAGTACGCGCGAGCTGCCTCCGGAGGCGCCGATGTCCCTTGTTTTCTCCGAAGAGACCCACCGCAACCTGCTGTCCCGTATCCCACAGTGCACAGGTCGCGAGATCTCCGACTGGCTCCGCGCGGTCGACGAAGGTCCCGCCCTCGTCCGATTCGACGAGAAGGTCGCCTGGCTCCGCGGCGAGCACGACCTCGCGTACGGGCACGCCAAGGCGATCATCCACGAGCACGACCTGAGGCGGGCCGCCCGCCGTCTGGGCTGACCACACCGGGCCGGCACCTATGGCGAAGGGGTCCACGGGCTGTCGCCCATGGACCCCTTCGCCGTGTCGGTCACACGCCCTGGGACACGGCCTAGTCGTTGCCGCTCAGGATCGAGAAGAGCCGCAGCATCTCCAGGTAGATCCAGACCAGGGTCATGGTGAGGCCGAAGGCCGCCATCCAGGACTCCTCGCGCGGCGCGCCGTACGTGACGCCGTCCTCGACCTGCTTGAAGTCGAGCGCCAGGAAGCACGCGCCGAGGATGATGCCGATCACACCGAAGAGGATGCCGAGACCGCCGCTGCGGAAGCCGAGGCCGTCACCGCCGCCGAAGACGCTGAACAGCAGGTTGGCGACCATGAGGAGCACGAAGCCCATCGCGGCGGCCATCACGAAGCCGTAGAAGCGGCGCGTGACGCGGATCCAGCGCATCTTGTACGCGAACAGCACACCGGCGAAGACCGCCATCGTGCCCATCACGGCCTGGACGACCACGCCCGGGGAGAGGTACGTGCTCACCGCGCTGCTGATCACGCCGAGGAAGACACCCTCGAACGCGGCGTAGCCCAGGATCAGCGCCGGGACCGGCGTGCGCTTGAACGACTGGACGAGCGCGAGGGCCAGGGCGACGAGGGCCGCGCCGATGGCGATGCCGTACGACTTGCCGAGGTTGCTCTCGTCGACGGGGAGCAGGACCCAGGCCAGGACGGCCGTGAGGACGACCGTGCCGAGCGTGGACGCGGTGCGCGTCACGACGTCGTCGATCGTCATGACCCCGGCGCGGGCGGGCGCCTGGGGGCCACCGTACTGACCGTCCGTCTGCGGGGCGTAAGGATTGGCCGCGTACGGGTTGGTCGCGTACGGGTTCTGCGTGCCTACGGCGGGGCCCCCGGCCTGCGGCGCCGCGTTGAAGCCCGCTTGGCCGTTGTCGCGACTGAAGCCCCGTCGCGAGAAGACCGGGTTGCTGCTCCTCATCTCACTCCTCCATGGCGGCCACCCTGCGCGGCCTTGGGACAAGAGTAATGCGGGAGCAAAAGGAACACCCTAGTGCCCTGGGAGGATCTTTCCTCGATCGTGACGCGACGGGTTCCGGCCCCGGGCCGCCAGGGCGCCCCGGGGCCCCGTCCGGTGGCGGTTCCTCGACCGTCCGGGGCCTTTGCGACGGCTCCCCGGCGGTCCTTCGGCGGCGGGGTGCCGGAGCTCTCGAATCAGCTGTTTGACGCGCACTCGACAATGTGATCATGGGGCCTGAGCTGCGGATTCACCGCGTTTCCGAGCTGACTATTCGTCAAGAGTGCTTTTTCTGCGAAGAGTTGGTCGCAGAAGGCGATCTGCAGGCACGTTTCAGCAATAGTGTGCCTCAGAGGCAAAAAGCTGGGGGCAAATCGATCTTCGCAGGTCAGCACGCGTTCAGAGAGTGTGCCCGGAACCGGACTTGAACCGGTACGCCCCAATTGGGGCAGCGAGGTTTAAGCTCGCCGTGTCTGCATTCCACCATCCGGGCGTACGCGGCTCCGCGTTGGCTCACGAGCCTATCCGGGAGGACCCCTCGGACGGCCGAGTACTCAGCCGATCCTGTCTGATTTTATTGGCACCTGAGGGAGTGTCAGCCCTGGTAACACGCCATCGGCACATGCCGGAAGCAGGACGAAGGTCTTGATACGGACCTTGCGATATGACGGAAACTCGCCGCTCTCTGTCTACTATTCGCCACTCCCCGCACACGGATTGCGCACAGGCGTCGACGGTGTGACCGGGGGATGACGGGAGTACTTGAGTCAGGGTCGACGTCATACCGGAGGAGGACGGAGCGGCCTCCCGGTCCGACCCGAGATGGCCCCAGGAACGGGCATGCGGGGTGACGACCCGCGCCCGTACGGCGGAGAGGATGAAGTCAATCCGCCAGACACTCCCCGCTAGGAGCCCCTCCCGTGACGACCATGCCTCTCCTCCACCGCGCCAGCGCCGTGGCCGCCCACGCCTCCGGCTTGTCCAAGGTCTACGGGCAGGGCGAGACGCAGGTGGTCGCCCTCGACCAGGTCACCGTCGACTTCCGGCAGGGTGAGTTCACCGCGATCATGGGCCCGTCCGGGTCCGGCAAGTCGACCCTGATGCACTGCGTGGCCGGGCTGGACAGCTTCACCAGCGGCTCGGTACGCATCGGCGACACCGAGCTGGGCGAGCTCAAGGACAAGCAGCTCACCCAGCTCCGCCGGGACAAGATCGGCTTCATCTTCCAGGCGTTCAACCTGCTGCCGACGCTGACGGCCCTGGAGAACATCACGCTGCCCATGGACATCGCGGGCCGTAAGCCCGACAAGCAGTGGCTCGACAACGTGATCTCGATGATCGGTCTCAAGGACCGGCTCCACCACCGTCCCACCGCGCTCTCCGGCGGCCAGCAGCAGCGGGTGGCCGTGGCGCGCGCCCTGGCTTCCCAGCCCGAGATCATCTTCGGTGACGAGCCGACCGGAAACCTCGACTCACGGGCCGGCGCCGAGGTGCTGGGCTTCATGCGCAACTCCGTACGGGAGCTGGGCCAGACCGTCGTCATGGTCACGCACGACCCGGTGGCCGCCTCCTACTCCGACCGGGTGATCTTCCTCGCGGACGGCCGGATCGTCGACGAGATGACGCACCCCTCCGCCGAGGGTGTGCTCGACCGTATGAAGGCCTTCGACGCCAAGGGCCGCAGGAGCTGACCTCCGCCGCCCGGCGCCCCTGACACTCTCCCGCCGCCCGCGGCGCGGTCCCGGCACGTCCGCCCCCGCCGCTCTCCGGCCCACCTGCCACGCCGCCCTTCGGCCCCCGGTCCGTCCCTCGCGACGCCTCCGGTCGAGCCGTCCGTTAGCCCTGCCCACTTCGTCTGGACTCCCACCATGTTCCGTACCGCCCTGCGCACCGTGCTCGCGCACAAGGCCCGGCTGCTGATGACCGTGCTCGCCGTGATGCTCGGCGTGGCCTTCGTCTCCGGCACCCTGGTCTTCACCGACACCCTCGGCAACGCCTTCAACAAGCAGTCGGCCAAGAGCTACAAGGACGTGGCCGTCTCCGTCTCCACCTACGAGACCAACGAGCCTGGGGCGGACGGGAAGAAGCCGGAGCCCGGACTCAGCCCCGAGACCCTCGACCGGATCGGCGCCGTCGACGGCGTCCGGACCGTCACCGGCCGGGTCGACGGCTTCGCCGGCGTGGCCGACCCGGACGGCAAGCTCATCGGCAACGGCTGGTCGAACACCGGCACCAACTTCTCCCCCGCCGAGAACGGCGAGGACGCCGCGTACGACTTCACCGACGGCGCGGGCCCCACGGAGGCCGGCCAGATCGCGCTCGACAAGTCCACGGCGTCCAGGGGTGAGTACAAGGTCGGCGACCCCGTGCGCGTCTCCACCAACGGGCCGGTGAAGGAGTACACCCTCTCCGGTGTCTTCACCACCGAGGACGGCGCGGTCAACGCGGGCGGCAGCCTGGTGCTCTTCGAGACCGCCGTCGCCCAGAAGCTCTACCTGGAGCCGGGCTTCTTCCGGGACGCGACCGTCACCGCCGCTCCCGGCGCCTCCGACAAGGAGATCCTCAGCAAGGTCGAGCCGCTGCTCCCCGAGGACGCCGAGGCCCAGACCGGCACGCAACTCGCCGAGGAGCAGGCGAAGCAGATCGAGAGCGAGCTCAGCGGCATCAACCAGATGCTGCTCGCGTTCGCGGCCATCGCGCTCTTCGTCGGGATCTTCCTGATCTCCAACACCTTCACCATGCTGGTCGCCCAGCGCACCAAGGAGCTGGCGCTGCTGCGCGCCGTCGGTGCCTCGCGCCGCCAGGTCAAGCGCTCGGTGATGGCCGAGGCGCTGGTCGTGGGCCTTGTCGCCTCCGCGATCGGCTTCGTCCTCGGTATCGGTCTCGCCGTCGGACTGCGTGCGGCCATGGGCTCGTTCGGCGCGAAGGTGCCCGCCGGTCCGCTGGTGATCAGCCCGGTCGCCGTCGCCGCCGCCTTCGGTGTCGGCGTGGTGATCACCCTGATCGCCGCCTGGCTGCCGTCCCGGCGGGCCGCGAAGATCCCGCCGGTCGCCGCCATGAGCAGCGTGCACGCCGTGGCCACCATGAAGTCGCTGGTCCTGCGCAACTCCATCGGCGCCGTGTTCACCCTCATCGGCGCCGCGGGGATCATCGGGGGCGCCGCGGTCGGGAAGGACGGCAAGCTGATCATCGGCGCCGGTGCCTTCTTCTCGCTCGTCGGCATCATCGTGCTGATCCCGCTGCTGTCGCGCCCTGTCATCGCCCTCGTACAGCCGCTGCTGAACCGGGTGTTCGGCGTCGCGGGCAAGCTGGCCGGGCTGAACTCGGTGCGTAACCCGCGCCGTACGGGCGCCACCGCGTCCGCGCTGGCCATCGGCCTCACGCTGGTCACCGGCCTCACCACCGTCGGCGTGACGCTGGGCCAGGCCATCGACAAGATGACCACGGACAACATCAAGGCCGACTACATGATCACGATGGCCAGCGGCCACGGTCTCGACGAGTCGGCGGTCACGGCCCTGGAGAAGGCCCCGGGTGTCAGCGCGGCCTCCCCGCAGCGTTCGTCGTGGCTGACGATCGACGGCGAGGGCGCCTCCACGTCGGCTGTGACGCCCGGCGACATCGAGCGGGTCCTCGCCATGAAGACGGTGACCGGTTCGCTGGACACACTGAGCGGTGACGCGATCGCGGTGGACTCGGAGACCGCCAAGTCGCGCGGCTGGAAGACCGGCGACACCGTCACGGTGGAGTACCAGGACGAGAAGACCGCGCGGCTGAAGGTCGGCGCCACCTACGAACAGAACGAGTTCATCTCACCGGTCCTGATCTCCACCGATCTGGTGGGGCCGCACGAGGCGGACCCGCACACGCCCGAGGTGTACGTGGCGATGGACGGCGGCATGACCGAGGCCAACGAACAGGCCCTGGTGGACGCGCTGGGCGACAACCCCGCGATCAGCGTGAACGACCGCCAGGACATCAGGAACATGTTCGGCGGCATCATCAACACCGCGCTGAACGTGATGTACGGACTGCTGGCGATGGCCCTGATCATCGCGGTGCTCGGTGTCGTCAACACCCTCGCGATGTCCGTCTTCGAGCGTCAGCAGGAGATCGGCATGCTCCGGGCGATCGGCCTGGACCGCCGCAGGGTCAAGCGCATGATCCGGCTGGAGGCCGTGGTGATCTCGGTCTTCGGCGCGGTGATCGGTGTCGGGCTCGGTACGTTCCTGGCCTGGGCGATCGGCGAGACGATCCGCGAGTCGATCCCGGGGTACGCGCTGGTCCTGCCGTGGGAGCGGATCGGGATCTTCCTGGTGCTCGCGGGGCTCGTGGGTGTGCTGGCGGCGCTCTGGCCGGCGCGCAGCGCGGCGAAGCTCAACATGCTGACGGCGATCAAGACCGAGTGACCCCGGCGCCGCGCCGGCGCGGACAGGCCCCCGGGGGCCCCGCACCCCCGGGTGCGGGGCCTTCGCCGTGCCGGCGTGGATGAAGCGCGTGCGTGGCGCGTGCGGCGAGTGGCTCCGTGACTCGTGTCAGCGCCAGGTGCGGGTACGCAGCGCAAGACCCGAGACGCCCGTCTCGGCGGGCTTCACCGCCAGGATCTGGTTGACGCCGATCCTGTTGTGCTCGAAGGAGAGCGCCGACGCGGCCATGTAGAGGCGCCAGACGCGGGCGCGGCCGGGTGAGGTGGCCCGTACCGCCTCGGGCCAGTGCCGCTCCAGATTCCGCACCCACTGACGGAGCGTCAGCGCGTAGTGCTCGCGCAGGGATTCGACGTCCCTGGCCTCGAAGCCCGCCTCCTCCAGCGTGCCGACGGTGCGGCCGAGCGGGGCCAGTTCACCGTCGGGGAAGACGTACGCGTCGATGAAGTCGTCGATCCGGTACGTGGATTCGTCCTTCTCGGGGCGGCGCCCGATCTGGTGGTTGAGCAGCCGGCCGCCGGGCTTGAGAAGGGCGAAGAGGTCGTCGGCGTACTCGCGGAAACGCTCCGACCCGACGTGTTCGGCCATGCCGATCGACGAGATGGCGTCGTACGGGCCGTCCCTGACGTCCCGGTAGTCCTGGACCCGGATCTCGATCCGGTCGGTGAGGCCTTCGCCCGCGATGCGCTTGCGCGCGAACGCGGCCTGCTCGCGGGAGAGCGTGACGCCGGTGACCTGGACGCCGTACTCGCGCGCGGCGTGTATGGCCATGGATCCCCAGCCGCAGCCGACGTCCAGCAGCCGCTCGCCCTCCTTCAGCCCGAGCTTGCGGCAGACGAGGTCGAGCTTGTCGCGCTGCGCGTCCTCCAGCGGGGAGTCCGCGTGCTCGAAGTAGGCGCAGGAGTAGACCATGGAGGGTCCGAGGACCATCTCGTAGAAGTCGTTGCCCACGTCGTAGTGGTGGCTGATCGCGGCCCTGTCCCGGCGCTTGGTGTGCAGCGCGCCGCTTCTGCGCCGTACCTCCTCGGGCGGCGGCGGGGGCGGCGGCCAGGGGCCGGCGATCTCCAGGAGGCGCTTGCCGGCGGCGCGCATCCGCGGGTCGCGCAGCGGGTGCACCGTCTCCTCGGCCTCGGCGCCGCGTTCCCAGAGAAGTCCGGCGATCCGGTCGAGAGTGGCGTACAGATCACCGTCGACGTCGATCTCACCGGCAACCCAGGCGCGGGCGAGTCCCAGCTCGCCCGGCTTCCACAGCAGTCGGCGCAGGGCCCGGCGGTGCCGGACGACGAGGGTCGGCGCGCCGGGCGGGCCCGACTCGCTGCCGTCCCAGGCGCGGATACGTACGGGGAGAGGGGCTCCCAGCAGTTCCTCGGCAAGAGTGGTCAGCCGCAGTGCGGCGTCAGCCATGGCGCACACCTCCGTGATGGTGGATCCCAGAAATGCTCAACAGATACGTAAACACCGCCGGTATGGAGTTGCAGTCCCGACAGCACGCAATGGGTGGGCAAAAATAGCTGCACCCGCCACGTATTTTGTGACCAAATCTGCCAGTGCGCACCCTTGCGTGCCTTGTCGTACCCACCTTGAGCGCCGGGCGCACGCGAAAGGGCCGCCCGCACCACGGATGGCGGGCGGCCCTTTCGGGTCGGTAAGGGCGCCTACGCGCCCCGGCGCGCGGTCAGGAAGCCTTAGCCCCTGTGCCGGCCTTGGCCTTCGTGGCCCCCGGCTCCGGGCCGGACTCCGGCTTCGGGGCGACGGCCTGACGCGCCGGGGCGGGCTTGGCCGCCTCGTAGAACTCCTCGCGCGGTGTCTCCATCGCGCCGAGGGAGACGACCTCGCGCTTGAGGAAAGCCGAGAGCGTCCAGTCGGCGAAGACGCGGATCTTACGGTTCCAGGTCGGCATCGCCATGCCGTGGTAGCCGCGGTGCATGTACCAGGCCAGCCGGCCACGGAACTTGATCTTCAGCTTGCCGACGACGACCATCGCGACGCCCTTGTGCATGCCGAGACCGGCGACCGCGCCCTTGTTGGCGTGGCTGTACTCCTTCTGCGGGAAGCCCCGCAGACCGGAGATCACGTTGTCGCCGAGGACCTTCGACTGACGCAGCGCGTGCTGGGCGTTGGGCGGGCACCAGGCGTTCTCGACACCGGCCCGGCGGGCGGCCAGGTCGGGGACCTGGGCGTTGTCGCCGGCGGCCCAGACGTGGTTGGTGCCCTGCACCTGGAGCTTGGCGTCGGTGTCGACGTGACCCCGCGGGCCGAGCGGCAGACCGTAGCGGGCGAGCGCCGGGTTGGGCTTGACGCCCGCGGTCCACACGATGGTGTTGGAGTCGGCCTCCAGGCCGTTGCCGAGCACGACACGGCCGTCGACGCAGGACTCCATACCGGTCTTGAGATAGATCTCGACGCCCCGGCTCTCCAGGTGCTCCTTGCCCCAGCTGCCCAGCTTCGGGCCGACCTCGGGAAGGATCTTGTCGGCGACGTCGACCAGCAGGAAGCGCATGTCCTCGCGCTTGACGCTCGTGTAGTACTTCGCGGCGTCGCGCGCCAGGTCCTCGATCTCACCGACGGTCTCGGCGCCGGCGAAGCCACCGCCGACGAAGACGAAGGTCAGCGCCTTGCGGCGGACTTCCTCGTCGGTCGTGGAGTCGGCCTTGTCGAGCTGTTCGAGCACGTGGTTACGGAGACCGATCGCCTCTTCGATGCCCTTCATACCGATGCCCTGCTCGGCGAGGCCGGGGATCGGGAAGGTACGGGAGACGGCGCCGAGCGCGACGATCAGGTAGTCGAAGGGCAGCTCGTACGCCTCACCGACGAGCGGCGAGACGGTGGCGACCTTGCGGTCCTGGTCGATGGTCGTGACCCGACCGGTGAGCACCTCGGCCTTGGGCAGCACACGTCGCAGCGGTACGACGACGTGCCGGGGCGAGATGCTGCCGGCCGCGGCTTCGGGGAGGAAGGGCTGGTACGTCATGTACGAGCGGGGGTCGACAACAGTGACCGTCGCCTCCCCGTAGCGCATCTTCTTCAGAATGCGACGAGCCGCGTACAGGCCTACGTACCCTCCGCCTACAACAAGGATCCTGGGACGCTCCGTGGTGCTCATGCCATCGAGTATCCACCTGCCGGGGAGGGGGTGCTCGTGAGCCCCTTCACAAGCCCCTTTCCCACCTCTGCTACACTGCGCGGCCCTCATGATCGACATCACCTGTCCGAAGCGGAACCATACGGCGCCGCGGGATGTTCCGCACCCCTCTTGAACTGGCCCTTGAGGTGTTTCACAGGGGGTGGACCAGCGGGCGGTTCACACGCCCGCAACGACGCCGGAACGACCCGTTGACCGGCCGTACAGAGAGGCCGGAACGGGGTCGGGCCTCCCCGGAGAGTGATGTGCGCCCAACCCCGCGTTTTTCCTTGTGAAGAACTTCACGAACTTCGTTCCGGGGTGAGGGCGGGAGGGGGTTCAGAGACCCCCGTAAGACCTCCGTAAAGGCGATCCGAGTGCTACTCCAACTCCTCCGCCGCGTGCCACGCGATGCCGTCGAGGATGTCGTGTTCGCTCACGACGACCTCCTCCGCGCCCGTCCGTTTCATGATCGTGAGCAGGATCAGCGCACCCGCCGCGATCACGTCGACCCGGCCGGGATGCATCACGGGGATCGCCGCGCGCTCGTCGTGGGTGGCCGACAGCAGCATGCCGGTGATCTCCCGGACCCGCTCGAACGGGATCCGGGAGTGGTGGATCGCCGCCGGGTCGTACTCGGTCAGGCCGAGCGCGATCGCCGCGACCGTGGTCACGGACCCGGCGAGACCGACGAGCGTACGGGCGTCGCCCAGCGGGACGCTCTCCTCGACCGTGTCGAGGGCGGCGTCGATGTCCCCGCGTATGGCGGTGATCTCACCGAGGGTCGCCGGACTGCTCGGGCGGTGCCGCTCCGTCATCCGTACGCAGCCGATGTCGACCGACCGCGCGGCCGTGACCCGGTCCGTCCCGACGACGAACTCGGTGGAGCCGCCGCCGATGTCCACGACCAGGAAGGGCTCGGCCAGATCGGTGCGGCCGGTCAGCTCCTTGGTGGCCCCGGTGAAGGAGAACTCCGCCTCCTGGTCGCCGGTGATCACCTCGGGTTCGACACCGAGGATGTCGAGGACGCCGCGTACGAAATCGTCGCGGTTCTCGGCGTCGCGGGACGCGGAGGTGGCCACGAAGCGGGTCCGGTCCACGCCGTGGCCCTTGATGATCTCCGCGTACTCGCGGCAGGCCGCGAAGGTGCGCTCCAGCGCCTCGGGGGCGAGCCGGCCCGTCCGGTCGACGTCCTGGCCGAGCCGCACGATCGTCATGCGGCGGTCGAGATCGACGAGTTCGCCGGTGGCGGGGTCGGCGTCGGCGACGAGGAGACGGATGGAGTTCGTCCCGCAGTCGATGGCCGCGACCCTGGTCATGCCGTGCCCCCCGCGTGCTTCTCCGCCGAGGCCCCGCCTTCGGGCTCGGCTTCGGGCTCGGCTTCGGGCTCGGCTTCTGCGGCTTCTGCGACTTCTCCGGGCTTTGTGAACGGGATCACACAGGGGCCCTTGCGCCACCACTCGGGCAGCATCGCCAGCGCCTCGTCCCCCAGCGGGTTCACCCCCGGACCCGCCGCGAGCGAGTGGCCGACCAGCACATGCAGGCACTTCACCCGGTCCGGCATACCGCCCGCGCTCGGGAAGCCCGGCAGTACCTCGATGGCGTCGCGGCGCGCGATGTAGTCCTCGTGCGCCTTGCGGTACGCGGCGGCCAACTCCGGGTCGGTGGCGAGACGTTCGGTCATCTCCTTCATGACACCGTTCGCCTCCAGCGTGCCGATGGCCGAGGCCGCGCGCGGGCAGGTCAGGTAGTAGAGCGTCGGGAACGGAGTGCCGTCCGGCAGCCGCGGGGCGGTCTCCACCACGTCGGGCTGCCCGCAGGGGCAGCGGTGCGCGATGGCGCGCAGACCGCGCGGGGGCCGGCCGAGCTGCTGCCTGAACGCCTCGACGTCCGCCTCGGTGGGCTCGGTGCGTTCTGTCTGCGGAGGGGGCGTTTGCATACCTGCGTCGGCTTCCTTGATGTCTATCTGTCCGTCCGGTCGGCGCTGTCGACGCCGTCCAGAAGATTGGAGTACCAGGGCCGGTCGGCCGCGCCCTGGTCGGTGCGGTGCTCCTCGGCCGCCCGGGGGTCGGCCATGACGTAGCCGGTCTCCCCCGGCATCACGTAGTGCAGATGCTCGCGCGCCAGCCGCTGGATGTACGCGTCGTCCTGGAGGCGGGCCTTCTCGTCCCGCAGCTCCTCGACCCGCTTCGCGGCCTCGCGCGTCAGCTGCTCCTGCTCCGCGATGTCGCTCCGCTGCGACACGTACTGCCGCATCGGATAGGCGAGCGCCACGATCAGCGAGCAGACCACGAGCACCAGGAAGGCGGCGCGTCCGGTGAGCCGGGAGCGGCGGGCCTGTCTGCGGGTCTGCGAGCGGTAGACCCGGGCGGCGGTCTGCTCGCCCAGAATCCTGATCTTGGTCGCGGTGGAGAACCGGTCCCGGTTCGCGGCCATGGTCCCGCCTCCCTCAGAGGCCCGGCATGCCCCGTTCCTCTGTACTGCCGTACTGCCTCTGTACGCGCGTACGTCCCCGGACACGGTACGGGACCGTGGCCGGGGACGGCCGTAGGACGGGCGGGCCGATGGCCGGTTGCCCGGGTCAGTCCTTGAAACGGGGGAACGCGCTGCGGCCCGCGTAGACCGCCGCGTCGTCGAGGATCTCCTCGATACGCAGCAGCTGGTTGTACTTGGCGACGCGCTCGGAGCGGGCCGGGGCGCCGGTCTTGATCTGGCCGCAGTTGGTGGCGACGGCGAGGTCGGCGATCGTGACGTCCTCGGTCTCGCCGGAGCGGTGCGACATCATGCACTTGAAGCCGCTGCGCTGCGCCAGCTCGACGGCGTCCAGGGTCTCGGTCAGCGAACCGATCTGGTTGACCTTGACGAGCAGGGCGTTGGCCGAGCCCTCCTCGATGCCACGGGCCAGGCGCTCGGGGTTGGTGACGAACAGGTCGTCCCCGACGATCTGGACCTTGCTGCCCAGCTTGTCGTTGAGGACCTTCCAGCCGGCCCAGTCGTCCTCGAAGAGCGGGTCCTCGATGGAGACCAGCGGGTACGAGGCGACGAGCTCCTCGTAGTACTCGGTCATCTCGGCGGCCGAGCGGGACTTGCCCTCGAACTCGTAGGAGCCGTCCTTGTAGAACTCGGAGGCCGCGACGTCGAGCGCGAGCGCGATGTCCTTGCCCGGGGCGTAACCGGCTTCCTTGATGGCCACGAGGATCAGGTCGAGCGCGGCGCGGTTGGACTCCAGGTTCGGCGCGAAACCGCCCTCGTCGCCGAGGCCCGTGGAGAGCCCCTTCTCCTTCAGGACCTTCTTCAGCGTGTGGTAGACCTCGGCGCCCCAGCGCAGGGCCTCGGAGAACGACTCGGCGCCGATCGGCGCGATCATGAACTCCTGGATGTCCACGTTCGAGTCCGCGTGCGACCCGCCGTTGAGGATGTTCATCATCGGAACGGGCAGCAGGTGCGCGTTCGGGCCGCCGAGGTAGCGGAAGAGCGGCAGGTCCGAGGCCTCGGAGGCGGCGTGCGCCACGGCCAGGGAGACACCGAGGATGGCGTTGGCACCGAGCGAGGACTTGTCGGGGGTGGCGTCCAGGTCGAACATCGCCTGGTCGATGAGGCGCTGCTCGGTGGCGTCGTAGCCGACGAGCTCCGGGCCGATCTGCTCGATGACGGCGAGGACGGCCTTCTCGACGCCCTTGCCCTGGTAGCGGTTCTGGTCACCGTCGCGGAGCTCAAGGGCCTCGAACGCACCGGTGGACGCACCGGAGGGGACAGCAGCACGGCCGGTGCTGCCGTCGTCGAGGCCGACCTCGACCTCGACCGTGGGGTTGCCTCGGGAGTCAAGGATTTCCCGGGCTACGACGACGTCGATGGACGGCACGAGCATCTCCTTCTGGGATGTGACGCTTGGAGTGCAGGGCCTCATTGGCCTTGCGGCATGAGCCTAACCGGCTCCCGGTCGGCGGTCGGCAGATGCCCGCCCGCTGGGACGAAAAGAGTCCGCGATGACCGTTCGGCCGCGAATGTCCAGGGGTCGGCCGGGGGCGGTCGGGGTCCGGCGCGGTCGGTCGCGGTCGGTCGCGGTCCGTCGGGGTCCGGCGCGGTCCGGCGCGGTCCGGCGCGGTCGGTCGCGGTCCGGCCCATGGCCTGAAGACCGTCCGAACCCCGGCCCGGCGCGTCCGGGGGAGTGAGGCGCGCCGGACCGGGGTTCAGGGGGAAAGGGTCAGCTCAGGTGGAGCTGCTGCCCCGGGAAGATCTCGTCGGCGTTCTCGACGATGTCCTTGTTCAGCTTGAAGAGCTTCTTCCAGCCGCCTTCGACCTTCTTGGTCTCGGCGATCTTGGAGAGGGTGTCTCCGGGCTTGACCTTGTACTCGCCGTCGCCCTTCTTGACCGGACCGCGCGTCTCACTACGCGAGGCGGGCTGCTCCTTCGCGGCACGCGGGGCGGACTGCTGCGGGGCGGACCGCTCCTTCGGAGCGGCCTGCGGGGCCGGGTCGGCGGAGCCGGCGTCGTTCGAGGCGTTGGACAGGCCCACGCCGCAGCTCGGCCAGGCACCCTTGCCCTGGCCCGCCAGGACCTTCTCGGCGATCTGTATCTGCTGGGACTTCGAGGCCTGGTCGGCACTGGACGCGAAGGCGCTGCCGCCGTACGCGGCCCAGGTGGAGGCGGAGAACTGGAGCCCGCCGAAGTAACCGTTGCCGGTGTTGATCGACCAGTTGCCGCCGGACTCGCACTGGGCGACGGCGTCCCACTCGGAGGTGGTGGCGGCGGAGGCGGAGGTGGCGCCGATCAGCGGGGCCGCGACAGCGGCACCGGTGATGCCGGCGAGCGTGGCGTAACGGACGGCCTTGGACGGACGACGGTGCTTGCCCTTGCCGGACGCGCTGGAAAACAGCATGCGAAATCTCCTCACCGACGCCTGCGAGGTGAGCTGTCGGGTTCGGGCCAAGTGAGTTGCCCGGCCGTGCGGCCCGGGAACGTCTTCACGTCCCCACCGCGCACGGCTCCACCCCGAGCCGGCCGTGATGACCGGCGCTTACCTGTGGGTCCCCCGCTCCTGCCTTCGGCGCGTGATGCGACGAGTACTCCCCCGACCGACGGCAGGATTCGGCGTGACGGTCGACGGTGCCCGCGGTGCGAGCGGTTCAGACCGTAAACACAGACATCCCGGATGTTCAAAGAAGGAACATCCGGGATGATTCGCCCATCCTGCCCCGAGGAAACCTCTGTTTACGCAGGTCGGAACGGAAAGAGGGTGAGTTGCCGGGCAGATCGCATCAGTTGGGGCGAAGAGACGCTTGTCTCACTTGCTCAGATGCGGACATAGCCCGTGCAACTACCCTTGATTCGCGGTCACATCGAGCTTCTGGCCCGGCAGGATGAGGTCCGCGTCGGAGCCCACGACCTCGCGGTTCGCCTTGTAGAGCGCCGCCCAGCCACCCTCCACCTTCTGCTCGTCGGCGATGGCCCACAGGTTGTCGCCGGCGCGGACGGTGTACGAGCCGTCGGCGGCGGCGTCATCGCCGCGCACCGAGCTGTCACCGCGTGAGGCATGACGGCCGCTTTCGCGGTCTTCGTCCGCCTTACCCGCCTTGCCGGTCTCGGCCGCCTCGGCCGGCTCGCTCGGCTCGGGGGCCGCCTCGCCGCGGTGCTTGCCCTTGGCGGCGTCGGCGGTGCTGGGCTCCGCGCTCGGTTCTGCGTTCGGCTCCGTGCTCGGCTCGTCGGCGTCGGACGCCGAGTCGCGGCCGAACTGCCCGGACGACGGCGTCGACTCGGGAGCGGGGGGCAGCACGGCCTCTTCGCTCGACTCGGGCTCGGGGGACCCTTCGGAGGGCTCGCTGTCCGGAGCCGTGTCCGCGCCGGCGTCCTGGCTCTCACCCTCGCCCGCGTCGGCGCCCGCGTCCGCGTCCGCCGTGAGCCCGGTGACCAGCGCGCAGGTCGGCCACGCGCTCGGACCCTGCGCCGCGAGGATCTTCTCGGCGACGGCTATCTGCTGGCTGCGGCTGGCCTGGTCGGCGGTGGGGGCGTACGCCGTACCGCCGAAGTCGACCCAGGTCTCCTGGGAGATCTGCAGGCCGCCGTAGTAACCGTTGCCGAGGTCGGCGCTCCACATGCCGCCGCTCTCGCACTCGGCGACGCGGTCCCAGGTGGAGGCGTCGGCCGCACTGGCGCCGGTCGCGCCGAGCAGCGGGATGGCGATCGCCGAGCCTGTCACCCCTGCCGCGACGACAAGGGCGGGGGCCTGACGGGGCCGACGGTGCCGGCCGTTCCCGGAGCGCATGCGGTTGCCTTCCGTGAGACTGCTGAAACGTGAGTCCCAGCGTGTGAGTGCCGGGACGATCGTGAACGTAGCCGCACTCGAACGCCTGTCACAAGTCGATGCAGCGGAGATCACGTGAAAGTCACAGTGCTGACAATCCGTCAGTCACGCACCGCTGTGAACTGCACCGGGAGCGTGCGCAGTCCACGCATGATGAGCCCGCCACGCCATCGCAAATCGGATGGATCGACCGCAAGTCGCAAGTCGGGCAGGCGGGTCAGAAGGGTCGCGAGCGCGGTCTGTCCCTCCAGCCGCGCGAGCGGCGCGCCGAGGCAGTAGTGGATGCCGTGGCCGTATCCGAGGTGTTTGTTGTCACTCCGCGACAGGTCGAGCCGGTCCGGGTCGGCGAACCGCGCCGGGTCGCGGTCGGCGGCGGCGAGTACGACGAGGACGGGGTCGCCCACCGCGACGCTCTGCCCGCCGAGTTCGACGGCCTCGGTGGCGTAGCGCCAGGTGGCGAGCTCCACCGGCCCGTCGTAGCGCAGCAGTTCCTCGATCCCGGTCGCGAGCAGCTCCGTCTCGCCGGCGTCGAGGGAGCGCTGAAGCCGCTCGCGCTGGCCGGGGTTACGGAGCAGGGCGTACACGCCGTTCCCCACCAGATTCACGGTGGTTTCGAACCCCGCGAAGAGAAGGATGAACGCCATCGCGGCGGCCTCGTTCTCGGTGAGATGCTCGCCGTCGTCGCTCGCCCGGATCAGACCGGAGATCAGGTCGTCGCCGGGGTCATCCCTCTTACGGTGGATGAGGTCGGCGAGATACCCCCGCATCTTCTTCACTGACCGCGCGACCCCACCGCGCGGCCCGCCGCCGTGCCGGATCATCATCCCGGCCCAGTCGCGGAAGTCGTCCTGGTCCTCGCGGGGGACACCGAGCAGATCGCAGATCGCGTAGATGGGAAGCGGGAAGGCGAAGTCGTGGATGAGGTCGGCCTCCCCCTTCGCGGCGAATGCGTCGATCAGCCCGTCCGTCAACTCCTGTACGCGTGGCGCGAATTCGGCCACCCGCCGGGGCGTGAACGCCTGCGACACGAGCCGCCGCAGCCGGGTGTGGTCGGGCGGATCGATATTCAGCAGATGCGTCATCAACTCCGCGCCACGCTCCCCCGGGATTCCCGTCTTCCCCTTGGCGTGCGGCTGCTCGGCGTGATGCACGGGATTCTTCGACAGCCGCGGATCGCCAAGCGCACGCCTGGCGTCCACATACCGCGTCACCAGCCAGGCGTCGACCCCACTCGGCAACCGGGTCCGACGCACGGGCGCGTGCTCGCGGAGCCAGGCGTAGGCGGGGTAGGGGTCGGTGGCGAACTCCCAGGTGAAGAGAGCGGGAGCGGGGGGCGGCGGCGTGGCGGCGGGGTCGTGCATGGCCCGACAGTAACGGCCCCTGCGGACGGCGTTCTCCCATGGTGCGGGCGGAGCTGATGAGCCTTCGCCGCGAGGATCGCGTCGCGGTAGGTAGGAGACGCTCGGCGCCGCCGAGCGTGGATCGACGCGGTTACCCGCCGGGCGGCGAGCACTCGATGCCGGAGACCGGCGTGGCCGGCGAGGGCGCCCGGCCGGGGGTGGGGGCGGCGGTCTCGTCGAGCCCACGGGCGGTGTGGATCCGCAGCAGTCCGTCGATGCCGCGCAGCAGGGTCTCGCCGGCCAGGACGGGGTCGCCGAGGTAGCCGGCGCTCATCGCGCCGTCGCGGAGCATGACGAAGTGGCGCCCGGCGTGGTCGGCCTGCGAGGCGGTGATCTCGGCGAACAGTCCGGTGATCGTCCGCAGGAACCAGTCACGGTGTCGCACGACGGCCCGGTGGACCGGGTGGTCGGGATCGGGGAATTCCGCCGCCGCGTTGAGGAAGGCGCATCCGCGGTAACCGGGCGAGCGGATCTGCTCGACCAGGGACGCACCGATGCCCCGCAGGATCCCGTCGGTCGGCACGTCCGCGGCCGTCAGGGAGCCGATCTGGGCGCGGATCGCCTGGTCGACGCTTCTGATGTAGGCGGCGACCAGGTCGTCCTTGCTGCGGAAGTGGCGGTAGAAGGTGGCGTTGGTGACCTTCGACTCGGCGACCAGACGGTCGACGCCCACCGTGTGGATGCCCTCCGCGTAGAAGAGCCGCGCGGCGGTCCCCAGGAGCCGCTCGCGGGCCTCTGAGACCCGCCTTCCGGTGCCTGTGCCGACTTCCGTCTGTGCCATGTCACCCATTGTAGGGGTAGAACGCTCTCTCTTGTTTTTCGCGGAAGAGGTGTGCCAGACTCCCCAGAAGTAGAGAGAACGTTCTCTCTGCTTCCTACTCATTGGAGAACCCCATGGCGTCCACCGCCTCCGCCGACCAGATCGGCGCCACGCCCGCCCTGCGTCGGCTGTACGTCATTCGCTTCGTCTTCGCCGCCGCGTGGGCGGTGCTTCTGCTGGTGTCCGGCTCGGACCTCACCGTCGGGGCGAAGCTGCTGCTGTTCCTCTATCCGGTCTTCGACGTGGCCGCGGCCGTCGTCGATGCCAGGTCGGCGCGCGTCGGCGGGCCGGTCAAGGGCCTGTACGCGAACATCGCCGTCAGCTCGCTCGCCGCCGTCGGCATCGCGGTCGCCGGGACCTCGGGCGTCGCCGACGTGCTGCGCGTCTGGGGCGCGTGGGCGGTCGTCTCCGGGCTGGTCCAGCTCCTCGTGGGCGTCGCGCGCCGGCCGATGGGTGGCCAGTGGGCCATGATCGTCAGCGGCGGCATCTCGGTGCTGGCCGGTGCGACTTTCATCCGAAGCGCCTCGCAGGACGACCCCGCGCTGACCACCCTCGCCGGCTACGCCACGCTCGGCGGGATCTTCTTCCTCGTCTCGGCGTTCCGCCTGTCCCGCTCGGCCCGCAGGGGCTGACCGTTGGCGACCGGGGATCGCGTCGGACCCCGCCCACCGCTACCCGTCCGAGTCCCGCCCCTTCGCCTCCGCCGCCAGGATCGCGTCCCGGTAGACCCGGGACGCCGCGCGCAGGGAGGCTTCCGGGTCGGCGCCCGCCTCTTCCGCGCGGGCGGCGAGGGCCAGGAGGTCGTAACCGATGCCCTCGCCCCGCGGGAGCGGGACGTCCAGGGGGGAGGCGGCGACGCGGGAGGTGAGTTTGGCCGCGAGGGCGAGGGCCGGCTGGCCCAGAGGGATGCCGGTGGTGATGGAGTCGCGTTGTTTCTCCGCCGCCTTCGTGCGGAGCCAGTGGGCCTTCACGTCCTCCGGGGTCTCGGCCTTCTCGTCGCCGAAGACGTGGGGGTGGCGGTGGATCAGCTTGTCGACGATCGTGGCCGCCACGTCGTCGATCGAGAACGGCTCGTCCTCCTCCTCCGCGATGCGGGCGTGGAAGACCACCTGGAGCAGGACGTCGCCCAGCTCTTCGCGCAGTTCGTCGCGGTCGCCGCTCTCGATCGCCTCGACCAGTTCGTACGACTCCTCGATGGCGTACTTGGCGAGGCCCTCGTGCGTCCGGGTGGAGGACCAGGGGCATTCGGCGCGGATGCGGTCCATGACCTGGACGAGGTCGAGGAGGCGGGCGCCCGGCAGGTCGTAGGAGCCGGGGAGCAGCTCCAGGTCGGGCATCTGGACGCGGCCCGAGCCCGCGAGGCGGGAGAGGCCGTCGGTGAGGGCCTGGTCGCCCTCGCCGGAGGGCAGGACCACGACCGTACGGCCGCCGGCGCAGGCCTCCACCAGTTCCTGGGCGGTGGGCGCGGCGAGCGCGACAGTGACACCGGCCTCGCGCAGATACGGCAGCTGGGGGTGCGCGGGGTCCGCGCACAGGACCTGGTCGGCCTCGCGCAGCGTCTGCCAGGCGGGCCAGGACAGCACGCCGGGCGCGACCCGGTGGCTGACGGTGAGGAGGACGATACGGCCGGGGGCGACGGCAGGTTCTTCGGTCACCCGAGGAAACCTACCTCCGGGCCCCGGCCTCGCCTCACGCGCCCGTCGGGGCCTGCTCCGGCGGAGCCTCCTTCGTGACCTGGGTGAGCCACGGCGTCTTCGCCTCGCCGAGCCTGACCTGCTTCACGTCCCACGCGCCGTACCGCGGGTTCACGTCGATGCCCAGCTCCTCGGACGTCTTGACCAGCACGGCGAGCACCTGCTGCTGGCCCTCGGGCGTGGTGGTGTTCGCGCCCAGCGACTGCGCCAGCTTCGACATCAGCACCTCGCGCCGGATCGCGGTGTCGATCTGGTCCGGGGTGAGCGCGCCCTGCTGGAGCAGCATCGCCTCCAGCTGGTCCTCGCCGCCGGACTGCTGGGCCGCCGCCTGGCGGGTGGACTGGATGTCCTTGCGGGACGCCTTCACACCGGCGTCGTCCGCGGCCTTCTGGAGGATCCGGTCGAAGATCATGCTGTTGAGCTTGACCTGCCCGAGCTGGCCGGTGTTCTTGATGAGCTCGGCCGCTTGCGGGGACGCCTGCTGCGCGTCGCGTACGTCCCGGACCTGGGCCTGCAGCGTGGACACCTCGATGCGTTCACCGCCGACGACGGCCGCGGCGCCGGGGTGGGCGTCGTTGCCGCAGGCGGTGAGGAGCGGGGCCGCTGCGATGAGCGCGGCTGAGAGTGTGAGCGCTGTGCGACGGCGGCGGTGCAAAGGGTGCCTCCTGGATCGTGACAACGACCGTGCGTTGATCGATGTTAGGCAGTGGCGGCGGATCCGATCCAGTCACCCTGTCCTTTTACGAAAACTTCGCCCTGTCCCGCCCGCTGCCCGCCCGCTGCCCGTCCGGCGCCGCCTCGGGCTCGGGCTCCGGCTCCGGTGTCGGCGGGTCCGGTTCGTCGGGTCGCAGCATGATCGTGCGGGAGACCACGAAGGTGATCGGGATCGCCGCCGCCGCGGCGATCAGGGGCGCGTAGGTGCTGCTGAATTCCAGTACGTCGACCAGCAGATAGACACCGCACGTGGTGATGGTGAAGTTCGCCGCGTTGGTGAGCGGGAAGAGCAGGAACTTCCGCCAGGTCGGCCGGGTCCGGTAGGTGAAGTAGGAGTTGAGGAAGAACGAGCCGATCATGCTGAGCACGAAGGCGACGACATGCGCCGCGACGTAGGGGAGCCAGGTCAGCAGGACCAGATAACAGGCGTAGTACGAACCGGTGTTGACGACCCCGACGAGCGCGAATCTGATCAGCTGGCCCCGGACCCTCATGTGCCTACGAGCTCCTGCTCCTGGTCCGTCGTCGCACCTGCCCGGCGCGGCCGGTCCACGTCGGTCGCCGCCACCAGATAGTGGGGGCGCCGCTTCACCTCGTAATAGATGCGGCCGACGTACTCGCCGACGACTCCCACCATCACCATCTGTACGCCCGACAGCGCCGTGATGGCCACCAGGAGTGTGACATAGCCGGGTGCGTCGACCCCGCTGACCATGGCGTCGACGACGATCCACGCCGCGTACAGGGAGGCGAGCGAGAGCAGCACCAGTCCGAGGTAGAGCGCGGCGCGCAGGGGCTTGTTGTTGAAGGAGAGCATGCCGTCGAGCCCGTAGTTGAGCAGCTTTCCGAAGCTCCACTTGGAACGGCCCTGCTCACGGACCGCGTTCTCGTACTCGAAGGTGGTCGAGCGGAATCCGACCCAGGCGAAGATTCCCTTGGAGAAGCGGTTGTACTCGGCGAGGCCGAGCACCGCGTCGACCGCGCGGCGCGACAGCAGCCGGAAATCCCCGACACCGTCGACCAGTTCGACGTCGATCAGACGGTTGATGAGCCGGTAGTAGGCGCGGGCGGCCAGGGTGCGGGTGACGCGGTCGCCCTTGCGCGTACGGCGGGCGATGACCTGCTCGTACCCCTCCTCGTGGAGGGCGAGCATGCGCCGGACCAGCTCCGGCGGGTGCTGGAGGTCCGCGTCCATGATGACGACGGCGTCGCCCTTCGCGTACTTCAGACCGGCCAGCATCGCCGCCTCCTTGCCGAAGTTCCGGCTGAAGGAGACGTAACGGGCGCGGGGGTCGGCCGCGGCGAGCTCGTCCAATCGCTCCAGAGTCCCGTCCCGGCTTCCGTCGTCCACGTAGACCAGCTCGAACTCATGCCCGAGTTCCCCTTCGAGCAGCGTGAGTTCATCGGTCACACGGTCGTGGAAGCGGTCGACGATCGCCTCTTCGTTGAAGCACGGGACCACTAGTGAGATCAGCACGGTAGAACGACAGCCCACAGGAATGTCACCGGCGGATTCCCGGCGTGAATTACAGGCGGCCATCACATGAACTGAAGTGGTAACGACCCCTATGTCCGGATCCACACTGACATATTCGATCACTATGCCGATCCTGGAATCCGTGCGTGGCCGGGCAGCCACGTTCGCCGCTCTGATCACCGTGGCCACCGTCTGTGTGGGTGACGCGGTGGCACGGAGCTTCCCCTTCAGCTCCGAGACCAGGAGCGTCAACGACCTGGGCAACCAGTTCGTCCCCTTCCACGCCAAGCTGTGGGACCTGCTGCACGGGCGCGGGGACGGCGGGCTGCTGCTCAACTGGCAGTCCGGGTACGGCACGGCGTTCCTGCCCGACCTCGGTACGTATCTGACCAGTCCCTTCGCCCTGCTGGTGGGGCTCTTCCCACGGGACCGGATCGACCTCGCCGTCTATGTCATCACCGTCCTCAAAATGGCGGCGGCGGGCGCGGCGATGGCCTGGCTGCTGCTCTCGATGGCGCGCGGGCGAAGGGACGCGGGGACGGAATCGGGGCGGGTCGCGACGCCGTGGTGGGTCGCCGGGGTGCTCGGCGCCACGTACGCGCTCTGCGGCTGGTCCGTCATCGAGGCGTCGTACAACCCGATGTGGCTCGACGGGCTCATCGCCTTCCCCCTGCTCTGCCTGGTCGGCGAGTGGGTGCGGGAAGGCCGCCGGCCGGTGCTCGGCCCGCTCGTCGTCGCTCTCGCGTGGATCGCCAACTTCTACACCGCGTACATGGCGACCCTCGGCGCGGCGCTCGTGCTCTGCGTCCAACTCCTGCTCGCCCGCGGGGCGGTGCGCGAGCGGCTGGGCGTCATGCTGCGCGGAACGGTCACCGTGCTGCTCGGGATCGGGCTCGCCGCGCCCGTGCTGCTGCCGGTGGTCATGGGGACGGGGCACGCGTATCCGGGCTGGACGACGGAGTTCGAACCCGCCGGCTGGAGCGAGATGTTCGCGCGGACGCTGCCCGCGACGTACGACTTCTTCACGCCCGCCGTCTTCCTGGGCGGCGGCGCCCTGCTGCTCGCCGCCGTGCTGCCGTTCAACCGGGCCGTGCCCCGGCGCGAGCGACTGGCGTGGGCCGGGCTCGCGGGCGGGGTCGCGCTGTCGTTGCAGTGGGGGCCGACGCATCTGCTGTGGCACGCCTTCGCGACGCCCAACGGCAGCCCGTTCCGGCAGACGTTCGTGCTGTCAGGGCTGCTGGTGATCGCGGCCTGGCAGTGTCTGGCGTACGGCTGGCCGGGCCGCCGCCCGCTGTTCGCCGGCACCGGCGTACTCGTCGCGGTCGGAGCCTTCGCCGCCACCGACGCGCTGACCGGCCGGCGCGCCCTCGCGCTCTACGCGTGCGGGCTCGCGGCGGCCGTGGCCGCGCTGCTGGTGGTACGGCTGCTGCCCCGGCGCCGGTACGCGGCGCTGGCCGCGCTGCTGCTGGTGGGCGGGCTCGCGGGGCAGGCGGCGGCGACCGTCGCGTACGCCGACCGGGCCCGGCTCGACCGGCTCGACCACTACCCGGCGTGGGACGAGGCGCACGAGGAGCGCGCCGACGCGATCGCCGCCGTGGACGGGTGGCCGCGCTACCGCACCGACCCGGGGCGTACGCAGATCACCGCGAACGATCCGATGCTGCTCGGCGGGCAGGGCTCCTCCTACTACAGCAGTCACACGCCCGACGTGCTCACCCGTACGCTCGGCGCGCTCGGGGCCGGCTGGACGTCGAACGGACGGGCGGTGCAGAGCCTCGACAGCCCGGTCGTGGACGCCGTGTTCGCGGTCGGCGCGCGCTTCCGTACGGAGGCGGACGAGTCGAACGGGGGGCAGGCGGGCGGCGCTCCGCCCCAGCTGAGCCGGGCCGAGGTGCCCCCGCTGGTGACCGTACGACCGCCGGAGAGCACACCCGCGCGTTACGGGCCCTCGCCCTTCCGCAACCAGGAGACGCTGCTCGGCTCGCGCGTCTACTCCGACCCCGTCGCCGGGTCCTGCCCGGCGGGCCGCGAGGTCTTCCTCTGGGCGCCCGACTACTTCGGCACCGCCCGGCTCGGCGACGCCCCGCCCGTCGAGCTGCGCGGCGACAAGCCCCGCTGGCGCGCGGCCGTGACGTCGCTCGGGACGGCCGAACGCGCCGGTGAGCGCGTGACGTTCGACCGCGAGGTGACGGGCAGGCGGACGGTGGCCTGTCTGGACCGGGCGCGTCTCGACGCCGCCGTGGACCGGATGAAGAGGACCGGCGCCGTCTCCGTGCGGGTGACGGATCACGGTGTACGGGCCCAACTGCCGCCCGGCAGCAGGGGAACGGCCGTCATCGCCGCGCCCCGGATCGCCGGCTGGAGCTGCGCGGGGAAGCCGGCCGACTCATCCCTGGGCCTGGTCGCCGTCCCGCTGGACCCGGACGGCACGACCACCTCGGTCGACTGCTCGTTCCGGCCCCCGGGCCTGCGCTCGGGCGCCGCCCTGGGAGCCGCGTCGCTGCTCGTGCTGACGGCCATCGCCGTGCTCTCCGTACGGAGGCGGCGCCGCGAACGGCGAGGCCCGCAGGAGCTACCTGCCCCGGGTGGTGCCCCGGAACTGCTGCCTGCGGTCGAGCCCGCGCCGTAGCTCGACGGGGAGGGGGTGGTAGGGGCCGTACGCCCGCTCCGCGTCGTAGAGCAGGTGCTGCAACTGCTGCTGCGCCCCCGAGTGGTCGCCGACCGCCAGCAGCAGATTCCCGACGCGGTGCCTGATGTCGAAGACACGCGACTGGTCGGCGCCCGGCTGGGTGGCGCTTTCGTAGAAGGACAGCAGGGAGCGGTATTTGTTGAGCGCCGCGTGCGCCTCGCCGAGCTGTTCGAGGCACTGCGCGGTGTCGTAGCCGTACTGGAGCGTCTGCGGGTCGCCGGGGCCCGCCTCGGCCGCGCGGTCGTCGGCGAGGCGGCGCAGCTCGGGCAGGGCGCGGCGGTACTGGCCGTCGTCCATCAGCGTCGTCGCGTACTGCTTGCGCAGGATGCGTACGACCGGTGAGCGTTCGCCGTGCTCGGCCGCGGCGGCGGGCAGGATTCCGCCGATGATGTCGACGGCCTGGGTGATGCTGCCCTCGCCGAGGAGACGCTTGGCCTCGTCCACGGCGGCCGCGACGTCCGGGCGCCGGGCGGGCACGTGTTCCGGACTCGGGGGTACGGGCGCGGACGGCAGCGCGGTCGCGCGGTCGGGCCAGGGCGCGAGCGGGCGCAGGAACGGGCGGGCCGGGCCGAGCCACGCGCCGGCGCCCGTGGAGCCGGGAGCGCCGATCATCCCGCGCGTCGGCAGCAGCGGGGCGAGCGCCTCGTACACCTCCTGCGCTCCGGCGGGGCGGTGCTGCGGGTCCTTGGCGAGCAGCCGCAGGACGAGCGCCTCCAGCGCCTCGGGGACGTCCGGTCGGATCCGGCGGACCGGCACGGGCGGCTCGTACAGATGCCGGTGCAGCACACCGAGGGCGGTCGTGCCGGGGAACGGCACGGTGCCGCTGAGGAGTTCGTGCAGGACCGCGCCGAGGGCGTAGAGGTCGGTGTACGGGCCGACGGCGCCGCCCATCACCTGCTCGGGGGCCATGTAGGCGGGGCTGCCGATGACCGATCCGGTGTGGGTGAGGCGGGTGGTGTCGGTGTCGATGACGGAGGCCACGCCGAGGTCGAGCACGAGGACCGTGCCGTCGGGCTTGACCATCACGTTCCGCGGTTTGAGGTCGCGGTGCACGATCGGCACCGCGTGCACGGCGGCGAGCGCGGCGCACAGCTGGGCGGCGACCGAGGCGGCCCACTGCCACGGGTAGGGCGCGTGCTCGGTGAAGTGGGCCGCGAGGTCGGTTCCTTCGACGAACTGCATGACCAGATAGAGCTCGTCGCCGTCGCTGCCCGCGTCGTGGACGGTGACCAGGCCTGGGTGGTCGACCTGGGCGGTGACCCGGCATTCGCGGACGAACCGGCGGCGCATGTCCTCGGCGGCGGTCTCGGCGGCCATCTTGTCGGGGCGCAGCAGTTTGACGGCGACGCGGCGGCCGAGGCGCTGGTCGTACGCCGTCCAGACCTGGCCCATGCCGCCCTGGCCGATGAGCGAGGCCATCTCGTAACGGTCCGCGACGACGCGGGCGTTCACCGTCTGTCGCCCTCGCCGCTGTCACGGCGCAGGAGATCGCTCAGCTCGTCCAGCTCGGCGCGCACCTGGTCGATCCGGGGCGGCGGGGTGGAGTGGTTGGGCTGTGCGGGGGCGGGGGTCGCGGGGCCGGGCTGCGCGTACGGCGGCTGCTGGTGCCGCTGGGGCTGGTGTTGGGGCGGATGAGGCAGGGGCTGCTGCTGCGGTCCGGTCATCGGCCGGGTCGGACCGCCGTACCCGTAACCGGAGTTGGCGGGCGGCGGCTGGTACGGCGGCGCCATGTGCGGCGGATAGTAGCCCGGGTACGGCGCCGAGTGGCCCCGGTAGTGCCTGAAGTCCGCGTACAGGTAGTAGACGATGGCGGCGGTACCGGTCAACAGCATGCCGATCACGCCGACGTTGCCCGCGGGGCTGCTGAAGTCGTCGGTGTTGTCCTGGGCGAGATAGACGATCCACATGATGTTGAGGGCCACGTTCCCCACGAACAGCCACCAGTTCAGGACCGAGCGGGTCACGATCGCCACCCGCAGCGTCGTCGCCCAGGCGAGGAAGCCGCAGGTCAGCAGCGGCAAGGCCACGAAGATCACTCGCATGAAGGCGAGCATCCCGGGCGAGGGTGTGGCGCTCGGCGGAGGCTGCGCTGTTCCGGGGCCGTGCATGCTGCTCCTGACGGGCCGGTGGGGACGTCGGCGAAAGCGTATCGAGGGTATACAGCGGCACCGCCGGCCGAAGCCCGTCGTGTGAATCCCCCTGCCCCCGCACCTGGCCCCATCGCTCAGATCCGGTGGCGCACCCACACGTTGGGTTCGACGTACACACCGTATCCGCGGGTGGCCTCGCAGTGCACGGGCACGAGCGCTCCGGGTACGAGTACGGGTCCGTCGGTGTCGAACGGGAGCCCCGTCCACCCGCGCCACTGGTCGACCGATCCGCCGATGGTCATGGAGGCGGGCGCCACCGATTCGATGACACCGCCCGCGCGGACGTGGACGCGGAGCCAGGGGTCGTACGGCAGCCCGTCCTCGTCCCGTACGCGGCGGGCGTACTCGTCCATGGCGGCGTTCGGCTCCTCGTGCTTGGCGCTGGGTCGTACGGGGGCGAGCAGTTCGGTGAAGCCCCGGCTCGCGGCGTTCTCGCGCATCGCCGCCAGCATCCTGCCGGACAGGCCCTGGCCCTGCCGGTCGGTGGCGACGGTGATCTCGATGGCGCTGACGGTGTCGGGCTTGCGGCCGTGCCGCAGATCGGAGAACGCCCACAGCAGCGCCTGGTCCCAGCCGGTGGGCGGCAGGCTCTCGCGTCCCTCGGTGTGGAGCTGGAAGGGGACGCTGAAGGCGCGGGCCACGACGATCCCCTCCTCGTCCGTGCCGACGAGCACGTACTCGGGCAGCTCGCCGACGATCCGCCCGATGTTCGCCCAGCCGACGGGGTCGTGAAGCATGAAGGTGGGCCAGGTGTCGAGCATTCGCCACATCGGTCCGACGAGTTCGGGACGTTCGGCGAGGGTGGTGACGGTCAGCTTCATACGCGCAGGTTAACGGCGTACGGCCCCCACGCCCCACCGGTTTTGTTCGCCCTCCGGGAAGGGGTCGCTCAGCCCGCGCACTGGGCTGCCATCACGCGCTTGTCCGGGGCCGTCACCGGCATCTCGTACTTGAGCGCCACCTGCGCGAACCGCACCACGTACGCGCAGCGGACGCCTCTGCTGGGCGGCAGCCAGGAGGCCGGCCCCGAGTCGCCCTTGCCGCTGTTCGTGGGGCCGTCGACCGGCAGCAGGTTCAGCGGGTCGTTCGCCAACCGCTCGCGCTTGTCCTCGTTCCAGCGGGCCGCGCCCAGCTGCCAGCTGTAGGACAGGGGCACCAGGTGGTCTATCTGGACGGCCGTCGCCCGCTTTTTCTTCCACGCGATGTCCTTGCCGGTGTACGGGTCGTGCAGCGTCATCGAGACGACCACACAGTCGGAGCCGGACCGGAACTCGACCTTCTGGCCGTCGCGTCTCAGCAGGTCGTTCCGGGTGTCGCAGCCGTTGCGGGCGAACGGGACGCCGTCGGCCGAGTCCATCCACGCGTAGCCGAACTCGTCCCGGTCGTAACCGGTCTTCGGCCCTCGCCCCTTCACCTCCAGCGTTCCGATCAGCTCGCGGCCCGCCGCCAGGTCCGCGTCCTTCGTGAGTGGCGCGAGACCGGGCGCGGTCCCGTCGGCATTCCCCAGCGGGCCGGCCGCCCGCCCGCCCGGGGCGCCGCCGTCGACTTCGCCGGAACCGGCGGAATCGATGGCGTCGCAGCCCGCGAGCAGCGAGGCGGCCAGCGCGACGACGAGCAGTGGCCGTACGGGACGGCGACGACGGGCGGGACGGGCGGAGCGCGGGGACGTACGTCTGACGAGGGTCACGACCCCAGGATCGTCGCCAGGAACTCCCCCGTCCACGACAGCAGTTCGCGTCCGACCACCGGCTTGCCACCGATCTTGCCCGCCGTCGGGCGCGGCACCAGGATCTGGTGGGCCGTCGGCTTGATCACCGTACGGGGATGGAGGCGCTTGAGCCGCAGCTCCTGCGACTCCCTCAACTCCACCGGTGCGAAGCGGATGTTGGACCCCTGGAGGACGATCTCGCCGACGCCGCAGGCCCGCGCCAGCATCCGCAGCCCCGCCACCAGCAGCAGGTTCTCGACCGGTTCGGGGAGCTTGCCGTAACGGTCGGTCAGTTCCTCGCGTACGGCGGTGATGTCGGCCTCCGAGTTGGCGGAGGCGATCGCGCGGTACGCCTGGAGGCGCAGCCGCTCGCCGGGCGCGTAGTCGTGCGGGACGTGCGCGTCGACCGGCAGCTCGATCTTGACCTCCAGCGGCGGCTCCTCCTGCACCGTGCCGTCGACCGCCGCGCGGTAGTCCGCGACGGCCTCGCCGACCATGCGTACGTACAGGTCGAATCCGACGCCCGCGATGTGCCCGGACTGCTCGCCGCCGAGCAGGTTGCCCGCGCCGCGGATCTCCAGGTCCTTCATCGCGACATACATGCCGGCGCCCATCTCGGTGTGCTGGGCGATCGTCGCGAGGCGTTCGTGCGCGGTCTCCGTCAGCGGCTTCTCCGGCGGGTAGAGGAAGTACGCGTAGCCGCGCTCGCGGCCGCGCCCCACCCGGCCGCGCAGCTGGTGGAGCTGGGAGAGGCCGAAGTTGTCGCCGCGTTCCACCACGAGGGTGTTGGCGTTGGCGATGTCGATGCCGGACTCCACGATCGTGGTGGAGACGAGGACGTCGAACTTCTTCTCCCAGAAGTCCACCACGACCTGTTCCAGGGCCTGTTCGGACATCTGGCCGTGCGCGGTGGCGATCCGCGCCTCGGGGACGATCTGGCGCAGCCGGGCCGTGGCGCGGTCGATGGACTCGACGCGGTTGTGGATGTAGAAGACCTGGCCCTCGCGCAGCAGTTCACGCCGGATGGCCGCGCCGATCTGCTTCTCCTCGTACGGTCCGACGAAGGTCAGCACCGGGTGCCGCTCCTCGGGCGGGGTGGTGATGGTCGACATCTCGCGGATGCCGGTGACCGCCATCTCCAGCGTGCGCGGGATCGGCGTCGCGGACATGGTCAGCACGTCGACGTTGGCGCGGAGCTTCTTCAGCTGCTCCTTGTGCTCGACGCCGAAGCGCTGCTCCTCGTCCACGATCACCAGGCCGAGATCCTTGAACTTCGTCTCGGAGGAGAAGAGGCGGTGCGTGCCGATGACGATGTCGACCGACCCCTCCCGCAGCCCTTCGAGGGTCGCCTTCGCCTCGGTGTCGCTCTGGAAGCGGGACAGCGCCTTCACGACGACGGGGAACTGCGCGTACCGCTCGGAGAAGGTGCCGAAGTGCTGCTGCACGAGCAGTGTCGTGGGGACGAGGACGGCGACCTGCTTGCCGTCCTGGACGGCCTTGAAGGCGGCGCGTACGGCGATCTCCGTCTTGCCGTAGCCGACGTCGCCGCAGACCAGCCGGTCCATCGGGACCGTCTTCTCCATGTCCTCCTTGACCTCGGCGATGGTGGAGAGCTGATCGGGGGTCTCCACGTACGGGAACGCGTCCTCCAGCTCCCGCTGCCAGGGCGTGTCCGCGCCGAAGGCGTGGCCGGGCGCCGCCATCCGCGCCGAGTAGAGCTTGATCAGGTCGGCGGCGATCTCCTTGACCGCCTTCTTGGCGCGCTGCTTGGTCTTCGTCCAGTCGGCGCCGCCGAGTCGGTGCAGGGTGGGGGCCTCGCCGCCGACGTACTTGGTGACCTGTTCGAGCTGGTCGGTGGGGATGTAGAGGCGGTCGCCGGGCTGGCCGCGCTTGGCGGGGGCGTACTCGACGAGCAGATACTCACGGGTCGCGCCCTGCACGGTGCGCTGGACCATCTCCACGTACCGGCCGACGCCGTGCTGCTCGTGGACGATGAAGTCGCCCGCCTCCAGGGTGAGCGGGTCGATCGTCTTGCGGCGCTTGGTCGGCATCCGTACGCCGTCCTTGCCCGCGGCCTTCTGGCCGGACAGGTCGGTCTCGGTGAGGACGGCGAGCCTGAGCGCCGGGTCCACGAAGCCGTAGTCGATCGAGCCGCACGCCACGTGCACGAGGGCCGGGGAGATCTCGGTGAGGCCCTGCCCACCGCGCGCCTCGGGGGTGTCGAGCCGGGCGGGGATGCCCTCGCCGCCGAGCACCTCGACGGTACGGACGGCGGTGCCGTGGCCCTCTGTGACATAGACGGTGCGCCAGCCGTCGGCGAGCCAGCCCTTGGTGTCGGCGAGGGCGCGGGCGGTGTCGCCGCGGTACGTCTCCGGGGCGCGCATGCCCAGCTTGAGGGTGTCCTCCGACAGCTCCTCGTCGGCGGCGAACGGCGCCACCGACCACCACATCATCCCCAGCTCGCGGGCCCGGTCGCGGACGTCCGCGATGCCCCGGAGCGAGGCCGCGCCGACGTCGATGGGCGCCTCCCCGCCGCCGGCTCCGGCCGCCCAGGACGCCTGGAGGAACTCCTGGCTGGTGGCGACCAGGTCGGCGGCGCGGGTGCGGACCCGCTCGGGGTCGCAGACCAGCGCCATCGAGCCCGCGGGCAGGACGTCGAGCAGCAGCTCCATGTCGTCGACGAGGACCGGTGCCAGGGCCTCCATGCCCTCCACCGCGATGCCCTCCGAGATCTTGCCGAGCATCTCGCTCAGCTCGGGGTGCACCTCGGCGAGGGCGGCGGCCCGCTCCCGTACCTGAGGGGTGAGCAGCAGCTCACGGCAGGGCGGCGCCCACAGTCCGTGTTCGGCGACTTCGAGTGACCGCTGGTCGGCGACCTTGAAGTAGCGGATCTCCTCGATGTCGTCGCCCCAGAACTCCACCCGCAGGGGGTGCTCCTCGGTGGGCGGGAAGACGTCCAGGATGCCGCCTCGTACGGCGAACTCGCCGCGCTTCTCGACCAGTTCGACGCGGGCGTACGCGGCGGCGGACAGCGCCTGCGTCACCTCGTTCAGATCGGCGGTGCCGCCGCTGGTCAGCGAGACGGGCTCCAGCTCGCCGAGGCCCTTGACCTGCGGCTGGAGCACGGAGCGGATGGGCGCGACGACGACGCTGACCGGTCCGGCGCCGGGATCGTCGGCGCGGGGGTGCGCGAGCCGGCGCAGCACGGCGAGCCGGCGGCCGACGGTGTCGCTGCGGGGCGACAGGCGCTCGTGCGGCAGCGTCTCCCAGGAAGGGAACTCCGCGACGGAGTCGGCGGGCAGCAGGGACCGCAGCGCGGCCGCGAGATCCTCGGCCTCCCGGCCGGTCGCGGTGACGGCGAGCACGGTCCGGCCCGCGTCACGCGCGAGCGCGGCGACCGCGAAGGGGCGGGCCGCGGGCGGACCGACCAGATCGACGTGCGAGCGGTGCCCGTCGGCGGCGGCGCCGACCGCTTCGGCGAGCGCCGGGTCTCGTACAACGGCGTCGAGCAGACCGTGCAGGCTCATGAAGGGGTTTCCGTCCGGATCCAGGGGTGTGGCGGGGGGCTTACGAACCGACGCGAGGCGCGTCACCTCAACGCGAAGGGCCCGACGCGTCTCACGGGCCGGGGGCTCCCAGCGTACGACCCTGGACGGACAGCCGCCGCGCGGGAGGGGACGGGGGCTGCCGGGGCGTCCCCGCCCGACACGGAGACGGTACCGGGCGTCACCCTGCGCGATCGGCGCTCACCGGTCTGATGACAGGACCACGCCCGCCGGTCCCGCCACCTTGCGCACACGCAAGTCCCACAACTCCTTCCTTGTCGGTCACGGCACTTACGCACCGGTCGAGGTCGTCGCGCGGATCGTCGGAGTCGGGCGGCGGCGATCCGTCGCCGTACGCCTGAGTGAGGGAGCGCTTGGGCGGCCGGGGCGCGCCCGGCTCGCCGATCAGGAAGTGGGCGTTCCCCATCTCGGGGATGCCGTAGGCGAGCGGGTGGTCGTGCAGCGAGGCGACCTTGTCGTAGTCGGTGGCCCTGGCGCGCAGCCGGGCCTCGTCCCGCTCGGTGCGCACCACCTCGACCAGGGAGAACGGCATCGGCCCCGGTGGGTGTGGAGGACACCCATCGGAGCCGAAAACCTACGTTGGCGCCCTGCCGGCCACCGTTCGACGGCCCTAATCCGTGGCGATCGCGTTCAGGACATTCATGCGGCCGGCCCGGAAGGCCGGGACGAGCGCGGCGAACAGTCCCACGAAGGCCGAGGCCACGAACACCCCGCCGATGGTCGGCCAGGGGATCTCCAGGACCCCCAGTCCCTCCAGGGCGAGGATCTTCTGCGCCGCGGTGCCCCAGCCCATGCCCAGACCGAGGCCGAGGAGGGCTCCGAAGAGGGCGATGACCACCGACTCCAGGCGGATCATGCGGCGCAGCTGACGGCGCGACAGACCGATGGCCCGCAGCAGTCCGATCTCCCTGGTCCGCTCGACGACCGACAGCGCGAGGGTGTTCACCACTCCCAGCACCGCGACGATGATCGCGAGTCCGAGCAGACCGTAGACGATGTTGAGCAGCTGGCCGATCTGGTCCTTCAGATCCTGCTTGAAGTCCGTCTGGTCCTGGACCTTGTACTGCGGGTACGCGGCCAGCGAGTCCTTCAGCGCCGCGTACGCCTCCTTCTCCTTGCCGTCGTCGGCCGCCGCGAACATGAGGATGTTCTTCGGCAGCTTCTCCGCCGTCAGATACCGCTCGGCGGTGGCGATGGAGAGGTACTTGGCGCCCTTGTCCACCGACACGTCGTCCGACGTGATCGCCGCGACCTTGAGCTTGCCGGTCTCGCCGCCCTTGAAGGCGACGGTCAGCACATCCCCGACCTCGACGCCGTGCTCCTCGGCGAACGTGTCGCCGACGGACATGGCGTCCTTGCCGTACGCGGCGGACAGCTCCCCCGCGACGGTCTCACGGCGCAGATCCTGCGCGTACGTCGAGTCGGCCGCCGCCAGATCCTCGCTGACGGTCTTCCCGTCGGGCGTGGTCAGCTCGGCCTCGATCGACTTGTACTCGGTGATGTGTGAGGTGTGGGGCGCCGCCTCCAGCGCCTTCTGGGCCTGCGGCACGATCGGCTGACCGCTGCTGGACTGGATGATGAAGTCCGCGCCGACCGACTTGTCCAGCTCGTCCGTCGCCGACGCGACCATCGACGAACCGACCACCGACAGACACGCCACCAGGGCCAGTCCGATCATCAGCGCCGCACCCGTGGCTCCCGTACGCCGCGGGTTGCGCAGCGCGTTGCGCTCGGCCATCCGCCCGACCGGACCCCAGGCACGCAGCACGAACAGGCTCAGGATCCGGACGAAGAACCCGGCGAGCAGAGGGCCGATGACGACGAAGCCGATGAGTGTGAACACCACGCCGACGCCGAGGAACAGGGAGCCCTCGCTCGCCTTCTCGGCCCCCGTGGCGGCCAGGAGCGCGGCGAGGCCGCCGGCGGTGAGGACCAGGCCGATCGCGCCCCGGATCCGTCCGGCGCGGCCGTCGGCCGGCGTCCCGGCGTCCCGCAGCGCCGCCATGGGCGAGATCTTCCCGGCCCGGCGGGCCGGGATGTACGCGGCGAGGACGGTGACGATCACCCCGAGCGCCAGCCCGACCGTGGGGGTCGTCCACTTCACCGTGAGGTCCTGGGTGGACAGCTCCATGCCGATGGACGACATCAGTTTCATCAGGCCCACGGCCAGCCCGACGCCCGCGGCGACACCGGCGATGGAGCCGACGATGCCGAGCAGGACGGCCTCCAGCAGCACCGACCTGTTGACCTGCCTGCGGCTGGACCCGATGGCCCGCATCAGGCCGATCTCCCGGGTGCGCTGGGCGACCAGCATGGAGAAGGTGTTGACGATGAGGAAGATGCCGACGAGGAAGGCGATCCCGGCGAAGCCGAGCATCGCGTACTTCATCACATCGAGGAACGAGCCGACGCTGTCCCGGCCCGCGTCCGTCATCTCCTTCTGGGTCTGGAGCTTGTACGCGCCGTCGAGGGAGCCCGCGAGGTCCGTCTTGAGCTGGGTGTCACTCACCCCCTGGCCGGCCACGACGTTGATCTGCGTGAACCTGCCGGTCTCACCGAGGAGTCCGCGCTGGGCGGTCTCGGTGTCGAAGTAGAGGATCGTCGCGCCCGGGTTGGTCACCTTGAAGGTGGCGATGCCGACGATCGTCGCCGTGATGTCGCCGGTGACCACGATGGTGCGCAGTTCGTCGCCGAGCTTCAGGTCGTGCTTGTCCGCGGTGTCGGCGTCGACCATGACCTCGGTGGGGCCGCGCGGGGCGTGCCCGGAGGTGATCTCCATCGAACGGAGATCGTTCTCGGTCCAGTTGCCCGCGATCGTCGGGGCGCCGCTGGACGCCCCCACGTTCTCGTTCTCGGAGTCGACGACCGTGACGCTCATGCTGCTCACCGCGCCCTCGGCGGACTTCACGCCCGGCGAGTTCTCGACGCGTGCGACGACGGAGGCCGGCAGCGACTCGGGCTTGCCTGTCTGCGACGGCATCTCGTCGGCGGCCGCGGCGCCCTTGGGGCTGACGGTGACGTCGGACGAGGTCGAGGCGAAAAGCTTGTCGAACGTGGTGTTCATCGTGTCGGTGAAGACGAGCGTCCCCGAGACGAAGGCCACCGACAGCAGGACGGCGACGGCGGAGAGCGCCATGCGCCCCTTGTGCGCGAGGAAGTTGCGCACCGAGGTCTTGACGACGGTCACGACGTCCGCCCCCGCGCGTCGAAGTTCTTCATACGGTCGAGGACCTGCTCGGCGGTCGGGTTGCGCATCTCGTCGACGATCCGGCCGTCAGCGAGATAGAGCACCCGGTCCGCGTACGACGCGGCGACCGGGTCGTGCGTGACCATCACCATGGTCTGCCCCAGCTCGTCCACCGACCTGCGCAGGAAGCTCAGCACCTCGGCGCCGGCCCGCGAGTCCAGGTTTCCGGTCGGCTCGTCGCCGAAGATGATCTCGGGCTGGGCGGCGAGCGCGCGGGCGACCGCCACGCGCTGCTGCTGACCGCCGGAGAGCTGGGTGGGCCGGTGCTTGAGGCGGTCGGCGAGGCCGACGGTCTCCACGACCCGCTGGAGCCAGTTCCGGTCGGGCTTGCGGCCCGCGATGTCCATGGGCAGCGTGATGTTCTCCAGGGCGTTGAGCGTCGGCAGCAGGTTGTAGGCCTGGAAGATGAAGCCGATCCGGTCCCTGCGCAGCTGCGTGAGCTTCTTGTCCTTGAGCTTGGTGATCTCGGTCTCGTCGAGGTGGATCTCCCCCGAGGTGACCGTGTCGAGCCCGGCGAGGCAGTGCATCAGCGTCGACTTTCCGGAGCCCGACGGGCCCATGATCGCGGTGAACTGCCCACGGGCGATGTCCACATCGACATGGTCGAGCGCGACGATCCGCGTCTCCCCCGAGCCGTAGGCCTTGACGACCTGCCGCGCTCGCGCGGCGACGGCCAAACGCCCTCCCGTGCCCCCGTGCTTGGGGATGGTTACAGCCGTTGTCACGGTAAGTCTCCTAAGTCCGTTGATAATCAGGCGTCGTGAGGCACGGGTGCGCGCCTCGCGCTGTGTGGTGGTGTGCGGCGAATGGTCGCGCCGTGCGTACGTGCCGTGCGGTCGTCCTGTGCGGCCGTCCCGCTGTGTGCCTTGAGTCTGCTCGCCCCAGGTACCCCGGCGCGCTGGGGAAAAGCTCACACTTCTGCTGGGGTTTCCCTCAGCATTTCCTGGTGGTAGCCCCCCTCGGGCCCCGTCCCCCGTCACCTGCCGGCCCCCCGACCGGCCCCTGCGGTGTAAGACCAACTTAAAGAACGGCACCGCTCCTCTCATCCTCCAGCGGGACGAACCGGCCCCCGGCGGAAGTAGGGAGGACCACCTAAGGGCTCTCCACCCTCAGGTGGAGCCCGACTGAGGGTTCGCTCCGGGAACCAGCCCGCACCCTGCCGCGGCGAGAGGGTCAAGTGAGAGGCTGTTCCCGGGAGATACCTGCATAGGGAAGGAATCCAGTGACCCCCGTCATACCCGAGCCCCGCCGCGGTCCCGTCGTCGCCGCCCTGATGCTCGGCATGGCACTGGCAGCGCTGGACGGCACGATCCTGTCCACCGCCGTCCCGCAGATCGTCGGAGACCTCGGCGGCTTCTCGATCTTCTCCTGGCTCTTCTCCGGCTATCTGCTGGCCGCGACGGTCACCCTGCCCGTGTACGGAAAGCTCTCCGACACCTTCGGCCGTAAGCCCGTACTGATCGCGGGCATCGTCCTCTTCCTCATCGGCTCGGTCCTCTGTGCCACCGCGTGGAACATGGGCTCCCTGATCGCCTTCCGCGTCGTCCAGGGGCTCGGCGGCGGCGCGATCCAGGGCACGGTGCAGACGATCGCCGCCGACCTGTACCCGCTGAAGGAACGCCCCAAGATCCAGGCCAAACTCTCCACCGTCTGGGCCACGTCCGCCGTCGCGGGCCCCGCGCTCGGCGGACTGCTCGCGGGGTACGCGGACTGGCGCTGGATCTTCCTGATCAATCTGCCGGTCGGCGCGCTCGCGCTGTACCTCACCGTCCGCCACCTCCACGAGCCCGGCCGCGAAGCCGCGCCCGCGGGCGACCGCGAGGCGGGAGACTCCGCGCGTACGAAGCGACTTCCCCGCCCCAGGACCGGCGCCGGGGCCCGCCCCCGTATCGACTGGGCGGGCGCGCTCGCCGTCTTCGCCACCGGCACGCTCCTGGTCACCGCCCTCGTCCAGGGGGGTGTCGCCTGGCCCTGGCTCTCCGCGCCCTCGATCGCGCTCCTCACCGGTACCGCGCTGCTCGCCGCCGTCACCTTCCTCGTCGAACGGCGCGCGGCCGACCCGATCATCCCCGGCTGGGTCTGGCGCCGCCGCCCCATCGCCGCCGTCAACCTGGCGCTCGGCGCGCTCGGGCTGCTGATGATCGCCCCGACGGTCTTCCTGCCGACGTACGCCCAGTCCGTCCTCGGCCTCGGCCCGATAGCCGCCGGTTTCGTGCTCTCCGCGATCACCCTGACCTGGCCGATCAGCGCGGCCCTCTGCGACCGCGTCTACAACCGCATCGGCTTCCGCCTCACCGCCGTCACCGGCATGACCTTCGCGCTCCTGGTCCTGCTGGCCTTCCCCCTGCTGCCCTTCCCCGGCCAGGCGTGGCAGCCGGCGCTGCTGATGCTGCTGCTCGGCGCGGCGCTCGGGCTGTTCCAGCTCCCGCTGATCATCGCCGTGCAGGGGACGGTCGGCTGGTCGGAGCGCGGTACGGCGACGGCGTCGATCCTCTTCTACCGCCAGCTCGGCCAGAGCGTGGGCGCCGCGCTCTTCGGGGCGCTCGCCAACGGCGTCATCAGCAACAGGCTCGCCGACTCGCCCGGCACCGGGCTCCCGCGCGACCTCGACTCCGTGTCGCACGCCCTGGACGACCCGGCGGCCCTCACCGACCGCGCGGCCGACTTCCTGCGCCGCGCGGTGGACTCGGCCGTCGACGCCGTCTTCCTGGGCGCGGCCGCAGCCGCCGCCCTCAGCCTGCTGGTGCTCCTCTTCCTGGCCCCACGCCGCTTCCCCGTCCACCAGGACCCCCCACCGGAGCCGGAGCCGGACCCTCGGCCCCACAAGGCGACGGATCCCGCGACCGACCCCGCGACGGGCGCCTCTTAAAGAGGCCGACAGCGCCCAGGCCCTGTCCGGCGGGTGTCATCCCTAACCCTCCGCAGGCGCCCGGCCCGTCAGGGCCGCCAGGCTGTTGCGGACATGCGTCATCCGCGCCTGGACCTCCTCACGGACCTCCGTGTGCTCCCGCAGGATGCGATCCGTCTCCCGTACGGTCCGCTCCTCCGCCGCCCGCGCCCGCGCGATCAGCTCCTCCGCGCGCGCCGCCGAATCCTCCTGGATGTGCCGGGCGCTCTCCTCCGCCTCCGCGAAGGCACGCTTCGCGTCCGCGAGACCGGCGTCCGCGCGGGCCGCCAGCTCTGTCCGGCGCGCCTGCTCCTGAGCCTCACGGCCCGCGAACTCCCGCTCGGTCGCGCCCAGCCGGTCCGCGTGCTCCTGCGCCAACTCGGTGAGCAACGCCTCCGTACGCTGCCGGATCTCGTCGAAGCGGGCCAGCGCCGCGTCCCGTAGCTCCTCGGCGTCCCGGCGCGCGGCCGTACGCAGTTCGTCGGCCGCGCCCTGCGCGTCCTGAAGGGTCCGGTTCGCGTACGCGTCCGCGTCGGCGGTGACCGCCTCCATGTACGCGCGGGCCGCCTCACGCGTCCTGCGGACCGCGTCCGCGGCGTCGTCGGTCAGCGCCGACGCGTACTCCCGCGCGGCCGTGCGCGCCCCGTCCGCCTCCTCGACGACCAGGGCCAGTATCTTCCGGGCGCGCTCGCCCAGTGAGTCGTACGTCTGCGGCGGCAGCGCCTCGACCTGCTGCCGCAGCAGCTCCGCCTCCAACTGAAGGCGCTCCGCCGCGATGGCGAGCCGCCGCTCCTGCGCCTCGGCGACCTCGCGGTCCCTCGACAGCTCCGTGACCCGCCGGTCGACCTGCTCGGGGCGGTAACCGCGGCCCCGTAGGGAGTCGAAGCCGTGAGCCGATGCGCGTGCAGCAGCCATTACTGAAGCCTCTCTCCGAACATACGGTGACGGGACAGGCGTCCCCGCGAAACGCCCCACCCGTCCATCCTGCTCAAGGATGCGGCATTTGACGCCGGGCGCCTGATTCCTCTTCCGCCGCCGATGGCGCGGCCGACGCGTTCAAGCCATCGTCCGAGGCAACCGCCGGAACGGCCGGGGCGCCCCCCGTGAATCACGGAGGGCGCCCCGGGCGCGGTTCTGCGTGGCGGATTTCACCGCCGGATCAGCGCCGTACGGTCAGAGCAGCCCGTCCCACATCTGCTCCAGCAGTACCGACCACCAGCTCTCCGGCGACGACAGCGCCGCCGGATCGATCGCGGCCAGCTGTGCCTGGAAGTCGACGGTCCAGCGGCCCGCCTGCTCCGGATTCAGGCCGAAACGCAGCCGCCACATGCGGCCGAGCAGCGCCATCGAGCGGGTGAACTCCGGCAGCCCGGTGTTCACGAACTGCGGCGGGATCGTCTGACCGCCCGGACCCGTCTCGACCGACACGGCCATGATGTGCGCCGTGCCGTACTGGACACAGATCGCCCGGCCGAAGTCGCTGCCCATGACCAGGTACGAGCCCGCGTCCGCCGCCGGCTGCACCTGCCGCTGCGCGGCCAGCTCGGCCAGCGTCGGCACCACCGGCTGCGCGGGCTGGGCCCAGAAGAACGGGCCGAAGTCGCCCGGCAGGCCCGCCCATACGAGCGTGCGCGCCACGACCTCCGGTACGCCCTGACGGGACACCGCGCGCTGGTCGAAGCGGCAGATGCCCTGCGGGCCGAACGCGCCCGCCAGCTCCTGCGCGATCGCCTCCGGCGGCACCGGCTGCGCGGGCGGCACCTGCGGCAGCGGGGCACGGACCGGGGCCGGACGGGCCGGACCGTCCGCGACCTGGTGCAACTCGCCCTGGTGGGTGAGCAGATGCTGCATGCCCTGCTGGCGGCTGGAGTGGTCCCTGCCGTACGGGGCGACGCTGGTGATCCGCACCTGCGGCCAGGTCTCGCGGATCATCCGCGCGCAGTAACCGCCGGGCAGCTCGCAGGACTCCAGCTCGGTGTGGAGTTCGAGCACCTGCTGCGGCGGCACGTTCATCGCGCGCAGCTCGTGCAGGATCTGCCACTCGGGGTGCGGGGTGCCGGGCGCCGAGCGGCGGATGAGCTGGGCCTCGGAGCCGTCGGGCGCGCGGTAGCGCAGCACGGCCTGGTAGCCGGGGCCGACCGTCGGCATGCCCGTGGGCTGCTGCGGATAGCCGTACGTGCCCGGCGGGGCGCCGGTAGGCACTCCGGGAGGGCCGGGCGGACCGGGGGTGCCGGGCGGCGGACCCGGTACGCCGCCGGGGCCGGCCAGCATGGTCGCCGCGTGATGCACACCACCGGGCGGAGGCGTACCAGGCACCCCCGGGACACCGGGCGGACCCGGCGGCATCCCAGGCACCCCCGGAGCACCGGGCGGACCCGGAGGACGCGGACCACCCTGCGACGGCGACTGACCACCCTGACTCGGATCCGCCAACATCGTCGCCGCGTGATGCACACCACCAGGCGGAGGCGTACCAGGCACCCCCGGGACACCAGGCGGACCCGGCGGCATCCCAGGCACCCCCGGAGCACCGGGCGGACCCGGAGGACGCGGACCACCCTGCGACGGCGACTGACCACCCTGACTCGGA
>NZ_JBITEV010000010.1:138249-318332 GCF_044455465.1 Streptomyces sp. NPDC051217
GGATCCGCCAACATCGTCGCCGCGTGATGCACACCACCGGGCGGAGGCGTACCAGGCGCACCCGGGGCACCGGGCGGAGGCGGAGGGGTACCGGGCCCACCAGGGCCGAGGTGCGAGGCGAACTGCGTCGGCTGATAGCCACCGCCCGGCGCGCCGGGCGCACCCGGAGCGGGCGGCTGAACACCGGGGGTGCCGGGGGCGCCGGGCACCCCCGGGGCACCGGGCGGAGCCGGCGGGCCGCCACGCGCGCCGCGCGGCGGCCCCGTCGCCTTGCTCGTCGCCGCGGCGGCGATGTCACCGGGGCTGCCGGGCGCGGGGGACGCCGGACCGAGGCCCGGGGCCATCGTCGTACGCGGCAGCTGACTGCCGCCCGACATCAGCGCCGTCGGCGCCTCGGCCGCCAGACCGGGCGGCGGCGTACCGTCGTCGTCCATCCCGGACAGCGGGGGTGCGAAAACCGTCGCCGGGAGACCCACGGATCCGTCGTCATTGGCGGCGTTGGTGTCCGTACCGGCCCAGGGGGTCGCCCCGGCCGGAGTGGCCGACGGCTCGGGCGCGGAAGCGGGAGCGGGGACGGACGGCCCGGCGGGAGCCGCGCCCGAGCGGGGGCCGGAACCCGCGCCCGCGCCCGCGCCCGAAGCCCCCGGGGTCCCCAACTTGTCCGCCGCGTCCTGCAACCACTCCGGCGGCGTCAGCAGGAAGGACGTCTGGTTCAGATCGATACGCTGCGGCGCCCTCGGCGGCTCGGGAGCCCCCGCCTGCGACCCGTACTCCTCCTCGTAGCGCCGGATCACCTCACCCACCGGCAGCCCCGGCCACAGCGTCGCCTCACCGCTGTCCCTCGCGATCACCAGCCGCTGGACTCCGCCGTCCGACCTCGGACCGTCCGCCCGGTCCTCCGCCCACACCACGAACCCCAGCTCGAACTCCCGCACCCGCACCTCACGGTGCTGATACGCGGGCACGTCACCGTTGACCCACTCGTCCGCGCGTTCCTGCGCCTGAGCGAATGTCACCATCGCGCTCATCCCTCCACCGGGACGGCGCGGGCGAAGCCGCCGTCCACCATCAGGTTCGCCACCGTGTCCAGCTCCGGCGGATTGCCCGCCAGCCTCGTAAGGAAGGCGTCGAAGTCCGCACCACAGGGCAGCAGCAGGCGCTCCACCCGCTCCTGCACGCTCCAGCCGTCGCGGTCACGCGCGTCGTCGTACGCGCAGAACCAGACCGAACCGGCCTGATCGCCCCGCACCTTGAGCGCCAGAATGCCGCCCTGGACGAACGCCACGCCCAGATAGTCCTTGGTCAGATGGTCCCGCAGACACTTGTTGACGTACAACAGGTCGTTGACCGCCGCCTCTTCACGCACCGTGAAGAACGGCTGGTCCACCAGCAGCCCCAGCTCCGCGTCAAGTGCCGCGCCGACGGGGGCGCAACCGCCCGCCGCCTTGAGGAAGGTGCGGTACGGGCCGGGCAGCCGGTACCCGAGATCCTCCTCCACACCGAGCAGTTGCTGCTCGGTCACCGACACCGAGCTCTTCGGCAGCCCGAAGTGCACCGGCCTTGTTTCCTGAAGAGGCCGCGTCCCGCGCTTGCCGTGATCCACCAGCGTCGTGGCCAGCCCGCCGTGATGCCGCAACAGCGCCTTGACCTCCACCGGCACCAGCAGCAGCCGGCGCGATCCCGCCGCGTGGTGCCAGGTCCAGCCGTGCGGGGTGGCCACGGAGGGGATGGTGTCCCACAGGTCGTGACCGGCGGCGTGCAGCGCGGCGTTGGCGGACACGTAGTCCGTGAGCCGCAACTCGTCCACGCCGAAGCCCTCGGGGGGTTCGGCGATCTCGGCGGCCGCGCGCGCGTACGGCGAGAAGTCCGGGAAGCCGTTGCCGTCCACCGGCACACCCCTGGGGTGGCGGGAGGCCCGGACCGGGTCCGGGAAATGCACGACCTGCCCGGCGTAGGCCGCATTCGGTGGCGCGGCTTGCTGCCCGAGCCGACCTGTCGTCATGGCGGATGCCCCCTGCTGGCTTCTGACTGGTTCGGCACAGCCTATGCGGTGAAGCAATGGGGGACGCCGCCCCTCCGGCCCCTCGAAGACCGCCGCCGGTGCGTCCGTTCGGGTACCGGTGACAACGGGTCACCCCAGGTCACGCAGCGACGACGGCGCGCCCCGATACCGCCCCGGCTTCCCCACGGCATGTCACATTTGGCAGGCTGTCCCCCGCAACTCGGGGGATTGCGTGGGGATTGGGCAGAGAGGGACGACGCTTTGCACACAGCACAACAGGACACTTCGGGGGATCCACGACTCCGCGCACCCGCCGGCCCGGGGGCGCCGTCGGAGCACCCCGGCACCGACAACGCCGGTGAGCGAGCGGCGAGGACCACCGCCGCCGCCTCGGCAGGTGACGCCTCCGGAGACCCGCGCCTGAGCTGGAGCAGCACCGAACCGCACCGGCCGCCCGCCCTGCGCCAGCGCCGCGACGGCATCCTGCCCGCCGTCGCCGCCGCGCTCTCCGTGCGTGGCGAAAATCTCACGTGCACCGCGGGCAAGGCCGATCAGCCGCCCGCCCTGCACCCCCTCGTACAGGACTTCCTGGACACCCTCACCAGCGGCCAGCGGGAACGATTCACCGGCCGCTGCCCCGAGGCGATCCTGCTGTCGCGGCACCTCGCCGCCGTCGAGGGCTCCCGCTCCAAACGGGCCCAGCGCAAGGCCCTCACCCACGGCGAGGCCCGCCGCTCCCTCAAGCACGGCAAACTCACCGCACGCCGCATCCGGGAGGACGGCGACCCGCTCCACGGCAGTTACGCGCCGCCCTGCCGTTCCTGTTCGGCGATGCTCGCCCACTTCGGCGTACGCCCCGTCGACCCGACGCAGAACGGCTGACCACCCCGTGCCCGACCTCACCACCACCAGATTCCCCGTCAACGTCGACGTCGCCCTGCGCGAGGCCGGCTGGCAGCCGGGCCGCTGGGACATGCGGCAGGCCGAGGAGTGGGCGGACACGCTGCGCGCCCACATCACCCCCGCGGGGCACGTGCACGCCGTGTTCGCGGCCGTCGTGGAGATCTGGGCGGAGTTCGGCGGGCTGACGGTGACGGGACCCGGACCGGGGCGGCAGATCGCGCCGACGACGGTACGGTTCGACCCGCTGGCCGGGATCCATTTCGCCCGTACGCTCGGCGACCTCGGGCGCTCCCTGGACACGGAGATCAGCCCGATCGGCGAGGAGGGCGACGGCCAGGCCGTACTCGCGGTCGACGCCACGGGGCGTGTCTACTCCATCGACCACACGGGCGACTGGTTTCTGGGCCCGCACATCGACCACGCCCTGGCGGCGCTGGTGACGGGGGCGCAGCCGCAGCGTCTCACCTCGGACTGAGCACCGGTACCCAGCAGCCACAGGGCCTACGCCGCGGCCCGGTCCGGCAGCACCGCCGACACCCGGAAACCCCCCGCGTCCGTCTCCCCCGACACGAACACCCCGCCCAGCGCGTGCACCCGCTCCCGCATCCCCACCAGCCCGTTGCCGCCACTGGGCAGCCCGGCGTCGGCGACGCCGTACGACGGGCCGTTCTCCACCTGCATCGCTATCTCGGCGTCGCGGTGCGCCAGGCGCACCATCACCTTCGACCCCGCCGCGTGCTTGTGCACATTCGTCAACGCCTCCTGCACCACCCGGTACGCGGTCTGCTCCACCTCCGGCGCGTACGCCCGCGACACCCCCTGCACCGCGAACTCCACCACCATCCCCGCGTCCCTCGACTGACCGACCAGCGTCTCGATGTCGCGCATACCGGGCCCGTCCTCCGCCGCGGCGGCAGCGGCGGCAGCGGCAGCGGCACCCACCGAGGCCAACGGCACCGTCGAACCGCCCGCACCGCCCCCCGGCCCCACGCCGGCCCCCTTCCGGGCCGCCTGCTGCTCTCCGGCGCGCAGCACACCGAGCATCTCCCGCAGCTCCGTCAGCGCCTGCCGCCCCATGTCCCCCACCAGCGCGGCGTTCTTCACGGCTTTCTGGGGGTCCTTCAACGCCACGGCCTGCAACGCGGCGGCATGCACCACCATCAGACTCACCCGGTGCGCCACCACGTCGTGCATCTCCCGCGCGATCCGCGTCCGCTCCTCGGTACGGGCCCACTCCGCCCGCTGCTCGGCCCGGTCGGCGAGCAGCGACAACTCCTGCTCCAGACTGTCGGCGCGCTCCCGCAGGCTCTCCATCAGCCGGCGCCTGGCTCCTACGTAGAGGCCGAGGAGTACGGGCGGCAGGGAAAGGCTCAGCGCCATGAAGACCGCTATCAGCGGTATGTACCAGCGCGTCGCGGACGCGAGGTCCGAGCCCACGACGTCCTGCCGCGTCCGTACGAAGGCGACGATGAGCGTCCCGACGAGCGACATACCGGCGAGCGCCCCGATGATCCGCCGGGGCGCGTCGGAGGCGGCGAGCGTGTAGAGCCCGACCACGCTGAGCAGCACGCCCATCTCGGCGGGAGTGACGGAGACGGAGACGAGCACGACGGCCATCGGCCAGCGCCGCCGCACCAACAGCACGGACCCGACCAGCACCCCGAAAACCACCCCGAGGGCCACCGGCAACCGGGCGTTGCCCGCGAACCGGATCCCCTCGAACGCACACTCCAGGGCGGACCCACCGGCCAGCCCCACATCCAGCACGACACTGCGCCGCCGTCTCCACCACCAGAGCCCGCGGGCGGTCGAACCCTCGGCCTCCTCGTGTGCCCCCGTTGTGGTCATGCCGTCCAGCCTACGGGCGCCCGCGACACAATTTCCGACGAGTGCTATCAGCACGCGAACGGCCCCCGCACAAGAGGAACGGACGTCGATCACACGATCCGGCGAACCGACCAGACTTTCGAGCCGGACGTCCGGATTCCGGACGATGATCTCCAACATGACAGCAATCAACGCCAAATACGCCGACTTCGAGGCACTCAGAGAGCGGGCTGTGGCGCTGCGCCGGGAGGCCTTGAGCCGCCGCCAGATCCGCGACCGGATCCAGGTCCAGAACAGCTGGAGCTGGGGTGCTCGAAGAGTTCGATCTCGTTATGGGTACGGGATCTGCCCAAGCCGCCGAAGCGAACGCGGGAGGAGGCATCGGCGATCGGCTGCGTTACCACGTACACATCCACGAGACCGCCGACGCTTCGAGCGCCGAGCGATTCTGGGCGGGAGTCGTGGGCGTAGACACGTCCCGCCTCAGCAAGACCACCGTCAAGAAGCACAATCCGAAGACGAACCGCAAGAACATCGGCGAGGGCTACCACGGCTGCCTCAGTATTCGGGTGCTCCGGAGTGCGGACCTATATCGTCGCGTGGAGGGCTGGTGGTGCGGCATAGTAGGGGCTGCGCTTTTGTCCGACCCAGCAAAGCGGACATAACTGGCATACCATCCCGGATCGTCTAAGGGCAGGACAAATGGTTTTGGTCCATTGAATGAGGGTTCGAATCCTTCTCCGGGAGCCGCGCAGTTCGGGTCCTGACCTCTCCGGTCAGGACCCGCCTTCGTTTCCGTCCCGAAACCCCCCGGTATCCTGCGGATGTCCGTCACGCCAAGCATCCGAAGCCGAAGGGCATTCCCGTGAGCGCCAACCGCCCGGCCGCCGTCGTCGTCCTCGCAGCGGGTGAGGGCACCCGTATGAAGTCGAAGACCCCCAAGGTTCTGCACGAGATCTGCGGGCGCTCGCTCGTCGGTCATGTCGTCTCCGCCGCGCGCGAGCTGGAGCCCGAGCATCTCGTCGTCGTGGTCGGGCACGCGCGGGAGCTGGTCGAGGGGCATCTGTCCGGTACGTACGACGGTGTGCGTGCCGCGTTCCAGGCCGAGCAGAACGGCACCGGGCACGCCGTCCGGATGGCCCTGGAGGAGTTGGGGCAGGCCCCCGACGGCACCGTCGTCGTCGTGTGCGGCGACACCCCGCTGCTCTCCGGTCCGACGCTCGCCGCGCTCGCCGCGCAGCACGAGAGCGACGGCAACGCCGTCACCGTGCTGACCGCCGAGGTGCCGGACGCGACCGGGTACGGGCGCATCGTGCGGGACGAGGCGAGCGGCGCGGTCACCGGGATCGTGGAGCACAAGGACGCGACGGACGAGCAGCGCGCGGTACGGGAGATCAACTCCGGGGTGTTCGCCTTCGACGGGCAGTTGCTCGCGGACGCGCTCTCCAAGGTCAGCAGGGACAACAGCCAGGGCGAGGAGTATCTGACCGATGTCCTCGGCATCCTGCGCGGGGCCGGGCACCGCGTCGGCGCGTCGGTCGCGGCCGACCACCGCGAGATCCTGGGCATCAACAACCGCGTACAGCTGGCCGAGGCGCGCCGGCTCCTGAACGAGCGGCTGTTGGAGCGGGCGATGACGGCCGGTGTGACCGTGGTCGATCCGGGTTCGGTGCTGATCGATGTGACGGTGACGTACGAGCCGGACGTGATCGTGCACCCGGCCACGCAGTTGCTCGGTTCGACGCATCTGTCGGAGGGCGCGGAGGTGGGCCCCAACTCCCGTCTGACGGACACGATGGTGGGCGAGGGCGCCCGCGTGGACAACACGGTGGCCATCGACGCCGAGGTGGGCGAGGGGGCTTCGGTGGGCCCGTTCGCGTACTTGCGTCCCGGCACGAAGCTCGGCGTGAAGTCGAAGGCCGGGACGTTCGTCGAGATGAAGAAGGCGACGATCGGGGACGGTTCGAAGGTGCCGCATCTGTCGTACGTGGGTGACGCGACGATCGGTGAGCAGACGAACATCGGTGCGGCGAGCGTGTTCGTCAACTACGACGGCGAGTCGAAGCACCACACGACGATCGGCTCACACTGCAAGACAGGTTCAGACAACATGTTTGTGGCGCCCGTCACTGTCGGGGACGGTGCTTACACCGCCGCCGGATCGGTCATCACGAAGGACGTGCCGTCGGGTTCGCTGGCCGTCGCGCGGGGCCAGCAGCGGAATATCGAGGGTTGGGTGGCTCGTAAGCGGCCGGGGAGTGCCGCCGCGCAGGCCGCCGCCGCGGCCTCCGACGAGCTCGCGCTCGAAAGCTGACCGGAAACAGGCGCTCCGTTCAGCGCGTACCGTGATAGATGCTCACGTTCGGCTGACTCGCAGGCACGCGCGGGTGCAGCAGCAATCAACACGTCTGAGGAGACTGTGCTGTGACCGGGATCAAGACGACCGGCGAGAAGAAGCTGATGCTCTTCTCCGGCCGCGCCCACCCCGAGCTGGCCGAGTCGGTCGCCCACACTCTGGGCGTCGGGATAGTGCCGACCAAGGCTTTCGATTTCGCCAACGGTGAGATCTACGTGCGCTATCAGGAGTCGGCCCGGGGTGCGGACTGTTTTCTGATCCAGAGCCACACCGCTCCGATCAACAAGTGGATCATGGAGCAGCTGATCATGATCGATGCTCTGAAGCGGGCTTCCGCCCGGAGCATCACCGTGATCGTGCCCTTCTACGGATACGCCCGGCAGGACAAGAAGCACCGTGGGCGTGAGCCCATTTCGGCCCGTCTGGTCGCGGATCTGATGAAGACGGCCGGCGCGCACCGCATCCTGACCGTGGATCTCCACACGGACCAGATCCAGGGCTTCTTCGACGGTCCGGTGGACCATCTGTTCGCGCTGCCGATCCTGGCGGACTACGTGGCGACGAAGGTCGACCGTACGAAGCTGACGGTGGTCTCGCCGGACGCCGGGCGGGTACGGGTGGCGGACCGCTGGTGCGACCGGCTGGACGCGCCGCTCGCGATCGTGCACAAGCGCCGCGACAAGGACGTCGCCAACGTGGTGACGGTCCATGAGGTCGTGGGCAATGTCGAGGGCCGGGTCTGTGTCCTGGTGGACGACATGATCGACACGGGTGGCACGATCTGCGCCGCCGCGGACGCGCTGTTCGCGCACGGCGCGGAGGATGTCATCGTGACGGCGACGCACGGTGTGCTGTCGGGCCCGGCCGCGGACCGGCTGAAGAATTCGCAGGTGAGCGAGTTCATCTTCACGGACACGCTGCCCGATCCGGGCAATCTGGAGATGGACAAGATCACGGTCCTCTCCATCGCGCCGACGATCGCGCGCGCTGTGCGTGAGGTGTTCGAGGACGGTTCGGTGACGAGCCTCTTCGACGAGCAGGCGTAGCGGTAGCCGCGTCGTACGCCCCCCGCGCGGGGCTTTGAAGATCGATTTCTGGGGCGGCCTCCCCGCCGGGTAGACTCAGTGAGTTGCTCGGCGAGGGAGGCCGCTTTCATTCGCGGCTGTCCGTTATCGACGCGCTCTTCGTAGCAGGCCTGTCGTGGCCGGGTGACCACCAGTTCCGTCGTCACCGATGATTCATCTACGAGGAGTGCAGCCATGGCTGAGATCAAGATCGCCGCTGAGGTCCGGACCGAGTTCGGCAAGGGCGCCGCCCGCCGCACCCGTCGTGAGAACAAGGTTCCCGCGGTCGTCTACGGCCACGGCGCCGACCCCGTCCACATCTCCCTGCCGGGTCACGACCTGATGATGGCGCTCAAGACGGCCAACGCGCTGCTGAACGTCGACATCGAGGGCCGCAAGGAGCTCGTCATTCCCAAGGCCGTCCAGCGTGACGCGCTCAAGGGCTTCATCAAGCACGTCGACCTGCTCGCGGTGAAGCTCGGCGAGAAGGTCTCGGTCGAGGTCGCGGTGCACACCGAGGGCGAGCTGGCCCCGGGCCCGTTCCTGCTGGAGAACGTGCTCAGCACCCTGACCGTCGAGGCCGAGGCCACGCACATCCCCGAGTCCGTCACGGTCTCCGTCGCGGGTCTGGAGGCCGGTGCCTCCATCCTGGCGAAGGACGTCCCGCTGCCCGACGGCACGACGCTGGTGACCGACGAGGACGCGGTCGTCATCCAGGTCCTGGCCGCGCAGGCGGAGGAGCCGTCGGCCGAGGAGAGCGCGGACGAGGCCGCCGCGGAGGCCTGAGCCTCGGCTTCATCCTGAGTACGGGGCCCCGGGTACGGGTCCTGGGAAACGCTTTGCCCGACGGGGTGGCGGGCCGGTGCCCGCCACCCCGTTCTTCTTCGTCCTCAAGGAGACGCAGCGCAGATGACGACGGATGCGACCGCCCCGTGGCTGATCGTGGGCCTGGGCAATCCCGGCCCCGGTTACGCGGCCAACCGCCACAATGTCGGTTTCATGGTGGCCGATCTCCTCGCGGACCGGATCGGCGGCTCGTTCAAGCGCGCCCAGAAGGCCCAGGCACAGGTCCTGGAGGGCCGGGTGGGGCCGATGGGGCCCGGCAGCCGGCGGGTGGTGCTGGCGAAGCCGCTGTCGTTCATGAATCTGTCCGGGGGCCCGGTCGCCGGGCTGCGGGACTTCTACAAGGTGCCGACGGCCAACATCGTGGCGATCCATGACGAGTTGGACATCGACTACGGCACGCTGCGGCTGAAGCTGGGCGGCGGGGACAACGGTCACAACGGTCTGAAGTCGATGACCAAGGCGATGGGCCCCGACTACCACCGGGTCCGGTTCGGCATCGGACGGCCTCCGGGGCGGATGCAGGTCGCCGACTTCGTACTGAAGGACTTCTCCTCGGTGGAGCGCAAGGAGCTGGACTTTTCCGTGGACCGCGCGGCCGACGCCGTGGAGTGTCTGGTGACGGAAGGGCTGGAGCGGGCGCAGAGCGCGTACAACTCCTGACATACACGCACATACTTCGCACACCCCTTGTCCACTCAACGACCATTTGTCTGCCACAAGTTGACCGACCGCGTCCGGATGGCCAAGGATCGCGGTCCATGAAGCGGAGCTCGTCGCAACTGGCACTGTCGGTGGGCCGTCGTGTCGCGATGGCGTTCGTCGCCGCGCTGCTGGTCGTCGCGGGTTTCTGGACGTCCTGGGGTACGGCGCAGCATGTGCTGCTCTCCAAGGGCCGCGAGCACGGGACGCTGGCCGTCACCGAGTGCGGCGGGACGACGTGTACGGGGACGTACGACCCGGAGGGGAGCGCCGGGCCTCGGGCCGGCACTCCGATCGAGCGGTCGGTGGCGGTGAAGAAGGGCCGGCAGTACGAGGTGGTGAGCAAGCCCGGCACCGGCGAACTGGTCCGCGCGGGCTCGTCCGGCCGTCTGCTCGCGTGGGTGCCGCTCGGCGGCGCGCTGCTGCTGGCGGCGCCGGTGGTCGGCGGCGGGCTGCGGCTGACGCGTACCGCGTGGGGCACGGCGCTCGCGGGTGCGGTGCTGCTGGCGGCGGCGTTCTTCGCGCTCTGACGCCGGCCTTCGGAACGGGCCTCCGAACGGGCCCTCCGAACGGAACTTCTGAACGGACACGGGCGCGGGGCGGGCCCCCCCCGCCCCGCCCCCCCCCCCCCCGGGCCCCCCGGCCCCCCCCCCCCGGGGGGGGGCGCCCCCCCCCCCCCCCCCCGCCCCGCCCCCCCCCCCCGCGCCCGCCCCCCCCCCCCCCCCCCCCCCCCCCCCCCCCCCCCCCGCCCGGTGAACAGGCTCCCGGTCAGCCGGTGTTGCGCAGCCCCGCCGCCACCCCGTTCACCGTCAGCAGCAGCGCCCGCGAGAGCAGCGGGTCCGGTGCCTCCTCGCGCGCCGCCGCCGCGCGCTGGCGCGCGAGCAGCGAGACCTGGAGGTAGGAGATCGGGTCGAGATAGGCGTCGCGGATGGCGAACGTCTGCCGCAGCACCGGGTTGGAGCCGAGCAGCTTCTCGCTGCCGGTGATCCGCAGGACTTCCTGCACCGTGAGCGCGTGCTCGGTCTCGATGGCGGTGAAGACGTGCTTCAGCTCGTCGGGCACGAGGGTGTCGACGTAGTGCCTGGCGATCCGCAGGTCGGTCTTGGCGAGGGTCATCTCGACGTTGGAGAGGAAGTTCTGGAAGAAGTGCCAGTGCTCGTGCATCTCGTCCAGGACCGGGTCGAGACCCGACTCCCGCAGCGCCTTGAGACCGGAGCCGACCCCGTACCAGCCGGGGACGATCTGCCGGGACTGCGTCCAGCCGAAGACCCACGGGATGGCGCGCAGCCCGTCGAGTCCGGCGCCGGAGTCCGGGCGCCGGGAGGGACGTGAGCCCAGGTGCAGGTCGGCGAGCTGGTCGACCGGGGTGGCCGCGAAGAAGTACGCGGGCAGGTCCGGGTCCTCGACGAGCTCGCGGTACGCCCGGTGGGCCGCGTCCGAGACGGTGTCCATGGCCGCGTCCCAGCGCGCGAGCGCCTCGTCGGACTGGCGCGGCGCGGTGTGCAGCGCGGACGCCTGGAGGGTCGCGGCGACGGTCAGTTCCAGGTTCTCCCTGGCCAGGGCCGGGATGAGGTACTTGTCGGAGATGACCTCTCCCTGCTCGGTCACCTTGATCTCGCCCTCCAGGGTGCCCCAGGGCTGCGCGAGGATCGCGTCGTGCGAGGGGCCTCCGCCGCGGCCGACGGTGCCGCCGCGGCCGTGGAAGAGCCGCAGGCGCACGCCGTAACGGTGGGCGACGTCGCGGAGCCTGCGCTGGGCGCGGTGGATCTCCCACTGGCTGGTGGTGATGCCGCCGAACTTGGACGAGTCCGAGTAGCCGAGCATGACCTCCTGGACGTCGCCGCGCAGGGAGACGAGGCGCCGGTAGGAGGGGTCCGCCAGCATCTCGTCGAGGATGATGTCGGCGGCGCGCAGCTCGTCGGTGGTCTCCAGGAGCGGCACGATGCCGATCTTCGCCCAGCCGGCGTGCAGGTCGACCAGTCCCGCCTCACGGGCGAGGACGGCGGCGGCGAAGACGTCGTCGGCGCCCTGGCACATCGAGATGATGTAGGACTCGATGACTTCGGGGCCGAAGCGCTCGAAGGCCTGCTTGACGGTGTGGAAGACGCCGAGGGTCTTCTCGCCGGCGGCGTCCAGCGGCGCCGGGGTGGGGGCGAGGGGCCGGCGGGAGCGCAGTTCCTTGGCGAGCAGCTTCTGCCGGTAGTCGCGCGGCATGTCCGCGTACCGCCAGGACTCCTCGCCGAGGCGGTCGAAGAGCTGGCCGAGCGCGTGATGGTGGGCGTCGGCGTGCTCGCGTACGTCCATGGTCGCGAGCTGGAGCCCGAACGCGGCGAGCGTGCGGATGGTGCGGTCCATACGGCCGTCGGCGAAGAGTCCGCCGCGGTGGGAGCGCAGGGACGTCTGGATGAGGGTGAGGTCTTCCAGCAGCTGCGCGGTGCCGAGGTAGTCGCGGCCCTCGTTGTGCGGGGTGCCCTTGGCGAGGCGCTCGCGGGTGTTGACGAGCTTCTGCCGGATGCAGGTGGCCTTGAGGCGGTACGGCTCTTCCGCGTTGAGGCGCTTGTAGCGGGGGCTGATCTCGGGGAGCCGGTCCAGGTCGGTGGCGAGCGAGTCCAGGAGTTCCTGGGTGGCGCCGGCGTACCGGATGGAGTTGGAGAGCTGGCCGCGCAGCTGGTCGATGAGTTCCAGTGCGTCGCTGATGCCGTGTTCGTGCTGGAGGATCAGCACTTCCCAGGTGACGGCGGGGGTGACGTTCGGGTTGCCGTCGCGGTCGCCGCCGATCCAGGTGCCGAAGCTGAGGGGGCGGGTGCCGGGGGGCAGCTCGACGCCGACGCGCTCCAGCTCGGCGACAAGGTCCTCAAGGACGTCGCCGACCGCTTCGGCGTGCAGCTCGTCGAGGTAGTAGATGGCGTTGCGGGCCTCGTCGGCGGGCTCGGGCCGTACGACGCGCAGCTCGTCGGTCTGCCAGATCAGGTCGATGGACTCGGCGAGGCGCAGGTCGTGGCGGCGCCGGTCGGCGGCGATGACGGGGGCTTCGAGGAGTTCGGCGATCCGGCGGAGCTTGTTCAGCACCGAGCGGCGCGCGGCCTCGGTGGGGTGCGCGGTGAAGACGGGCCGGACGCTGAGGTTCTTGACGGTGGCGCGCAGGTGCTCGGGGTCGGCGTCCTTCAGGCGGTCGGCGGTACGGGCGAGGAGCCCGCCCTCGGCCTCCCGGCGGGCGCGCATCTCGCGGCCCCGGTGGACCTGCTCGGTGACGTTGGCGAGGTGGAAGTAGGTGGAGAAGGCGCGGACGAGCTTCGCGGCGGTCTCCAGGTCGGTGTCTCCGAGCAGCGCGGCGGCTGCCTCGCCGTCCTCACGGGTGAGGGCGCGGACACGCTCGACGAGGTCGAGGAGTTCCCGGCCTTCCTGGCGTACGAGTGTTTCGCCCAGGAGGTCGCCGAGCCGGCGGATGTCGGAGCGCAGCTCCACATTGGCGGTCGTGCTGCTCTCGGTCACGGTGCCCTCGGCGGCGGACGGCCGGTCGGCGGTCGGTCCGGCGCCGGTCGGGATCTGGTCGGCACTGCTCACAGGTGCGGCTCCTTGCAGTGTTCGAGCACGTCGGGAGGAGAGGTTCTGGAGAGATTGTTCGACCGGACCGCGCTGTCCGACGTCACAAGGATAGGTGGCCTTCGCGCGTCGTTATCCACAGGCCCCTTGTCGCGTGCCTCCACGCTGCCATACTTACGTTGCCGTAAGTTACGCGCCCGTAGACGGGCAGAATGCCGCATTCCACACTTCCAGGGGACACACCCATGTCGACAAGCCCTGACGTTCTCGGCGACTCCTCACAGGCCCAGCCTGCGCCGGACGATTCCTCCCTCCCCCTCGCCGCCTCGGTTCCCTCCGCCACACTCGGCGGGGAGAGCAAACGCTCACTGGAGCAGATCACACTGCTCCTCTTCATCGTCGTGCCCTTCATCGCCCTGCTCGGCGCCGTTCCGCTGGTCTGGGGATGGGGCGTGAGCTGGCTCGACCTGGGCCTGCTCGTCGCCATGTATTTCATCGGCTGCCATGGCATCACGGTCGGCTTCCACCGGTATTTCACCCATGGTTCTTTCAAGGCGGCGCGGCCGTTGCGGATCGCGCTGGCCGTGGCGGGGTCGATGGCCGTGGAGGGTCCGGTGGTCCGCTGGGTCGCCGATCACCGTAAGCACCACAAGTTCTCGGACGCGGAGGGCGACCCGCACTCGCCGTGGCGGTTCGGCGAGACGCTTCCCGCGCTGCTCAAGGGCCTGTGGTGGGCGCACATCGGCTGGCTCTTCGACGAGGAGCAGACGTCGCAGCAGAAGTACGCGCCGGATCTGATCAGGGATCCGGCGATCCGGCGGGTCTCGAAGCAGTTCCTGCTGTGGGCGTTCGTGTCGCTGGCGCTGCCGCCGCTGATCGGCGGGCTGGTGACGATGTCGTGGTGGGGCGCGTTCACGGCGTTCTTCTGGGGCTCGCTGGTCCGGGTGGCGCTGCTGCACCATGTGACGTGGTCGATCAACTCGATCTGTCACGCGGTGGGCAAACGTCCGTTCAAGTCGCGTGATCGGTCAGGCAACGTGTGGTGGTTGGCGGTCTTGTCCTGTGGCGAGTCATGGCACAACCTGCACCATGCGGACCCGACGAGCGCCCGGCACGGTGTGCTGCGAGGTCAGATCGACTCCAGTGCCCGGCTGATCCGCTGGTTCGAGGTGTTCGGCTGGGTGCACAGTGTGCGGTGGCCCGACGCCGGACGACTGAACGCCCGACGGAAAATTGACCATCCCAACGCGGCATGATTGGCAACGTGGCGATCGACGGCGGTAAGAGCGACACCGACAAGAGCCGGACCTCCGCAGCGCCCCGGCGCTCGCGCCGGGTCCGGATGACCGGCAAGGAGCGTCGCGAGCAACTGCTGGACATCGGCCGCACCCTGTTCGCCGAGAAGGGCTACGAGGGCACGTCGGTGGAGGAGATCGCCTCGAAGGCGGGCGTCTCCAAGCCGGTGGTGTACGAGCACTTCGGCGGCAAGGAGGGGCTGTACGCCGTCGTGGTCGACCGCGAGATGCGCCAGCTGCTCGACATGGTGACGAGTTCTCTCACCGCGGGCCATCCGCGCGAGCTGTGCGAGCAGGCGGCGTTCGCGCTCCTCGACTACATCGAGGAGTACACGGACGGTTTCCGTATCCTGGTCCGCGATTCGCCGGTGGCCCAGTCGACCGGCACGTTCGCCTCACTGATCAGTGACATCGCCACGCAGGTCGAGGACATCCTCGGCATGGAGTTCAAGGCCCGCGGCTTCGACGCGAAGCTGGCCCCGCTGTACGCCCACGCCCTGGTGGGCATGGTGGCGCTCACGGGCCAGTGGTGGGTGGACACCCGCCGCCCCAAGAAGAACGAGGTCGCCGCGCATCTGGTGAATCTGGCCTGGCACGGCCTGGGCAATCTGGAGGCCAAGCCACGACTGATAGGCCACCGCAAGGTGTGAGCCGGGGCCGTTGGGCCCCTGATCTCCGCCGCGGACGACACCGGGACGCTATGAGGCCGTGTCGTCCCGGTGCGGCCGGACCCCGTGTCGTCCCGGTGCGGACGAGCGTCAGACCGGCCTTCTCGCCACCGCGAAGATCCGGCGGAACGGGAACACCGTGCCGTGCGGGCCCGGCGGGTACGCCTTGCGCAACAGGTCGCCGTACTGGCCGAGGAATTCCGCCGCCTCCTCCGGGTCGTCGGCCAGCTCCGTCAGGACGGGCCGCAGGGCCGTGCCCTTGACCCAGTCCAGCACCGGGTCCTCCCCGGAGAGCAGCTGGAGGTACGTGGTCTCCCACGCGTCCGTCGTGCAGCCGAGGTCGGTGAGGCGGACCAGATAGTCGGCCGGGTCCAGTATGTGGACGAAGCGCCGGCCGTGGGCGTCGAGGCGGCTGCTCCAGCGCGGGGTCTCGCACAGTTCGCCGAGCAGCGCGTGGCTGGGGGCGGTGAAGTTGCCGGGGACCTGGAAGGCGAACGTGCCGCCGGGGGTGAGGGCGTCGATCCAGCCCGCGAAGGATTCGGCGTGGTTCGGGACCCACTGGAGCGCGGCGTTGGAGACGATCAGGTCGTACGGCTCGTCGGGTGTCCAGTGCGCGGCGTCGGCGGGCCGGAAGTCCAGCCGGCCGCCGCCGGGCGTGGGGCCCGCGTACTCCTTCTCCGCCTCGGCCAGCATCTCGGGCGAGAGGTCGAAGCCGGTGATGTGGGCGGTGGGCCACCGTTCGGCGAGGAGCGCCGTGACATTGCCGGGGCCGCAGCCGATGTCGGCAATCCGTGCGGGCCGGTCTCCGCTCGGGAGTTCGGGGATCCGGCCCAGCAGATCGAGGAACGGGCGGGTGCGGTGCTGGGAGTGGTGGAGGTACTGCTGCGGGTCCCAGGTCGGTGCGGGGGTGGACCCCGGGCCGGGTGCTGGATTCGTCGCCGGACTCGCTGTCGAACGCATGTGTGAGGCCCCCTCGGGATAAGGATCGGTCGAGCGGAATGCCGTCCGCGCCCGACCATGCCCAAGCCTGCCCCCAAGTATATCTTGACGTCAAGAGACTTCATGTCGAGGGACCCTTTAGACTGATCGTCATGGAGGACGAGGTCGACCGTCTGGTCGCAGCATGGCGCCGGGAGCGCCCGGACCTCGACGTGGAGCCGCTTGAGGTGCTCAGCCGCGTCAGCAGGCTGGCGCGCCATCTCGACCGGGCCCGGCGTCTCGCGTTCTCCGAGCACAGCCTGGAGCCGTGGGAGTTCGACGTCCTCACCTCGCTGCGCCGGGCCGGCGCGCCGTACCAGCTCTCCCCCGGTCAGCTGCTCACCCAGACCCTGGTCACCTCGGGCACGATGACCAACCGCATCGACCGGCTGGCGAAGAAAGACCTGGTCGAGCGGCTGCCGGACCCCAGCGACCGGCGCGGGGTCCTCGTACGGCTCACCCCCGAAGGGCGTGACCGCGCGGACCAGGCGCTGGCCGGGCTGCTCGCCCAGGAGCGCGCGATCCTCGGGGAACTGTCACGCGGACAGCGCGGCGAACTGGCCGCGCTGCTGCGCCGGTTGACGGCGCCGTTCGACAACATCCCCGGCTGAGAGCCTGTCGGGTGGCCTCTGAGCCGGATCAGCCGACCCGTACCGCGTCCGTACCGCCCAGATCCGCCGGACCGACTCCCGCCCGGCGGGCGAGCGCGACCGCCGCCAGTGTCGAGTGCACGCCGAGCTTTCCGAGCACGTTCTGCATATGCGTACGGACCGTGTGCGGGGACAGGAAGAGGCGCTCGGCCACCGCCTTGCGTCCCAGGCCCGCCACCATGCAGCGCAGCACTTCCAGTTCGCGCGGCGTCAGCGAGTCGACCAGCCGCTCGCTGTCCGTGCGGTGCTTACGGGCGGCGGTCAGCTCCCGCAGGACGCTCGTGAGCAGCGCGGGCGGCAGATGCGTCTCGTCGCGCAGGACGCCCCTGATCACCGCCAGCAGCCGTTGCAGCGAGCAGTCCTTGGCGACCCAGCCGGACGCGCCGGCCTGGAGCGCGAGTGCCGCGCGGCTCGGGTCGTCCCTCTCCGCGAGGACGACGCAGCGCACGGACGGCTGTCCCGAACGGACGCCCGCTACCAGCGAGATGCCGTCGACGAGGCCGAGACCGGCCTCGCCGTGGTCGGGCACGGCGCGGGCCACCGGGCCGCTGCCCTGACCCGCGACGATGCCCAGATCGGCGTCGACCAGCAGCACGTCGTACTTGCGCCCCTCGGAGGCCGCCCGCTCAAGACACCGCAGCGCGGCGGGACCGCTGCCGGCGGCGGCGACGTCCACGTCCGGCTCCGCCGCGAGGGCGGCTGCCAGCGACTCGGCGAATATGCGGTGGTCGTCCACCACGAGAACTCTGATACGGACCAATTGACACCCCCTGATGTCGGGGCGCGGACGACGCGGGTACGGCGCCCGGAGAGAGGGGGATCGCGTCGCGTGGACACGGTGCCGCCTCGGCCGCCGCCGTGCGGCTGCCCACCCACCCCGGGCGTCGTACCCGACTGTCTCGCTTCCCTGATCAGCACCGGCCCCCACCGGTGCTGTGCATCAGCGTACGGGCGGGCGCCCGGAGCGGAAGACTATTTACAGAACTGATCGACGGCGTCCCATTAGGGTGAGGCGCATGTTTCGTATCGAGACAGAAGTCGACAAAGAACGACGCGCGTTGCTGGGGATACGGCTGCGGGAGAACAACACGGCCCGTTCGCCGGTCCTGCGGGAACTCCGGGGGTCCGCCGAGGACGAGGAAGTCCCGCTGCACGTGTGGCTGATGAACGAGTCGACGGGCGCGCTGGCGGGCGGCCTCGCCGCCCACATCTGGGCGCGCTGGCTCCATGTCGACCTGCTCTGGGTCGACGACGCGCACCGCGGCACGGGCCTCGGCACCCGCCTCCTGGCGGAGGCGGAGGAACTGGCCCGCACCCACGGCTGCCTCCACGCCCGCCTGGAAACCTGGGACTTCCAGGCCCCGGCGTTCTACCGCCGCCAGGGCTACGACCTGGCGGGCCACATCCCCGACTACCCGCCGGGGGTCACCGAGTACTTCTTCACCAAGCGCCTGACCTGAGGGGGGACCTACGGAAGGCGGACCAGCGGGCCCTGGAACGAGGGGCGGCCGGTCCACGCAACCGCAAGGCCGCAGGCGGCCGCGCCACGGAACGCCGGCCACGGACCGCGGTCCGCGAGACCGCGGGTCACAGGTCACAGAGGTGCGCACGCGGACATCCCGCGTGCCCGGCCGAAGGCTTCAGCCCACCCGGCGCGCCCCCCGCGAGGGGACCGCAGGGAAGACGCGCGGCGTCGTGTGGCCCGCCGTCGCGAACGCCTCCTCGACCGCCTTCGTCACCGTGTCCGCGTCCGCCGTTTCCACCAGGACGATCGCCGAGCCGCCGAAGCCGCCGCCCGTCATGCGCGCGCCGAGCGCGCCCGCCGTGACCGCCGACGTGACCACCAGGTCCAGTTCGGCGCACGAGACCCGCAGGTCGTCGCGGAGTGAGACATGGCCCTCGATCAGGATCGGGCCCACCGCGCGGACGTCACCCGCGTCGAGCAGGGCTATGACCTGTTCCACCCGGTGGTTGTCGCTCACGACATGGCGGACATAGCGGCGTACGCTCGCGGCTTCCCCCGCCAACCGGTCCAGTGCGTCGGGCAGATGCGCGTACTCCACCTCGCGCAGCGTGCGCGCGCCGAGCGCCCGCGCGCCGGCCTCGCAACCGGCGCGCCGCTCCGCGTACGCGCCGTCGCCCAGCGCGTGCTTCACCCGCGTGTCCACGACCAGCAGTTGGAGCCCGACGGCTGCCAGGTCGAAGGGGACCTGGCGCTGCGAGAGGTCGCGGGTGTCGAGGTACAGCGCGTGCCCCTCGGTGCAGCAGGCGGACGCCATCTGGTCCATGACCCCGCACGGGACACCGACGAACGCGTTCTCCGCGCGCTGCGCGAGCACCGCCAACTCGGGTGCGGACAGGCCCAGTTCGTACAGGTCGTTGAGCGCGAGCGCGGTCACGACCTCCAGCGCCGCCGACGAGGAGAGCCCCGCGCCCGTGGGCACGGTCGAGGTGAGGTGGATATCCGCGCCGGGCACCGCGTGCCCCGCCTCGCGCAGCGCCCATACGACGCCCGCCGGATACGCGGCCCAGCCGGTGTCGGAGAGCGGCACCAGTTCGTCGAGCGCGAGCCGCACCACGCCGCCCGGCGCGTCGGCGGAGTGCACCCGCAGCACGCCGTCGCTCCGCCGCGACACCGCCGCGACGGCGGTGTGCGGCAGCGCGAGCGGCATCACGAAGCCGTCGTTGAAGTCGGTGTACTCGCCGATCAGATTCACCCGGCCCGGCGCCGCCCACACGCCCTCCGGCGCCGAACCGTACAGCTCCTCGAACTGCGCGCCGACGCTCTCCTCGGTGCTCACCCGTGTGTCTCCTCTCGGCGTGCGAACGCCCACGCGTCCGCGACGATCCCCGCCAGGTCGGCGCGGCTCGGGCTCCAGCCAAGGCGCTCGCGCGCCGTCGCGGCGGAGGCGACCAGGACCGCCGGGTCGCCGGGTCGGCGCGTGGCCGCGACTTCCGGCACCGGGTGCCCGGTGACCGTACGGACGGTCTCGATGACCTCCCGGACGGAGAACCCGCTGCCGTTGCCGAGGTTGCAGATCAGGTGCTCCCTGGCGACCGCGGCCTTCAGCGCGAGCAGATGCGCGTCGGCGAGGTCGGCGACATGGATGTAGTCGCGTACGCACGTGCCGTCCGGGGTCGGGTAGTCCTCCCCGTACACCGCGATCGACTCCCGCGTCCCGAGGGCGACTTGCAGGACCAGCGGGATCAGATGCGACTCGGGATCGTGCCGCTCTCCGTAACTCCCGTACGCCCCCGCCACGTTGAAGTACCGCAGCGAGACCGCGGCCAGCCCGTGGGCGACGCACTCGCCCGCGATCATATGGTCGACGGCGAGCTTGGTCGCCCCGTACGGGCTGGTCGGCGCGGTCGGGTCGGTCTCGGTGATCGGGGTGGAGACGGGCTCGCCGTACGTCGCCGCCGTCGAGGAGAAGACGAGCCGGCGGACCCCGGCCGCGCGCATCGCCTCCAGCAGCGCCATCGATCCGCCGACGTTGTTGTCCCAGTACTTCTCGGGCTTGGCGACGGACTCGCCGACCTGGGACGAGGCGGCGAAGTGCAGGACCGCGTCGTAGGAGGGGTCGAGCCACTTGACCGCGTCGTGGACCCGGCCCTCGATGAACTCCGCCCTCGCCGGGACCGCTTCGCGGAAGCCGGTGGAGAGGTCGTCGAGCACGGTCACCTCGTGCCCGGCCTCCAGCAGATGCGTGGCGACCACGCTGCCGACATAACCCGCGCCGCCTGTAACCAGATACTTGCCACTCACGTGCTCGCTACCTCTCGCAGTGTCCGGGCCGCGGTCTCCGGCGGCACGTCGTTGATGAAGGCATCCATGCCGGACTCGGATCCGGCGAGGAACTTCAACTTGCCCGACGTGCGGCGAATGGTGAAAAGTTCCAGGTGAAGGGCGAAGTCCCCCCGTCCGGCGGCACGGAACGGTGCCTGGTGCCAGGCGGAGATGTACGGCGTCGCGGGTTCCCCCTCGCCGAAGATCCGGTCGAAGCGCCGCAGCAGCTCCAGATAGACCCCCGGGAACTCCTCACGCGCCGCCTCGTCCAGCCCCCGCAGGTCCGGCACCCGGCGCAGCGGGTAGAGGTGCACCTCGTACGGCCAGTGCGCCGCGTACGGCACGAAGGCCACCCAGTGCTCGCCCGCCAGGACCACCCGGTCGGCCGCGCGCTCGCGCTCCAGGACGTCGTCGAAGAGGTTGCCTCCGGTGGCCGCCCGGTGCTCGGCCGCGGAACGGGACATCCGTTCGGTTCGCGGGGTGACGAAGGGGTACGCGTAGATCTGCCCGTGCGGATGACCAAGGGTCACACCGATCTCGGGCCCGCGGTTCTCGAAGCAGAACACCTGCTCCACCTGCGGAAGTTCGGCGAGTTCGGCCGTGCGGTCGGTCCATACGCCGAGGACGAGCGCGGCCTGCTCCTCGGTGAGAGCGGCGAAGGAGGCCTCATGGTCGGAGGTGAAGCAGACGACCTCGCAGCGGCCGGAGTCCCCGGCGAGGGAGGGGAAGCGGTTCTCGAAGACGACGACGTCGTAGTCGCTGTCGGGGATCTCGCTGAGCCTGCCCGCCGCTGCGTCGGTGGGACAGAGCGGGCACTCCCCGGCCGGCGGGTGGTACGTCCGGCCCTGGCGGTGCGAGGCGACGGCGACCGAGTCGCCGCGCAGCGGGTCGTGGCGGATCTCGGAGGTGGTGGAGATCGGTTCGAGGGGCCGCAGGTCCACGGCGTCGCGTACGGCGTCGTCGCGGGAGTCGTAGTAGATCAGCTCCCGGCCGTCGGCGAGGGCCGTCACCGTCTTCTTCATCGATTTTTCCTCCGGGCCCGCCCGGCCCCGGAGAATCCGGGCCCGTTATCCAAACAGAACCAAACATAACTAACCACGAGCCCACACGCACGTCAACGGCTGCTTCACTCGATCACGATCGAACAAAGAACACCATCAAAAGTGTTCAGTATCTGTAAGGACAGGCGTAGGTTCCGAACTGACTTCCGAGTAACGTTCACGCGACGAAGCGGGTACCCCCATGCAGTCCCCCACGTACTACCTGGCCGAAGGGCTTCGGCTCCCCACCAACGGCCTCGACTACACGATCCTCGCGATCTACTTCATAGTCGTCCTCGGCATCGGCTTCGCCGCCCGGGCCAGCGTCAAGACCAGCCTCGACTTCTTCCTCTCCGGCAGATCACTGCCGGCCTGGGTGACCGGCCTCGCGTTCGTCGCCGCCAACCTCGGCGCGACGGAGATCCTGGGCATGGCCGCGACCGGCGCGCAGTACGGCGTGGCCGTCGTGCACTGGTACTGGATCGGCGCGATCCCCGCCATGGTCTTCCTCGGCCTGGTGATGATGCCGTTCTACTACGGCTCCAAGGTGCGTTCCGTCCCCGAGTTCCTGCTCCAGCGCTTCGACAAATCGGCGCACCTGCTCAGCTCGGTCCTCTTCGCCTTCGCCGCCATCCTCATCGCGGGCGTCAACCTGTACGCCCTGTCGATCGTGGTCGAGGCGCTGCTCGGCTGGCCCCAGTGGGTCTCGATCGTCGTCGCGGGCTTCTTCGTCCTCGCGTACATCACCGTCGGCGGGCTGTCGTCCGCCATCTACAACGAGGTGCTCCAGTTCTTCGTCATCCTCGCCGCGCTCATCCCCCTCACCGTTCTCGGCCTCAAGCGGGTCGGCGGCTGGGACGGGCTGAGCGACTCGCTGACCGCGAGCAAGGGTGAGAACTTCCTGAGCGCCTGGGGCGGTACGGGCATCGGCGACGCCAACCCGCTCGGCGCGAACTGGCTGACGATCATCCTCGGGCTCGGCTTCGTGCTCTCCTTCGGCTACTGGACGACGAACTTCGCCGAGGTGCAGCGCGCGCTCTCCGCCAAGAACCTCTCCGCCGCCAAGCGCACCCCGCTGATCGCCGCGTTCCCGAAGATCTTCATCGTCTTCCTGGTGATGATCCCGGGGCTGGTCGCCGCCGTGATCGTGCCGAAGATAGGCACGGCGGGCTCGGACCTGACGTACAACGACGCGATCCCCCTGCTGATGCAGGAGCTGCTGCCGAACGGTGTGCTCGGGATCGCCGTCACGGGTCTGATGGCCGCCTTCATGGCCGGCATGGCGGCGAACGTGTCGTCCTTCAACACCGTGTTCACCACCGACATCTGGCAGAAGTACGTGGTGAAGGACCGGGAGGACACGTACTACCTGCGTTTCGGCCGGCTCATCACCGCGATCGGCGTACTGGCCTCCATAGGCACGGCCTTCATCGCCGCCAGCTTCTCCAACATCATGAGCTACCTCCAGACCCTGTTCTCCTTCTTCAACGTGCCGATGTTCGTGGTCTTCATCATCGGTATGTTCTGGAAGCGGGCCTCGATGAAGTCCGGCGCCTGGGGTCTGGTCGCCGGTACGACGGCCGCGATGGTCAACTACTTCTGGATCTACAAGCAGGGCGTCATCGACATCCCCAGCGACCAGGGCGCCAACTTCGTCTCCGCGATCGTCGGCTTCGTCGCCGGCGCCGTGGTGATGGTCGCCGTCACCCTGTTCACCGCCCCGAAGCCGGAGTCCGAACTCGCGGGCCTGGTCTACGGGACGACCTCACCCGGCATGTCGGAGGCCCCGGCCGAGGGCGACGACGCCTGGTACCGCAAGCCCGCCCTGCTCGGCTGGGGCGCGATCGTCATCGCCGCGCTCTGCTACATCCCGTACTCCTTCTGATCGAAACGGAGGCACACACCATGTCCGACCTGCACAAAGAAGTCTCCGAACTGGAAGGCAGGTCCGCCACGGCGGCCCGCCTGTTCGACATCCGTCTCATCATCGGCGGCCTGTTCACGCTGTACGGGGTGATCGTCACCGTCGCCGGTGTCTTCGTCTCCGACGCGGACATGAAGAAGGCGGAGGACGTCAACATCAACCTCTGGACGGGGCTGGCGATGCTGGCGCTCGGCCTGTTCTTCCTCGGCTGGATGAAGCTGCGCCCGGTGGAGATACCCACGCCGGCCACGACGGACGGGCCCGGCCCGGAGAAGTAGTCGCGCCCACGCGGGGGCCGGGCGCCACGTACTCACTCGTACGTGGTGTGCGGCCCCTTCGTCGTGTCGGGGAGCCCGTCCGGCATGACCGTCACGGCCGCCCGGTCCAGCAGCCCCGTCCGCGCGGCCAGCGCCGCCGCCTCCAGCCGGGAGCCGACCCCGAGCTTCATCAGGACCCGCTGCACATGCGTACGGGCGGTGCTCGGCGCGATGCCCATACCGGCCGCGATCAGCCGGGTGTCCTCCCCCTCGGCGACCCGCACCAGCACCTCGATCTCGCGCGGGGTGAGCATCCGCAGCAGCCGCTGCCCCTCGTCGTCCGGCTGGGCCACGGGATTCAGCAGCTCGGTGAACGCGCCCTGCAACAGCCCCGGCGCCACGGCCGCGTCGCCCGCCCGCGCCTTCACTATGGCCCGTTCGACGCCCTCGATGCGTTCGTCGTGCCGTACGTATCCGCAGGCCCCGGCCGCGAAGGCGGCGGCGATGCCCCGCGGGCTCGGCACCGGCCCCAGCACCACGACCGCCACCTGCGGGCGGTCGCGTCTGATCCGTACGATCGGGTCGAAAGCTCCCGGCTCGGCCGGCGCCGCGGTCCCCATGAGACACACCTCGGGCGCCCGGCTCACGACCAGTTCGGCGGCGCCCGCCGTGGGCGCCGCCGCGGCGAGCACCCGGTGCCCGCGCAGTTTCAGTGCCGAGGCCAGCGCCTCGGCGAGCAGTCGGTGGTCGTCGACCACCATGAGCCGTACGCCCATCGAGCAACCCCATCCCCGCCGGCTCCGGGCGCCCCCCGGCCCCCCTGACCCGGCAAGCTACACGCTCGGCCGTGGTCGCGCGCCCCCATACGGGTAAGAAGACGCCCACTTGTCGAATTCGCCGCTATTAAGGGGCGACGGGTTCGTGATCCCGGTTGCGCGGCTCGTCGGCCGCGCTCGTCCTCAATCGCCGGACGGGCCGCATTTGCGGCCCGTCCGGCGATTGAGGACGAACCGCCCACCGGGCGTCCCCGGTGAACTCTTCCGGCCACGGCACTAGTTCGTGGTGAACGCCACCACGAGGTACTCCTTGCGGTCCTTGCTGTACTCGCTCGGCTCACTGATGAGCGTCTCCGAGGTGTACATCCGGCCGCCGCCGTACCTGATCTCCGCGCCGTCCAGCGAGAAGCTGGTCTCCGCCTCGCGGACGGACTCCTCGCTCGGGTTCTCCATCAGCAGCGTCTCCTTGAAGGTGCCGCCGTCGATGGAGACGATCTGTCCGCCCTTGTCGTAGGGGGGCCACTTGTACGCGATGATGTTCGAACCGTCCATGCGCAGCGGGTACATCGCGTAGCGCTCACCCGCGTCGGCCCGGTCGGTCGTGGCCTTGCCGGTCGCGAGGTCGAAGGAGACGATCTCGTTGGTCTGGCCGTAGTCCTCGCCGGTGCCCTCGTGCTCCTCGGTCGGCACATAGATCCGGTCGTTGCCGACGGCGAGCTTGCTGCACTGCTCGACCTCGGTGGATCCGCACCGGCCGGCGTACTTGTCGGCGTCCACGGGGATCTTGGCGCGCAGCTTGCCGGTCTTCTCGTCGATGGAGAAGAAGTCCGAGATGCCGCTGCCGTCACCGGCGGTGTCGCCGACGTCGGCCGCGACGACCAGCGGCTTGGTGGAGACGACCGACACGTACTCGACGCCCGCGGGCATCTTGAACTCGGAGATCGGCGCCCCGTCGGCGGGGTTCACGTTCTGGATGAGGACCGTCGGGTCGTCGTACGAACCGCACTTGCGGGCCGCGACCAGCCCGGGGCCGCCGCCGTAACCCATGTCGTAGCAGCCCTCGGCGTTGACCTCGGGCTTCCACAGGTTGTCGCCGGAGGTGAGGTCCCAGGCCGCGCCGCCGTCGGTACCGCCGACGGCGATGGTCTTTCCGCTGAGGGTGACCTCGTTGAAACTGGCCTTGTCGTCACCGGCGTTGCCGCCCGTCACCGACTTGGTCCACAGCAGCTTGCCCGCTTCGAGGTCCACCGCGCCGACCTCGGTGCAGGAGACGTACTTGTCCTTGGCGGTCGGCTTGCTCGCGGCGAAGACGACGGCCGTCTTGTTGTCCTCCGTGGTGTGGCGGGAGGCCGCGCAGACCTGGCCGGGCAGCGGGATGGTCCAGAGCTGCTTGCCCATGTCCGGGTCGTAGGCGACGATCTGGTTCACGCCGGTCTTGACGTACGCCTTGTCGGTGATCCACGAGCCGGACACATCGGTGATGTCACCGACCTTGGGCTGCGGCAGCTGGAAGGCGACCTTCGACTTGGTGTTGGACGGCGGCTTCTCGTCGCCGCCGCCGAGGGACTTCCCGTCCTTGCCACCGCCCTTGGTGTCGGACGTCTTCGCCTCGTCCTTCTTGTCGTCGCCGCTGGAGGCGAAGTAGACGCCACCGCCGACGATCAGGACGACGGCGACCACCGCGGCGATGATGATCTGTGTCTGCGTGCTGATCTTCTTGCCGCCGCCGGGGGCGCCGGGCCCGCCGGGTCCGGGCTGGTTGTACGGCTGGCCGGGCTGCTGCGGGTAGCCGTACTGCGGCTGGCCCGCCTGCGGATACCCGTACTGCGGCTGACCGGGTGGCTGCTGCGGATGGCCGTAACCGGGCTGGCCCCCGGGCTGCGCCGGCGGCTGCTGCGGATACCCGTACTGGGGCTGGCCGGGCTGCTGCTGCGGGTAGCCGTAACCGGGCTGCTCGGGTGGCGGCGTCGGGGCTCCGAAGCCACCGGGGGGCGGCTCGGTCGGTGCGCCGAAGCCACCGGCCGGTGGCTCCTGAGGCTGGCCGAAGCCTCCCTGCGGGGGCTCGTTGGGCGGCTGCGGTGGCTGCGTCATGGCGTGCTTACCTCGAAATGGGTGCGAGTACGGAGGGGGAGACGGAAGGCGGACGGAAGGCGCGCCGCCCGGAGGCGGCTCATGTGCGAGAAGCTCATCACTTGCCGAACGCCATCATGGTCTTCGTCTCCATCTCGGCCTTGTCGTCAGTGGCGCTGACCCGGCTGCTGGTCACGTAGAACCGCCCGTCCACGTAGTCCAGTTCGGAGGAGTAGAAGGAGTTCTCGATCTCGGATGTGGACTCCGGATTCTGGAGCAGCACCTTGGGCGAGCCGCCGGCCGGCGCCAGGGTCGCGATCGCGCCGCCCTTGTCGTACGAGGGCTCGAAGTAGACGACCACGTTCGCGCCCTCCATCCGCAGCGGCGTCATGACGCGCTCGGCCGGGGCCTTGGCGCGCCACTTGGCCTTGCCGGTGGCGAGGTTGAAGGCGATGACCTCGTTGGTGCCGGTCGAGCCCGTCTCGCTGGGCTGCGTCGACATGTAGAAGGTGTTGGTGTCGGCGGCGACACCGGTGCAGCCGTCCAGGTTGGCGCCGAAGACGATGAAGCTTCCGCCGCAGTTGGGCTGGAACTTGTCCTTGCCGCCGTCGATCTGCGAGCGCACGGTGCCGTTGTCGTTGAGCGCGACGATGGCCCAGGACTTCTTGTCCGGCTCGGTCAGCGACAGGACGATCGGGTTGCTCGAATAGACCTTGTCGAGCTCCCAGTTCGTCTTGAGCTTGTACGTCCACCTGGCCTTGCCGGTGGACGGATCGAGCTCCTGCACCTGGTTCTGCTGGTTGTCGATGTCACCGCCGGGGCACGTCTCGGCGGCGATCATCCGGGGGCCGCTGGAGATGGCGTTCGGCTGGCAGTCGCCGGGCACCTCGTCGAAGAGCTCCTTGCCGTCGCTCATCCGGTAGGCGTTGACATGGCCGGTGCGGGCCGCGGTGACGGTGTCGCCGTTGATCGCGAGGGTGATGTCGGAGAGGAAGTCCCAGTTGCCCGCCTGCTTGACCTCCTGCTTCCAGCCGCCCTTGCCGGTCTTGAGGTCGACCTGCTGGAGCACGTTGCAGTCGGCCTTCTCCGAGACCCCGTCCTTGATCGCGATGACGATCTTGCCGTCGTCCGTGGGCAGCGAGGGCGCGGCGCACGCCTCGGCGGGCAGGGTGAGGCTCCACTTCTGCTTACCGTCCGCGGCGCCGTAGCCGACCATCTTCTTGTACATGGCCTTGGCGACGACATCGCCGGCGAACCACGGGCCGTACACGTCGGCGCCGTTCTTCGGCAGGTCGACGTCGTTCTTCTGGAGCCACAGGACCTTCGCCTCGCCGTCCTTGCGCCCGGCGTTGAGGTCGTCCTGCGCCTCGCGCCCGCCGCCGGTGCCGTCACCGTCGTCCGGGACGGACTCGCCGGTGGGCTTGGCGTCCTTGTCCTTGCTGACGTTCTTCTTGCCCCCGCCGCTGTCGTCACCGCTGACGGCGAACCAGGTGCCGCCGCCGATGACGAGCAGGCCCGCGACGGCCGCGGCGATGACGATGCCGGGCTTGCGCTGGAAGAAGTTGCCGCCGCCGCTGCCGCCGCCCGGGGGCGGGATGGGCGCGCCGGGGAACTGCTGGGGCGGGTAACCGCCGCCACCGCCGTACGGGTTGGCCTGGGAGCCGTAGGGGCCCGGCTGGTTGTAGGGACCGGGCTGGTTGTACGGGCCCGGCTGCGCGTAGGGGCCGGGCTGACCCGGCGGCTGGCCGGGAACGGGCGGCGTCTGCTGCGGGTACCCGTACCCGGGCTCGCCCTGCGGCGATCCCTGCGGGTAGCCGTATCCCGGCTGTTGGCCCGGCTGCTGGCCCGGCGGCGGTGGCTGGCTGGGCGGCTGGGTCATCAGCCATTCCCCCTTGTCGTACGGTCCCTCGTCCGGTCGGTCTCCCCCGCGATTCCGGATGGCTGGAAATCAGCTCTCGTACACGAGCCGATAGCCACCGGAAGGAGCGATTCGGGCTTGGAATCCGCAGTGTCACGTCAGTCGAGCGGGCCTTCTTTGTATCACTCGCACCCCTGTACGGGAGGGGCCGGTCCTCCCCTGTTCCCAAGGGAGGACCGGCCCGTGATGCGGTTGTTACGAGGTCTGTACGGGACCTCTACGCGTCCTCGGCGAGCTCCATCCAGCGCATCTCCAACTCGTCGCGCTGCGCGACGAGTTCACGCAGCTCGCCGTCGAGTTTCGCCACCTTGTCGAAGTCCGTGGCGCTTTCGGCGATCTGTCCGTGGAGGGCGGTCTCGCGCGTCGACATCTTGTCGAGCTGACGCTCGATCCGCTGGAGTTCCTTCTTCGCGGCGCGGTTGTCCTTCGCGGACGCGGCGGGCGCCGGCGTACCCCCGCCGGACCGCGCCGGCGCGGACACCGCCGCCGGGGCGGCCGACTCCACGACCTGGCGCCGCCGTTCGAGGTACTCGTCGATACCGCGCGGCAGATGGCGCAGGGCGGCGTCGCCGAGGAGCGCGTACACCTTGTCCGTCGTCCGCTCGACGAAGAACCGGTCGTGGCTGATGACGACCATCGTGCCGGGCCAGCCGTCGAGCAGGTCTTCGAGCTGGGTGAGGGTCTCGATGTCGAGGTCGTTCGTCGGCTCGTCCAGGAACAGCACGTTGGGCTCGTCCATCAGCAGCCGCAGGATCTGCAGCCTGCGCCGCTCGCCGCCGGACAGATCGCCCACGGGCGTCCACTGCTTGTCCTTGCCGAAACCGAACTGCTCGCAGAGCTGACCGGCCGTCATCTCCCGCCCCTTGCCGAGGTCGACCCGGTCGCGCACCTGCTGGACGGCCTCCAACACGCGCAGCGTGGGCTTGAGTTCACCGACCTCCTGCGACAGGTACGCCAGTTTGACGGTCCGGCCGACGACGACCTTCCCGGCCGTGGGCTGGACGTCGCCCTGCGTACGGGCCGCCTCCGCGAGCGCGCGCAGCAGCGAGGTCTTGCCCGCGCCGTTGACGCCGACGAGACCGATCCGGTCACCGGGGCCGAGCTGCCAGGTCAGATGCCTGAGCAGCACCTTGGGCCCGGCCTGGACGGTCACGTCCTCCAGGTCGAAGACCGTCTTGCCGAGGCGCGCGTTGGCGAACTTCATCAGCGCCGAGTTGTCGCGCGGCGGCGGGACGTCCGCGATCAGTTCGTTGGCGGCCTCGATGCGGTAGCGCGGCTTGGAGGTACGGGCCGGCGGGCCGCGCCGCAGCCACGCCAGCTCCTTGCGTACCAGGTTCTGCCGCTTGGACTCCTCGGTGGCGGCGATCCGCTCACGCTCGGCGCGGGCGAAGACGTAGTCGGAGTAACCGCCCTCGTACTCGTGCACCGCACCGCGCTGCACGTCCCACATCCGCGTACAGACCTGGTCCAGGAACCACCGGTCGTGCGTCACGACGACGAGCGCGGACCGGCGCTCGCGCAGATGCCGGGCGAGCCAGGAGATGCCCTCGACGTCGAGATGGTTGGTCGGCTCGTCGAGGATGATCACGTCCTGCTCGGCGATGAGCAGCTTCGCGAGCGCGATCCTGCGCCGCTCACCACCGGACAGCGGCCCGATGACGGTGTCGAGCCCCCCCGGGAACCCGGCCATGTCGAGCCCGCCGAACAGCCCGGTGAGCACGTCCCGGATCTTGGCGTTGCCGGCCCACTCGTGATCGGCGAGATCCCCGATCACCTCGTGCCGGACGGTGGCGGCGGGATCGAGCGAGTCATGCTGGGTGAGCACCCCGAGCCGCAGCCCACCACTGTGCGTGACCCGCCCGGTGTCGGCCTCCTCCAGCTTGGCGAGCATCCGGATGAGGGTGGTCTTGCCGTCTCCGTTGCGCCCGACGACCCCGATCCGGTCCCCCTCGGAGACGCCGAGGGAGACACCGTCGAGCAGCGCACGGGTGCCGTACACCTTGGTGACTGCCTCGACATTGACCAGATTGACGGCCATTTCACTCCTGCTACGGGACGGATGGATCGACGTCCCAGGGTAGTCGGCGCGGGGGGTGTCCCGGGCGGGCGGTCCGGGTGGTGGGCGGGGGCCGACGGAATCAGCTCCGCGCGCGCCCGCGCAATGATCACGTGGGCTTCGGTTCCATCCCTGCGGGCGGTTTACCCAGGGGAGCGGTACGGGTCGCCTCAGGCACTCCTACGCTACTCGGCGTAGTCGATCGACTACCGATAGCGGAAGGAGATTGGTATGCGTGCCACATCTGCGGGTCGGCTGGCGGCCCTTGCCTCAACAGTCCTGGTGCTGGTCGGCGGGGTGAGCGTCGGCGCGGCCCAGGCGGAGGCGCCCGGCGGGCCCATCACGTACTCGATCACGTTCTCGAACCCGCGTGAGAGTGACGACAACGACCTGCCGGAGCCGTACGGCGAAGTGGTCGTGCGGGCCCCATGGGGCCAGCAGACCGCGCTGTGGGAGCACCCCGACCGGGAGATCAACACGCCCACCTTGCCCCGCTATCCGCTGTTCGGCGGCGCCGAGCACCGGTACGCCCCCCACCCCGTCTCCGAGGTGTGCGCGTTCGTGGGTGAGGACGACACCGGCATCAACGAGGACGACGTCCTGGCCGACGGCTGCGTGCCGTACACGGGCCCCGGCGAGTACACGATCAGCGCCGAAGGCGGATCGGTGACGGTCACCGTGTACAACTTCGGCTGACCTTCCGCCTGACCGTCCCACCGTGAACCCCGGCCATGGGTGCCCTCCCGCGTGGGCACCCGTGCGCCGGGCAGGGCGGGGCGGAGCGAACGGGACCGGTATTGGTCTGGGCCAGAACACCTCCGTCTCTGTAGCCTCACCCGTGGCCGGCCGCACCGAATCCCCCCACTCGCCGGCTCCAGGAGGTCACGATGAAATTTCGCACCAGAAGCTCGGCGATCATCGGCACCATCTGCCTCATCGGTTCCCTCGCGCTGGGCCAGGCATCCGCCGACGAGCCGACCGCCCCACGCCCGTCGGCCGCCGAGGTCGTGCTCACAGAAGTGGGCACGGCCCTGAACCCCATCGCCGGCGCCGCCGGGCCCGACGGCACGGTCTGGATCGCCGAACGCGCGGGCACCGTACGGGTCCTGGGCGACCAGGGGCTCGGCGAGCCCGTCCTCGACATATCCGACGAGACCACCACCGACGGCGAACGCGGGCTGCTGGGCGTCGCGTTCGACAAGGACTTCGCGCACTTCTACATCTCGTTCACGAATCTTGAAGGCACCAGCACGATCGACGAGTTCGCCGTACAGAACGGCGCCATCCAGCCGGACACCCGGCGCACCGTCCTGACCCAGACGCAGCCGTTCGAGAACCACAACGGCGGGGACATCAAGTTCGGCCCCGACGGTTACCTCTACATCGCGCTCGGCGACGGCGGCTCGGGCGGCGACCCGCAGGGCAACGGGCAGAACCTCGACACCCTGCTCGGCAAGATCCTCCGGATCGACCCGACCGGCGGCGAGCCGTACGCGATCCCGGCGGACAACCCGTTCGTGGGTGACCCGAACGCGAAGGACGAGATCTGGTCGTACGGGCTGCGCAACCCCTGGCGCTTCTCCTTCGACTCCGGCACGGGCGACATGCTCATCGGCGACGTCGGCCAGAGCGAATGGGAAGAGATCGACTGGGCGTCCGCGAACAGCGGCGGCGGCGAGAACTACGGCTGGGCCTCCATGGAGGGCAACCACCCCTTCCGCGGCGGCACGGAGCCCGCGAACCACGTCCCGCCGGTGCACGAGTACGACCGTAACGGCCTGGGCTGCTCGGTGACCGGCGGCTTCGTCTACCGGGGCGACGCCATCCCGGACCTCAAGGGTAATTACGTCTACAGCGACTACTGCGACGGCACGATCCGCACCCTGAAGATCGAGAACGGCGCCGTGACCGGCCAGGGCGACCTCGGGGTCAACCCGGGCGAGGTCGTCTCGTTCGTCCAGGGCGGCGACCGCGAGCTGTACGTGCTCACGCTCGGCGGCAGCGTGTCGCGTATCGACGCGGCGTAATCCCTGTCGGACACGAGGCCGGGCTCGGTGCTGAGCAGTCAGCGCCGGGCCTGGCTCGCGTACGGACCAGCCCGGCGGCGAGGGCGGCGAGCCCGGCGGCGGTGAGGATGAAGTCCCACGCCAGATGCCTCACGCGGCGGCGCCGTGCCGGGCGAGATTGAACCAGACGGCCTTGTACGAGGGCGAGCGCCCGCCGTAGATGGTGAGCCCCCAGGCACGGGCGAGACTCTCAACGAGCCGAAGCCCCTGCCCGCCTTCTTGTACGACTCCGGCCCCGGCCTCGCCGGGCGCGGGCAGGGCCCAGGGGTTGTCGTCACGCACGTACACGGTCGCCTGCTTCCGATTGACGACGGCATCGACCCGGATGAGCCGGGTGCGGGTATGCCGATGCGCGTTGGTGACGAGCTCGGTGACACAGACCCGGGCGTCGTCCACGAGGGGGGTGTACCCGCTGACGTCGAGTAGGGCGCTGACGAACTCGCGGGCGAGTCGGGGGGCGTGGGCGGTATTGGGCACGACGAGTCGGTAGCTTTCGCCGCCGTGGTGGGGGGTGGGGGTGGGGCTCACGGGGGGCATGTCGGTTCTCCCTGTCTGGAGGGTGGATACGCGTGGCCCGCCATGCGTGGCAATGGCCGCTGGCGCGGCTGCACTTCGGTCTTACTGGCAGACGTGACGCTGGCATGACCTTAGAGTTAATACATGCACCGGTGCAACCGTAGCCGCGAGGCCGCGATGGCCGGTGGACCCGTGACACCGTTACGGGCGACACTGTGCGCAAACAGGGGAAGGTAGCCATGCCGCCAAGAGACAACCCGACCGCACGCCAGGCGCGCCTCGGCTGCGAGTTGCGGAAACTTCGCGACCGCGCTGGCAAGACGGCTCGCGAAGCGGCCGGTCTGCTCTCGACGGATCAGGCCCGGATCAGCCATATCGAGGCGGGTCGGATCGGGATCAGCGAGGAGCGTGTCCGCCGGCTTGCCGCCTTCTACGCCTGCGACAACTCCGCCTTGATCGAGGCGCTTTGCGCCATCACGGGGGAGCACCGCGGTCAGTACTGGTGGGACGACTACCGGGGCATCCTGGCGCCCGGTTTTCTGGATCTCGCCGAGCTGGAACATCACGCGGTCCACCTGCGCTACCTCCAACCGGTCACCTTCCCGGGCGTCTTGCAGACAGAGGATTACGCGCGGCGCCTGTTCGACAGCGTTCTGCCGAAACTCCCGGCTACCGAGGTGGGAGCCCGTGTCGAGCACCGCATGAGGCGCAAGGCAATCTTCGAGCGCGAGGAGCCGCCGGAGTTGGAGGCGATCGTCCACGAAGCGGCGCTACGGATGCGCATCGGCGGCCGTAAGGTCGCGCGTGGCCAACTCGAACACCTCATCGAGATGTCCGAGCGCCCCGAGATCATGCTGCGGATCATCCCGTTCACCAATGAGGACTTCATCGACCTCACGCAGACCGTGCTGTACGCGGGCGGTGTTGTCCCGCAACTCGACACCGCACACATCGATGCGCCTACGGGCGGTCTCTTTCTAGACGTCGCTGCCGAGCTTGAGAAGCACCGAACATTGCTCGACTTCGCCGAGCAGGCTTCACTGGAACCTGCCGAGTCACGCAGCTTCATCCATCACATCGCACGGGAACTCTGAAAGATCGAGGCATGAAGAAAGAAATCAACTGGCAGAAGTCGTCCTTCTCCGGTGAAGGACCGCAGTGCGTCGAGATCGCCGAGCACAACGGCGACATCCTCGTCCGCGAGAGTGACGACCCGGACGCGATCACGACCACCAGCCGGGACAAGTTTGCCGCGTTCATCGCAGGTGTAAAAGCTGGCGAGTTCGACCATTTCGCCAACTGACAGGGCCTGACCTGCGATTGGAGCCCCTCCGCGCACCCGGCGGAGGGGCTCCCACTATGCATCCCCGAAACATGCTCCGGTGCATACTTGCCGCCAACCCTCCCGTGACGCTACCGTCACTACGCGTTGCACTGGCCGTGGCTACCTCGGCAGGGCCGTGCCCAGCGGCAACGCCAGAGGGGTCACCCCTGCCCGCCCGCTCTTCATGCCGGCGGCCAGGGCGGGGGTGATCGCGCCACCACGGCGGAAGGCCCACCCATGCACCAGCCCGCAGCTTCGCCATGCCCGGACGCGGAAATCCGCTACTGGTACGAGCACGTCACGTACCGTTCGCTCACCGCCGCGGGCTCGGACATCGAGAAGATCGAGCGCCACTCCGCCCGCACCCCCGCCGAGGCGATCCGCCACATCCGGCTGTCCGTCCGCACCCTCACGGCCACGCTCCCACCCAAAGAGCGCCAACGCGCCCTCAGCTGGGCCGAAGGCGGCGGCTGCGTCGGAGCCGTGGCCGCCCTGCACAGGGGCCAACCCTGCGGGTTCTCGCTCAGCCACCGGGGCGCCTGGGTGGAGTGGACCGTCCATCCGTACCACGTGTTCCACACCCCCGAGGCGCGCCGACTCCCCCTCGTACCGCGCTGAACGCAACCCACACTCCACAACACTCACGAAAGCGAGCCACCAACATGGCCGGCACCATCAACTGGCAGAAGTCCTCCTACTCGGGATCCGACGCCGAGATCAAGTGCGTGGAACTGGCCCACGTCGACGGCCGGATCCTCCTCCGGGAGAGCGACGCGCCGGAGACCGTCGTCACCACCGACCGCGACAAACTGCGGGCGTTCCTGCTCGGAGTGAAGGCGGGCGAGTTCGACCACCTGGTCTGACCTGCCCGCCTCTGAGGGCCGCCCGCCGGGACGGACGGCCCTCCCACCCTTGACGCCCTGGCCACCGGCCGGGCCGCAAGGCCCTCCGCGCAGTGGACGCACACGGCCGGCACCATCAGGGCGGTCGGCGCGCCACCGAGCGTCATGGCCCCCGCGGCACGGTCTGGATAGCGGAACGCGCGGGCCCCTGCGGTGCCTCGCTCTGCGGGCCGCACTCGGGGGGCCGCACTCGGGGGGACTCCGGCCGAGGCCGTGCGGCAGATCCGGGTGGCCGTGCGGGCCCTCGCCGCCACGCTGTCGCCCAAGGAACGTGAACACGACAGTGCGAAGGCCGTGAACATGCGTCTGCTCCTATCCGGGTCCCGGCAGGAGACGCCGGCGGGAGTCTCCCGTTTCCGGGGTGATGTCTGTGCGCGTCTGACCGCCCGGCGCGATGAACTGTTCGAGCTCGCGGACGCGGTGCTGTCTGCGGACGGTCCGGTGCTCGCGGTATGTCGCCTCACCGATCATCCGGATTCGGTGAAGTCGGTGGAGGCGGCCGTTTCGGTGACCACGTCCATCAGGACGTGCAACGCGGGTGAGGTGTTGCCGGACAACCAGACCATCTCGGTCGGGACGAACTCCCCGTCCAGGGGCACGAACACCACGCCGGTGCGGCGGAGACTGCTGGCCGACCGGGGCAGCCGGGTCACCCCGACGCCGGCCGCCACAAGGCCGAGCAGTCCTTGCGCACTCGCGTCCTGATGGACCACGTCGGGGGCGAACCCGGCCCTACGGAAGGAGCCGTCGAACGTCTGGTGCCAGGGCTCCCACGAGCTGCGCGGGGTCAGTACCCAGCGTTCGTCGGCCAGCTCGTCCAGGGCCAATTCGGCGCGTCCGGCGAGCGGATGCTTCTCCGGCAGAACCGCGCACACCTGTTCGTTGAGGAGTGTTCTGGTCTCCAGACCGTCCGCCAGCGGAGGCCGGGTGAACGCCAGGTCGTAGCGTCCTTTGAGTACACCCTCGACCAGCGGCTCGATCGTCGTCTGCTCCGTCGTCAGCTTGATTCCCGGCAGTCGTTGGCATACGGCCCGGATCACCGGCGGGAGCAGGTAGTTCGTCGTGGTGGTGAGGAAGGCGAGGCGGAGGCTGCCGATCTCGCCGCGCGCGACTCGTGCCACGCCGTCGATGGCTTCATCGGCACGGTCCAGTACCGCGCGGGCCTCGGGGACGAACCAGGCACCGACATCGGTCAGTCGGGTACCCCGGGTGTCGCGGTCGAAGAGCTTCACATCCAGCATGCGTTCCAGCAGGGTGATTTGCTGGGACAGCGACTGCTGGCTGATCATGAGCCGCTCGGCGGCCCGCGTGAAATTGGACTCCTCGGCGACGGCGACGAAATATCTCAGCTGCCGAAGATCAGGAGTCACAGCGACAGCCTACCGCCACAACAGGTAACCGGTGCTGGACGGCGTTGGTATGCCAGGACGAACGGTCTGAGATGAGGGCCCGCCGAAACCGGCGGGCCGGCGAAGGTTCCGAAAGAAGACTTAGCATGGCGCCTACACAGCTGAATTATCTTTTTCATTGCAGGGACTGGCCGGGTACTTGACCTGTCGGAAAAGCACCCGGCCGCGTCGACCAGTGACTGATTATTCTGCGGTCACCCTACAGTCGGGGGCGTCTGCCCCAGGTCAAGAGGTGACAGTTGATCCCCTCAGCCGCAGGCCCTGATGATGGCCTCTCGGGCGTTCAGAAGCGCTTGCTGCAAGGTCCCCGTGCTGATGGATGCAAGCTGTGTGATGTGCCGCACGATTCCTTCGGAATCGCTCGGGCTTCCCGTCCACTTGTTTACGAAGCCCTGGTCTCGTTCGAACTGGAGATACTTGTTGAGTTCGTCCTGGCAGGCCGCAGCGGCTGACTTGACGCTTACGTGATGCGCGGGCGTCGAGGGGGCAGCCGAAGCGGGTACAGAGAGAACCGCGACCGCTGCTGCCGACAGGAGACAGATTCCAGCGAGACGTTTCTTCATGAACATTAACTGTTCCTCTCGTAACGTCTTCTTGCCGAAGAAGAAGCTCCCCTGGTCACCGAGACGGGAGCCGTCGACCGGCGGGACATATGGGAACCTGGCGCAGTTCCCTGTTTCAAGCCCGCATGTGAGGGTGCGTCACTTACTCCCGGACTTAATTCGTGACCGTGGCGGAGTGCATGAGGCAGAAACACCATCAACTGCTGTGGCTCTCCTGAGGAATTATGTCGGTGCGCGAAAGAGAAGATCAAACAAAATCTACCTGTAACGGCTGCAGGTAAATCCTGTGGCCGACCGCAGCCCGACACTCGGGAAGGCGTACGGACCGCCTCCGGCTGCCAGTTCCACCGGATGACCACATCGCCATCAAGGCCGCCCAAGTCCCTCCGCCGGTTCACAGCGCGATCCTTGGGTGACGCTTTCTTCCCACTTCCCCCCTCGTCGACGTACTCCCGGAAGACGGTGGGTTCTTGGACCAGCCGCCCTGGGTGCGGAGCTTCTCCGGCCGTTTGCCCCTTTCCGCGGTCGGTGGTGACGAGTCCTCGGCGGCCAGGGCCCTCCAGGTGCTCCAGCAGTGGTTCGGGGGCCGGTCACGGCTGCCGACACGGCCCCCGGGGCTGTCGGACATCGCACCGGTGTCGGTGTTCCTGGCCGGTTGCCCCGGGGTGTCCGGGTCAGGGCCGGAGGCCGCCGGAGGCGAGCAGGACCTCTCCGGTCACCCATCGGGCCTCGGGCGAGGCGAGGAAGGTCACGGCGAGGGCCACGTCCTCCGGGCGACCCAGCCTCCCGAGCGGTGTCTCGGAGATCAGCTTGTCGATGTACGGGCTGCCGATGAGCCCGTGTTCGTGGCCGCCCTCGGTTTCCGTGCCGCCGGGGGCGACGGCGTTCACTCTGATGTTGGCCGGTCCGAGTTCCTTGGCGAGGACGCGGGTGATGGCCTCTACGGCGCTCTTGGTCGCCGTGTAGATCATCTGGTTCGGCTGGGAGATCTGGACCGCGGTGGAGCTGATGTTGACGACGCTGCCGCCGCCCCGGCCGAACCGTTTCACCGCCTCGCGGGTCGCCAGGACGACCCCGAGGACGTTGGTGTCGAACTGGTGGTGGAAGTCCCGCTCGGTGATCTCGGCCAGCGGGCCGAACTCGTAGACACCCGCGTTGTTCACCAGGATGTCCAGCGAACCGAATGTCTCGACGGTGCGATCGAACAGCGTGCTCAGGTCGACGGCCTTCGTGACGTCGGCGACCATGGCGATGGCCTTTCCGCCCTGGAGGGTGATGGCCTCCGCGACCTGCTGCGCGCGGGTGCGGTCCCGGTCGCCGGGGTAGTGGTTGACGACGACCGCCGCACCGGCGGCAGCCAGGTCCTTCGCTATGCCGGCGCCGATTCCCTGTCCAGCGCCGGTGACCACGGCGACCTTGCCCGTGAGTGAGCCCATGATGTGTCCCTTTCGCAACGAACGGACTTCAGTCCGGTTTGTTGAGTGCAACAGGACCACGGTCCGTTTGTATTTCCGTCGGAGGGTGCGGGTTCGGCCTCGGCGCGACAGGTGGCCTTGAGCACCACCTACACCGCTGGGGCCAGACGGACCACGACGTCGAACCAGCCGGCCTCCAGGCGCTTCAGGGACATCCCGCGCCGGCCGATCAGGTGATCGACGAGTGCGGTGGTGAGATAGCCCATCAGGGTGTGCGCGAGGAGTTCGATGTCACGATCCGCGTTCACCTGGCGCAGCAGCGTGGCGATGTGGGTGGTCCGAAGAATGTATGGCGGGGTCGTATAGAGGCGGTCGGTCTCCGCGTGGGCGGCCAGATAGAGGTCGCGGTGGGAGCGTTCGTGGCGGATGACGGCCGGCCCGAAGGCCCGAAGCCGTTCCATGGCGGGCGCGTCGGGCCCCAGCGGTGGTGGGCCGGTGAGGAAGGCGGCCTGGAGCCGTTGCTCGTGGTGATCCAGGAGTGCCTGCACGAGGCCGGCCCGGTCCCCGAATCGCCGGAAGACGGTGCCCTTACCGACCCCCGCGGCAGCGGCGACTTCCTCCATGGTCACGTTCGCGACTCCACGTTCCGCGGCGAACCGGGCCGCCACTTCCAGCAGTCGAGCGCGATTGCGCGCCGCGTCGGCCCGTAGCCGCGGCTGTTCGCCGAGGGGGGTGAGCGTGAGATCCGTCCCTTCCAAGGCGTCACTCCGCGCCGGGACGGACGGATCTTGGGTGGTCATGGACTCAATCCTAGCTCGCGGGAAACACAAATGGACCGTGGTCCGCTTAGGGTGGCGAGCAGAGATAAGGGGACTACGTCCGCCTGCCCACCGCTCTCCCCAAAGGTTTCCCTTGTCCGCAGACACCCTCGCGCTCGTCGGCAGCCCTCGTGCCGCGTCGGACAACACGTCGATCTGGTCAAGCAGCGCGGCGGCCCGTTCCGCACGCCTCGCTCTCTTGTAGGTGACCAGCATCCCCTTGTATCGCCGCGTGGACTTGTCGGGCCGGCCGAGTCCGCTTCTGGCCCGGACCGCGAGGAGGAGGCCGAGGGTGTCGATGCCGATGTGGCGCTCGCGTCCTGCGATCTTCTTGCCCGCATCGACGCCCTGGCCTGCGGCCTCCCGGACCAATCGGCGGATGGAGCCGTTGAGCTGGTCAACGCCGTCCTTCAGCGGGCGGCGAAGTATCCCTGGACGGTTTCCCACCGCGAGAAGTCATGGGGAAGGCAGCGCCAGGGGATCCCGGTCCGGTCCACGTACAAGAACGCGTCCATGATCCGCCGCAGGTCGTGCTTGGACGGCCGCCCGATGTCAGACCCTTCCCCCGCCGCTCGGCCCGCCAGGCGACAGACTGGGATCGCCGCGCGGCGCCGCACCGCAGTGAGCCCTTCGGGTCCCGCGGTAGAGATACTTCGTGCGGCGATGTCGAGAAGCGGGAGCCGGCTCCGTCCCTGGTGTGAGCGCGGCCAGAATGGGTCGCACCAGTACCGAGGAGAGACATCATGGCCAAGTACCTGCTGCTCAAGCACTACCGCGGCGCCCCTGCCTCCGTGAACGACGTCCCCATGGCCCAGTGGAAGCCCGACGAGATCACGGCGCACGTGCAGTACATGCGGGACTTCGCCACCCGGCTCGAAGGAACCGGTGAGTTCGTCGACAGTCAGGCGCTCTCCGACACGGGGACCTTCGTCCGGTACGACGGTGAGGGGCGTCCGCCGGTCACCGACGGGCCGTTCGCCGAGACCAAGGACCTCATCGCCGGGTGGATGGTGATCGACGTCGACAGCTACGAGCGCGCGCTCGAACTGGCCGGGGAACTGTCGGCCGCCCCCGGGGCGGGCGGGGAGCCGATCCACGAGTGGCTGGAGCTGCGCCCGTTCCTGACCGCGCATCCCACCGTCACGGAGTGAGTGCCGAGGGGAACGAGCCCCTGCTCCGGAGCCTCACCCCGAGCGTGCTCGGGGTCCTCGTCCGCCGCGGAGCCGACTTCGCGGCGGCCGAGGACGCCGTGCAGGAGTCGCTGGTCGAGGCGGTCCGCGTGTGGCCCGAGGACCCGCCGCGGGACCCGAAGGGCTGGCTGGTCACCGTGGCCTGGCGCAAGTTCCTCGACGCGACCCGGGCGGACACCGCCCGCCGGCGGCGGGAGGACCTCGTCGAGAAGGAGCCGGTGCCCGGACCCGCGCCGACGGTGGACGACACGCTGCGGCTCTACTTCCTGTGCGCCCATCCGTCACTGACGCCGTCGTCGGCGGTCGCGCTCACGCTGCGCGCCGTCGGCGGGCTGACCACCCGCCAGATCGCCGAGGCGTATCTGGTGCCCGAGGCGACAATGGCGCAGCGCATCAGCCGGGCCAAGCGCACCGTCTCCGGTGTGCGGTTCGACCGGCCCGGGGACGTCGCGACCGTGCTGCGCGTCCTCTACCTGGTCTTCAACGAGGGGTACTCCGGGGACATCGACCTCGCCGCCGAGGCCATCCGGCTCACCCGGCAGCTCGCGGCCTCGATCGACCACCCGGAGGTGTCGGGGCTGCTCGCCCTGATGCTGCTCCACCACGCCCGGCGCGCCGCCCGCACCGCACCCGACGGGAGCCTGGTGCCGCTGGCCGAGCAGGACCGGGGCCGGTGGGACACCAAGTCGATCGCCGAAGGCATCGAGATCCTCCAGGCGGCCCTCGCCCGCGACCGGCTGGGCGAGTTCCAGGCCCAGGCCGCGATCGCGGCACTCCACGCGGACGCGCAGACCGCCGGGGAGACGGACTGGGTGCAGATCGTCGAGTGGTACGACGAGCTCACGCGCCTCACCGACAACCCGGTCGTCCGGCTCAACCGCGCGGTGGCCGTGGGCGAGGCGGACGGACCGCGCGCCGGGCTGGTGGCGCTCGCGGCGCTGGACGACTCCCTGCCCCGCCACGACGCGGTGGCGGCGTACCTTCACGAGCGCGACGGCGACCTGGCGACGGCGGCACGGCTGTACGCGGAGGCCGCGCGGAAGGCGGCCAACCTCGCGGAACGCGAGCATCTGACGCGTCAGGCGGCCCGGCTCAACGCCGGGCGGGGCGCTTCCTAAGGGCTGTCCCCGGAATCCTTTTCACGACCGGCCGCCGAACTGCCAGTTGTGGACCTCGATGTCGGCGTATCCGTCCGGGGTGAGTACGGCGCGGGCCGTGGCCGCGTCGGGGGCGCGGAGCAGCGCCGCCGTACCCACCCAGGTGGTGTCGTCGTCGGACATCAGCGGACCGTACGCGATCAGTTCGGCCCGGTCGGACGGGACGGCGAGGTCGACGGCCGGGCCCCGGCCGAGGCCGAGCACCAGATACCGGTCGCCGTCCTCCGGGCCGCCGGGGAAGTCCCACATGGTGCGGCCCAGCGCGTTGTGCCACCGGCGCAGCAGCACGTCCCGGTACACGCCGGCCTGGTAGCCGGGCTCGTCGAAGGCGAAGGCGCGGGCGGCGGCGGGGTCGGGCAGGTCGAGGATGTGCACACTGCCGGTGCATGTCTCGTCGTCGACGAGAGTCGGGCCGCGCGCGATCATTTCCTTGGCGTACCGGTCCATGTAGGACCAGTGCTCTTCCAGAAGTTCATGGCGCAGCGCCATGGAGCCGGGACGGTCGCGGTGGTAGCAGAAGAACTCCATGCCGTTCAGTGTTCACCACCGGCCCACCGCGTCGCTCACAAGGTCGCCACCGGATTCGGAGCGTCCGGCGGGATCTGTTCGACGACTTCCCAGCGCTCCGCGATCAGACCGGCCTCGATACGGAAGACGTCTGCCACCGCGATGTCGAGATCGGTGGCGGGCAGCCACCGCCGGGAGAACATCGTCACGTAGTCGTCTTCGGCCATCAGCCGGCGGATGTCGATCCGCAGATCGGCGAGGGGCAGAAGCCGCGCCGCCGCGAGCCAGTCCGCTCTGGTCGAGGTCTGGAACGGCAGGCCGTGATCGACGTAATCGTCACACAGCAGCGGTGCGACACCGTCGAGGTCGCCCTTCCCGTACAGCTCCAGGCATGTGCGGACCAGGTCCTTGTTGTGAGTGCTCATGGACCGAAGTGTCGGCGCGAGGGGCGGGGGCTGTCGATGAACTCGCGGTTCATGGACCCGGGGCGAAGCGCGTGACTAGGGTCGCCACCATGGAAACGGTAGGCGGCCTGCTGCGCGAGTGGCGGCACGGCCGACAGCTCAGCCAGCTCGATCTCGCCCTGGCGGCGGGTGTTTCGCCGCGCTACGTCAGCCTCGTCGAGACCGGCCGGTCCCGGCCGAGCGCCGACATGGTGCTGCGGCTCGCGGCCCAGCTCGACGTGCCGCTGCGGCATCGCAACCGTCTGCTGGTCGCGGCCGGTTTCGCGCCGCGGTACCGCGAGCGGCCGCTGGACGAGCCGGACATGGCCGCCGTACGGGACGCCGTGGTCAGGGTGCTGCGCGCCCACGAGCCCTATCCGGCGCTGGTCCTGGACCAGCGCTGGAACATCGTGATGGCCAACGGCCCGGTCGAGCACTTCCTCGCGGAAGTCGACCCGGAACTGCTCCACCCTCCCGTCAACATGATCCGGCTCGGACTTGATCCACGGGGTCTCGCCCCCCTGATGGCCAATCTGGCCGAGGTCCGTTCACTGCTCCAGCTGCGGCTCGCACGGCAGGCCGCCAAGAGCGGTGACCCGGTGGTGAGCGCGCTGTACGAGGAGTTCTTCGCGGAGTACGAGCCCGAGGGACCGGCGCCCGGGATGGAGTCGGAGGTGGCGACTCCGATGATCTTCCGCTTCCAGGGGCGGGAGCTGAGCATGTTCTCGACCATCACGACGTTCGGAACCCCTCAGGACATCACGCTCGAAGAGATCTCGATCGAGTCGTACTATCCGGCGGACGCCGAGAGCGCCGCCATCCTGCGAAGCCTCGGGCCCGCCCACGGGTGGCGCGTGTAGCACCGGCAGTGGGTGGCGCGTGTAGCGCGCGCCCGGCCGGCCCGCACGCCCCTACCTGGCCGGCCCTCGGCGTCGCGGTGTCCGTTCGGGGATCCGGCTGTGGACGTCCGCGAGCGTGTTCCGCATCGCCATGCGGAAGAGCTCGGCCTGGTGGTCGCCGAGGAAAGAGGTGTGCCCGAACACCTCCAGTACGACGAGGCCGTGCAAATGCCCCCACGCGCCCAGGAGCAGTGCGGCCGCGGGAGCCGGCAGGGCTCCGGGACCGTCCGGGCTCAGCTGCCCCGGATACTCACGGAACTCGGGCGAGAGCTCGGGGGCGTCGGCGGCGGCGAGCTGGGCCTGGGTGAAGCCGTCGAACATCTCGCGCTGGAAGATCGCGCTCATCCGGAGCAGGGCCCGCGTGGTCGGGCCCCCGACGGGTGCCGCGTACTGCCGCAGCGGTGTTCCGTACAGGAGCTGGAACAGCTCGGGGTGGGCGATGGCCCACCGGCGGTAGCCCTCGGCCGCCGCCACCATGCGCGGCACGGCCGGGCCTCATCGACGAGTACAGCGGCTCGTACGAGGGCGGGCTCACCGTCCAGGCCGGAGGCGGCACCGGGGTGGGCGTCGACCTGTCGACCCAGGTGCCCAAGGACCTCATCCTGGCCGAGGCCATCGCCGTACCGCTGACCCTGTTCGGCCTCGGCAGCGGGCTGGCCATCCTCATCGACGCCGTCGCCGTACGCGGAGTGCTGGTACCCGCCGCGATGCGGCTGCTGGGACGCTCGGCCTGGTACGCGCCCGGCCTCCTGCGGAAGTTCCACGGGCGGTTCGGTCTCAGCGAGGGCGGCCCGGCGCCGACCCCCGTGGAGGCGTCGCCGTACGTGAAGAACACCACGAAGGTCTGAGAGATCGGTCCGAGGGATCTCACGCCTGTCCGACCGGCCCCGCGTGGGGTCCGGTCGGACAGCCGTTCAGACGTTACGGGGGTCAGGCGTCGAGCAGGATCCGGGCCAGTTCCCGCGGCTGGGAGAACATCGGCCAGTGCCCGGTGTTCATCTCCACCAGCCGCCACTCGTCGCTCTTCATCAGCTCGGCCACGTCCGGCGGCAGCTCCGGCCAGTCCAGCAGGCATTTGATGTACGTCGCGGGAAGCTCCCCGAGCGGGCGGTCAAGCTTCGCCCGCCCGGTCAGGCTCGCACCCGGGTGCGGCGTCGCGCCGGCCACGATGCGGGCGGTCTGCTCGTCGTCAAGGCCCTGCCCCTCGTACTCCTGTGCCGTGGGGGGCATCCAGAAGCCGCCGTTCTCCGCGATCGACGCCTCAAGGGTCGCCGAGCCGGAGACGAACGACTTCCCGTCCGTCGGCACGTCCGAGTCGACGAACACCACCCGGGCCAGCCGGTCCCCGATGCGCTCGGCGGCCTGACCGACCGGGATGCCCGAGTAGCTGTGCCCGACCAGGACGACATCACGCAGATCGAGACGCTCGATCGCGCCCACGATGTCCTGGACGTGGGTCTCCTGATCGATGGGCGTGTCCCGCCCCTCGTCCCGCCTGTCGGCCAGCCCGGACAGCGTCAGGGCGTGGGCCCCGTGCCCGGCGGCCCGCAGCTCGTCCACCACCTCGTCCCACGCCCACGAGCCCAGCCACGCCCCTGCCACGAGCACGTATTGAGTCATGGCGGGAATCTAACGCAGGGGTCTGACAACGGGGTGTCCCCCCGGCGGGCCCGGTGCGGGCGGGGCGCCGGGCCGGGGTTAGCGTTCTCGTGAACCGGGTCCAGGCAGAGCGAACAGGAGCGCCCCGTTGACCGTTGAACTGCGGGTCGATCCGACCCCCGCCGGGGCTCCCGCCCTCGACCTCCGCCCCTGGGACGACAGCGGCATCCAGCCGCTCATCGACATCTACCGCGACCCCGCGCTCCGGCGCTGGACCCGGATACCCGTCACGGGGGTCGAGGAAGCGATTCGCTGGCTGGAGCTTCAGCGGGACGGATGGCGGACCGGGGAGCGGCTCAGCTTCGCCGTCCGGGAAACGGGCCGGATCGTGGGCCACGTCGTCGTCAAATCCACTGCCACGCACGGCGACAGCGCCGAGGTCGGCTACTGGACCGCCGCCGAGGCCCGGGGACGGGGAATCGCGTCACGGGCCCTGGAGGCCCTGAGCGACTGGTCCTTCACCACCCTCGCCGGGGTCACCCGCCTCGAACTGCTCCACCAGATCGACAACCCGGCCTCCTGCCGCGTCGCGGAAAAGACGGGCTACACCTACCGGCAGACCCTTCCCGCCCGCCCCCCGTTCCCCCTGGACGGCCACCAGCACGTACGGGAGGCTCCGCGGTAAGGCGGCTCCGAGAACCGAGCCGCCCCCACAGGTCCGGTCCGTCCGTCAGGACACCACCCGCGCCCCCGGCGCCGGTGATGAAGTCACCCTTGCCGTGCGGCAGTTGCCCGAGGTCAGCAGGGCTTCGGCCACCGTCGTCGCCGACTCCTCGTCCTTCGTCAGGAACGCCGTTGTCGGGCCCGAGCCCGAGACCAGGGCCGCCAGTGCGCCCGCCGATGTGCCCGTCGTGAGCGTCGACGCGAGCGACGGGCGCAGGGAGAGGGCCGCGGGCTGGAGGTCGTTGGTGAGGGCGGCGGACAGGGCCGTCGCGTCGCCCGTGCGCAGGGCCGCGAGCAGGGCCGGGTCGGCGGCGGGTGGCGGGACGTCGGACGCCGCGTTGAGGCGGTCGAACTCCGCGTACACCGCCGGGGTCGACAGGCCGCCGTCCGCGACCGCGAACACCCAGTGGAACGTGCCGCGCACCTCCAGCGGTGTCAGCCGCTCCCCGCGCCCGACGCCGAGCGCCGCGCCGCCCAGCAGGCTGAACGGTACGTCGCTGCCCAACTCGGCGCAGATGGCGAGCAGTTCGGCCTCGGACGAGCCCAGTGACCAGAGCGCGTCGCACGCGAGCAACGCGCCCGCGCCGTCCGCGCTGCCGCCGGCCATGCCGCCCGCGACGGGGATGTCCTTGTCGATGTGGATATGGACGCGCGGCTCGATCCCGTGCCGCCGCGCCAGCGCGACGGCCGCCCGCGCCGCGAGGTTCGTCGCGTCGAGCGGGACCTGGTGCGCGTCCGGGCCCGCGCAGGTGATGCGCAGTTCGTCGGCCGCCCTCACGGTGATCTCGTCGTGGAGACCCACCGCGAGAAAGACGTTGGCCAGGTCGTGGAAGCCGTCGGGGCGTGCCGCGCCCACCGCCAGCTGGACGTTGACCTTCGCCGGTACCCGTACGGTCACCTCGGTGCCACTCACGCGTGCGCTCCCTTCGACTCCGCGATACGTGCGAACTCCTCCACCGTCAAAGACTCCCCCCGCGCCTGCGGCGAGACACCCGCCGCGAGCAGCGCCGTCTCCGCCGCCGGGGCCGACCCGGCCCAGCCCGCGAGCGCCGCGCGCAGTGTCTTGCGGCGCTGCGCGAAGGCCGCGTCCACGACCGCGAAGACCTCCGTGCGTGACGCGGTGGTCGTGAGCGGCTCGGCGCGACGGACGAGCGAGACGAGGCCGGAGTCGACGTTCGGCGCGGGCCAGAACACGTTGCGGCCGATGGCGCCGGCGCGCTTGACCTCCGCGTACCAGTTGGCCTTCACCGACGGCACGCCGTACACCTTGTTCCCCGGCGCCGCCGCGAGCCGGTCCGCGACCTCCGCCTGGACCATGATCAGGGTGCGCTCGATCGTCGGGAAGTGCTCCAGCATGTGGAGCAGGACGGGCACGGCGACGTTGTACGGCAGGTTCGCCACCAGTGCCGTGGGCGTCGGGCCCGGCAGCTCCCGTACCCGCATCGCGTCCGCGTGCACCAGCGAGAAGTGGGCGGCGCGGTCCGGCATCCGGGCCTCGACGGTGCGCGGCAGCGCGGCAGCCAGGATGTCGTCGATCTCGACGGCCGTCACATGCCTGGCCGCCTCCAGCAGCGCCAGCGTCAGCGAGCCGAGCCCGGGGCCCACCTCCACGACCACGTCGTCCGGCCGCACACCGGCCGTACGGACGATCCGTCGGACGGTGTTGGCGTCGATGACGAAGTTCTGGCCGCGCTGCTTCGTGGGGCGTACGCCCAGTGCGGCGGCCAGCTCGCGGATGTCTGCGGGGCCCAGGAGGGCATCGGGCTCTGTGGTGCTCACCCGTGCAGCCTACGGCCGCAGTGCGGCCACGGACTCGCCCCCCTTTGCACGTAGAGCTTCTTCGCCCGCATGGTCTGCTCGCCCGCCGACGCGTCCTGCGGGCGTCCGCTGCCGCCGAGGGACTGCCAGGTGCCGGTGTCGAACTGGTAGAGCCCGCCGTACGTCCCCGAGGGGTCGACCGCGTCCGGCCGCCCGCCCGACTCGCAGGCGGCGAGCCCGGCCCAGTCGAGTCCGTCGGCGCCCGCGACGGAGGCCGGGCGCCGCTTCGTACCGACCCTGACGCGCTGGGTGACGGGCGCGCGGACGATCTTCTCGGAGATCTGGCGGGGCTTCTGCTTCACCCCGTTGACGGCGCGCACCGCGTAGGTGAGGCGGCGCGTCCCCTGCTCGCCCTGGCGCGTGACCACCTCCGTGCCGGTGAACAGCGAGGGGTCCTGGATCCGTTCGGTGTGGTACGGGACAGCCTCGTCGCGGACGATCTCGTCGCGGGTGATCCGCATCACGGTGATCGTCTGGCCGTCGCGCGGGAAGCTCTCGGGCCGTACGGAGGTGGTGTCCTGGCCGTGCAGGGCCAGCCCGCCGTCGGCCAGGGCCTCGCGCACGGTCGCGGCGTTCGTACGGATGGTGTGCTCGCGCCCGTCGGCCATGAAGGTGACGGTGCGCTCCGTCAGGACGTCGAGCGCGAGCCCGCTGCGGGGGATCGCGGACGAGCGCGAGACGGACAGGAGGGCGCCCTCCGCGCGTACCCCGAGCTGCCGCAGCGCGCCGTCCACGGTCTCTGCGGTCGTCCAGATCTGGCGGCGCCGGCCGTCGACGGTGAGCATGACGGGGCGGCCGTGGCGGACAACCACCGTGTCGCCGTTGGTGAGTTCGGCGCCCCGCCCGGGGGCTACGAGGTCGTGCTCGCCGATCCTGACGCCCTCGTCGGCGAGGAGTTCGTCCACGTCGTCGGCGAAGGTGTGGAGGGTGCGCGGGGTGCCGTCGACGCTGAGCCTGACGGCCTTGTCGTCGGCGACGAAGGCGGAGGTGCCGCCCGCCAGGACGGCGACGACGAGGGCCTGCGGGACGAGACGGCGGCGAGAGGCAGGACCGGGACCGAGGTCGGGCACCGGGTCCGCGGAGACGGCGGGCGGTGGCTGCTGGTGTGGGACCGGCGTCGTCTCCGGCGGGGCGAACCACGGCACGGTGGGCGCCGGTTCGGGACGGGGCCATACCTCGCGATGCCCACCGCGTCCGCCACTTCCGGCACGGTGACTGCCCTGCGCACTGCTCATGACGCTCGACGCTCCACAAGTCCGGTCCGACCCCCGCCCGATGCCCGGCGGACACTAGCGGAGCGATCGTCACTCTCCAAAGCAGCGCGACTACACGGCGTAGCTGTTCGAACGCCGTCAGCGCCGCCGGACCGACCGGGACACCGGCCAGGACACCGGCCAGGACCAGCCGTCTCAGTAGCCGAAAGCGCGCGCCGTGTTGGCCGAAATGGCCGTCGCCATCGCGTCCTCGCCGATCCCCCGGACCTCCGCCATCGCGCGCACCGTGATCGGAATCAAAAACGGCGCATTGGGCCGTCCCCGGTACGGAACGGGCGTCAGAAAAGGTGCGTCCGTCTCGACCAGAACGAGTTCGAGCGGAGCGACGGCCAACGCCTCACGCAACGGACGCGCGTTTTTGAACGTCATATTTCCCGCGAAGGACATGAAGTAGCCTGCGGCGGCACAGATTTCGGCCATTTCCGCATCGCCCGAATAGCAGTGGAAAATGGTCCGCTCCGGAGCGCCTTCGTCGGCGAGGACGCGCAACACATCGGCGTGCGCTTCGCGGTCGTGGATCACGAGTGCTTTTCCGTGCCGCTTGGCGATCTCGATATGCGCGCGGAAGGAGCGTTCCTGCGCGGCCATCCCGTCGGGCCCCGTACGGAAGAAGTCGAGCCCGGTCTCACCGACGGCCAGCACCGGACCGAGCGCGGCCAGGCGGTCGATCTCGGTGAGCGCGTCGTCCAGGGCCGCGTCACCGCCGGCCTCGCGCACGCCCTGGCGCGACCAGCCGTCGGGGTCGCCGTGGACGATGCGCGGCGCCTCGTTGGGATGCAGCGCGACAGCCGCGTGCACGGACGCGTGCGCGGCGGCCGTCTCGGCCGCCCAGCGGGACCCCTTCACGTCGCAGCCCACCTGGACGACGGTCGGCACCCCTACGGAGGCGGCCTTGGCGAGGGCCTCCGTGACGGTGCCGCTCTGCATGTCCAGATGGGTGTGCGAATCGGCGACCGGCACCCGCAGCGGTTCGGGTGCCGGCGGCGCTTCGTCGGAGCGTGTGGCGCTTTTCGGGCTCATGGGCACGATCGTACGAGGACCGAACCCGCCGGTCCCGGGCAGCCGGGCGCTGTCCGGTGGCCTGAGCCGCCTACCTGCGGTGGAAGGGGTGCAGGAGATCGGAGAGATGCCAGTGGTGGGCCGGCTTCCCCTGCGCGTTCTCGGCCACGGCGGCGACGGCCGCCCCGCCCGCCTCGTTCGTCACCGGTATCGGCTCCGCCGGCTTCGGCTCCTTCGCGGCCTTGGACGCCTTGGACGCCTTGGACGCCTTGGACGCCTTCGGCGGCCTGGGCGTCCGGACGGAGTTCCGCTGCTGGCTCATCAGGGCGTGCACCGAGGACACCTGTCCCGAGCGCATGATGCGCACGACGTGGTGTCCGCAGTTGACACAGGTCGGACTCGACAGCGGTGAGGGCACCCGCAGTCCGTCCGCCTTGTACACGACGAATTCCTGCCCGGAACCGTCCTTGTGGTGTTCTATGTCGTACGCCTGCTCCCAGCCGTGACCGCATCGCATGCAGCAGAACGCATATGCCTCGTGGGCGACGGCGTTGCCCGTGATCTCACTCATGCCCAGCTCCTCTCCACTCGACCCAGTGGACGCCTATTCGGGCGGGAGCGCATCAACGCTGTCGATTAATGGCAGGCTCTTGGCCTCCTCATGCCGAAAGGGCCCGGCACACGGTCTGCGCTTTGCTTTTCAAGATAGTCCTTTACCGTCCCGGGGGCTTGTCCGGGCAGCATTCTTTGCCGCCACGACCGCGTCGAAGACCTCGCGTTTGGGCACCCCTCCTTCCAGGGCGACGGCCGCGATCGCCTCCTTCCTGCGCTCCCCCGCCTCCTCCCTCACCCGCACCCTGCGCACCAGTTCACCGGGGTCCGTCACGGGCGCGGGCTCCGGGGCTCCCTCGACCACCACGGTGATCTCTCCGCGTACGCCGTCGGCCGCCCACTTCGCCAGTTCGCCGAGGCCGCCGCGCTTCACCTCTTCGTACGTCTTGGTCAACTCGCGGCAGACGGCGGCCCGGCGGTCCGCGCCGAAGACCTCGGCCATCGCCGCGAGGGTGTCGTCGAGCCGGTGCGGCGCCTCGAAGTAGACAAGGGTGCGGCGCTCGTCGGCGGCCTCGCGGAGCTTCGCCAGCCGTTCGCCCGCCTTGCGCGGCAGGAACCCCTCGAAGCAGAAGCGGTCGACGGGCAGTCCGGAGAGCGCCAGCGCGGTCAGTACGGCGGAAGGGCCCGGCACCGCGGTCACCCTGATGTCGCGCTCGACGGCCGCCGCCACGAGCCGGTAACCGGGGTCGGAGACGGACGGCATCCCCGCGTCCGTCACCAGGAGCACGCGGGCGCCGCCGGCCAGCGCCTCCACGAGTTCCGGCGTACGGGCGCTCTCGTTGCCCTCGAAGTACGACACGACGCGGCCCGTGGTCCGCACGCCGAGCGCCTGTGTGAGCCTGCGCAGCCGCCGGGTGTCCTCGGCGGCGACGACGTCCGCCGCCGCGAGCTCGGTGGCGAGGCGCGGCGGGGCGTCGGAGGTGTCGCCGATGGGGGTCCCGGCGAGGACGAGAACGCCGGCCGGGGCTGCGGGGGCCGTTCCGCTGGAGGGCACAGTAGTCACGTACGCCATCCTCGCAGGGCACCCCGCGCACCGGGTCCGCCGCCGTGTCACCGCCCGGTCCGCACCCCGTCCGCGTCCGCTCCGCCGCCGTGTCCGAGGCCGTGTGCCCACGACGCACAGTCGCGTTCCCTACGATGGCGCGGTGACCAGTACCGCGCCAGAAGCCCTCCAGGGTCGTGACGCCGAGGACAGGCCGCCGTCGTGGCCCCAGCGCCTGCGGCGGTTCGGCTATGCGCCGAGACCCGTGATCGGGCTGCGCGAGCGGCTGGTCCCGCCGTACACGGAGCCGTCGACCCGTCTGTGGATCGTGTTCGGCGTACGGCCGCTGCTCGCCGACCGGCTGATCCGCTGGTCCGCGTGGACCGGTCCGCTGCTGGTGGCGCTGGTCGCCGGACTGATGCGGTTCTGGCATCTGGGCAGCCCCAAGGCGGTGATATTCGACGAGACGTACTACGCGAAGGACTCGTGGGCGCTCGTCAAGCAGGGTTACGAGGGCAGCTGGCCCAAGGACGTCGACAAGCTGATCCTGGCCGACCCCTCGACGGTCCCGGTGCCGACGGACCCCGGGTATGTGGTGCACCCGCCGGTGGGCAAGTGGATCATCGGGCTCGGGGAGCTGATGTTCGGCTTCGACCCGTTCGGCTGGCGCTTCATGGTGGCCGTCCTCGGCACGCTCTCCGTACTGATGCTGTGCCGTATCGGCCGCCGGCTGTTCCGTTCGACGTTCCTGGGCTGTCTGGCGGGCGGGCTGCTCGCCGTCGACGGACTGCACTTCGTGATGAGCCGCACCGCTCTGCTCGACCTGGTGCTGATGTTCTTCGTACTGGCCGCGTTCGGCTGTCTGCTGCTCGACAGGGACTGGGCGCGAAGGCGGTTCGCCGACGCGCTGCCGGTGGACGCCGAGGGGGTGCTGCGCCCGGACGCCGCCGTCGCCGGGGGGCTGCGGCTGGGCTGGCGGCCGTGGCGTATCGCGGCCGGTCTGATGCTGGGACTCGCGTTCGCGACGAAGTGGAACGGCCTCTACATCCTGGCCGCGTTCGGTCTGCTCACCATCTTCTGGGACGTGGGCGCGCGGCGCACCGCCGGCGCCGTACGCCCGTATCTCGCCGTCCTCAAGCGCGACCTGCTGCCGGCCTTCGTCTCGACGGTCCCGGTCGCGATCGTGACGTACATCGCCTCGTGGACCGGCTGGATCGTCACCGACAAGGGCTACTTCCGCGACTGGGCGGCGACCGAGGGCCGGGGCGGGATGTGGTCCTGGCTGCCCGACTGGCTGCGCAGCCTCTGGCACTACGAGACCGAGGTCTACAGCTTCCACGTCAATCTGACCTCCGGGCACACCTACCAGTCCAATCCCTGGAGCTGGATCGTCCTCGGCCGCCCGGTCTCGTACTTCTACGAGGACCCCAGGGGCGGTACGGAGGGCTGCACGGCGGCCCCCGCGGACAAGTGCGCCCAGGAGGTCCTGGCGATCGGCACACCCCTGCTCTGGTGGGCGGCGTGCTTCGCGCTCCTGTACGTGCTGTGGCGCTGGTTCTTCCGCCGCGACTGGCGCGCGGGCGCCATCGCCTGCGGGGTGGCGGCGGGCTGGGTCCCGTGGTTCTTCTACCAGGAACGCACGATCTTCCTCTTCTACGCGGTGGTCTTCGTCCCGTTCCTCTGTCTGGCGGTGTCGATGATGATCGGCGCCATGCTGGGCCCGGCGGGCTCGGACGAGAGACGCAGAACGATCGGCGCGGTCGGGGCGGGCGTTCTGGTGCTGCTGATCGTATGGAACTTCATCTACTTCTGGCCGGTCTTCACGGGGCAGACGATCCCGGTCGGGGAGTGGCAGGACCGGATGTGGTTCGACACCTGGGTGTAGTCGCGGAACGGCGGTGCCCGCCGGGCGGTCGCGGCGGTGCGTCGCGGTCCGATAACGGCCCCTCATTCGTTCACTCTCGTCCCGTAGAGTGCGAAATCATCGCTCCTTGAACACGTTCAAAACGTGGCCGGGAGCGCTCCTGGGGGAGGGGACCGCGCTCATGCGCAGTGGAACGAAGGTCGCGATCGTCGGCGGTGTGTTCATCGTCGTCGCCGGTGGCATCGGGTACGGGGCGTACAAAGTCATCAGCGGGGACGACGGGGGGAGTACCGGGACCGGGTCACAGTCGGCCGAGGTCAGAACCGGGCCGCCCGGCGCGGAAGAGATCAAGAACACCGCCGAGGAGTTCCTCGCCGCGTGGGCCGACGGCAAGGACCCCGAGCTCGCCGCGGCGTACACGAACAACGCGTCCGCCGCGAAGGACGCCGTCGCCGGCTACAGCGAGCGGGCGCACATCACCGGCGCCGTGATCACTCCGGGCGCGGCGACGGGCGCGAAGGTGCCGTTCACCGTCGAGGCGACGGTGACGTACAAGGGGCTGAGCAAGCCGCTGTCGTACGCCTCCGAGCTGACCGTCGTCCGGGGGGTGACCACCGGGAAGCCGCTGGTCGACTGGGCGCCGACGGTCATTCATCCGAAGCTGACGAAGAACAGCAGCCTGGTCACCGGCGAGGCGCCCACGCCGCCGATCAAGGCGGTCGACCGCGACGGGACCGAGCTGACGGCCGAGAAGTACCCGTCGCTGGCGCCGGTGCTCGACCAGTTGCGGGACAAGTACGGCGAGAAGGCGGGCGGCGAGTCCGGCATCGAGACGTGGATACAGACGGAGGGCGAAGGTGACGGCGCCGGCAACGGCGACAGTGCGCCGCGCAAGACGCTCCTGACGCTCTCCAAGGGCAAGAGCGGCGAGCTGACGACGACGCTCGACGCGGAAGTGCAGGCGGCGGCCGAGCAGGCCGTGAAGAAGTTCGACGAGGCGTCCGTCGCGGCCGTGAAGCCGAGTACCGGCGAGATAGTCGCCGTCGCCAACAACCGTAAGGACGGCTTCAACGCGGCGATGCTCGGCAAGCAGGCGCCGGGCTCGACGATGAAGATAGTGACGGCGGCGATGCTGCTGGAGAAGGGCCTGGCCGGCGCGGACCGGCCGGCCGAGTGCCCGAAGACGGTGCTCTACCAGGGCACTTCGTTCCACAACCTGGACAACTTCGACATCCAGGGCGGCACTTTCACAGAGAGCTTCGCCCGGTCCTGCAACACCGCCTTCATCAAGTTGATCGACGACACGAAGGACGACCACGCACTGCCCACCGAGGCCCGGCAGGTCTTCGGCCTCGGGCTGAACTGGCAGACGGGCATCGCGTCGGCGGACGGCAGCGTGCCGGAGTCGGACGGCGGCGGGGCGGCGGCGCAGTACATCGGCCAGGGCACGGTCCAGATGAACGTGCTGAACATCGCGTCGGTCACGGCCACCACGAAGGACGGCACCTTCCGCCAGCCGATCATCGTCCCGCGCGGGCTGGACAACCGCGAACTGGCCGTCGCCGAGAGGCAGTTGCCGGGCGCGGTGGGGCAGCAGCTGCGCGACATGATGCGCGAGACGGCCTCGTGGGGCACCGGCAAGGCGGCGATGGCCGGGCTCGGCGGTGACAAGGGCGCCAAGACGGGGTCCGCCGAGGTGGACGGGCAGGCCACGTCGAACAGCTGGTTCACCGGCTTCCAGGACGACCTGGCCGCCGCCGCGAGCGTCGAGTCGGGCGGGCACGGCGGCGACGCGGCGGGGCCGGTGGTCGCGGCCGTACTCGCGGCGGGCTGAGCGGGCGCGCGGAAGGCTGAGCGGTGCGGGGCCGAGTACCGGCCCGGGGCCCGTGCCCGGCCGTGCTCAGCCCAATGCCGCCGGGCGGTACGGGCGGAAGAACGCGCGCAGCTCCTCCGCGTACAGCTCCGGCTCCTCGAACGCCGCGAAGTGACCGCCGCTCGGGGGCTCGGTCACCCGCACGACGTTCGCCGTGCGTTCGAGCCACGCGCGCGGCGGGCGGACGATGTCGCCCGGGAAGAGCGAGAAGCCGGACGGCACCTCGACCCGGCGGGCGAGCTGCGCGGGCGGGATCGCGGCGTTCGCGCCGTACATGCGCATCGACGAGCCGATCGTCCCCGTCAGCCAGTAGAGCGTGACGTTCGTCAGGATCTCGTCCTTGGTGAAGCTCCGCTCGACATGGCCGTCGGAGTCGCTCCACGCCCGCATCTTCTCGACGATCCACGCGGCGAGCCCCGCCGGTGAGTCGGTGAGCCCGAAGGCGGCGGTCTGCGGCTTCGTACGGTGCATGGCGGCGTACGCGCCCTCCTTCGCGCCCCAGGCCGCGGCGCTGTCGAGCCAGGCGCGCTCCTCGGGGGCGAGCTCGGCCGGGTCGCCTGCGAAGACGGGCACCCCCGCGTCCGTACGGTGCACGGCCACGATCCGGTCGGGGTGGTCGAGTGCGAGGTAGCGGCTCACATGGCTGCCGATGTCGCCGCCCGCCGCACCGAACCGGTCGTAGCCGAGCACGCCCATGAGCTCGGCCCACAGACCGGCGACGGCGATGGAGTCGAGGGCCGGGCCCGTGGGGCGGTCGGAGTAGCCGTAACCCGGCATGTCGGGGACGACCACGTCGAACGCGTCGGCGGGGTCGGCGCCGTGCGCCCCCGGATCGGTCAGGAGCGGGATGACCTTCGCGTACCGCCAGAACGAGTCCGGCCAGCCGTGGCTGAGGACCAGCGGCAGCACGGGCCCGGCGGTCGCGTCGGCCCGCACGTGCGCGAAGTGGATCCCGAGGCCGCCGAGCCGGACGCGGTAGCGGGGAAAGCGGGCGAGGGCCGCCTCCTGTGCGGGCCAGTCGAATCCGTCCGCCCAGTGGGCGACGAGTTCGCGGTGGTAGGCGAGGTCGGTGCCGAGCGACCATCCGGCGTCCTCGGGCGCGTCCGGCCAGCGTGTCGCGCGCAGCCGCGCGCGGAGGTCCTCCAGCTCGGCGGGAGAGGTCCGCGCGGTGAACGGCTCGGGGCGGGGCGGGGCGTCCGGCATGGCACGCATCCTACGGACCGTGCCCGGCCGGACCGGCCCGGTCCACGCCGCGGCGTCAGGGTCAGTCCAGGCAGAACTCGTTGCCCTCCGGGTCCCGCATCACGATGTAGCCGGTGCTCATCGGGGGCGCTGGCTCGTCGCGGCGCAGCCGTGTCGCTCCCAGCGCCACGAGCCGGTCGCACTCGGCCTCCAGCGCCGCCATCCGCTCCTCCCCCTCCAGTCCGGGGGCCGCCCGGACGTCGAGGTGGACGCGGTTCTTGGCGACCTTGTCCTCCGGCACCTGCTGGAAGAAGAGCCGGGGGCCCTGCCCGTCCGGGTCCTCCAGGGCGGACCTGGTGTTGCGGTCCGCCTCCGGTACGCCGACCCGCGCGAGGAAGTCGTCCCACGCGGCGAGCGGGTCGGCGCCCTCGGGCAGGTCGACCCCGGGCGGGCCGGGGTGGACATAGCCCAGGACCTCGCGCCAGAAGGTCGACAGCGCCTGCGGGTCGTGGGCGTCGAAGGTGATCTGGATGTGGCGGCTCATCGGCTCGCTCCGTTCGTCGGGGGTTTCGTGTCCGGTCGTGACCGGTTTCTTGTCGGGGTTCTTGTCGGGGTTCCGTGTGCGGGTGGAGGTCCCGCGGCGGGCGGACCTCGAAGAGATGGTGGATCAGCTCCCGGTGGATGTGCAGCCTGACACCCCTGGCGGACAGGATCGGTCCGCCATCCCTGCCAGGCTGGGGGACATGGATACGACGGGCGGAGCCGAGCGCGGTACGACGGAGCGGGTACTCACGCTGCTCGGGCTGCTCCAGCGGCGCCGGGTCCGGACCGGCCCCGAACTCGCCGAGCGGCTCGGGGTGACGCCGCGCACGGTACGGCGCGATGTGGAGCGGCTGCGCGCGCTCGGCTATCCGGTCCATGCCGGTCAGGGCGTCGGCGGCGGCTACCGACTCGGCCCGGGGCAGGAGTTGCCGCCGCTCCTCCTCGACGACGAGGAGGCCATCGCCACGGCGGTCTCGCTGCTCGCCAACGCGGGTGGCGGCGCCGGGGGCGCGGTCGCGGGCGGTGGCGATGCCGCGCTCCGGGCGCTGAGCAAGCTCGACCAGGTGCTGCCCAACCGGCTGCGGCACGAGGTGCGCGCGCTCTCCGGCTCGGTGGAGTTCTTCGGCCAGGGGGGCCGCTCGCCGGTCGACCCCGAGACACTCATGACGCTGGCCAGGGCCTGCCGCGACGAGGTGGAGACCGGCTTCGACTACCCCTCCGGGAGCGAGGTGCGGCCCCGGCGGGCCGAGCCCTACCGGCTGGTCGCCTCCGACCGGCGCTGGTATCTCCTCGCCTACGACCTCGACCGTGACGGCTGGCGCAGCTTCCGCGTCGACCGGATGACGGGCGTGTCCCCCCGGACCTGGCGCTTTCGCCCGCGCGCGGCGCCCGACGCGGCGGCGTACGTGCAGGAGGGGGTGGCCAGCCGGGTCTACCCGCACCAGGCGCGATTCCTCGTACACGCCTCGGCCGACGCGGTGCGCGTACAGATATCGGCGTCGGCCGCTGTCGTACGCCCCCGGGGAGACGACAGCTGCGAGGTGCTCAGCGGCGGCGCCGACCTCGACTTCGTCCTGACGCATGTGCTCCTGCTGGGGCACGAGTTCGAGGTGCTGGACCCCCCGGAGCTGGCGGGGCGCGCCCGCGCGCTGGCGAGGAGACTGCGCTCGGCCGGTACCACGACGGCCGCAGCGGTGGCGGACGGGACATGACCACCCGGATGCCGGGCCCGCCGTTTGACCTGTAGCGCACTACAGGTTGCACGATGAACGACATGAGCGGACCACTGCTTCTCCCTGATGTTCCCGGCGAGGTCCCTCCCGACGGGCTCTCCATCGGGGAGACGGCGGCCCTGACCGGAGTCGGTGTCGAAACCCTGCGCTACTACGAGCGCGAAGGGCTGCTGCTGGATCCCACACCGCGCGACGCGGGCGGACGCCGCCGCTACCGGAAGCACGACATCGCCTGGATCTCCGGGCTGGTCATGCTCCGCGAGACGGGCATGCCGATCGCGGACATACGCGTCATGGCCGATCTCAGCCGGCGCTCCGGCACCGAGGCCGAACGCCTGGAGTTCCTGGAGCGGCACCGCGAACGCGTCATCGAAGAGATGGAACGCACGAAGCGGCACCTGGCGGCGATCGACAAGAAGATCCGCGCGTACCGGCTGCGAACGAGAGAAGAAGGAGAACAACCGCATGGGAACGACGATGAGGATCACGGAGCTGGGTGACGGCCTGCGGGTCTCCGCGCTCGGGCTCGGCGCCATGGGCATGAGCGCGTTCTACGGAAGCAGTGACGAGAGGGAGTCCGTCGCGACGCTGCGGCACGCCGTCGACCAGGGCGTCACCTTCATCGACACGGCCGAGGCGTACGGCCCGTTCGAGAACGAGAAGCTGATCGCCCGCGCGCTCGGGGGCCGGCGTGCCGAGGTCACCCTGGCCACGAAGGCCTCGTCCGAGACGGACGACGACGGCACGGTGCGCGGACGCAACGGCACCCCGGCGTACATCCACCGGGCCGCCGACAGATCGCTGCGGCATCTGGGCACCGACGTCATCGACCTGTACTACCTGCACCGGGTGGACCCGAACGTGCCGATCGAGGAGTCCGTCGGCGCGATGTCGGAGTTGGTCACGGCGGGCAAGGTGCGCCACATCGGCCTGTCCGAGGCATCCGCGGCGACGATCCGCCGGGCTCACGCGGTCCACCCGCTGGCGGCCGTGCAGTCGGAGTTCTCCCTCTTCTCGCGTGACGTACTGGAGAACGGCGAGAAGGCGGTCATGGACGAACTGGGCATCGGTTTCGTCGCGTTCTCACCGCTGGGGCGCGGGGTGCTCACCGGCGGCGTCCGGAGTCTCGACCACCTCGCCCCGGACGACGCCCGCCGCGGGCTGCCGCGCTTCCAGCCGGAGGCGTTCGCCGCGAACCGCGTACTCGTGGAGCGTGTCGAACTGATCGCGGCGGAGAAGGGCGTCACGATCGCGCAGGTGGCGCTCGCCTGGCTGCTCCACCAGGGAGTCGTACCGATCCCCGGCACGCGCCACCGCTCCCGGCTCGACGAGAACGCCGCCGCCGTGGATGTCACGCTGTCGCAGGACGAGCACCGGCGCCTGACGGCGGCGCTGCCGGCCACGGAGATCGCGGGCGGGCGCGGGGTCGCCCCCGCGGTCCACGGAACGGATCGCTGAGAGCGCGGCGGCGGCAGCGGCAGCGGCAGCGGCCGAGAGATCATGACCGGTGAAACGCGCTCGCACTCGCCGTGCCGGTGCCGCTAGCGTGCCCGTCATGAGCGACCCCGGCGGCACGCCTGACACCCCGGCCCATCCTCGTTTCGTCGAGGCCCTGCGCGATCTGGGCATCGACGACCTCATCGGCGAGGTCCGCACCTTCCCCGACGCCACCCGTACGGCGGCCGAGGCCGCCGCCGCCATCGGCTGCGGGCTCAGCGAGATCGTCAAGTCGCTGATCTTCGAGGCCGACGGAGTCCCGGTCCTGGTGCTGATGGACGGCGCCTCGCGCGTCGATGTGGAGCGCGTACGGGAGGAGTTGGGCGCCGGGAAGGTCACGCGGGCGCGCGCCGATCTCGTACGGGAGACCACCGGGTACGCGATCGGAGGCGTACCGCCCTTCGGCCACCGCACCAGGACGCGCGTGCTGGCCGACCGGGGGCTGCTCGACCACGACGTGGTGTGGGCGGCGGCCGGTACCCCGCACACGGTGTTCCCGATGGCTCCCAAGAGCGTGGTGTCGTACGCGGGCGGCACCCTGGTGGACGTCCGTGAGCGTATGGCGTGACCCCGGCCGTCGCCGCCGCCGTCCTCCTGGCGGCCGTCACGCACGCCACCTGGAACGCGATCGCGCACACCATCAAGGATCAGCTTGTCGCCTTCACCCTGATCGCCGGCGGCGGCACGGTGCTCGGCGCGGTCGCCGTGTGCTTCGCGCCGTTCCCGGCCGCCGGGGCGTGGCCGTATCTGATCGCCTCCGCCGTGCTGCATGTCGGCTACCAGGCGCTGCTGATGCGGTCGTTCAGCCTCGGCGACTTCGGCCAGATGTATCCGATCGCGCGCGGCACGGCGCCTCTGCTGGTGACCGTCCTGGCGGCGGTCTTCGTCGGCGAGTCGCTGGACCGCTGGCAGGCGACGGGCGTGGCCGTCGCCTCGGCGGGGCTCGTCGGGGTGGCCCTGTGGGGCATGTGGAGCGCGGAGACGAAGCCGCAGTGGCCCGCGCTGCTGGCCGCGCTGGCGACGGGGGTGTCGATCGCCGCGTACACCGTCGTGGACGGGGTGGGCGTACGCGAATCGGGCACTCCCCTCGGCTACATCGGCTGGCTGATGATCCTTCAGGGCTCGCTGATCCCGCTCTACGCGCTGTACGCCCGCCGCGGTCGGCTCTTCGCGCGGCTGCGCCCGCACGTGGGTCTCGGGCTGCTCGGCGCGGCCCTGTCGGTCGGGGCGTACGCGCTGGTGCTGTGGGCACAGACGCGCGCGGCACTCGCGCCGATCGCGGCGCTACGGGAGTCGTCGATCATCGTGGGGGCGGCGATAGGCGCGGTGTTCTTCAAGGAACGCTTCGGTACGCCGCGCATCGCGGCGGCCGGGCTGATGGTGGTCGGCATCGGCCTGATGCTGCACACGAGTTGAGGGGAAAACAGGGACCGGGACGAACAAGAGACGGCGGAAGAAGCTGTCCCGGCGTCTGCTGCTGGCGGCGGGCGCGGTGCCCGACACCGAGAGCGGCGACGGCTCGGAGGGCACGCCGCTGTGCGGGGCCGCGTGCTGGGGGCATGCCGGCGCCGTACGCGAACTGCTCGTGTACGGCGCCGATCCGCGCCTGCGCGAGGACGCCGGCAGCGGGCGCTCGCCGCTGGAATGGGCGCGGACCGGGCCGTATCCGGAGACGGTGCGGCTGCTGGAGGAGGCGGGCGCGGGCGGCTGAACCGAGTGGGCGCGGGACGGGGCGGGCGGGCGCGTCAGGCCCGCCCGGCGGCGGCCAGCATGTCGAGCGACACCTGCCACAGCCGCTCGGCCGCCGCCGGGTCCTGGGCGTGCGCGGCGACGCCGCCGGAGTCGCCCTCCCGGTGCGGACGCGCCTCGTTGCAGTCCTCGAAGTACCGGCCGCCGACGCCTTCGAGCCCCGGCCAGGTCGCCACCAGCACGGAGGTGGCCGCGCCCTGCTGGGGCGTCTTGAACGTGTAGCCGGAGGCGATCGCCTTGTCGAGTTCGTCCCGGCTCATGTGGCGTGTCAGGTTCGACAGGACCGCGCCGGGGTGGACGGCGTTGGCGGTGATGCCGTCGGCGGCCCAGCGGCGGCTCGCCTCGATCGCGAAGAGCGCGACGGCCGTCTTGGACTGGCCGTACGCGAGCACGGTGTCGAAGGGGCCGTCACGGAAGTCGATGTCGTCGAACTTCACCCCCTGCCGCAGATGCCCCACCGAGGTGAGCGCGACGATCCGGGCCCGGTCCGCCTCGGCGAGCGCCGGGTGCAGGCCGGTGGCGAGCGCGAAGTGGCCGAGGTGGTTCGTGGCGAACTGGAGCTCCCAGCCCTCCGGCGTCCGCAGCTCGGGCGTGTACATCACACCGGCGTTGTTGATCAGGATGTGCAGCGGCCCCTCCCACGCGGCGACGAACTCGGCGACGGACCGCTGGTCGGCGAGGTCGAGCGGGGCGACGGACAGGCGCCTGCTGCCGGTGCTGCCGGTGATGTCCTGGGCGGTGCGCTCGCCGGCGTCGACGTCGCGTACGGCCAGGGTGACCTCGGCGCCCGCGCCGGCGAGGGCGCGGGCGGTCTCGATGCCGATGCCGGAGGAGGCGCCGGTCACAACGGCGCGGCGGTCGGTGAGGTCGATACCGGCAACGACCTCGGCGGCGGTGGACTCGGCGTCGAAGGGGGTGGTGATGCGGCTGGTGGAGTCGGTGGTCATGGGGCGGCCTGCCTCTCTCGGGTCTCTCTGGGGGCATCACCGAAACCAATCACTGCATTTCGGCCAATACCTCTCAAGCCAACCACTGGACAGGGGTCGTTCGGCGGAGGCGGGGAAGCCCGTTTCCGCCAGTCGGTCAGGCCCCCGGCGGGGGCGGCGGGGGCAGCCGCCAGTACTGGCGTTTCTTCTCGTCGCGGATCGCCAGGCCCAGGCCGTTCAACTCGTCGCGCAGCGCCCGCACGTCCTGCGCCGTGCCCGTCTTCCCCATCGCGTGCGCGCGGGCGCTCAACAGGGCGTTCGCGCCCACCGGGAGGCCCGGTGTGTCCGGGACCCAGAGACGGAAGCCGGCCCGGTGCGGGTCCTCGGGCGTCCAGTTCCAGCCATGGGCGGTGAAGGCGGCGGTCAGCTCCGCGCGGTCCAGGTCGCACGGCTCGCGGGCCGTCTCCTCGGTGTGGTGGCCGAGCAGTACGAGGAACTTGCCGTCCAGATGGACAGCGACGGTGTCGGCGCGGCGCAGCTCGCGGGACTCGTCGCGGATCGTGAGCGTCACGTGGGTGTCCGACACCCGTACGGTCAGCGACTCGTGCAGCGCGATGAACCCCACCAGCACCCCGAGCACCGCGCCCACCGTCAGGCCGAGAACGGTGAGCCACGGCTCGGGAACGGCGTTGACCAGCTTCGCCGGGCCCTTCATCGGGGCCCAGCGCAGCGTCACCAGCCAGTTGGCGAGGAGTTTGACCAGCCAGCCGGCGACCGCCCCGGCCACGGCGAACGCCGGGACGAGCCAGGCCGGTTGGGACAGGACGGTTGCCTCGGCCGACTCGGCCGACTCGGCCGACTCGGCGGGCCTCGGTCCTTCATCCGGCTTCATGGTCGGACGGCCACGTGCTTCTTGACGGCGTCGGACAGAAAACCCACCGCGATCCCGAGCAGCGTCATGACGGTGTAGCCCACCACCTCATGCCCGTCGGGAACGAGGAAACGGGAGAAGCCGAAGAACGTCGGCATCCAGTCGACCCACTGGTGGAGCAGCCCGGTGACGCCCGACGCGACCAGCGCGAAACTGATGAACCCCAGAATTGCCTTCATGTGCCGAGGCTAGAAAGCGGAGGCCGGGGCCGGCATCGGCCGAAGGGATCCGCGGGGGTGACCAAAGTATCGGCCCGGCGTCCGTCGCCCGGATCCTGACGGCCCGTGGCGGCTTGCCTTCGACCGCACTCCAGGTCCTAGAGTGCCCCGCGTACGCCCCGACGGGGGGCTGACCAGCGAGGGAGCAGCACATGCGTTACCGCACGCTCGGCGGCACCGGTATCGAGGTGAGCGCCCACTGCCTCGGCACGATGATGTTCGGTTTCGTCGGCAACCGCGACCACGACGACTGCGTACGGATCATCCACTCGGCCCTCGACCGGGGCGTCAACTTCCTCGACACGGCGGACATGTACTCCACCGGTGAGTCCGAGGAGATCGTCGGCAAGGCGCTCAAGGGCCGCCGGGACGACGTCGTACTCGCGACCAAGGTGCACTTCCCGATGGGCGAGGGCCGCAACCGCGGCGGCAACTCGCGGCGCTGGATCGTCAAGGAGGTGGAGGAGAGCCTGAAGCGGCTGGGCACCGAGTGGATCGACCTCTACCAGATCCACCGCCCCGACCACACGACGGACATCGAGGAGACACTCTCCGCGCTGACCGATCTGGTGGCACAAGGCAAGATCCGCGCCTTCGGATGCTCGACGTTCCCCGCCGAGGAGATCGTCGAGTCGCATGTCGTGGCCGAGCGCCGCGCGCTCCACCGGTTCCGTACCGAGCAGCCGCCGTACTCGATCCTGGCGCGTGGCATCGAGACGTCGGTGCTGCCGGTCTGCCAGCGATACGGGATGGGCGTGCTGACGTGGAGTCCGCTCGCCTCCGGCTTCCTCACCGGCAAGTACCGCAGGGGCGGCGCCATCGACCTGACCACGGGCCGCGCCGCGCTCACCCCGGCCCGGTTCGATCCCGCGTCCCCGGTGACCATCGCCAAGCTGGAGATCGTCGAGCAGCTGGCCGCGCTGGCGGAGAGCATCGGCTGCTCGCTGCCGGAGCTGGCGGTCGCGTTCGCCGTCGCGCATCCGGCCGTGACGTCGGTCATCATCGGTCCGCGCACGATGGAGCAGCTGGACGGTCTGCTGGCGGGCGCCTCGCTCACCCTGGACGACGCGACGCTCGACCGTATCGACGAGATCGTGGCGCCGGGGACGAACGTCTATCACCCGGACGGCGCCTGGACGGCGCCCGTGCTGGCCGACGCCTCCCTCCGCCGGCGGCCGGTCGCCGACCGCGCGGCGGCGTAAGCCTCATACGGGGGGCAGCCTCATACGGAGGGCACAGCGCCGGTGCCGATGGCGTACGACTCCGCACACGGCACCGGCCTGGCCGACGGCCCCACGCCGTCTCACCCGGCCGGCCCCGAGGGCCTGGCCGGATTGCGCCGAAGCACGTTCCGCCGGTCCGCCCCTCGCCTCGCCGGACGCGGACCGGCGGGGGACCCTGATGGCGAAGGCCGGGCCCACGCCCGGCACGTACCGGTTCGACATCAGGCTCCAGGGCGACGAGGAGACGGTTTTCCTTGACTTCCGCCGACCACCCGGATCACACCGGTCACACCAATCACACCAGTGACGCCGGCGACGCCGGGCTGCTCTCGCCCGGCCGGGCGGGATCCGCCGCCGAGGCGGCCACCGGCGACGTCTCCTTCCTCCGCGCGATGCTCGACGCCGAGGCGGCGCTGGCCCGCGCGCAGGCGGTGGTCGGGCTCACCCCGATGGCGGCGGCCGAGGTCATCACGGCGGCGGCAGGGACGGCGGAGCGGTTCGACGTACGGGACGTGGCGCTGCGGGCGCGCGCCGGGGGCAACCCGGTGATTCCCCTGGTGGCGGATCTGACGGCGGCGGTGGACGAGGAGGACACCAGGACGGGCGGCGGCACCGACGCGGCGCAGTACGTCCACCGGGGCGCGACCAGCCAGGACATCGTGGACACGGCGATGATGCTGGTCGCCACCCGTACGGTGCCGCTGATCCTGGCGGATCTGGACCGTACGGCGGAGGTGCTCGCCGTCCTGGCCACGGCCCATCGCACGACCCCGATGGCGGGACGCACCCTCACGCAGCACGCGGTCCCGACGACGTTCGGGCTGAAGGCGGCGGGCTGGCTCTCGTCGGTACGGGACGCCCGCAGCCGGCTGGCCGCCGTCCGGCTGCCGGTCCAACTGGGCGGCGCGGCGGGGACGTTGGCGGCCTTCGCCCCGGTCGACGACGCGGTGGACGCCCGGCCGGAGAGGACCTCCTCCGCCGCGTCCTCCGACCCTGTCTACGACCTGACCGGTGCGCTCGACGCCACGGTGGACAGCCCGCCCGAGCCGTTGCCGGACTACCCGACGGACCCCGGCCCGACCGGCCCCGACACCGGGTTCGAGCCCGAGTCGGAACTGGGGACCGGCCCCGCGCCCGACGAGCCTGTCTACGACCTGACGGGCGCGGCCCCCAGTACGTCCAACAACGTCACGCCCGAGGACGCGCCCCCGGTGGAGGGCCGGACAGCGGAGGCGGACGGGGGCGCGGCCGGGAACGACACCGGCGTACGGCTCCTCACCGCGTACGCCGACCAGCTCCCCCTCGCCGAACCGACGCTGCCGTGGCACACCCTGCGCACCCCCGTCGCCGATCTCGGCGCGGCACTCGCCTTCGCGGCGGGAGCGCTCGGGAAGGTGGCCGCGGACGTTCTCGTACTGTCCCGGACCGAGATCGGGGAGGTCGCCGAGGCGCGCGGCGGCGGTTCGTCCGCGATGCCGCACAAGCGGAACCCTGTGCGGGCCACCCTGATCGCCGCCGCCGCGCGGCAGGCACCAGGGCTCGCCTCCGTACTGCTGGGGGCCCTCGTCGCCGAGGACGAACGCCCCGCCGGCCCCTGGCACGCCGAGTGGCAGCCGCTGCGCGAGCTGCTGCGGCTGACCGGCGGAGCCGCCCACGACGCCGCCGAACTCGCCCACGGCCTGCGGGTCTTCCCCGACCGGATGCGGGACAATCTCGGGCTCACCCACGGAGTGCTGGTCGGCGAACGGCTCGTGACCGCCCTGATCCCGGCCGTCGGCCGGACCCGCGCGAACGAAGTGGTGGGCGCCGCCGCGCGCCTCGCGTCACGTGCCGGTATCCCGCTCGCACAGGCGCTGACGGAGACCGACCCGGCGATCGCCGAGCTGATCGGGCAGGCGCGGCTGCACGCCCTCACCGACCCGGCCGGCTACACGGGCTCGGCCCCGGCCCTCGTGGACCGCGCGCTCGCCGAACACGCCGCCGCCGGGCGCGCGGCGGCCGAGGCCGCCCTCGAACATCCCCCGGACGGCGCCCCGGAGGACCCTCGATGACCGATAGGACCAGTGGTCCGGCGGGGGCCGTCCGGGGGACGTCCGGGGGCGGTCCGGCGGTCGAGTCGCGGGACCCTTTCGTCCCACTTAGAGTCAGATCCGGATGAACGGTGGCGTTCCCTGTCCGAGGGCGCGCATCACCCCGTTCACCACCCCCCCACCTATGACTGATTCACAGCCCACACCGCCGAACACACCGCCGAACACAGGGAAGACCGCCGCCGCTCCCGACGGGGAGGGCGGCCACGGCATCGCGCTGGCCATCATCGCGTCCTGCCAGCTGATGGTGGTTCTCGACATCACCATCGTGAACATCGCGCTCCCCCACATCCAGAGCGCGCTCGGCTTCTCGACCCAGAACCTGTCGTGGGTGGTCAACGCGTACACCCTCACCTTCGGCGGTCTGCTGCTGCTCGGCGGGCGCCTCGGCGACATCCTGGGGCGGCGCCGGGTCTTCATGTTCGGCGTGGCGCTCTTCGCCTTCGCCTCGCTGCTCTGCGGTCTGGCGCAGGACTCCTGGCAACTGCTGGCCGCCCGCGCCCTCCAGGGCGTCGGCGGCGCCATCGCGTCCCCGACCGCGCTGTCGCTGATCACCACCACGTTCCGCGAAGGGCCCTCGCGCAACAGGGCGTTCGGCGTGTTCGCGGCCGTCTCCGCGGGCGGCAGCGCGATCGGACTGCTGCTCGGCGGCATCCTGGTGGAGTGGCTGGACTGGCGGTGGATCTTCTTCGTCAACGTGCCGATCGGGCTGGTGATCATCGGCCTGACCCCCCGCTTCATCAAGGAGTCCGAGCCGCGCCCCGGCAGTTTCGACGTCGTCGGCGCGCTCACCGCGACCCTGGGCATGGTGGGCCTGGTCTACGGCTTCATCCGGGCGTCCGAGGAGGGCTGGACCGACGACCTGACACTCGGGTCCTTCGGCGCGGCGGTGGTGCTCCTGGTCCTCTTCATCGTCATCGAGCGCCGGTCGCGACAGCCGATCACGCCGCTGTGGATGTTCCGCGACCGCAACCGCGCGGGCGTCTACGGGATGATGCTGAGTCTGTCCGCCGCGCTGTTCGGCATGTTCTTCTTCCTCACGCTCTTCACGCAGGAGGTCCTGGACTTCAGCCCGCTCCGGACCGGCCTGGCCTTCCTCCCGGTGAGCGTGGTCATCGCGATCGGTTCGGGGGTCGCCTCGCAACTGCTGCCGCGCTACGGTCCGAAACCGTTCATGGTGACCGGCGCGATCCTGGCCACCGCCGGCCTCGCGTGGCTGACCCAGACGGACGTCCACAGCACCTACGCGGGCAGCCTGCTGGGCCCGGTGCTGGTCTTCGGCCTCGGCATGGGCTTCCAGTTCGTGTCGCTGACCCTGATGGCCGTCTCGGGCGTCGACCCGAAGGAGGCCGGCGCCGCCTCCGGCATCCTCAACGCGACGCAGCAGGTGGGTGGTTCGCTGGGGCTGTCCATCCTGGTGACGGTGTTCGGCACGGCCACCAGGGACGAGGCGAAGACCCAGGCCCGCGACTTCATGGCGCACGCGACCCCGGCCCAGAAACTGACGTTCCAGAAGACGCGTTCGCTGCCGAAGCCGTGGAGTGACGAGGTACTGGCCGCGGGTGTGTCGAACGCGTTCATCGTGGCCGCGGTGATGGCCGGTGTCTCGGCCGTGATCGCGCTGTTCGTGATCCAGGTCCGCGCCTCGGACCTCGAACGCCTCAAGGGCGGCATGCCCCCACCGGGCGCCTGACGTCCCTAGGGCGTGCCGGGCGCCGCGTGCCGGACGGGACTTCTGAAACACTCCCTAGGCCGTCGTGGAGATCACTCCAAGGGCCAGGATCAGCGCGGGCCCGGCGGTCCTGCGGGTCACGGCGGTCCGCGCGGGCGGGTAGCCGCGCGGCACGGCCTCGACCAGCATGATCAGGTAGAGGTAGCAGCGGTAGAGCGCCATGCGCAGCCGCGCGGCCGTGTCGAAGCCGGTGTCACCGCCGCCCGCGCGGTAGCCGTCAAGCAGGGCCGGGTCGTCCTCGGGCTCACCGAACAGATTGAGCGAGACGAACTCCGCCAACGGGTCGCCCCAGAACATCCGTTCCCCATCGATGACCCCACCGATCCGCCGCTCCCCCGGCTCACCTGTCAGCAGGATGTTGCCCTGCCAGAGATCGAAGTGGACGAGCGCGGGAACGCCGACCTCGTCCAGCGCGGGAGCGGCGGCCCGCGCCAACGTCCGTACGCGCTCCCCGGACACCGGCAGCCTGGCCCCGAACCGCTCGGCGTCCGCCAGAACCGCCTCCAGCATCGCGCCGAACGCCTCACGCCAGGTTCCCGCGGTGGCCACGGCCTCGGACGGATACCCGAAGCGTGTACCGGTGACGGTGTGCAACTCGGCGACGTACGACCCGAGTTCGCGCCGCAACCGGTCATGCTCCGCGTCCCCGAGCCCGGCCGCCGCCGGCGCGGACCAGGGCTCCCCCGGTACCTCCGACATCAGCAACGAGTCCGACGCCAGGCGCACCACCTCGGGCACGGGCACGCCGGTGCCACCGGCCCGCCGGTAGAACTCACCCTCGTTGACGAGCAGTTCACCCTCGTACGTCAGACGCGGCGTCCCGGGCTCCGGCGGCAACTTCAGTATCAGCCGCCCGCCGCCGTCCAGCCGGACGCGGTAGAGGCTGTTGTACGTGCCCCCGCCCAGCGCCTCGTATCCGTCGACCGCCCGCGCCCCGCCCGGCGTCCCCGCGGCATCGAGGATGGCGGCGAGCCGGGACGCGGTCAGCGCGGACATCTGCGGAATCCCCTCGACGGCACGGCCACGGCGTGGCTGAAGACCTCAGCCTACGAGCACCTTCCGCAGCACCTCCGCGAACTCCGCCGGTGCCTCGACGAACCCGCCGTGCCCGGGTGTGGGTGGTGACCATGGTGGGGCCGTCCTTCTGTGAGAAGCGGTGGCGATGACGTACATACGACCCCGTCGAGCGGCGGAACTCATCGCTCCCCGGACACCGGCGCGCCCGTCAGCGCCTGCCGCAGCGCCACGTTCGCCGACAGGATCCCGCCGTCCACCGGCAGCGTCACCCCCGTGATCCACCCCGCGTCCGACGACGCCAGGAACGCCACCGCCGAGGCGACATCGTCCGGCCGCCCCACCCGGCCCGCCGGGTAGTGCGGCGCCGCGCGTTCCAGGTTGGCCTCGCGGCCCGTCCAGCCGTCCGTGTGGATCGTGCCGGGGGCGACGAGGTTGACGCGGACCCCTCGCGGCGCCGCGTGGCCGGCCAGGGTGCGGGTCAGGCTCGCGAGGCCCGCCTTCGCCGCGCTGTAGGCGTGGTTGCCGAAGTCCTGTTCGCCGTTGACCGAGCCGATGCTCACGATCGCGCCGCGCCCCGACGCCGCCAGGTGCGGCAGCGCCGCCCGCGCGCAGCGGAAGGCGCCGGTCAGGGTCAGGTCGAGGTCGCGGGCCCAGTGTTCGTCCGGCTCGTCCTCGAAGAGCGGCACGTCCTGGGTGCAGGAGTACGCGTTGTTGACCAGGACGTCCAGCGAGCCGAAGCGCTCGACGGCGTACGCCACGGCTGCCTCGACCGACGCGCGGTCGCCCACGTCGCACACGTACGGCACCGCGCCGTCGATCAACTCCGCGGCCCGCGCTGCCCGTTCACCGTCCACGTCCGTGATCAGCACCCGGGCGCCCTCGGCGGCCAGCCGCCGGGCGATCGCCTCGCCGATGCCCTGCCCGGCTCCCGTGATCAGTGCGCTGTGATCCTCGAATCGCCTCATGTGCCGATCATGAGGCCGACCTGACGGCTCGCACCAGGGCCTGTGCCCGGGGATCCGCCGTCACTCCCTTGCGCATGCCGTTGGTGACGTAGCCGAAGGCGATGCCCGACTCGGGGTCGGCGAAGCCGAGCGAGCCGCCGCGTCCCGGATGCCCGAAGGAGCCCGGCCCCAGCAGCGGCGCGCCGGAACCGTGCAGCATGAAGCCGAGCCCGAAGCGCGTGCCGACGACCAGCACCCGGTCGGGGCCCGCCGACTCCTCGGTACGGGCCAGGGTCAGCGTGGCCGGCGCGAACAGCCGCGCCCCGCCCCGGTTACCGCGCCCGGGGGCGTCCACCGGGCCGATCATCGCCGCGTAACAGCGCGCCAGGGCACGCGCGGTGGAGATCCCGCCGCTCGCGGGCATCTCGGCGGCGCGGTACGCGGCGCTGTTCTCGTCCGGCGGCGGATCGATCGCGCCGAACGCCCGCCGGGTGAGCGATTCGGGGTCCTTGTACGCCTCCGTGACCGAGCGCTTCGCGCGCAGCCGCAGTTCGCCGCCGACCGCCGCCGGCTCCTCGATCTTGCCTATCCGGCCCACCCGGTGCGCCTCCTCGGCGGGCAGCCCTATCCAGAAGTCCAGGCCGAGCGGACGGGCGATCTCGTCGGCGATCCAGCGGCCGACGGAACGACCGGTGGCCCGTCTCACCAGTTCGGAGACGAGCCAGCCGTACGTGTGCGCGTGATAGCCGTGGTCGGTGCCCGGCTCCCACACCGGCCGCTGCGCGGCGAGCGCGTGCGCGCCCGACTCGCCGTCGAGCGCCTCGGCGGTACTGAGCGGCCGGTCGAGCACGGGCACGCCCGCGCGGTGCGACAACAGATGCCGTACGAGGACCCGTTCCTTGCCGGCCGCCTTGAACTCCGGCCAGTACGTGCCCACGGGCGCGTCCAGGTCGATCCGGCCGCGCTGGTGCAGCAGAAGCGGTACGGCGGCGGCGACGCCCTTCGTCGCGGAGCGGACGACCTGCGCGGTGTCGACGGCCCACGGCTCCGAGCCGTCGACGTCGCGCGTGCCGGCCCACAGGTCGACGACCTTGTGCCCGTCGCGGTAGACGGCGACGGCCGCGCCCCGCTCACCGCGTTCCTGGAAGTTCCGTACGAAGGCGTCCTTGACGGGTTCGAAGCCCGCGGCCACCGTGCCCTGGACGTCAGCGACGCCTACCATCCCGCTCATGCCTCCATGGTGCACGCATCGCGACACCGACCGAGCCACGGGGGCTAGGAGGTCGCGACCGACTTCGGGTCGAAACCGAACGGCAACTCCAGCCGGTGCGCACCCATCAACTCCGCGTCGCCGAGCAGGTCCCGTGTCGGCCCGTCGGCCGCGATCACGCCCTCGCTGAGGATCACGGCGCGCGGGCACAGTTCCAGCGCGTACGGCAGGTCGTGCGTGACCATCAGGACGGTGACGTCCAACGCCCGCAGGATGTCCGCGAGTTCCCGGCGCGACGCCGGATCGAGGTTGGACGAGGGCTCGTCGAGTACGAGAATCTCCGGCTCCATCGCCAGGACCGTCGCGACAGCGACCCTGCGGCGCTGCCCGAACGACAGATGGTGCGGCGGCCGGTCCGCGTACTCGGCCATGCCGACCTGGGTGAGCGCGGCGACGACCCTGGCCTGAAGCTCCGCGCCGCGCAGACCGGACGTCGCGGGGCCGAAGGCCACGTCCTCACGCACCGTGGGCATGAAGAGCTGATCGTCGGGGTCTTGGAAGACGATGCCGACGCGGCGGCGTATCTCGGCGAGGTTCTGCTTGGCGACGGGCAGCCCGGCGACGGTGACGGACCCCGCGCCCGCCGTGTGGATTCCGTTGAGATGCAGGACGAGGGTGGTCTTGCCCGCGCCGTTGGGCCCGAGCAGCGCGACCCGCTCACCGCGCCCGACGGTCAGGTCGACGCCGAAGAGGGCCTGGTGGCCGTCGGGGTACGCGTACGCGAGCCCGCGCACATCGAGGGAAGGCGGGGGCGACGACTGCTCCGGGGACTGCGTGTTCATAGGGTCCAGCCAAGCAGACAGACCGCGAGCGCCGAGAGGGGGAGGGCGGCGGCGGAGGTCCACTGGGCGCGGGATGCCGTCATCTCGTCGATGACCGGCATCGTGCCCGTGTAGCCGCGGCTCATCATCGCCAGATGCACCCGCTCCCCGCGCTCGTAGGAGCGGATGAACAGCGCCCCGGCGGTTTTGCCGAGCACACCCCAGTGCCGTACGCCGCGCGCCTCGAACCCGCGTGAGCGGCGGGCGATCGACATCCGCCGCAGCTCGTCGGTGATCACGTCGCCGTAGCGGATCATGAAGGACGCGATCTGGACGAGCATCGGCGGGAGCTTCAGCCGTTGCAGCCCGAGGAGCAGCGCGCGCAGTTCGGTCGTGGAGGCGAGGAGTACGGAGGCGGCGACCCCCAGCGTGCCCTTGGCCAGTACGTTCCAGGCGCCCCACAGGCCGGGGACACTCAAGGAGAGGCCGAGGAACTGGACCTGGTCGCCGGGGACCACGAACGGCATGAGGACGGCGAAGGCCACGAACGGGACCTCGATCAGCATCCGGCGGAGCAGAAAGCCGGCCGGGACGCGGGCGAGCGCCGCGACGCCGGCGAGCAGCGCCGCGTACAGGCCGAAGGCCCATACGACCTCGCGCGGGGTGGAGACCACAACGAGCACGAAGCACAGGACGGCGGCGAGCTTGCAGTGCGGCGGCAGCGCGTGGACGGGCGAGTGGCCGTGCCGGTAGAGCTTGTGGGCGTGACCCGCTCCCATGTCAGCCCCGCTCGGAAGAGGCGGGCGCGGAGGGCCCGGAAGAGGCGGGCGCGTTGTCCGTCGTACGGCGCCGGTGCACCACGTAGAAGATCCCGCTGCCGACGACGACCGTCGCCCCGACGCCGATCATGCCCGCGAGGCCGCCCGAGAGCCGGGGGTTGGAGATGTCCTTGATGCCGTAGTCGGCCAGGGGCGAGTCGGCGGCCGCGTGCTCCTCGACCTCCTTGTCGATGCCCTTGTCGGCGGCGACCTTCTCCAGGCCGTCGGGGTTGGCGGAGGCGTAGAAGGAGACGACTCCGGCCAGCAGGAGGGCAGTGCCGAGACCGGCCACCAGCAGCCCGCGCGGCGAGCGTGCGGCGACCGGAACAGCGGGCTCGGCGGCGGGAGTCGGCGCGTCCACCAACTCACCGTCCACCCGCAGCTTGAGCGGCGCCGCCAGCCCGCGGGCCCCGTGGACCAGGTCGGGCCGTACGGCGATGACCGCCCCGACCGTCAGCGCGGTGATCGCGGCCTCGCCGATGCCGATGAGCACGTGCACACCGACCATCGCGGTGAGCACCTTGCCGATCGGGATGTCCGTGGTGCCGCCGATCGCGTAGAGAAGGGTGAAGGCCGCGGCGGCTGCGGGCACGGACACCAGCGCGGCGACGAACGCGGACACGGTCACCGAACGCCGCTTGCGCGGCAGGACGCGGAGCAGGCCGCGGAAGATCCCGTACGAGACGATCACCGTCACGACGCCCATGACCGTGATGTTCACGCCGAGCGCGGTGAGCCCGCCGTCGGCGAAGAGGATGCCCTGCATCAGCAGGACGACGGCGATGCAGAGCACCCCGGTGCAGGGGCCGACGAGTATCGCCGCGAGGGCCCCGCCGAGCAGATGCCCGCTGGTGCCCGCCGCGACCGGGAAGTTCAGCATCTGCACAGCGAAGACGAAGGCGGCGACGAGGCCCGCGAGGGGTGCGGTGCGCTCGGCGCCATGGCCCTCGGCGAGCGGCCCGGAGCCCAGTTCGCGGCGGGCGCCGCGCAGGCTGATCGCCACGGCCCCGGCCGCGACGACGCCGGCGGCGGCCGACACGGGCAGGTTGATCATTCCGTCGGGGACATGCATGGGCGGGCTCCGCTTCCGGCAGGCGTTCAGACGTGGTGAACCGCTCGGAGAGAGCCGTTCGAATAGATAGTCCTCTCTTGCGAACGAGTTGCAAGAGCGCGGGGCATGCGAACCGGTGTACGGGCACCGAACGGCACGGAAAGTTTGAGCTTCCCGGGAGACCCGGCGTTAAATAAGGGATAAAAGGTATCTTGTGATGTAAAGCACCACGTACCGCACACCAAGCACCACACCGCGCACCACCTACCGCGTCGAGAGCGCCGTGGAACCGCCGCAGAGGAGCGAAGCGATGCCGGCCGTCGTCGAGCAGCCTGCCAAGGTCCGTCTCATCACGGACGCCCCCCACCACGGGTGCCTCACGGTCACCCTCCGCTACGACAGTGCCGACCCTCTCACCGTCCGCGTCGCGTTCCCCGCCGAGGTGTCCCGTGACGACGCCGAAGTGGTGTGGGCCTTCACCCGCCAGCTGCTCGTATCGGGGCTGCGCACCCCCTCCGGCGACGGCGACGTGCGCGTCTGGCCGTGCGGCCGGGCGCAGACGATGCTCGAATTCCACTCGCCGGAAGGTGTGGCGCTGACCCAGTTCGACACGGCCCTGCTGCGCCGCTTCCTCCGGCTGACGTACGAGACGGTCCCGGTCGGCGAGGATCGGTATCCGCTGCGCGCGAAACGCGGTCTCGACCGGCTCCTGCACCACACGAATTGAGCCCGTCCGGCGATCGAGGACAAGCGTGAGGACAAGCGCGGCCCACGAGCCGCGCGACCCTGCCGACGCCGCTGTGCCACGGCGCCGGCGCCCCACAGCACTCCGCCGGGCGGACTGCGAACGCAGCCCGCCCGGCCACTGTGAAACCTGTCAGACCCGCACCAGCTCCTTCTCCGGCCCGGCGTCGCCGCCCGCGTCGGCCGACCCCTTCTCCAGCATCTTCCGCAACTGCTCGCCCTCCACGTCCACGTTCGGCAGCAGCCGGTCGAGCCAGCGCGGCAGCCACCACGCCTTGTCGCCGAGCAGCGCGAGCACCGCCGGCACGATGGCCATCCGGACCACGAACGCGTCGAAGAAGACGGCGATCGCCAGCGAGAAGCCGATCATCTTGACCATCGACTCGCTGGAGCCGATGAAGCCCGCGAAGACGGCCATCATGATCACCGCGGCGGCGGTGACGACCCGCGCCCCGTGCCGGAAGCCGGTGGTGATCGCCTGGCCGGGCCGCTCCCCGTGGACGTACGCCTCACGCATCCGCGTGACCAGGAAGACCTCGTAGTCCATCGCGAGACCGAAGACCACACCGACCATGAAGATCGGCATCATCGACATGACCGGGCCGGTCTGCTCGACACCGAACAGGCCGGAGAGCCAGCCCCACTGGAAGACCGCGACCACCGCGCCGAGCGCGGCGACGACCGACAGCAGGAAGCCGAGCGCCGCCTTCAGCGGCACCAGGACCGAGCGGAAGACGAGCATCAGCAGCAGGAACGCCAGACCCACGACGAGCGCGAGATACGGCAGGAGCGCGTCGTTCATCTTCTCGGAGAAGTCGGTGTTCATCGCGGTGGCGCCGGTGACCAGCACCTTCGCCTCGCTGTCGGCGGCGATCTCACCGCCCGCCTCGCGGATGGTGTGAACGAGGTTCTCCGTCTCCACCGACGAGGGACGGTCCTTCGGGACGACCGTGATCGTCGCCGTGTCGCCGGCCTTGTTGTAGCTGGCGGGGGTGACGGCGGCGACGCCCTTCAGTTCCTTCACGGCGTCGGTGACCTGCGCGGCGGTCTGCTTGGCGTTGTCGTCGCCCTTGCCGTCGACGACGACCATCAGCGGGCCGTTGAAGCCGGGCCCGAAACCGTCCGACAGGAGGTCGTACGCCTTGCGCTGCGTGGTGCTCGTCGGCTGTGAGCCGTCGTCGGGCAGACCCATCTCCAGCTGGGTCGCCGGGACGGCGATGATGCCGAGGCCGACGACTCCGGCGAGGAGCACGGCGACGGGACGGCGCAGGACGAAGCGGGCCCACCGGGTGCCCATGTTGGGCTTGCCCTCGGCCGCCTTGCCGTCGGCCGAGACCGCCTGCTCCCGGGCCATCCTCGCGCGCAGCTTCTTGCCGTGGACACGCCTGCCCGCGAATCCCAGCACGGCCGGGACGAGGGTGAGCGCGATGAGGACGGCGATGACGACCGTGCCGGCCGCCGCGACGCCCATCTTGGTGAGCATCGGGATGTTGACGACCGCGAGCCCGACGAGCGCGATGACGACGGTGAGCCCGGCGAAGACCACGGCCGATCCGGCCGTCCCCGCGGCCCGTCCGGCGGCTTCCTCGGGTTCACGCCCCTCGGCAAGCTCCGCCCGGTAGCGGGAGACGATGAACAGCGCGTAGTCGATGCCGACGGCGAGGCCGATCATCATCGCGAGAATGCTGGTGGTGGAGCCGAGATCCATCACGCTCGCCAGCGCGGTGATGCTCGACACGCCGATTCCCACGCCGATGAGCGCGGTGAGCAGCGGCAGTCCCGCCGCGATCAGTGAACCGAAGGTGATGACGAGCACGATCGCCGCCACCGCGATACCGATGATCTCGGTGGCCCCGGTCTCCGGCGCCGCCTGGAGCGCGTCACCGCCGATCTCGACGGTGAGGCCGGCCTCCCGCGCCTCGGCCCCCGTCTCCTCCAGCGCCGTACGGGTCTCCTCGGTCAGCTCCATCGAGTTGACCTTGTAGGTGACCGAGACGTACGCCGTCGAACCGTCCTGCGAGACGGCCTTCGCGGCGTACGGGTCGGCGACCCGGGCGATCTGGTCCGAGCCGGCCGGCAGCTCGTCGACGATCTTCTCGACCTCGGCCTTGTTCGCGGCCGATGTCATCTTCTCGCCCTCGGGCGCCTTGAAGACGACCCGGGCGGTGGCCCCGTCGGCGCTGCCGCCGGGGAAGCGCTCTTCCAGCAGGTCGAAGGCCTTCTGGGCCTCCGTCCCCGGGATGGAGAAGGAACTCGATGTCGCGGTGGACGCTGACGCCGCGCCGACGCCGGCGAGTGCCAGCAGCGCCACCCATACGAGGGCGACGAAGTTTCGGCGACGGAAGGCGAACCGTCCGAGTCTGTAAAGAAACGTGGCCACGAGGCGTACTCCCGGTCTGGGGGTGGATCAAGGGCATGGGGAGCCGACCGACGGCGCGAGAGCGACACGCGTCAGGTGCTGGTGCCGTGAGGCACCGGGTACTGCTGGGGAGGCCCCGGAGGTGGGCGAGCGGCCCAGGGAGGCGAAGCTGCGAGCTGCGGGGAGGGTCAGACGCCGAGGGCGGGGAGAAGCACGGCGTCGAGGTAGTCGCGGAGGAAGGCCTGGTCGACCGACCGGTCCTCGACGAGCTGCCGGGCGACGAAAGCGCCGACCAGCATGTGTGTGACGTATTTCAGCGCGGGTTGGTCCTCGCTGATCTCGCCCCGGTCCACGGCACGGCGCAGGAAGAGGCCGAGTCCGTTGAGTTCGGGCTCGATGAGCAGGTCACGCAGCGCCTGGTGGAGATCGGGGTTGTTGTGGACGGCATGGGCCAGGCCCCGCATCAGCGCGGAGTCCCGTTCCATCTGGCAGTCGTCGGCCATCGAGACCATGGCGTGGAAGTCCCCGCGCAGCGAGCCGGTGTCGATCTGTGCGACATCGGCCGGCTTGTTGTGGCGCAGGGCTCGTGCGACGAGCTCCGGCTTGCTCCCCCACTGGCGGTAGAGGGTGGCCTTGCTGGAGTGGGTGCGGGCGGCGACGGCGTCCATGGTGAGGGCGTCGTAGCCGACATCGCGCAGCAGGTCGAGCGTGGCTCCGTACAGCTCTCCCTCGCGCTCCGGCGTGAGTCTGGTGCGTGCCATGTCCGACCTCCCGTCAAGGTCTCGAAGAGCTGAACGAAACGACTTCGTACAGTACGAAGATAACCGCACCGTCATCGAAACGGCAACGTTTCGCTTGTGGGCTCCACCACATCCGGGAACGCCCCACCGGCGCTGCCGACCGCCCTGCCGAACACATCCGGCCAACTCCTCTCCGGCCACGAGTTGCCGCACCCCTCCCGCACGGAAAGCATTGGGGGGTGAGTGACGACGTCGCGTATCTCCGTTATCCGCATCTGCACGACGACTTGCTGTGCTTCGCCGCCGAGGACGATCTCTGGGTCGCCCCCCTCTCGTCGGCCAAGCACCGCCCGGACCGTGCGTGGCGGGTGACCGTCGACCGCACGAGAGTGGGGCATCCCCGGTTCTCGCCCGACGGCGGCCAGATCGCCTATACGAGCTGGCGCAGCCTGGATCCGGAGATCCATCTCGCGCCGGTGGCCGGCGGCCCGGCCCGCCGCCTCAGCTACTGGGGCTCCACCGACACCCGCGTCTGCGGCTGGACGCCGCCGGACAAGGACGGCGCGGCGCAGATCCTCGCCGTCTCCTCGCACGGCCAGCCCTTCTCGTACTATTCCTGGGCCTACAGCGTCCCCACCGACGGCTCCCCCGGCGGCAAACTCCCCTGGGGCCCGGTCGCCGACATCGCGATCACCGAGATCGAGGGTGAGCGGCGCAGCCTGCTGCTCACCGGCAAGCCGCCGCACGAACCGGCCGCGTGGAAGCGGTACCGGGGCGGCGCCACGGGCCGGCTGTGGCTGCACGGCGAACGGCTGCTGGCGGATCTGCCCGGCCATCTCGACTGCCCGATGTTCGTGGCCGGGCGCATCGCGTTCCTCTCCGACCACGAGGGCGTCGGCAATCTCTACTCGACGCTCCCCGACGGCACCGACCTGCGCCGGCACACCGACCACGACGACTTCTACGCCCGCCACGCCTCGTCCGACGGCCGCCGGGTCGTCTACCAGTGCGCGGGAGAGCTGTGGCTGGTGGACTCGCTGGAGCCCGACTCCGTGCCGCGCAAGCTGTCGGTACGGCTCGGTGGGCCGCGCGCCGGGCGGCGCACCTACCAGGTCCCGGCCGCCCACCACGTCGACGCGATCTCCGTGGACACCACGGGCCGGGCGAGCGCCGTCTCCGTACGCGGCAGCCTGTACTGGCTCACCCACCGCGACGGCCCGGCCCGCACGATCACGGACACACCGGGCGTACGGGTACGGCTCCCCGAGATGCTGGGCAGCGGCGGCAAGGTCGCCTACGTCACGGACGCGGACGGCGAGGACGCGATCGAGATCGCGTATCTGCCGCGCGCGAGCGGCGACATGCCGCCGCTGCGGCTCGCCTCCGGCCGGCTGGGCCGCGTCCACGAGCTGATCGCGGACCCGGACGGTGAACGGCTCGCGCTCAGCACGCACGACGGAAGGCTCCTGATACTGACGGTTCCTGACGACCCGTCGGGCGACGGCGCGTCGCAGGGCGCGGTGCCGGAGGCCGAGGGTCCCGCCGAGCCCGTCACCGAGCCGGTCACCGAGGACATCGCCGACGACCTCACCGAGCTGATCCGCTCCGTCAACGGCCCCGTCACCGACCTCGCGTTCTCCCCGGACGGCGACTGGATCGCCTGGTCCCACCCGGGCGTCGGCCGCTCGCTGCGGCAGATCAAGATGGCGCGGATCGCCGACCGTACGATCGTGGACGTCACCAACGGCCGTTTCGAGGACGAGAATCCCGTTTTCACGCGGGACGGCCGATATCTCGCCTTTCTTTCCTGGCGCGGGTTCGACCCGGTGTACGACGTGCACACCGGCGACCTCTCCTTCCCGCTGGGCTGCCGCCCCTACCTCGTACCGCTGTCGTCGGCGACGCCCTCGCCGTTCGCACTCCTCCCGGACGGCCGTCCGGCCGCCGGCGGGCTCGACCCGGTGACGGTCGTCGCGTCCGACGGCACGGCCTCCCTGCCCGACGGGACGGTCATGGTCGAGGTCGAAGGACTCCCGAGCCGCGTCACGCCGTTCCCGGTCTCCGCGTCCAAGTACTCGGCCCTGCAACCCGTCAGCGGCGGCGGACTGGTCTGGCTGCGCTGGCCGATCTCCGGCGCCCTCGGCGAGACGTTCGCCAACCCCGCCGACACCTCGGGCCGTCCGACCCTCGAACACTTCGACATCACCAAGGCGCGCAAGAGCGAACTCGTCGACCATCTCGACTGGTTCGCGCTCAGCCGGGACGGCTCCCGGCTCGTGGTCGTGGACGACGACGACCTGCGCGCCGTGCCCGCCACCGAGCCGGGCGACGGCGACTCCACCGTCCATCTCGACCTGCGCCGCATCCTGCACGAGGTCGATCCCGCGGCCGAGTGGCGCCAGGCGTACGCGGAGGCGGGCCGCATCATCCGCTCGTACTTCTGGGAGCCGGACATGTGCGGCATCGACTGGGACGCGGTGCTCGGCCAGTACCGCCCGCTGGTCGAACGCGTCGCGTCCCCCGACGAGTTCGCCGATCTGCTGCGCGAGGCGCTCGGCGAGCTGGGCACCTCGCACGCCTACGTCACCCCCGCCCGCCGCAACGAGGGACCGCCGCACTACCAGCGCGCCATGGGCCTGCTCGGCGCCAACCTCGTCTGCCGGGACGGCGAATGGCTGGTGAAGCGGATCCTGCCCGGCGAGTCGTCGGACTCCAAGGCCCGTTCCCCGCTCGCCGGTACGGGCATCCGCGAGGGCGCGGTCCTCACCCATGTCGACGGCCGGCCGGTCGACCCGGTGACCGGCCCCTTCCCGCTGCTGTCCGCGGCCGGCGGTACGACGGTCGAGCTGACCTTCCGCCCCGCCGAGGACCTGTCACCGGGCAACGGCGGTGCGCGGCACGGCGGTTCACGGCGCGTGGCGATCGTCCCGCTCGTGGACGAGCGGCCGCTGCGCTACCAGGACTGGGTGGCCAAACGCCGCGAGGTCGTCCGCGAGATGAGCGGCGGCAAGTGCGGCTATCTCCACATCCCCGACATGGGCGGCTCGGGCTGGGCCCAGTTCAACCGCGATCTGCGTCTGGAGGTGTCCAGGCCCGCGCTGATCGTGGACGTACGGGGCAACGCGGGCGGCCACATCAGCGAACTGGTCGTGGAGAAGCTGACCCGGCGCATCCTCGGGTGGGACCTGACGCGCAACGCCCAGCCGGTGAGTTACGCCTCCAACGCGCCGCGCGGCCCGGTCGTCGCGATCGCGGACGAGGCCACCTCCTCGGACGGCGACATGATCACGGCGGCCTTCCGCCTGCTGAAGCTTGGCCCGGTGGTCGGGCAGCGCACCTGGGGCGGTGTGGTCGGCATGACGGGCAGGCACCGGCTGGTCGACGGCACGGTGATCACGGTGCCGATGAACGCGGCCTGGTTCGAGACCTACGGCTGGTCGGTCGAGAACCACGGCGTGGAGCCGGACATCGAGGTGCTGCGCACCCCGCTCGACTGGGCGGAGGGCCGGCACGCGCAGCTCGACGACGCGGTGTGGGTGGCACTGGAACTGCTCGCGAAGCAGCCCGCGGCGGTCCCGCCCGGCTACAGCGACGTCCCGGACCGCCGCCGCCCCCCACTGCCGCCGCGAAGCTGACACCCACGGGAAGAGGCGCACCCGGTGCCCCTGCACCGGGTGCGCCTCTTGGTACGAACGGCGGCTCAGGCGTCGTAGTTGTCGTCGAACCGGTCCCGCGCGTCCTGCGCCCGCTGCCGCGCCCTGTCGCCCTCGTCCCGCATCCGCTCCTGGCCCGCCGAGGAACGCTCGGACGACTCGTCCTTGTTACGGGCGTTCCCGGCGTCGCCGGTGTTCTTGTCCGCGTTCTTGTCGGCGTTCGTGCCCGCGTTCTTGTCGGCGTTCTGGGGCGACTTCTTCTTCGCCTGGCCGGCGAGCTGGTTCGACTTGTCCTTGAACTGGTCCGCGATACCCATGGGATCTCACTCCTGGAAGTCCGGTGAGGCCCGTGGACGACTCCCGGGCCCCGACCAGACTTACACGCCCCGACATACCGCGCATTTCGATCAATTACGCTGCGTACGCTCCTGCTCGTCGGCCGCCCCGCCGGCGCCCACGAGCCCTTTGCTGACCGCACCGAGCCGCGGTTCGAGTCCCCGCATCCGGCGGGACCCGACGGCCGCGACGAGGCCGGGCAGAGGCCAGCGTACGGAGCGCATGCCCCGCAGCCACCACTGCGCGTACACATGCGCCGAGCGCCGCTCGATCCCCGACACGACGCGCTCGACTGCGGGCCCGAGCGGATACGTCTTGCCGGCCGGCCACGGCAGCCCCTGCCGCATCTCGCGCATCACCTCGTCCTCGTCGGCGCCGCGAACCATGTCGGTGTCGGTCCACGACAGATAGCCGACGCCGACCCGGACGCCCTTGTGCCGGACCTCCGCGCGCAGGCTGTGGGCGAAGGCCTCGACTCCCGACTTGGAGGCGCAGTACGCGGTCATCATGGGCGCCGGGGTTATCGCGGCGAGCGAGGCGATCTGGAGGAAGTAGCCGCGGCTCGCCATCAGTACGGGCAGGAACGCGCGCGCCGTGACCGCGCCGCCGATGAGGTTCACCTCGATCACCCGCCGCCAGGCGACGGGGTCCGAGTCCAGAAACGGACCGCCCGCCGCGACACCCGCGTTGGCCACGACGATGTCGACCTTCCCGAACCGCTCCTTGACCTCACGCGCGACGCGGACCATCGCCTCGTGGTCGGTGACATCGGCGTACCAGTGCCCGCACTCGGTGTGGAGCCTGCTCGCCACGTCCTTCAACTCGTCGGCCTCCAGGCCCACGAGCGCCACCCGGGCGCCGCGCGCGGAGAGTTTGCGGGCCAGCGTCTCGCCCACGCCACGAGCCGCGCCGGTGACGACCGCGACCTGCCCCTCCAGACTGACCGGGCTCATACGGCGCTCTCCTCGGTCTCGTCGGCAGCGGCGCCGAGGTGGTCGCCCACCAGCCCTCGAAGCACGGCGGTCACCGCCTCGGGCGCCTCCACGGGCGTCATGTGTCCCACGCCCGTCAGCTCGGTGAGGCCGACGCAGTGGGGCAGTTCCTCGGCGAGCCGGCGCGCCAGCACCGGCGGCGTCAGCCGGTCGGCCGTCCCCGCGACCACCGCCGTGGGGACCCTCAACTCACGTACGCCCGCGTCGAGATCGAGCGAGCCCAGCACGTGCGACCAGGCGACCCGCACCGCGCGCGGGCAGGCGTGCACGATCCGCGCGCACACGGCGATCCGGTCCGCCGCCGTACCGGGCCCCATCGTCCCGTACCGCAGGAGCCGTTTCGAGAGCGGCGTGACCGGGCCGAGCGGGGCCCGCGCGCCGAGGACCATCCGGGTCAGCCGGGCCCGCAGCCGCCCGGGGCGCATCGGCACCACGAGCGATTCGGCCACCAGCTTCGAACTGCCCGTGCTGCACAGCAGCGCCGCCGCCGCGTGCTCCCGGAGGGCCGGCCGTGCGGAGGCGGCCATCAGCGTCATACCGCCCATGGAGTGCCCGGCCAGTACGGCCTTCTCACCGGGCGCGAGGGTCGCGCCCAGCACCGCCTCCAGGTCGTCGGCGAGCGCGTCGGTGCTGTAGCCGTGGCGGCCGACGGCGGGCGAACGCCCGTGTCCGCGCTGGTCGTAGACGATCACCCGGTGGTCCGCGGCGAGGTCGTCGATCTGCGCGGCCCAGAAGAGCGTCGAGCAGGTCCAGCCGTGGATGAGGACAATCGCGGGCGCCCCCTCGGAGCCGTACACCTCGACGTGCAGGCGTGAGCCGTCGGCGGATGTGGCCGTCAGGACACGGGAGTTGGGTGCCGTCGTCATCGAAGTGCCTCCTTGGCCTGTGTCTTCGCGTCGAGTGCCCGGACGACCTCGTACTCCCCGAGGTCCACGGCCCGCGTCGCCCTGCGGAACTCGGTCGTCGTCCCCGGCCAGATCGTGGTGTTGCGCCCGCCCGCGTCCAGGTACCAACTCGTGCAACCGCCGGTGTTCCACACGGTGCGCCTCATCCTCTCCTGTACGCGGCGGTTCCACGCCTCGACGGCCGCCGGTGTGGGGGTGAGCGCGGCGCCCGCCCCGAGCGAGCCGAGCGTGCGCAGATAGTCGCCGAGATAGCTGAGCTGGGACTCGATCATCAGGATCATCGAGGAGTTGCCCAGCCCGGTGTTGGGGCCGACGATCGTCATGAAGTTGGGGAAGCCGACGGCGGTCGCGCCGCGCAGGGACTCCATGCCGTCCTTCCACGACTCGGCGAGCGTGATGCCGTCGGCCCCCACCACCCGCTCGATGATGGGCATGTCGGTCACCCGGAAGCCGGTGGAGAAGATGATCGCGTCGACGTCGGTCTCGCTGCGGTCGGCGGCCACGACGGTCGACCCGCGCACCTCGGAGAGCGCGGACGCGACGACGTCGACGTTGGGCCGCGCGAGCGCCGGATAGTACGTGCTGGACAGCAGGATCCGCTTGCAGCCGATCCGGTACGAGGGGGTCAACTTGGCCCGCAGCGCCGGGTCCTTGATCGCCCGCGCCATGTTCGCCCTGGCCACGCGCTCGACCAGCCGCAGCTCACCGGGCCGCTTGGTGAACGCCTGGACCTGCAACTCCCTTATCCCCCAGAGCAGTCCGCGCCGCGCGGCGCCGACGGCCGGCACCGTGCGGTACAGCAGGCGCTCGGCGGCGGAGATCGGCCGGTCCGCACGCGGCATCACCCACGGCGGGGTGCGCTGGAAGAGCGTCAGCCTCGCCACGTCGGGCTGGAGGGCCGGCACGATCTGGATCGCCGACGCACCGGTGCCGACCACGGCGACGCGCTTGCCCCGCAGGTCGTAGCCGTGGTCCCAGCGGGCGGAGTGGAAGACCTTGCCGGGGAACGAGTCGAGGCCGGGCACGTCCGGCACCTTCGGGTCCGACAGCGCCCCGGTCGCGGAGACCACGACGTCCGCCGTGAGGATGCCGCGCGAGGTCTCGATCTCCCAGTGCGCCGCCTCTCCGATCCAGCGCATCAGCAGCACTTCGTGGTCCAGCCGGATGTGCGGCCGGAGCCCGAAGGTGTCGGTGACGCGCTCCAGATACGCGCGGATGTGCGACTGCCCCGAGAAGGTGCGCGGCCAGTCGGGGTTGGGCGCGAAGGAGAACGAGTAGAGGTGCGAGGGCACGTCGCAGGCGCAGCCCGGATAGTCGTTGTCGCGCCAGGTCCCGCCGATCGACCCGGCCCGTTCCAGGACGACGAAGTCGGTGATCCCGTCGCGCCGCAGCCGGACGGCGGCCCCCAGACCCCCGAATCCGGATCCGATCACCGCCACCCGTACGTGCTCGTGCTTGGCCATGCCGCCGCCTCCCACCGGAGTGCCACCAGATAACCGCGCCAGTAATCACTGGCACTGTGGGGAGAGTAGGGCAGCTCCTTACTCGTGGGTAGGGGGCGGACCAGAAAAGTTACCGGCGGTACGAGCCAGGGGCGGGACACGGCCGGGACATAGGCTGGCCGCCATGCCCGACCAGGAGGAAGTCCGCGAGTACCGCATGAAGGAGCTGGCCGACGCGGCCGGCATCACCGTGCGTACGGTGCGCTTCTACCGCGAACGCGGCCTGATCCCGCCGCCCCGCAGGCAGGGCCGGATCGCCTGGTACGACAGCCACCACCTGGCCAGGCTCCGTACGATCGCCGCCCTCCTGGAGCGCGGCCACACCCTCAACGGCATCGCCGACCTCGCCACCGCCTTCGACAGCGGCCGGGACGTCGCCGAGGTCCTGGGCCTCGGCGAACCGACCGAGGAGACACCCGTGCGCCTCACCCCCGAGGAGCTGGCCGACCACTTCGAGGGCGAGGTCACGGCGGAGAATCTGGCCACCGCCCTCGAACTCGGCTACCTCGCCACCGACGGCGACGACCTCGTCCACATCAGCCGCCGCCTCCTCGACGTCTCGGCCCGCCTGGTCCGCGAGGGCATCCCGCTGTCGGCGGTCTTCGAAGCGGGCCGCGAGGTCCGCGCCCACGCCGACGCCCTGGCCGAGCTCTTCGCGACGACGCTCCAGGCCCACGCCCCCGAAACGGCCCCGGAGATCCTGCGCCCGCTGGCCAAGAGCGTGGTGGACGCGGAACTCTCCATGGCGATGGACCGCCGCCTGCGCAAGAAGTGACCCGGCGGCGGCCCGGCTATCCCCACTCGTAGGCGACGCTCACCGGCGCGTGGTCGCTCCACCGCTCGCCGTGCGTCGCCGCCCGCTCCACCCACGCCTTCACCGCGCGCTCCGCCAGGCCCGCCGTCGCCACCTGGTAGTCGATGCGCCAGCCGGTGTCATTGTCGAAGGCGCGCCCCCGGTAGGACCACCAGGTGTACGGCCCGGTCCGGTCCGGGTGCAGGGCACGGACCACGTCCACGTACGACGCCTCGTCGAAGACCCGCGTCAGCCACGCGCGTTCCTCCGGCAGGAAGCCGGACGACTTGCGGTTGGCCTTCCAGTTCTTGAGGTCGGCCTCCTGGTGCGCGATGTTCCAGTCGCCGCAGACCAGCACCTCCCGGCCGTCCGCCGCCGCGCGCGCCTCGAGACCGCCGAGGTAGGTGAGGAACTCGTCCATGAACCGGACCTTCTCGTCCTGGCGCTCCGTGCCCACATCACCCGACGGCAGATAGAGGCTGGCCACCGTCACCCCGGGCAGGTCGATCTCGACGTACCGCCCGCTCGTGTCGAACTCGGCGCTGCCGAAGCCGATCCGCACCCGCTCCGGCTCCCGCCGCGAGTAGAGCGCGACGCCCGCGCGGCCCTTGGCCGCCGCCGGCGCGAAGACCGTGTGCCACCCCTCGGGCTCGCGTACCGCCTCGGTGAGCTGGTCCTCCTCGGCCCGCACCTCCTGCAGACAGACCACGTCCGCCCCGGTCCCGGCCAGCCACTCGACGAAGCCCTTCTTCGCGGCGGCGCGCAGCCCGTTCACATTCACGGATGTCACAGTGAGCATTCCGGCACCCTACCCAGCCCCTACCATCGGTGCTGTGGCCATCCAAATACGTCAGGTCCCCTACGACCACCCCGACGCCGCGAAGCTCGACGCCGAGGTCCAGCTCGAATACGCGGCGCGCTACGACAGCGAGGGGGACGCCACCGTCCTCCACCCCCGGATGTTCGACCCGCCCGGCGGCATCTATCTCCTGGCGTACGACGCCGACGACCGCCCGATCGCCACGGGCGGCTGGCGCTCGCAGGCCGCCAACGACGAGGGCTACTCGGACGGCGACGCCGAGATCAAACGGATGTACGTGACGGTGGAGGCGCGCGGCCTGGGGCTGGCCCGCCGTATCCTCGCCCGGCTGGAGGAGAGTGCCCGCGCGGCGGGCCGTACCCGCATGGTCCTGGAGACGGGCACCAAGCAGCCGGAGGCCATCGCGCTCTACCGCTCCAGCGGCTACACGTACTGCTCGAAGTTCGGCTACTACCGCGACGACCCGCTGAGCGTCTGCCTGGCCAAGCCCCTCCTCTGAGGGCCGTACCGAGAACATCCGCCGCGGCCGGACACGACAGCGCCCGGCCCGGCAGCCGAGCTGCCGGACCGGGCCTGGACAGAAGGTCAGTGGTTGCCCACGCCGTTCGCCGAGAGGATCGGGATGTCCTCCAGGATGTGCGAGAGGGGCTCGTCGCCCTTCGCCTGCGTCGAGTTCTCGGTGCACTGCTGGTTCTGCGGGGAGGACAGGACGTTGATGTCCTGGACCGCGATCGGCACGAGGCCGATGAGCGAGCCGACGTTCGCCTTGACGGGCAGGCCGATGCAGGGCTTGTTGAGCGTGCCCTGAACGAGGCTGAGCTGCGGGCTCATGTCCCCGTGGGTCTCCGAGTTGCCGAACTCCTGCTCGGCACCGTTGCCACTGAGCGACGTCGTGCCCGTGTCGTTGCCGATCGCCAGCGCCGGCGAGGCGGTGGCGGCGAGACCGCCGACCATCGTGGCCGCTACAGCAGCGGTAGCCCACAGCTTGTTCATTTTGTTGCCTTTCCGGAAAGTCGGACTCCACCGGTGGAGTGCCGGTTTGCTCAACTCGCCGCGCGTGGTTTGGTTGCGCCCGTTCCCCCGAACAGCCCATAAGGCATATCGGTACGTCGCGGCGAGCGTGAAAACGACCGGGCCACCGCGGAATTCAACGGTGGCCCGGCGGCGGTAATTCAGCGGCGATATCAGCCGTTGCCGGCGCCGTTGGCCGACAGGATCGGGATGTCGTTCAGGAGGTGCGACAGCGGCTCGTCGCCCTTCGCCTGCGTCGAGTTCTCGACACACTGCTGGTTCTGCGGGGAGGACAGGATGTTGACGTCCTGGACCGCGATCGGCACAACACCCAGCAGGGAGCCCGCGTTGACCTTGGCCGGCAGGCCGATGCAGGGCTTGTTGAGCGAGCCCTGGATAAGCGCCATCTGCGGGCTCATGTTCCCGTACGTCGCGGAGTTGCCGTACGCCTGCTTGGCACCGTTGCCGCTGAGCGACGTGGTGCCGGTGTCGTCACCGACGGCGAAAGCGGACGGCGCGGCCATGGCCGACATGCCCACGACGGAGGCGGCGACGGCCGCGGAGGCCAGAACCTTCTTGATCACGATGAGTCCCCTTCTGAAGGATGCCCCAAGTCCCCGGGGCGTCATGAGCAACTACATTCCGCAGGTTTAGTTATCGCGCTTCACTCCAACAGCTCATTAGGCACTCAATCAGCCCGCCAGGACCCCGCAAGCCGAACGAGTGAAGCACCGGAACCAAACCCAGGTGATGCGGTTGGGCAGGCCGCACCACCTGCATTTCTTGAGAAAAGGAACTAACCGTGATCAAGAAGATTCTGGCGACCGCGGCGGTCACCGCCTCCGTGGTCGGCGCCTCCGCCGCGGCCGCGCCGTCGGCCCTCGCTGTCGGCAACGACACCGGCACCACGTCGCTCAGCGGCAACGGTGCCAAGCAGGCGTACGGCAACTCCGCGACCCACGGAGACATGAGCCCGCAGCTCAGCCTCGTCCAGGGCTCGCTCAACAAGCTCTGTGTCGGCCTCCCGGCCAAGGCCAACGTGGGCTCGCTTGTCGGAATTCTCGTGCCGGTCGCGGTCCAGGACATCAACGTCCTGTCCTCCCCGCAGAACCAGCAGTGCGTCGAGAACTCGACGCAGGCGAAGGGCGACGAGCCGCTGTCGCACCTCCTGAACGACATCCCGATCCTGTCGGCCAACGGTGCGGGCAACGGCTGACAGCCATTGCCCATCCGGCCCCCGTTCCGGGCGAACTGAGGCCGCCGGGGCGAATTCGCCCCGGCTGCCTCAGTTTCACAGGACCGTGTTCACCCGCTCGTTCGCCGCGCAGATGCCTTAATTCCCGTGTCGATCGGGTGAACCAACAAAGGCCATAAATCAGGGCAGTTTCCTCATAAGCGCGTACTCGTTGGAGTTCCAGCAGCGGCGGTGCGGGCTGATAAATCCGTGCTCGCGTAGCACGAGAGCCGTGCGCGCGAACCGTTGCGGAAAGGGCTCAACCATGAATGCCAAGAAGGCAGCCACCCTCGTCGCGGGCGTTCTCCTCGCCGTCGGTGCCGCGGCTCCCGCCGTCGCCGACTCGGGCGCGCAGGGTGCCGCCGTGGGCTCCCCCGGCGTCCTGTCCGGCAACGTCGTCCAGCTCCCCGTACACATTCCCGTCAACGTGTGCGGCAACAGCGTCAACGTGCTCGCCCTGCTGAACCCCACCTTCGGCAACGCCTGCGTCAACGCCTGACACGCACGGAGGTGCGCGTCAGCGCACAGGCGCCCCCCGGGGTGCAACCCGGGGCCGGTTCCGACCGCGTACGGCGATACGCGCGTCGGGGCCGGCCCCGGTCGACACAGACACACCGACGCACCGGCGACACACACCGGCGACACAGGAGAACCAGATGCGAGAACTCATCGGCAAAGGACTGCTCACCGCCGCGGCGGCGTCGAGCGTGCTGTCCCTGAGCGGTGGATACGCCCAGGCCACCAACGGCGCGGCGGCGGCCGCCGGGTCCCCGGGGCTGCTGTCGGGCAACAGCGTCCAGGCCCCCGTCGAGGTCCCGGTCAACGTCTGCGGCAACACGGTGAACCCCGTCGGCGTGGGCAACCCCTCCTTCGGCAACAGCTGCGCCAACTCCTCCGGTGCGCACGCGCCGTCCAAGCCCCGGCCGGCCCACCACGCGCAGCACCAGGCCCCGCACGCCGAGCCCGCGCCCCACGCGGCGCCCGCCCAGGCGCCGCGGCCGGCCCCGCCGCGGGCCACCCGGGACACCGACAGCACCGACGCCGGCTCGACGCACGCCGCCAAGCCGTGGGAGAACGGCGGCGGTTCCGCACCGGCGAAGCACGAGCACCGCCCCGGCGAGGGAGCCCACGCGGCCCCCGCCGACCACTCGGACGGTCCGGGCCACGGCGGCTCGTCGGCCTCCGGCGGCGCGACCAACTCACCGGGTCTGCTGTCGGGCAACCTCCTCCAGGCCCCGCTCGACATCCCACTGAACATCTGCGGCAACAGCGTCGACCTGGTCGGTGTGCTGAACCCGGTCTTCGGCAACGCCTGTGTGAACGGCGCGGACGTCGAGCCCCCGAAGACCCCGGTGCACCCGCACACCCCGGTCGACCCGCCCCACCCGGGCGAACCGACCGGCCCCCGCAACCCGCCGAGGCCGCCCGTGGAGCCCCCGGCCGTGCCGGAGAACCACACCCCGATGTTCCCGGAGCAGCCGCGGCCCGTCGAAGAGGGCGATTTCGTCGACCAGTTGGCCGCGACCGGCACGGACTCGAACCTGCTGGCCTCCGCCGCCATGAGCGCCGGCCTGCTGATCAGCGGCGGCATCCTCTACCGCCGCAGCAGGGCGGCCACCCGCCGCTGAGTCCCTTCCGACGCGCCGGCCCCTCGGCACCCGGCCGCCGGACACGCCGCCCACGCGGTATGTCCGGCGGCCGGGGAGAGCCGGCGGCGGTCCCGTCAGAGACTCTCCATCCAGTTCGTCTGCGCCGCACCGGCGGGGAGTGTCTCGCGGGGTTCTCCCGGCTGTAGGTGCCGGGAGCCCGTTCCCAGGCGCCGTCGCACCCCGCGTACCACCCGTCCCGCCGTGTACGTCGCGCCGAACACGAACCGCATGGACGGGCCGAACGACGGCGCGCTGAGCAGGCCGGCCACGAACAGACCGGGGTGCGACGTCTCGAAGACGGTGTCCGTCTCGGGGGCGCCGCTCGCGCCCACGGTGCGCAGGCTCCGGCGCAGGCGCTCGTCGAGCGGTCCGGTCCTGTCCAGTCCGGGGGTGAAGCCCGTGGCGGCGATGACATGGTCGGTCGTGACCGCGCCGGACCCGCGGCAGGAGTCCAGGTCGAGCCGGATCCGGCCCCTGGCGGGAGCGGCGGCGGCCACACTCTCGCCCATCCGGACCTCCACGGCCCGCTCGAACCGCTCGCGCAGCCACCAGGCGCCGGCCGGGCCGAGCGCCGAGCTGAAGACGCGGGCGCGGGTCGAGGCGGGCAGCCGGTGGAAGAGGCCGGGGGTCCGCGCGTAGAGCCAGTTCTTCCAGCCGCAGCCCAGGCCCGTGTGCGGAGTGCGGGCGGCCTCCCCGAGGGGGCGTTCGAGGGGCGGCGGGAGGGTGTTCCAGTTCAGCCGCTCGGACCGGGCGACCATCCGTACGGCCGTGCCCTGTTCGGCGAGGAGCGTCGCGGTCTCCAGCGCCGCCTGGCCCGCGCCGACGACCGTCACGTCCATGCCCTTGAAGCGCGTGAGGTCCGCGTGGTCGACGCTGTGCGACACCCGCTCGGGCGGCAGGGCGCGCAGCGGGGCGGGGATGTCGGCGAAGGGCCGGACGCCGATGGCGAGCACCACCGTGCGGGCGAGGACCGTCTCGCCGTCCCCGCCGGTCGCGGGGTCGTCGTCGAGCGTGACCTCGAAGCCGCCCCCGGCGCGGGGGCGTACGGCGGTGACGGTCCGTTCCTCCACCGGCGGCGCGGCCCGAGCGGCGAACCAGAGGCCGTACGAGGCGAAGAAGCCGACCGGCAGCGGGACCCCGTGCTGGGCCCCCACTCCCTGGGTCGCCGCGTAGGCGGCCAGCCCGTACTCGCCCTTGGGGTCGGACAGGTTCGACGCCCACGGCTCCGACTTCAGGAACATGCCGGGCGGCATCCCGTCCCGCCAGGCCGCCATCGGCCTGCCGAACACCCGGGGCCGGAGACCGGCCGCCGCCGCGTGCGAGGCGATGGACAGTCCGTAGGGTCCGGCACCCACAACTACCAAGTCCTGCATAGGAGTTTGCCGCTCTCTCTTCTCTCGGGGTCCGCTGGTCGCGGACCGGCGCTCGGTGCCGGTCAGCGCGGGACGGGTGGGGCGGTGCTGTCGGGTGCGGCGTCCGGCGCGTGCCGGCGCTGGCGTACGCCGGACAGGAGCGACCGCGGCGCCCGCTCGGGCACCGGCAGCCCGGTACGCGGCCGGGGCCGGAACCGGAGCCGGCGTGCGCTGCCGCGCGCCGCGTGCAGGAGCCAGGCCGCGGTCATGGCGTACGCGGGCCGCGGGTCGTCCCGCGCGAACCACGCCGCCTCCGTGCTCGCCGGCCGGATCCGCCGGGCCCTTGACCGCGCCCGCGCCGGCTTCCGGCGCCGAGCCGAAGACAGCGCAGACAGCGCGGAGAGCAGCGCGTAGTGCTCGACCACGAAGGTCCGGCCGTGCGCCGGGACCAGAGGGGGGACGGGGCGCCCGGTGAGGTCCAGATGCAGCGCCCGTACGACGTCCGTGCCGGCCGGGTCGGTGAAGAGACGGAACTGCGCGCCGGGTCTGGGGTTGAAGTCGAGGAGGTGGTACGCGCCGGTGGCGGCGTCCAGCCGGAAGTCGAGGTCGAGGATGCCCCGGTAGCCGAGCGCGGCGATCACCTCGCCCGCCAGCCGCTCCACGGTGGGGTTGGGCAGCCAGCGGCCGACCGCCGTCAGCCCGGCGGCCACCGGCCACGACCGTTCCTTGCGTCCGGTCGCGCCGATCAGGATCGTGCCGTCGCCGCCGCTGTAGCCGTGGTAGAACCAGTCCAGATCGCGCCCGCGCGGCAGCATCTCCTGGAGCAGCAGCCGGCTCCCCGCCTCCGCGCTGCGCCCGAACAGTTCCCTGGCCTCGCGCGGCGAGCGCACGACGACGGTGCTGCGCAGCCCGGAGCCCTGGGGCAGCAGCCACGGACGGCTCCACTTGGCGACCACCGGCAGCCCCAGTGTCCAGGCCGCCCGCGCGGCCTCCCCACTGTTGCCGGGGACAACCGTGCGAGGGTGTGGCAGCCCGAGGGTGGAGCAGATCTCGGCCAGCTCCGCCTTGTCGGCGACCCGCTCCGGCAGGCCTGACGGCTGTTCAGGCAGGAGATAGCGGCCGGCCAGCCGGGGTCTCAGCCGGGCGACCGAGATGGCACTCAGATCGTCGAGGGGGACGAGGACGGCGGGGGTACCGAGCTGCTCGGAGATCCGCAGCAGCAGTCCGTGCAACTCCTCCCCCTCGTCGGCCGTGGCCCGGGGCCCCGTACCGCACCCCGGCGCATGCCCTGAGACGCGGTCAGGACGCGGATGGCCGCTGTGCAGATACCGGGATCTGGCGACGGGGCTGCGCGGCGACTCGATCACCGCGTGGACCGTGATTCCCGCCCGGCCGAGGGATCTGACGGCGCCAAGGGTCCCGTGGTGGAACGGATTCCGGTCAAGCCGCACAAGCACGGCGGGGACGCTGGTGTCAAAGCTCGCCACGGTGGTGTCCTTCATTTCGATGACCCATGCGGGGGGTGAAATCCACGGACGGTCTAGTGAAAGGCCGGACCGGGTTCCCGATCGGCTTATTAGAAATACTTTTGGAGCAGTGCGACACGGAACACGTCCCCTCATGAGGAGCACACATGGCCTATCGAAGACGACGGCTGATCAGCACCTGGGTGGGTGTCATCACGGCCGGCCTCCTTGCTTCAGGTTCCGTGCTGCCGATGGCGAGTTTCGCCGCCGGCCCCGATTCCCCCAGCAGCCCCGAACCACCGGAGGTGGAATCACCGGCGATGGGGGCGTACCTCGATTTCGGCCCCGAGGGCGTCCGCCGTATCGCCGGAATGCAGAAGTGGCTCGGCGGTACGGAACTGCGGGTCGGGCACTCGTACCTCCCCGGCGACGTCTGGTCCAACATCGAGGGCAGCCCGAGCTTCCTGAAGGACTGGGCCGACTGGAAGAAGGCCCGCGACGACCGCATGTTCGTGCTCAACGTCCCGATGCTCGAACGCAACGAGGGCCGGGTCCGCGACATGGCCGTCCGCAAGGAACTGCGCCGTGGAGCGAGGGGGGACTACGACCGGCACTTCGAGATCCTGGCCGAGCGGCTCGTCTCCCTGGGTGTGCCGGACACGGTCGTCGTGCTCGGCTGGGAGATGAACGGCACCACGTACACCCATCGCTGCGGCCCCGACCCACGGGCGTGGAAGGCGTACTGGAAGCGGATCGTCGGTGCCATGCGCGCGGTGCCCGGCCAGGAATTCCGTTTCGATTTCGCTCCGAACCGCGGAAGGGACGCCATTCCCTGGACCGATTGCTATCCGGGCGACGACGTCGTGGACATCTTGGGGATGGACTCCTATGACCAGCCGCCGGGGCGGACGTTCGAGGAGCAGGTGAATGAGCCGTTCGGGCTCCGTCACCATGTGGACTTCGCCGCTCAGCATGGAAAGGTTATCTCCTATCCGGAGTGGGGCCTCTTCCGCAACGGCGACAACCCCGAATACATGCGGGGCATGCTCAAATGGATCAAGGACCACCGGCCGCTCTATCACACGCTCACTGATTACTGCCCGCACGGCGTATATCAGTGCCATGAGAATCCGCGGTCCGCGCAGGTGTTCCGTTCGATGCTGTACGGGCAGAAGCCCGAGCCGCGGCCCGAACCGGAGCCCAGCGTCCCGCCGGCCACGCCTGTCGAGCCCCGGCCGGATCCCAGCACCCCGGCGAAGCCGGAGACGCCCTCGGACTGCAAGACGCTGACGCTCAGTTCGTGGATCGAGACCCTCCTCGGCAAGAGGATCTGTCTCCGCTTCGGCGGGTGGGAGCGCTGGCTGACCTGACCGGTCATCGTCCCGGCGGCGGCAGGATCATTCCTTGCCGCCGCCCCGGCGTGTGCGCTTCGCCAGGCCCGCCTTCATCGCCGGCAGCCGCTCGTTGACCAGGACGGCGGCCCGGCCGCGCGCGGCGGCGTGGGCGGCGACCAGCCGCAGCGAGGGCGCCATCATCCCGCGCGCCATCAGCAGCCGTTGGTTGCAGACGGTCTCCGGGCGCCAGTGGTGCTTGTACGGCTCGTTGCCGCGCAGCATGCTCAGCGTCGCGCGCCCGTCGGCGCTGGTCCGCCGGGCGCTCTCGCGCAGCAGCATCGTGGCGACGTCGACCTTCCGGTCGCGCAGCATCGGGTCGGCGCCGTACAGATAGCCGCCCGCGAGCCGCGGTGACATCAGGGTGAGGTCGGCGGCGACCACCTCTCCCCCGAGCAGGAACTCGGTGACCATCGCGTCGCCGCACTCGACCATGGCCCGCACCGAACGGGTCAGGTGCTGTGCGAAGCGCACGCTGAGGTGTTCCTGGGTGACACCGCGTCCCTGCCACTGGAGCCGGTGGAGATGGAGGAGCCGTTCGACGGCGGTCGGGATCTCGTCCCGGGGCACCACGCGTTCCTCGATGCCGACCGAGTCGATCTTGCGGATCTTGGCCCTGACGCGCTGGGCGCGGGAGGACGAGAGACGGCCGAGCAGTTCGTCGATCGGGACGGCGGGCAGTTCGAGGCAGGGCGAGTCGGGCAGCGTGTCGCGCGGGCCGTCCCAGCACCCGTAGACCCGTTCGACGGCGGCGCCGGGCCGTACCTCCCGGAGGTCGATCACGGCGGTGCGCGCGGCGTTGGCGAGGGCCTTCGCGAGCGCCGGGGCCGCGCTGTCGGCGCAGTCGTCGTCGATCAGGACGTCGGAGAAGTCGGAGATGGAGCCGCCGAGCTGGACCAGGACGGGGAAGGGCCGGTGGACCAGCATCAGCGGCGCCGCGCCGACGAGGGTGCCGTCACGGCGCAGGAGGACGACGCGGAGCCGGCCGGGGGTGCCGTACGACAGCCACCAGGAGTGCAGCCACGCGTGGCTCTGGAAGGGGGTGGCCGCGCCGGAGCGCCGGTGGAGCGCGTTCCACTCGGCCGCGAGGGAGCCGAAACGGTCCGGGTCCCGGCAGATCTCGGAGGTCAGTGCCGTGAAGGTGCCTCTGCCGAGGGTCTTGCCCGGGGCCGCGCCTGTCCGGCGGGTGCGCCGGGTGGTCGATTCCGCGGCCATCACACACTCTCCGTCTGTGGCACGGGCGCCGCCGAGGGACCGGGTACCGGCACGTGCACCTCGCCGCGCCGGCGCTTCGGACGGACCAGCGCGACGAGTCCGGCGAGGAGTCCGCCCGCGGCGGCGCCGACGAGCGCGGCCAGCGGCGCCGACGGCGACACGGGGCTGGTGGGCTTGACCGCACGGGAGAACTGGACCACCCGGACGTTCGTACTGCCCTGCATGTGCGTGCCGTTGAGCACCAGCGAGCGCGCGACGCCGTCGGCCATGCTGACGGCCGCCTGCCGGCCGCTGGAGGTGGCGGTCACCGAGATCATCGGGGCGTCGGGCGAGGTGACCGTGGTGACGTTCTCCTTGAGGACCTTCGCGGAGACCCCCGCCCACACCTGGGCGTCGCCGAGGGCGGCGACCTGTGAGGCGACCCGCCCGTAGGCCTGCGCGAAGCCGAGCGCGGCGGCCGGGTCGGTCTTGTCGGTCGGTACGACGAGTACGTAGCTGGTGGCGGAGTACTGCGGGGTACGGAGCGTTCCGTACGCGCCGCCCGCGAGCGCCCCGATCAGGACGCCGACCGGCACGATCCACCAGACGGGCAGGGCCCTGATCCTCGCCAGCACACGGCCGGGCCATGAGCCCTCGCGGCGCCGGCCGGTCTCTTTCTCGGTCATCGGGAACTCACTCCTCGGGGGTGGCGGGGCGGCGGACGGGGCGCTCGGACGAGCCGCCGTTCCGGCGCAGGGCGTGGCCGTAGACGGACATCAGCTGTTCGGCGCTGCGGGAAATGTCGTAGTGGCGCGCGGCGGGCGGTACCGGGAGCCGGCGGGGGCCGTCTCCAGAGGTGAACCGCTCCTGGAACGTGGTCAGTTCGGCGACGAGGCCGGAAACCGTCCCGCCGATCTGGCGCGCTCCCGGTGCCGCGTCGGGGGGCAGGTCCGTCAGGGCGGGGCAGGTGACGTGCAGGACGGGCAGCCCGGCGGCCAGGCCCTCGACCACCGCGAGCCCGAACGCCTCGTCCTCGGACGTGGACACGAAGACGTCCATGGCGGCGAGGAGTGACGGCAGGTCAGGTCCGGTGTCGGCGGCGGGGTTCGGCGGCGGGTCCTCGCACGCGCCGGGCATCAGGACGCGGTCGTCGGCGCCCAACTCGGCCGCCAGGGCGCGCAGCCGGTCGCGCTCGGGGCCCTCACCGACGAGCAGGAGGCGGGCGCCGGGCAGTGCGGCGACGGCCCTGACGAGCGTGTCGAAGCGCTTGCCCGGACTGAGCCTGCCGACGCCGCCGACCACGAACGCGTCGGCGGGCAGACCGAGTTCGGCCCGTGCTTTGTGCCGGGCCGTCTCGTCGTAGCCGAAGCGCGGCACGTCGATGCCGTTGGGCACGACATGGATACGGTCGCGGCGCACGCCCCAGCGGCGCAGCCGGTGCGCGACGGTGGTCGAGACGGCGACGGTCGCCGAGCCGAGGCGTTCGCTGCCGAGGTAGAGCGCGCGGGCGCCGGCGGTCAGCGGGCGGCCCTCGATCTGGGTGGCGCCGAGCGAGTGCTCGGTGGCGACGACGGTCCGTACGCCCGCGAGGCGCGCGGCGAGACGACCGTACACACAGGCGCGGTAGAGGTGCGTGTGGACCAGGTCGTACCGGCCGTCCTTGATCAGCCGGGTCAGCCTGGGCAGCGCGCCGAGGTCACGGTTGCCTCTTATGCCGAGGTTCGTGACCGGGCAGCCGTCGGCGGTGATCCCCCGTGCGACGGCGCCCGGGTTGGTGAGCGTGATGACGGCGCTGTCGGTGGGCAACTGGCGCAGCAGCAGGCGCAGTTGCTGCTCGGCGCCGCCGATGCCGAGGCCGGTGATGACATGCAGCACCTTCATGCGCCGCCGCCCTCGCCCGTGGTCGCGGTCTCGGCGGGCACGGAGGCGGGGCCGTACGGGCCGTACGGGACCGGCTCGCGGCGCCGGCCGTGCAGCGCGCGCTTCAGGAAGAGCCGGAAGGCGGTGTCCTCCTGGCCGATGTGCACACGCGGCAGCGCGAACAGGCCGGTGAGCGGGCCGGGGCTGATGCCGACCGCGTACCGGTAACCGGCTTCCCGTACGGCGGTCATGGCGCGCTCGTCGACCGTGCCGTACGGATAGCAGAACCCGGTCACCTCCCCGCCCGTGATCTCGCACAGCGCCTCGCGGCTGCCGCGCGTCTCCTCGGTCAGCAGCGGGTCGTCGGCCTCGGTGAGATCGGTGTGGCGCAGCCCGTGCGAGCCGACCTCCATCCCGGCCGCCGCCGCCTCGCGGATGCCGTCCGCCGTGAGGAGGGGCTTGCGCGGGCCGAGGCTGTCCCATTCGTTGATGCCACCGAGCCGGCCGGGGAGGACATAGACGGTGGCGGTGAACTCGTACCGGTGCAGCAGCGGCACGGCGTTCGTCAGGAAGTCGGCGTAACCGTCGTCGAACGTCAGCCCGACGAGTCCGGCGTCGCGGCCCTGAGCGCGGGCGACCAGCAGGCGCTCCATGCTCACGCCGGTGAGACCGCGGCGGCGCATCCAGCGCAGCTGCCGGTCGAGCCGGTCGGGCGAGACCGTCACCTGGTAGGGGTCCTCGGTCGAGTCGGTGATCGAGTGGTACATGGCTGCCCACAGGGGGCCTGCGGAGACCGTGTCAGCGGACATCGATGAGCTTTCGTGTGGCGGAGCGGACGAGGGAGTCGATCTCGGGTACCTGGAGGGCGCGTGCGATGACGAGGAACACCGTGGCGACCACCAGACAGGCGACGGCCGCCGCGGGCACGGGGGCGGGGATGAGGGCGCCGCAGAGCCATCCGGCGCCGGTGGCGGCAGCGGCGGCGGCGCTGAGTTTGACGAGCCCTCCGGTTATGTGGCGGACCCGCACCGGGACGCTGTGCCGGGCGACACCACCCAGCAGCAGTGCGGCGGTGACGGTGATGCCCAGCGCGTTGCCCGCCGCGATCCCGAGGACACCCCAGGTGCCGACCAGCAGGGCGCCGCCCGCGGTGGTGAGGGCGAGCCCGGCGAGCATGGCGAGCGCCGGGAACCACAGGGGACGCGCGGCGGAGAAGTAGCAGCGGACAAGGGCCCCGACGAGGGTGTGGCCGAGCAGCCCCAGTGCGTACACACGCATCACGGCGGCGGTGGCCGCTGTGTCCGCCCGGTCGAAAGCACCGCGCTGGAAGAGGATTTCGATGATCTGCGGTGCGCACGCGACGACGGTCGCGGCGCCCACGAGCACGATGACACCGGCGAGGGCGAGGTCGCGTTCGACGCGCCGCCTGGCCCGGTCGGTATCCCCGGCCGCCATGGCTCGGGCGACGACGGGGAAGGTGACCGTGCAGAGCATCAGGGACAGCACCATCGGCATCTGCGCGACTTTCTGCGCGTAGTTGAGATGCGAGATGGCGCCGGCGGGCAGGGGCGCGGCAAGGAAGCGTTCGATGAGGACCTGGGACTGGCGGGTGAGCGCGAAGACGATGACGGGGGCGAGCAGTCCGAGGACGACGAGCGGCCGGCCGGTGCCGGGCTGGTCGTCGGACGGCTCGTGCGCGGGCTCCGCCGCGCGGCGCTCGCGCAGCCGGCGCCAGACGAACGGCGCCTGGACGAGGACCATCAGGACCCCGCCGATGGCGACCCCGACGGCCGCCGCGCGGACCCCGAACCGGTCGCTGAGGATCAGCATCGAGGCGATGATGCCGACGTTGTACGCGACGTAGATCATCGCGGGCGGTACGAAGCTGCCGTGCGCCCGCAGTGCGGCGCTGCAGTAGCCGGCGATGCCGAAGCTGAACGCGCAGGTGGCCGTCAACCGGGTGCAGTCGACGGCCAGTCGGGTGTCCGGGAGGCCCGGGGCCAGGACGGCGACCACCCAGGGCGCCGCCAGCATCAGCAGGACGGCGCCCGCGCTGAGCGCGAGCAGCAGACTCGGCAGGGTCGTGCGCAGCAGGGCGTGCACGGGGTCGCGGTCGGAGCGACGGTCGGGCGTCGCCTCGGGCAGGAGTGGCTGAGGTAGGGCCCTGCGCGCGAGCGCCAGGCTGAAGGCGGGCACGAGGATGAGCGCCATCGCGTCCTCGATGAGCAGCGTCGACGCGACTTCGGGGACGGTCCAGGCGACGAGGAACGCGTCGGTGTCGGGGCCCGCCCCGTAGAGGTGGGCGATGGTCTGGTCGCGTACGAGACCGAGCAGCGCGCCGGCGGCGGTGAGGACGGCGGTCACCAGGGCCGCGCGGGCGAGGAAACGGCCGGAGAGGTGGCCGGTGCGGCTGCCCGGACCGGCCGTGCCCGCGTCGGCCTTCTTGGACAGCGAGGTCGAGGGCGGCGGCGGCCTGCGGCTGGGAACGGCGGGCTGCTGATCGGTCCGAGCGGATTCGGCGGGTACGGCGGGTACGGCGGGTACGGCGGGTTCCGTCGGCGACTGTGTCGCGTCGGTCAGATCGCTCACGCCACGCCAACTTCCGTGACGGTGCGCTGGTCCGCGCCGCCGTTCTCCCGGAGTCCCGCCCGGCGGTCGAGCGCCCACCACGCGGCCAGGCCGAGCACGACGGCGGTCAGCACCGTCGAGGGCCCGCCGATGTCCGCGTATCCGAAGTCCACCAGCTGCCAGATCAGCAGCCCGGCGGCGACCAGCGCGCAGTCGACACCCGTATGTCCGCGCCGCGCGCCGGGCAGTCGACGCAGCGCGAGGACGAGCAGCGCCGCCCAGCTCCCGGCCAGCGCCAGCAGGCCGACGATCCCCTGCTCGCTCAGGACCAGCAGATACATGTTGTGCGGTGAGAGCAGCGGCTGGCGCTGGAACGCCTTGCCCGCGCCGGCCGTGTCGCTGCCCGACGAGAGCGCGACCGAGGAGTGGCTGTCGCGGTAGGCGGGGAAGCCCTTCACCCCGACGCCGGTGACCGGGTCGGTGCGCCACATCCCGGCTGCCGCCGCCCACATCGTGTACCGGTCGGTGACCGACCTGTCGGGCGCCTCGGTGACCTCGGTGATGCTGCCGAGCCGTTCGGAGACCATCTGCGAGCCGATGCCGAGTCCGCCGACGAGTACGACGCCGAGCGCCGCCGCCACGAGCGCCACCCGGGCGGCGCGGCGCAGCCCGGAGAGCGCGAGTTGCAGGGTGACGGCCACGACCGTCGCGATCCACGCGCCCCGGCTGAAGGAGAGCACGAGCGGCAGGAAGAGCAGTGCGGCGCAGCCGAGCGCGGCGGCCCGCCGCCGGCGCGGCACGTCGCGCCCGCCGGCCGGGCCGGGCTCGGCCCCCGCGCCCAGGGCCAGTCCGACGGCGGCGACCAGGCCGTACGAGACGACGGTGGCCATGCCCATGACGTCGGTGGGTCCGAACGTGCCGACCGCGCGGACGTCCTCGCCCATGTACGAGGCGCCGGTGCCGGTCAGGTACTGGACGACGCCGATGAGCCCCTGCACCAGCGCGAGGACCACCATCGACCAGGCGATGAGCCGGAAGTCCCGGCGGTGCCTGATCAGCAGCAGCAGCGCGCCGGGCACGAGCACGAAGATCTGGAGGTAGCGCGCCACACCGGGCAGGCTGGACGCGGGGTCGTACGACGTGATCGCGGCGACGCACACGCCGAACACGGGAAGTCCGAGGACCAGCGCGGCCGTTCGGGTCAGCGGCCGGGAGCGGTCGCGCAGCACCCGTACGAGACAGAAGACGACCAGCAGCGCGGACGCGGCGTCGGCCGCCGTCCCGGAGCCGGCCGAGCCGTCCCCGGCGGGACCGGCCACCGGAACGGCGAGGAGCGCGACCACCGCCAGGACGGGCAGCACCGGGGCCGCCCGGCGCAGCGCCTCGCGCCAGTCGCGTTCGGCGCAGGCGGCGCGGGGAAGAGGATCGGATTCGGTACGGGGGGCCAGGAGCAGCGTGCCTCGGGGTTCGGCCACGTCAGCTCCCCGCCGGGCGCACGAGGGAGAGGGCGGTTCGGATGATGATGCACACGTCCTGCCACAACGACCAGTGGTCGATGTAGTGGTTGTCGAATCGGGAGCGGTCCTCGATGGAGGTGTCCCCGCGCAGCCCGTGGACCTGCGCGAGACCGGTGATACCGACGGGCATCCGGTGGCGTGCCGCGTAACCGGGATGGGTCTTGCTGAAGTTGGCGACGAAGAAGGGGCGTTCGGGGCGGGGGCCGACGAGGCTCATGTCGCCCCGCAGGACGTTCCAGATCTGCGGCAGTTCGTCCATCGACGTACGGCGCAGGAGGTGGCCCACCATGCTCATCCGCCGGTCGTTGGCGACGTTCCAGCGGGTGGCCGCCTCGTGGTCGTCGGCGGGGCGCAGGGTGCGGAACTTCAGCAGGGTGAAGGGGCGGCCGTGCTGCCCGATGCGTTCCTGGCGGAACAGCACCCCGGGGCCGTCGAGGAACCGTACGGCGAGTGCGCAGGCCAGCAGCACCGGTGAGATCGCGAGCAGGATGGGGCCCGCGACGGCGACGTCGAGCAGGCGCTTGGCGAAGGCGCCCCGGCGCGCGGTGGGCGGGGGGACGCGACGGCAGGTGAAGCCCCAGAGGTGCTGCGACATGGCGCCGCCGGCCCCGCTTCCGCCGACGAACCACGTGCCGCAGCCGTACTCGTGGAAGAGCGCGACCAGCCCGGTCCGGTCGGCCTCGGCCCCCGGGGTCGTGCCGCCCCTGGTGTCGTCGAGGAACACCGCGTGCCGTACGCCGTTCTGGATGACGGCGCGGTGGATCTCCTCGATGGTGCTCAGCACGGGGAGCGCGGGAACGAGGGTGTCGGCGTCGTCCTCGGCCTCGGACGGGTGCTCGTCGCCGTGCCGGTCGCCGGTCCTGTCGCCGCGTACAGGGGCGACGACGCCGACGGGACGCAGGCCGTAGACGGGGTGCCGGGCGAGCAGCCCGGCGAGCCGCCGCGCCTCCGGCCCCGTGCCCACGACCAGTGCGGAGCTGAGCCGGTGCCGCGCCGTGTGCCGCCGGTATCCGTGGACGAGCGCCCGGCAGCAGCAGGTGCCGAGTAACTGAGTGGTGCTGCCCGCCACCAGGGCGGTGAGGCTCAGCGCGTGCCCGGGAAAGAGCGCGGCCAGCATCGCGGCGGCGGCGCACCAGGCGACGAGGACGCGCGCGGCCAGCGCCGGGAGTTCGTCCAGTGCGATGCGCGGTCCCGACCGGCGGTAGAGCCCGGCGTACGCGTTGAGGACGCCGACGCACGCCATGAGCTGCGCGATCAGCACCAGATGGCGCTGTGCGGAGTCGAGTACGACGGTGCCCAGCAGGGCCGCCGCCCAGTCGGCGGCGACGAGCGGCAGCGCGAAGCGCAGGGGCGCGGCCGTGCGGCGCCGGGACGGCAGCGCGACGCGGTCGGTCGCGTCGCGCTGGGGCGCGATGGGTACGAACCCGAGCGGCGGGAGGCCGGTGGCGGTGAACGTCGCCTGGCCGAGCCCGCCGGTTCCGGCGAGCGCGCCGGGACCGTGGCCCCCGGGTTCCCTGCCCCGCTGTCCGACACCCGCCGCGGGGTGGCCTGTCGATCCGCGTCCGGAGGGTGCGGGGACGCTGGTGCTTTCCCTGGTCACTGGGGGATCGGCTCCCTGCGCTCGGAGCGCGGCACGGTGGCCACGTCGCGGTACACGTCTGCGATTGCCCTTGCGGTCTGCCGTACGTCATAGGTGCGAACTACGTGCTCGTGGCCCTGGCGGCCGAAGTTCTCGCGCAGCGCCCGGTCGCGCAGCAGCGCGGTGATCGCCTTCGCGGTGGCGGTGTGGTCCTCGGGCGCGGTCAGACAGTGCGCCCGCTGGGCGGGCGGCAGGCTCTCGCTCGCCCCGTCCACATCGCTGAGCAGGACGGTGCGCCCGCTGGCCATGGCTTCGAGCGGCGCGACCGCCATGCCTTCCCAGCGGGAGGGCAGTACGACGAGGTCGGCGGCGCGGTACCAGGGCGCGGTGTCCCGTACGGCTCCGGCGAAGAGCACCGACGGCGGGGCGCCGTCGCGCAGCCGCTCGGCGTCGGGGCCGTCCCCGACGAGCACGAGGCGGGCCTCCGGCATCCGGTCGAGGACCAGGGGCCAGGCCCGCATCAGGATGTCCTGGCCCTTCTGGCGGCAGATCCGGCCCACGCACGCGACGAGGGGTGCGTCCGGGGGAAGTTCGGCGAGCTGGGGAAGGGCTGCGCGGGCGGTGGCCGTCGAGGCGAGTCCGCCGGGGGTGCCCGCCGGGCGGAAGCGGTCGGCGTCGACTCCGTTGTGGACCACGGACCAGGGCGCCCGTACGCCGGCGCGCTCGCCCCGGCCCCGCTCGGCCTCGCTCACGCAGACGACGCGGGCGGTCCAGCGGGCGGCCAGCCGCTCCCAGCCCCGGCAAAGGGCCGCCGTCGTCCCGCTGACCGCCTCGAACGACCAGGCGTGCGGCTGGAACACGGTCGGGATCCGTCCGCGTACGGCCAGGCGCCCGGCGAAGCCGGCCTTCGCGCTGTGCGCGTGCACCACGTCGGGCCGGATCCGCCCGACCAGTTCGGCGACCCGCCGGATCTCGGCGGGCAGTCCGAACCCGGGGTCGCGGGTCGCGTCCCAGACCTCGGTCTCGGCGCCCAGCGCGGCGGCGTCGGGCCCGAGCTGCCCCTGCTCGGGGCAGGCGACGACGACCCGCATTCCGGCGGTGACTTGTGCCTGTACGAGATCCGCGACGACGCGGCCCACTCCTCCGTCGACCGGCTGGACGAGATGGAGCACCGTGAAGCCGGGACCGGGTCTGTGCGTTGGTGGGCGCACGCGCAACTCACTCCACTCATGGGTCTCTTGGGGGGGATTTCGTGGATCGGACAATCCGGTTGGCCCGAAAGCGCCGCTGAAGCGCGGACGCGTGAGCCGGCTCAGCGCCGCGCGTCCACCGCGACGAAAAACGCGCCGAGCCAGACCGAGTCTCGCCCGGTCCGGAAACTGACGTTCATAGTGTCGCCTCCCGGGACCAGCGCTTCACGCAGGTCGAAGATATCCGAGTCATATCCGAGAGTGTTCTTGTAAGCGGGTTGTCGTTTAATCTGATTGATACCGTCATCCGCGATGCTTGAATTCATCACATCATCGGCCTGATTGGCGCTGTCGCCGATCGAACGCGCATTCCCGCGACCCGTCCCGACGGCCAGCGAATCACCGCCCGTCCCGGAGTCCCCGTCGTACGAAACGACCCCGATGGTGCCCGCCGCGCCGGCCGGCGTAGGCAGCTTCCCGAGCCCGACCCGCACCTCCGGGTGCTCCGCGTCGAGCGCTTCGAAGCCGTCCCAGACCGCCAGATGACGCAGCGGGTCCTCGGCCCTCTCGTACGCGACGACCATCGTCCAGCCGCCCCACGCGCCGGCGGCCGTCCGGCCCATCGCGACATTGATCTGCGCCACCGTGTACATGCCCGAACCGGCGGACCGCACCAGCGGCGTGATGTCCGCCGACGCCTGGTAGGCATCGGCGCCCTCGGCCGTACGGTGGCCGATCAGCGTGTCGGACAGGACTTCCTTGTACGCGCCGCCCGGCTCGGCGATCAGCACGCGGCCGTTGTCCTCCGGCGGCTTCTGCTCACCGACGCGGAGGTTCCCGCCCCAGTAGAGCCGCGCGTAACTGACCTTGGCGCCGGCCGGTACGCGCAGTTCGCTCCGGGTCGAGTTGTAGGTGTTCGGGTCCTGGTCGAGGTCCGTGTAGAACATGTCGTACTGATCGTTGGCCGCCGTGGCGCCGCCGCGCGCGGCCTCGCAGGCGGACGCGGCGGCGGGGGTGACCGGGGTGAACCGGCCCGTGGTCCGGCAGGTGATGGCCGAGTTGGCGGCCCGGACGATCCCGCCGTGCTGGACGGCGTGATAGCGCTCGCCGAACGGAATTCGGGTCGCTTCTTTCACGGGCCCGTCCGCGGAATCCTCCGAGACCGTCGAGATCCTCGAGGCGGCCGACGCAGAAGAAACCGGGGTCGGAGCCACTGCCACGGCCGTCGCCGTCGCCGTAACGGCGAACAGCAGACCGCGCTTTACAGCATGAACCGCGCAATCGCGCATAGGGACTCTCCGACCGGAAGAATGAAACGCCAGTGCACACTTACAGAGCGCGGACTGAAAATCACGTGAGCCGCGCGGACCGTACCAAAGCACAGTCGCTTTCCCGGAATCGGTCCGCGCTCAAACCAGCAGGCGCCGCCATTCGAACTCTTCGGGCGGACTCGCGTTTCCCGAACGGCCGCCGGTCGTTGAGTCTGTCGCACCACTGGTAAATCGAAAGGATATGGTGATGAAGCGAGTCGCTAAGTCCGTAGTCATGGCAACGTCGAGTGCCGCCCTTCTCCTCGCCGGTGCCGGCATGGCGTCCGCCACCGGCCACAGCGGCGCCTCCGCCGAGGGAGTCGCGGCCAACTCCCCGGGCGTCCTGTCCGGCAACCTGGTCCAGATCCCGGTCCACATCCCGGTCAACCTCTGTGGCAACACGGTGAACATCGTCGGCCTGCTCAACCCGGCCTTCGGCAACACCTGCGTCAACGCCTGACCACTGGGACGGCCGGTCTCATGGCGCGCCGGCCGTCCTACCGGTTCCGACAGTCCACTGACGGAACGGGACCGGTTTCTTCACTCATTCGGACCGCAACCGATCAGCACGCCCCGCGTTGATCGGTGAGTCGGGCAACTGCGCCCGTACCGCCCTTCCCTTACGACCGAGGAGCTCATCCCCATGTCGCGTATCGCCAAGGCTGTTGTTCTGTCCTCCGCGGCTGCCGCCGCCGTCGTCGGCGCCTCCGGTGCCGCCATCGCCGACAGCGGCGCCCAGGGCGCGGCCATCGGTTCCCCGGGTGTCATCTCCGGCAACGCCGTCCAGGTGCCCGTGCACGTGCCCGTGAACGTATGCGGCAACACGATCAACATCATCGGCCTGCTCAACCCGGCCTTCGGCAACACCTGCGTCAACGCCTGAATCTGAACAGCAGTACGAGTGCCGTCACCCACGGCAAGAGCCGCTCTCCCCGTCCCGGGGCGGGCGGCTCTTCCGTTGTAAAGGGTGCGGGAGGTACGTGGGGTGCTCCGCTGTACGAGGGCGGGTGCGGCCACCCTTTCGGCGGCGACACGCGTCCCGGACGAGTGAGATTCCCCGGCGCCCCTGTCCAGGTCAGTGGGGGCGAAGCGGCCGGATGGCGGACACGGGGCGGGGCTCCGGATCGGTTGCGGGCGGCGGCCCCGCGACCCACGGTGAAGACGAAACCCCCCCATCATGTCCTGAAAGGACCTTTTCATGCGTTCCCACGTCTCATCCCGCGCCGCAGCCGCCGCCGTCTGCGGCGTACTCGTCCTCGGCGCCGCCGGTACCGCCGCCGCCGTCACCGTCCAGGAGACACCGGTCGGTGTCGGCGCCGAGGCCAACCGCGCCCCGATCGCCGACGCCGAGGCCCTCAAGCAGCAGACGCGGACCCTGAGTTCGCTGTCCGGCGCCATCAAGCCGGTCACCGACCTCCTCGACTCCGTCATCGCCGCGGACAACGGCCAGATCTCCGCCGCCGACGTCCAGAAGCACCAGAAGGCCATCAAGAAGGCCCTGGACGCCGTGAAGAACGCCGCGCAGGCCGCCCCCGCCAAGCCCGCGGGCAACACGGGCAGCATGGGCGACATGGACGCGGTGAACGCCGTGGGCGCCGACGACAAGGCCCAGGCCGCCGCCGACCTGACGGCCGAGGCCGTCGCCTGTGTGCAGCGGGCCACGGACGCGCTCCTCAAGGCGACCGTCACCAAGGACGCGAACGCCGTCGCCACCCAGTCGAAGGCCGTCGTCACCTCCCTGGTCAACCTCACCACGGCACTCGTCATGAACGGCAGCCTGCCGGCCCCGAACCTGCCGGGTCTGCCCGAGATGCCGAAGCTGCCGGAGGCCGAGGTGCCCGCGCCGGCTCCGGAGCTTCCGGGCGTGCCGTCGACGCCGAAGCTTCAGTAACACCGTAGAAGAGAAAGCCAGAACGGCCGTGCAGGTCCCTCGACGTGGGGCCCGTACGGCCGTTCGTCGTGTCCGGCGCGGCCGGAGATCGTTACTGAGGACGAGGTCAGGCAAGCCGGAACAACCGTTGAAAGAAGGATTCACCATGAAGCCCATGAAGGTCGCCGCGGTCCTCGCCGGCTCCATGCTGGCGCTGGGTGCCGGCGCCCCGGCGTTCGCCGCCGAGAACGTCCCCATGAGCCTGAACGGCGGACTGGGCGGGGCCCTGGAGACGGTGACCAACCAGGAGTCGCTCGACGCCCAGGTGGTGAACACGAATGCGCTGGACCCGAAGAACGACGGCTCCCTCGTCAACAGCCTGGGCGACGTGGCGAAGGGGCTGAGCGGCGGGTCCAAGGGCGGCAAGGGCGGCGCGATGCTCGGTGGGATCCCCCTCGGCCAGTAGGCCGGTCGGCCGGCAGGTCCGGCTGGTCAGGCAGGTCAGGCAGGTCAGGCCCGGGTGATCCAACTCCCGTACCACCGGCGGCCGCACGGAATCGTCGCACGCGAGTGCGCGTTCTGCGTGCGGCCGCTTCGTCGTTCACGCGCACCCGGGTCGGCGGGTCAGCCGGTCCAGAAGTCCCACCAGCGGGTCAGGATCAGCATCCCGATGGCCCCGATCCACAGCACCGGCAGCACCCAGTGGAACTCTCCCAGCGCGGTCCGCAGTCCGCCGGGCGCGGGGAGGATCCGGTGCGTGACGTTGTGCGTGGTGACGTAGGAGAACATCACGATCGTCGCGACCCAGGCCAGCGAGCACCAGAGGCAGAGGGAGCCGATGTTGTACAGCGACTGGTACTGGAGCCAGGTGCAGAAACCGACGCCGAACAGCATTCCGGCGTTCAGCCCCAGCCAGAACCACCGCCGGTACCGCGCCCCCGCCAGCAGCCCCGCCCCCACACACACCACGACCGCGTAGGCCGCGAGCCCCAGCATCGGGTTGGGGAACCCGAAGACCGACGCCTGGTCGCTCTTCATGATGTTCCCGCAGGACACCACCGGATTCAGACTGCACCCCGGCTGAAAGCCCGGATCCTCCAGCAGCTTGAACTTGTCGATCGTGATCACCCACGACGCCAGCACACCCGCCGCACCCGTCACCACCAGCAGCCACGCCAGCACCCGCCCCGCACCGAAGACCCCCGGGGCGGCGTGCCGTCCGTCCCGCGTGGGCTCGTCCCCGTACCTGTGCGCGCCGGACGCCGGCGCGTTGTCGCTCACTGCTGATGTCATGGTGTCTGCTCCACCGGTTCGGTCACGCATTCGAAGTAGCGTTTCAGCTGTTCCCCCCGACACGCCGGGCACAGTGACTCCGGGGTCGATTACGGCGTTTGCCAGACCATGAACTCCGTTCAAGCACCCCGATGGCAGCGCCTCTCAGCGGTGCCCAAGCATCGTGCCGAAGCGGTCCCGCCCCCTCCGCCGACCCCGCCTCCCCCCACCGCCGCGCCGATCCCCACCCCCATCTACAGCGCTCTGGTACAGGAGTGGGGCGCGGCGGGACGTACGGTCCCCGCGAACGGAGGGGCCGGCAGGAGCGGGCTGTGAGCCGGGGCCGCGCTCAGCCGCGCAGGCTGCTCACCGGCACCAGGCAGTGCGCGGCGCCGGTCAGCACCGCCTCGTCGCCGACGAAGGCACGCAGCTCCTCCTCGCTCACCGGCCGGCCGGGGGTGCCCTCGGGCCACGGCTGGGTGGCGAGGATGAAGTACACCGCGCCCGTCTCGCGGGCGTCCTCCTCCCACTCCGGGGGAACGGCGCACTGGGCCTTCAGATACGGCATGGTCAGCACGGCCCGCCCGGCCTGCACCAGCAGCGTGATCGGAACGCCGGGCGACGTGGCGACATCGGTCAGACCGGGGCCGGTCCTGAGCCCGACCTCCTTGATGACGGCGTGCATCGCCTCTTCCCCGGCCTCCGCGCCGTCACGGCCGTCGCCGAGTGAATAGGCCAGCAGGAAAGGCGGGTTGCGCTCACCGTCGGAAGGCTCACCGGTCCAGGGAATCACCGTGAGGGTGCCGAGCAGAGGGGCGTATTGCAGGCTTCCCTGCGCGGTGTTGGTAGAGGTCATGCTTCGGCACAGTAGCGGCCCGTCGGCGCCGGATGTGAGTTCGCGTCACCCGAGTGGCGGATTAATCGCCCCCGTGTGCGAGAACAGTCCTCCGATACCCCCGTCTGCCTTACGTCCGGCTCACGCCGATGTCCTGCCTGCCGTGGGAAGCTCGAAGTCACGGAAGGAATGGACACATGACGCCGAATCTCGCCGATCCCTCGTTCTGGCAACTGCCGCATTCCGAAAGGCTGGAGGGTTTCGCCCGGCTCCGCGCCGCCGGACCGCCGCAGTACTTCGTGGAGCGGCCCGGGGGTCGGCTGCGGCCGGAGCGGGGCTTCTACGCGCTGGTCAGCCACGCGGACGTGGTGGAGGCCAGCCGTAACGCGGAGGTTTTCGGCAGCGCGCCCGGCGTCACCACTCCCGAGCCGGCCCGCTGGGTGCGGGCGGTGTTCGGCGAATCGCTGGTCAATCTCGACGAGCCGCAGCACACCCAGCTGCGGCGGATCGTCTCGCGGGCTTTTACCCCCCGCATTCTCGCCGCGACGGAGGAGGACGTCCGCTCGGTGGCCAAGCGCATTGTGGACGACCTGCTCCGGGAACGGCCGAAGGATTTCGTCGCCGCGGTCGCTTCACGTATGCCGTTCGAAATCATCTGCAATCTGATGGGAATTCCCGAGAAGGAGCGTCCGTCGATCCTCGCCCAGGTGAATCGGGCGTCTGTCGAAACGGGTGTCGCTCGGACGGTGCGGCAGCGAATTCGCGTACCCGGAAAGGGCCTTCGCGCGCTGGCTTCCATGCAGGGAATGGTCGCGGACCTCGGACGGCAGCGGCGCAGGAATCCGACCGGGGATCTCATTTCCGCGCTCGTGAACGCCGATATCGACGGGCAGTCACTGAACGGCCGCCAACTCGGTTCGTTCTTCTCGCTGTTGATGGTCGCCGGGGTGGAGACCACACGTAACGCGATCGCGCACGGCCTGTCCCTGCTGACCGATCACCCCGATCAACGGGCCCTGCTGCTCGGCGACTTCGACCGGTACGCGGACGGCGCCGTCGAGGAGATCGTGCGGCACTCGACGCCGATCATCCAGTTCCGGCGCAGACTGATCCAGGACCACCGGATGAACGGCCACGACTTCCGGCGGGGCGATCGGGTGGTGCTGTTCTACGCCTCCGCCAACCGCGACGAGTCGGTCTTCACCGACCCGGACCGCTTCGACATCACGCGGAGCCCCAACCCGCACGTGGGATACGGCGGCGGGGGCCCGCACTACTGCCTGGGCACGTTCCTGGCGAAGCAGGAGATGAAGGCGCTGTTCCGGGAGTTGCTGACAAGATCGCCCGAACTGCGCGCCGTGGGCGCGCCGGTGCTGGTGCCGTCGAACTTCGACAACCGGGTCCGCTCGATGCCGTGCGCGTTCGCGGGTGGCTCTGTCGATGACGAAGAGCAGCGATTCTCGGGCAGTTCGGGAGGCGCGGATCCTGGCGGCGGGACGGAACGTCGATGAAGCGGACAGCGCTCTGCGGCGTCGGCCGCAGCCGTCCGCCGTCGGCATCGAGGCGGTTCAAAGACAAAGGCGCTGGCTACGAGGTCGGGTGGCGCGGTGGTCCGGATCCGCTGCCGACAGACGGGCCTCGGTCAGAGGCGCCTCCCGTACTCGTCGATATCGAGGTTCGGGCCCGGCGGGTGCCTTCCAAAGCCATCGAGAAGTGACTTCGCGAGTGCTCGATAAAGCCAGCGCGTTCCACGTCCCGTACCGAACCGCCGTTCGTCCGCGCCCAGATGGCGACATACACGGAGGACGGGTCGGTGCTGTGGAGGGTGACGAGGTCGCGCGCCACCTCGACGGGGCCGTCCGCGCGGGCGGCCACCGCCAGCCGGTGCCGTACGCCGAGCCGGGCCCGGCGCTCTGTGACATCGATTCGCCGCACCTCGCCCTCCGCTTCTTGTCGGTCCTTCTTCCCTACGGGAAGGGAAGCGTACGTGCGAAGAGGGTCACGAGGATCAGCACGACGGGGAAACAGGCGAGGAACATGGCGAAGGTGTAGCCCATGATGTCGCGGGCCTTGAGACCGAGGATCGTCAGCGTGGGCAGCATCCAGAACGGCTGGAGCAGATTGGCGCTCGCCTCGCCGAGGTCGTACACGACGACCATCCAGCCCTGGTTCACCTGGAGCTGGTTGGCCGCCTCCAGGACGTACGGCGCCTCGATGACCCACTTGCTGCCGCCGCTGGGCACGAAGACGCCGAGGACCATGCTGTAGATGGCGATGAAGGCCGGGTAGAAGAACTCGTTCGACACCGAGACCAGCCAGCCGGCGATGGTCTTGCTCAGCCCGGTGAAGGCGATCATGCCGAAGATGCCGCCGTAGAGGGGGAATTGGAGGAGCACGCCGGACGCCGCCGGGGTGCCCTCCTTGACGGCCTGTGCGAGACGGACGGGGCGCCAGTGCAGGATCAGGGCCAGCAGGATCAGGATGAGGTTGACGGTGTTGAGGTCGAGCGCGTTCAGGGGGTCGCCCTCCGCGAGGGCGAAGTGGCGTACGAGGTACCAGGCGCCGAGCGCGAACAGCAGGATCGCGAAGACGGGGCTGTACTCGATCCACTCCCCCGGCCGCCCGCGCCGCGTCTCCGCGCGCTTCTCGGCGACGCTCGGACCCAGGTCGATGCCGAGTTGCGCCGCGGTCTTGGCGCGCTCGGGGGACGGCGAGAGGAACCAGGCCATGACGACCGCGATCACGAAGATGATCGCCGTGGCGACCATGCCCTGCCACAGGAAGATGGTCTCGGTGAGCGGGATGAGCCCACTGCCACGTCCTTCCGCGATGACCTCCTGCACGGCCGGCGGACTCGACGCCTCACTGGCCACCTGAAGCGCGGCGGACCCCGACAGCCCCTGGGCCCAGACGGTCCCGAGCCCGAGGAAGGCCATGGCGCCGAGGGCCCGGTAGTCCACGCCCTGGATCCGTCGGGCGATCTCCTTGGCCAGGATCGCGGTGAAGATGAGGCTGAAGGCCCAGTTGAGGTACGAGGTCCCCATGGCGACGGCGGCCGTGAACGCGATGGCACCACGCGGGGTACGGGGCACGCGCGCGATCCTGGCGATCAGCCGGCTCATGGGCGGGGAGACCGCGACCGCGTACCCGGCGATAATGATCATCGCCATCTGGAGCGTGAAGGTGATGAGCGACCAGAACCCCTGCCCCCACGCGTCCACCAGCCCGAACCCGGCGGTGTCGGCGGGATCGTCGGGCCGCCCGTACAGCCCCTCCCCGGTGGCGAGTCCGAGGGCGAAGACCGCGAACGTACCGACGAGAACGAACCCGAGCGCGTCGGGCAGCCACTTCTCGGTGACCGCGGTGAAGCGCAGCGCCAGCCGCGCGAGCCAGTTGTCCTGTTGTGGGGGCGCCGTGGCCATGGGAGTGCTCCTGTGGGGGTGGCGGCCTGTGCCGCGGAACTTGTACAGAAGTCACGGACGCGGGGGCGGGGTGGTTCACGGCCATGCCGGAACGACGAGATCCCAGTGCGTGTGGCTCCCGTCTCGGCGCCATCTCCGGAGCGGTGTTCCGGCTGCTCTGCGCCAACATCACGCGGCGTACGTCGGCGCCCCTCGGCGCAGGAACTATGGATGACACGCACGGGGTGGCGAACAACGGGCTCCTCGCGGAGGGTGTCGATGCCGGACCCAGCGGCGAGGGCCCGGACGACCGCCGGGGCGAGTTCGTCAACGGCCAGATCGTGGGGTGCAGGGGGCCTCGGTCAGCTCGTCCGCGAGCGCGGCGAGGGCCGGGCCGGTGGGATCCGGGATCGGTACGGCGGCGCGCAGCTCGGCCAAGGGGAACCGGTCGTCTGCGTCCAGTTCGGCGGCGCTGGCCACCAGGGTGTCCCAGTCCTGGCCGGGGCCCGGAGCGTCGTACTGCTGGCGCAGGCCGGATCGGCGCCGTCAGCGCGCCCACCAGGACGAACGCCGGAAGGGCAGGAGTCCGCCAGGCGGCGAGGGTGTGCAGGGCGAGCTCGGCGCGCAGGTGGCGGGCGTCCGCACTGCCGCGGCCCGTGTCCGTCAGCCAATCGATACGACGGCGCGGGCGTCAAACAGGACACGGCCGCTCCCCCGTCAGTCAGGGGCCCCCGGCAGCACTACCACTCGTCGCCCTTCCAACCGACTCCGTGAACCAGGAGACCCCGTCGGCTTCACCCACGATGTCCTACCAGCCGACACGTGGGGGAAGCCGCAGTGCGGGGGCCCTGTACTGCCGACGCACCCTTCCCCGGTACCCGCACGTACCGCTGATAACAGTCGAAATGGAGAAACTCAATGAGCACCTACTCCAACCCACTCGTCGACGATGCAACCCCTATGAGCGCGTACGAAAGTCAGGTATGGGACACGCTCAACGAGCACTGGCAGCGCCGGAACAACCGCCGTGGTCTGCCGAATTGGGCGAGCGCCGCGCTCGGTCGCACCGGTGAGGTCGCAGGAAACGCCGTGAGACGGGTTACGGACGCTGTGCCAGAGGCGGTCACGGAACCGATCCGTCGCGCGGGCGACGCGGTCGCCGACAAGGCCATGCGACCGGCGCTCGGAGCCGCGGCCGCGTTGCTTGAGCTGGTCAATGACTGGGCCATGGAGCTCAACGACCCGAAGAACGTCGAGAAGCTCGCCCGCAAGCGAGGTTTCAAAATAGATAGTTTCTCCGAACTACGGCAGCAGGACCTCAAGGTCTGCGACCAGCTGCTGACCCGCAACACCCTCACGTGGCGCACCGCCGGCGCGTTCGAAGGTGGCGCCATGGGCCTGCTGGCCATGGTCCCCGTCGCCGGTATCCCCGTCGCGCTGACAGCGGACATCCTCGTCATCCAGGTCTTGAGCACGTCCATCGCATCGCGCATCGCGTACTCCTACGGTTACGACGCCAAAGACCCCGACGAGCAGATCTTCGTCCAACGCCTGGTACAGCGGTCCTTCATGACACAGGCGGCCAAAGCCAAGCCGTTGCGTGATGCCGCACGGGCGGCGGACGCGGTCAAGGGACGCATAAAGTGGTCGCAGAAGCTCCGCCAGGACCACCGCCTCCTGGCCGCTCTTGAGAAGTTGATGCAGCAGCTCGGCCCGGCGGGCTCCAGGGTGCCCGTTCAAAACGTTGCCAAGGTCGTGCCGTTCGTGGGTGTCCTCATCGGTGCGGGCATGAACTCCGCGGTCCTCGGCAGAGTGGCCGCCGACGCCCAGCGGTACTGCCAGACACGATTCCTGTGCGACAAGTACGGGCTACCGCTGCCGGCCGCGCTGGCGACCGACCGGGACGACAACCCCCAGACCGAAACCACCTAAGTGATGGCCGCTGGGTCCACAACGCAGCCTTCGGCGGGCCCTCACTGACGGGGCGAGCACCCGCGCCCCGACAGAACGTGCTTCCCCGTCCCGGTGAGACGTGCCAGTAGATTCCGAACTTCTTGCAGAACTTGGCGAGTTTAGAGATTGTCTCACGTGGCAAGTTTCGCGAACTTCTTTTAGCAGGTCAGGGCGGCGGCCACGGCCAGGCTTCGGCTCTGCCAGTCGTTGCGGACCACGTACGGGATCTTGAGACCACGGGCAGCCCATGGCAGGCTCATGCCGCATGATCGATGAATTCGCGAAAGACGACCTGCACGGGAGACTGCGGCGGGACCGCAGGGCGCTGCTCTGGAAACTCGACGGCTTGTCCGAATACGACGCCCGCCGGCCTTTGACGACGACCGGGACCAACCTCCTCGGCCTGGTCAAACATGTGGCCACCGTCGAGGCCAGGTACTTCGGCGAGGTCTTCGGCCGGCCTTCCCCGGAGCCGCTGCCCCGGTGGCAGGACTCCGACGGCAGCGATCTGTGGGCGACCGAGGACGAGAACCGCGATCAGATCATCGGGTTCTACCGGCGCACGTGGGAACACTCGGACGCGACGATCAACGAGCTTTCCCTCGACGCCCCCGGCCATGTGCCGTGGTGGGCGGAGGACACGAACCTGTTCGCCATCATGGTCCATGTCCTCAGCGAGTCCGTCCGGCATGCCGGGCACGCCGATATCCTACGCGAGGGCCTCGACGGCCGGACCGGGTTGCGCGCCGAACACGAGAAGCAGATCGACGAGGAAGCCCGTGCGGCCTACTGCGCGAAGATCGAGCAGGCCGCCAGGTCGGCCGCACCAATCAAGGCTTAGAAGGTGTCTCACGTGACGTGATGTTCGTGCGGCATGATGCCGGTCGTGGGTGCTGATCTATCGAAGCATCCCGTTCCTGATGAACTCTGGGAGCTGGCCGCCCCGTTGCTGCCATCGGTTGCTGCTCGTCCGCAAGGTGGTGGGACCGCTCCGTGTGACGAGCGGGCCGTGTTCACGGCAGTGGTGTACGCGCTGACCAGCGGCTGTGCCTTGCGGCATCTGCCGCCGGCGTTCGGCACGTCGCCCGCCACCGCCGCATCGCCGCTTCACGGTATGGACCGAGGCCGGTCTGTGGCGTGGGCTGCACCGGGCGGTGCTGGACGAACTCGGGGCCCGGGGCGAGGTGGACTGGAGCTCGGCGATGGTCGACGCGGCCTCCGTTCGCGCCAAGAAGGGGGTATCGCTGACCGGGCCGAACCCGGTCGATCGCGGCAAGAAGGGCGGCAAGCTGACTGCCTCGGCAGACGCCCTTGCACCGCAGAGCCTCGGCAAGACGGAAGACGTGCTCCAGCACGTCGTCGCCGGAGCCCCGAATGTGGAGCATGATCGAGTCCACCAGCCTTCCTCTCCGGTGAGTCGCAGAAGTGACTGCACGGCTTCCGTGACGGCATGGGTCAGGACGGCCCGGTCCTGCCTTGAGCTCCATACGAACGTGCCTTCGTCATCGGGCGCATCGAAGCTCACTGACATATCCGGGAACCAGTAGATCGCGATGTCTACGTGAGAGCCGGCGCCCCGAAGAACCCACCGAACTTCGGCCGGTTCAAGATCGAGGAAGAACCGGTGGACAGCTCGCCGATCGATGCGGCATGGGCGGGAGATGGACGTGTGCGATCGGTTGGGTGCAGCTGCGGTCGCTCTCTGCGGTCTTGTTGCAGTCCCACAAACGACGAGATCCCGCCCGGCCTTTCGGCTGGGCGGGATCTCGTGGCGGTCCTCAAGAGCTACTTGAGAACTGTCGGATGTCAGGGCCGTTCACGGATGGGTCTGACCTGGGGATACGGTGCCGTCGGGCAAGGGCTTCCCAGCGCCGGGAAGATCGTTTCCCAACTTGTTGTTCCGCACATGGAAGTGAGATGCCGCAGCAGCTGTTCCCCGCCATTGCCTGGTAGCACATGCCCGGGCACTCGGTTCCTAGCCCAGGAGAGCCGCGACCGTGATCAGCGCCGGTATGGAGGCAAGGGTCGACAGCAGGATCGATTCTCTGGCGAGTTGTTCGGCGGTGCGGTAGTGCGAGGCGTAGGTATAGAGATTCTGGGCGGCGGGCAGGGCCGAGGTCACGACGACGTCAAGCAGCGCCGCGCCGCGCAAGTGGAAGACGCCCGCGCCAAGACTCCAGGCGATGAGGGGCTGGGCAATCGTTTTGAGGACGACTGACAGGACCAGGGCAGGCCGTTTGTCCCCCTGACCTGGCCGGCCGCTGCCGCGCAGGGAGATCCCGAAGGCCAGCAGGACCGCGGGGACGGACATGTTGCCGATGAGGGTGAGCGGTTCGATGACGGGCAGCGGCAGGTTCCATCCGGTGGCGGCCACGGTCACGCCCGCCAGCGAGCCGATCGCCATCGGGTTGCGCAGTGGTGTGGTCAGGCGCCGCCAGGGCGGCCCCGGCTCGCCGGGCTGCGTCAGGTCGAGGACGGTCAGGGCCAGCGGGGTGACGATGATCTGCTGGAAGAGCAGGACCGGGGCGACGAGTGAGGCGTCTCCCAGGACGTAGACGGCGATCGGGATACCGAGATTGCCGGCGTTGACGTAGCTGGAGCACAGGGCACCGATCGTGATCTGTCCGGCGCCCCAGCCCCGTAGTAGCCCGACGGTGATGAAGACGGACGCTGCGGCGGCCGTACTGGCCGCGGTGACCAGGAGCCGTTCGGAGAGGATGACCGACAGGTCGGCGCCCGCGAGCGTGGTGAAGAGCAGGGCAGGGGTGGCGACGTTGAAGGCCAGTTTGGTCAGGACCGTCCGGCCGTCGTGCCCCAGGTGTCCGCGGCGTCCGAGGATGTAGCCGACGGCGATGACGACAGCGATCACCGTGAATCCGGTGAGAACTCCCCGCATGGCCTTCCTTGCTGGTGGATCAGATGCCGGGCGGATGGGTCAGCGGGCGGTGACGGCTGTCTGGTGCTGGCTGCCCAGGCCGTCGGCGCCGCAGGTGAGGGTGTCGCCGGGGCGCATGAACTGTGGAGGGCTGAGGTCTTTGCCTGCACCGTACGGGGTGCCGGTGTTGATGAGGTCCCCGGGCTCGAGGACCATGAACTGGCTGAGGTGGTGGATGATGTAGGGCGCACTGAAGATCATGTCTTCGGTGCTGCCGTACTGGCGGCGGATGCCGTTGTGCTCCAGCCACAGCTGCGGAGACGTGGTGTCCCCCATGGCGTCGGGGGTGGCCAGCCAGGGCCCGCAGGGGTTGAAGGTGGGGGCGGACTTGCCCTTGACCCACTGCCCTCCCCGCTCCTTCTGGAAGGTCCGCTCGCTGATGTCGTTGACCAGCACGTATCCGGCGATCGCGGCGGTGGCAGCGGTTTCGTCGGCAAGGTAGTGGGAGCGTTTGCCGATGACGACGCCCAGCTCGACCTCCCAGTCGGTCTGCGTGGAGCCGCGGGGAATGCAGATCGGGTCGTACGGACCTGACAGCGAGTTGGGGGCCTTGGTGAAGACGAGCGGCTCTGCGGACTCGACCTGGTCGGTGGTGCGGTAGTTGAGGCCGACACCCAGGATCTGGTGAGGCCGGGCTATGGGAGCACCGATTCTTTCGGCCTGGAAGCGGTGCACGTGGCCTGCGTCCAGACGTGCAGTGACGGTCTTGCGCAGGGTGTCGGGTCCACCGGCTGCGAAGAAGGCTTCGTCGAAGTCCGGGACGATGTCGGAGACGTCGACGTAGCTGTGCTCGTCGATACGGACCACGGGACGCTCAGATCCTTCGGCCCCGATACGCATCAGGTGCATGGCAGTTCTCTCGGAATGGGCGGCGGGGGCGCGTGGCAAAGGGCTGCTGAAGAGCAGTGCACGCGCTGGGTCAGGGGGAGGTCAGTTGCGAGACGGCCGGGACGCTGGCGGGCACCTCGAGCCGGACAGTGATCGAGTAGGAGACGCTGGGCGCGCTCATGCGTGCTGTCCTCATTCTTCTGTCGTGCGCGCAGTGCGGTGAAGCCGCCGCCTCCCGGTATCGGCAGGCGGCGGCTGGAACCCGCGGGCACCGCAGGGGAAACGGGCCCGGGGTGGTCCGGTCAGCTGCCGACGCCGACCTTGGTGGTCTCGGCCGCTGCCGGCTGCGGTGGTTTCTTGGAGGGGTAGAGCACCGAGTGGGCTTGTGCGGTGTCGAAGTCGTTCTCCCACTTACCGATCACGATGGTGGCGATGGCGTTGCCCAGGACATTGATGAAGACGCGGCCCTCGTTGAGGATGCGGTCGACGCCGACGATCAGCGACAGGGCGGCCAGGGGGATGTGGCCGACCGCGGTGACGGTGCTGGCCAGCACGATGAACGCACCGCCCGCGATGCCCGCGGTGCCCTTGCTGGTGAGCATCATGACGCCCACCATGACCAGTTGCTGCTGCCAGGAGAGGTCGATGCCGACGGCCTGGGCCAGGAACATGGAGGCCATCGTCAGGTAGACAGCGGAGCCGTCGAGGTTGAAGGAGAAACCCGAGGGGATGACGATGCCGACGACGGGGCGGCCGACGCCGAGGGTCTCCAGCTTGCGCACCAGCTGCGGCAGGACGGCCTCGCTGGAACACGTGCTGAGGGCCACGAGCAGCTCGGCCTTGAGGAACCGCATGAGGGCGAACAGGCCCAGCCCGCAGGCCCGCATGATGGCGCCCAGCACCACCAGGACGTAGACGATGCAGGTCGCGGTGAACAGGATGATGAGGTAGCCGAGTTGCTTCAGGCTCTCGGCGCCGTACGTGGCGACCACGGTGGCCAGGGCGCCGAAGGTGCCCAGGGGGGCCAGTCGCATGACCCAGCCCACGATGCGGAACACCACGTCCGACAGGGCACGGATGCCGTTGGTCAGGGGGGCCGCCTGCTCGCCTGACATCTTCAGTGCCACACCGAACACGATCGACACCACCAGGGCGGCCAGGATCGCGTCACCGGTTATCGCGCCGAACAGCGAGGCGGGGATCAGCGAGGAGACGAACCCGGTGAGGGTGGCGTGTTCCTGGGCGGCCTCGGGCACGTCGTCGGCGTTCAGGGTCGAGGGATCGACGTGCAGGCCGGTACCGGGATGGAAGACGTTGGCAACCACCAGTCCGATCAGCATCGACGCCAGCGACAGCACGAGGAAGTAGCTGATCGCCTTCACGCCGATGCGGCCTGCCTTGCGCAGGTTGTCCATGGACGCGATGCCGGTGGTCACGACACAGAAGACGACCGGTATCACGATCATCTTGACCAGCGCGATGAACCAGTCGTTGAGCGGTTTCAGGTTCTCCCCCAACCCGGGGAAGGCGATACCGACGGCGATACCGAGAACCGCGGCCAGCACCACCTGGAACCACAGCTCACGCATCAGACGGTTCAGCCGGGACCGTTGCGGACGGCCGGTGGCGGTAGTGGATGTCATCGTTGGTGCTCCCTTGCAGCACGATCTTGAAAAGCCCTGTCCCGTGGAGTTCCGGGGACGCGGGCGTACCGCGTCCCCGGTGACGTGCGAACGGCGCGAATGGAGCAGTGCGCCGGTGGCCGATGCCGGATCCGGCCGAGGCCGGCGGTCGGGTCAGCTGTGCAGCTCGCGCAGCACCTTGTAGAAGGCGGCCTTGCCCTCGAAGCCGATGCCGGGGGTGTCGGTGAGGTTGACCTGGCTCTTTTCGACCATGGCGTCGTCGGCGAACCCGCCGGTGGGCTGGAACTCTCCCGGATACGACTCGTTGCCGCCTAGCTTGAGGGCGGCTGCGATGTGCAGGGAGAACTGGTGTCCGCCGTGCGGGATGCAGCGGCGCGGAGACCAGCCGTGCTGGCGCAGCATGTCCTGGATGCGCAAATACTCCACCAGCCCGTAGCTGAGCGCCGGGTCGACCTGGATGATGTCGCGGTCCGGGCGCATGCCGCCGTAGCGGATCAGGTTGCGGGCGTCCTGGAGAGAGAAGAGGTTCTCGCCGGTGGCGATCCGGCCGGAGTAGTTTTCGGAGACCACGGCATTCAGCCGGTAGTCCAGCGGGTCACCGATCTCCTCGTACCAGAACAGGTCGTACTTCTCGATGGCCCGCCCGTACTCCAGGGCGGTGGTGAGGTCGAAGCGGCCGTTGACGTCGACGGCCAGCCGGGAGCCGTCCCCGTCCAGTACGTCGATGACCGCTTCGATGCGTCGCAGGTCCTCGGGGAGATCGGCGCCGCCGATCTTCATCTTGACGACGTCGTAGCCCAGGTCGAGGAAGCCGCGCATCTCGTCCTGCAGGTCACCGAGGGTCTTACCCGGGGCGTAGTAGCCGCCTGCGGCGTAGACGAAGACGGAGTCGTCGGGCCGGCCGTCACCGTAGCGGTCCGACAGCCACCGGTACAGCGGCTTGCCCGCGATCTTGGAGGCGAGGTCGAACAGCGCCATGTCCACGACGCCGACCGCGACCGAGCGTTCCCCGTGCCCGCCGGGCTTCTCGTTGCGCATCATGATCTCCCACGCCCTGGCGGGGTCCAGCTCGCCCTGCTCGTCCAGCAGGCTGCCGGGTTCGGCGTCCATCAGCCGCGGCAGGATGCGCCGGCGCAGGATCTCGCCCGCGCTGTAGCGGCCGTTGGAGTTGAAGCCGTAGCCCACGACCGGCTTTCCGTCGCGGATGACGTCGCTGACGATCGCCACGATCGAACAGTCCATCGCGCTGAAATCGATCCAGGCGTTGCGGATCGAGGAGCTGATCGGGACGGTGCCCTCGTAGACAGCAGTGATCTTCATCGTCAACCTCATATCTTATAAGTTGCCACGGGGGTTAGGGTGAGATGATCGACCAGGTGCTGTCAAGGGGTCAGGACATCCGGGAAGGAAACACAGGGGTCGATGGCAGGTCCGAACCTTTTTCTGAGCAAGAGCGATTTCGCCTACGCGGAACTCCGCGGCTTGATTCTGTCCGGCGGCCTCCCGGCCGGCTCACGGCTGGCGCAGTACGAGCTGGCCGACTCCCTCAACATGAGCATCACGCCGCTGCGCGAGGCCATCCGCCGCCTGAGCAGCGAGGGCCTGGTCGACGTCGAAACCCACCGCGACGTACGCGTGTCCTCCATGAACTCCGACGAAGCCCGCCAGCTCTTCGAAGTGCGACTGTCCCTGGACCCCACCGCAGCCGAGCTCGCTGCCAGGCGCCGCACCGACCAGGACATCGCGGCCATGCAAGCCGCGGTCAACAACCTGCTCCCCGTCACCCGCCAGTGGGGCGAGGAAGCACTCGGCGCCCACCGCACCTTCCACCAGGCGCTGTACCGGGCCTCCCACAACGACGTCCTCATCCGTCTCCTGGACGATCTGTGGGACAAGTCCGACCGTTACCGCCGCCTCGGCCTCGAACTCCCGCCCGGCGACGAACCCCGCACCCGCGACCTTCAAGAACATCACCGCCTCGTCGCGCTCATCGTGGACGGTCAGGCCGCCGAAGCGGCCCAGCTGATGCGCGGCCACATCACCCACAGCCTCACGGCCACCGCCATCAGCGCCCTCGAAGACCGCGAAAGCCACCAGCAGAACTGAACGGCGGTTGAAGGGAGCGGAGCGATCACAGTCTGTCGTCCTGCCCTTGGGCCTGGCCGTGCCCGATTCTCTGGCTGTCGCCGGCGGTGGTCGTGGGCGCCCAGACCCTGCGCGGGGCCTTGGGCCGCACCAGGGATACCAGCTGTCGCCGTCCGGCCTTTCTCAACTGAGCTGGTGAGACGTAGCGTTCAACGAGAACGGCACGGCCGGATGGTCGAACTGGGCCCGATCGTCTCGACGGCCTTCTGGAACAAGAAGCACCTCGCCTTCGTGTTCGCGTTGGCGGGTTCGGCAGAACAGATGGCGGCGAAGGGCGGCAAGGCGGCGGTCCTGAAGATCGCCGAGAAGCTGGTCTACCGGTACCTGCGAGGACCCGCTTTGATCACGATCAAGCAGCTGTTCAAACGGGTGTCCATCACCTTCACCCAGAAGGCGATGGCTAAGGCGATACCAGCCGGCGTCGGTATCGCTTTCAGTAGCTCAACCAACTACGTCCTGACGACGGTGGTCGGCAAGGTCGCCGTCGCCGTCCTGGCCAAAGATGTGAAGTAGCAACGCCGCATCGGATCCCGTACCGCCGACTCAGTTGCCAGACCGGACCAGCAGCCATCACGCACGGTCAACGACCTCGTGAACACCTACTCATGAAGAGCGTCGATCCGCACGTCGTCGCGCTCGTTCGACATGCTCGCCACCTCCTCTTTTCCAGTGTCCCAGGAGGAACCGAAGCACAAGCGTGCCGCGCTGGAGGCCAGCGCCAACTGGCACTACAAGGGCGGTGGCGACCGGGAGTTCGGCTACAGCGCCACCCTCGCCATCGCGGCCCACGCCAACCCGGACCGGGCCGGCCGTTACCCGCAGCTCATCCTCGGCATGGTGCTGCATACGCCCGAGAAAGACATGGGCCGCCACGCTCAATACGTCAGCGCCGTCCTGGCCCAGCTCACCGAACTCCGCGGCTTCACAGCGGCCGACCGTGCATACATAAAGCTCCTCCCGAGAACTTCCACCGACCGATGCGCGCCCTCGGATACATGCCGGTCCTCGACTTCACTGAGCCCCAGGTCGCCTCCGCCAAAGCGGAAGGCCATCACCAGGGCACAATCACCAAGGTGGGCCGACTGTTCTGCCCCCTCACCCCGCGCCGCTTGCTCGACCTCTACCAGCAGATCCGCAGCGCCAAGAACGAGCGTGAACGCATCTCCCTGAGCGAGCAGTTGCAGCAGATCGGGCCATACGCGCTCACCCGCAAGGGCACCCTCGACGACCGCGGCACCGAGCGGTACGCCTGCCCCATCACCAAACTCAACTGCCCCTGGGCACAGGAGCGTGAAGATCGCGGCACCCCTAAGAAGAAGGGGCCCGTGCCAGTCGTCATCAACCTTGACGTCCACCGGGAGCGTGCTGCGCACCCCGTTGCCCGACCCAGCGTCGAGCCCCCGACCTTCCCCTCGACGAACGCCCCAAATGCTGCCGCCAGTCCTCCGTCACCGTGCAAGAGCACGTCATGCCCCGCACGCGACAGGAACTGCCTCGGCAGACACCCTCCTGGGCCTTGGCTTACCAGACACTGCGCGCGCACATTGAAGGCGGCAACGGGCGGCTGAAATCTGTCGACTCCGCCCTGCACGCCCGCGAGAGGCGTCAGCCCCGTGGCCGTGGCGCCCAGACTCTCCTGTCCGCCATCACCGTCGTGGTCCACAACATCAAGGAGCTCGAGCAGTACCTGGTCGCCAGCAAGAAGAGCGCCATCACCGGCCTTGACCCCGAGCCGGGCGATGTCCCCCCGCCCTACCCAACGGCCGAGCAGACAGCCACGCCCCTCCCCCGAAGTCCGAGCCGCAGCCCCTGAGCCACCACAAATCCCGTAATTGAAGATCGACACGTCGCGAGACCGCAGGAGTCTGCCTCCATGCCTGCGGTCCCTGCGGCATGTCCGCATCTCCGCCCCCGGTCCGTTCCGAAACACACCGCCGCGCCTCGCGGCGGCCCGGCAGGTTGACTTTCACACAAGTAGAGCCCGAAACGACGAGATCCCGTTCAGACGGTGACCGTCTGAACGGGATCTCGTGAACAGTTCGCAGGTGAACCCGCGAACGACCCTGCCGATGTGGACCTGTGGGGATTTGAACCCCAGACCCCCTCGATGCGAACGAGGTGCGCTACCAGACTGCGCCACAGGCCCTTGCGACGAATGAAACTTTAGCACCCCCGTCGGGGTGCTTGGAAATCAGTTCCTCGCTGGTCACTCGTTGGCCGCGCGGGGGCGGTCGTCCTCGTCGAACTGGTCGAAGAGGGGGGTGCGGCTGCGGTCGCGGTGGCGGCGTTGGGCCGGGGGTTCGGCGGGGGTCGGTTCCGGTGGGGTCGGTTCGGCCGTGGAGGAGCGGGCCGCGCTCCAGGTTTCCGGGTCGCTGACGTTGACGCCGCCTCCCGCGCGCGGGGCGACCGGGGCCGTCACGTACGTCGGAAGCGGGACCGGGACCGGTTCCCAGCTGTCGCCGCGGGCCGGGCCGCGTTCGCGTTCGCGCTGCTGGTCGACCCATTCGGCGTGGTCCGTCTGCTCGACCAGGGCGCGGCGGCCGGCCTCCTGCGGGGAGACCGAGGCGACCGGCTCCGGGGCGGTGCGCGGTTCGGGCTCCTCGTCCGGCTCGGCCGGGGCCGAGGGCTGGTGGCGGCGGGGGCGGTTCTCGCGCAGGCGCTGCGCGGCGATCTCGGCCCTGCGGCGGTCCATGGTGAAGACGAAGCGGCGCCGTTCCTGGGCGCGCAGATGAACGATGTACGCGCTGAGGAGTACGGCGGGGACGCCCGGCGCCCAAAGGAAGGCGAGCCCCTGGACGCCCGCGACGATCGCGCCGACCGTGAAGACGAGGAAGAGCACCACGGTGGTGCGCCGGCGGCGGGCGAGGACCTGGGACCGCTGGGCGCGGCGGGCTCGTTCGGCCGCGGCGCCGGAGGGGGCCTCGCGCCGCTCGGGCGTGGGCTCGGGCGACGGTGCCGGGATCTCCAGGCGGACTTCCGTATGGTCCGGGGGCGCGGAGAAGGCCCGGACGTCGACGGAGCTCGTCGGCTCCGCCGCGACGTCCGGTTCATCGTCGGGCCCGGCCTCCTCGGTGGCGCGGTCCTGCAACTCCTTGGCGTACCGGCGCTCCATGGCCGCCCGTCCGGACAGCAGCCGGATGGCGGTGCTGAAGCGTTCCGTCGGACGGGCTTCGTTGAGCTCGTCCTGCCTGCGGAGCCACATCGGTACCAAGTAGGCGGCCCAGGCCCCGACGATGACTGCGTAGATGAGGCCGCTGCTGCTCACGGTTCACACCGTAGAGGTGTTCGCGCGAGGGCATCCGCCAATTGAGCCGGTGTGTCGCACGATCTGGCTGATATCACGGACTTTTTTTGTGATTGTTCGGATCACTTGATGGTCGGATGGCGACCATTATCGAACACATATTTCATTTATGTGGCGTCCCAGGTCGCGCCTGGTGCCAGCGGCGCAGGAGTCCTTCCGGCACTTCCTCGGCCGTGAGCGCGAAGACCAGATGGTCCCGCCACGCCCCGTCGATGTGCAGATAACGGGGCCGGGTGCCTTCCTCACGGAATCCGAGTTTCTCCACGACCCGGCGGCTCGGCCCGTTCTCGGGCCGAATACAGACCTCGATCCGGTGCATCCCCACCAGACGGAAGCAGTGGTCGACGGCGAGGGCCACGGCCGTGGGCACGACGCCGCGCCCCGCGACGTCGCGGTCCACCCAGTAGCCGACATGCCCCGAGCACATCGAGCCCCAGGTGATCCCTGCCACGGTCAACTGGCCGACCAGGCGCCCCTGGTACTCGATGACGAAGGGCAGCATCCGCCCCGCGTTCGCCTCGGCGCGCAGATGGCGGACCATCTGCCGGTACGTCGGGCGCTGGACGACCGGGGCGCCGGGTGGCGCCGGCGGGATCGTCGCCTCCCAGGGCCGCAGCCACTCGCGGTTGCGCCGGTTCACCTCGCGCCAGGCCCGTTGGTCGCGCGACTTTATTGGCCGGAGGACGACATCGCCGTCCACCAGCGCCACGGGCCAGAAGGAGTTCATCCGTCGGTGCGGGGGTGATCGCCGCCGTGGATCTGGTCGACGGCGTGAACGAGCAGCCGGCTCAGGACGGCGAGCCCGTCCCGTACACCGCCGGAGGAGCCCGGCAGATTCACGATCAGGGTCCGGCCCGCGACACCAGCGAGGCCCCGCGACAGGGCGGCGGTGGGGACCTTCCGGGCGCCCTCGGCCCGGATCGCCTCGGGGATGCCGGGGATCTCGTGGTCCAGGACGCGGCGGGTGGCCTCGGGGGTGCGGTCGGTGGGCGAGATCCCGGTGCCGCCGGTGGTCAGGATGACGGCGTACGACGCGGCCACCCCGTCCCGCAGGGCGCGCTCGACCGGGTCGCCGTCGGGCACGGCCAGCGGGCCGTCGACGGAGAAGCCGAGCTCCGCGAGGGCGCTCGCGATGATCGGGCCTCCGGTGTCCGCGTAGACGCCGGCCGCCGCGCGGTTGGACGCGGTGACGACGAGCGCGCGGTACGGCTCCCTCGCCCGGGGCGCGGTGCCGCTCTCGGCGGGATCGCTCATGCCGTGCCCCTCTCCGGGGTCCCGTTCGTCCGCGGCCGTCCGTCCGGCTCGGGCGCCCGGCGGGAGTAGTGGCCCGACTTCCCGCCGGTCTTCTCCTCGACCCGTACGTCCGTGATGACCGCGCCCTTGTCGACGGCCTTCACCATGTCGACCACCGTCAGCGCCGCGACCGAGACCGCGGTCAGGGCCTCCATCTCCACGCCCGTGCGGTCGGTGGTCCTCACCGTCGCCAGGATCTCCACCGCGTCGTCCGTGACGGCGAGGTCGAGCGTGACTCCCGAGAGCGCCAGCGGATGGCAGAGCGGGATCAGCTCCGGCGTGCGTTTCGCGCCCATGATCCCCGCGATACGGGCGGTGGCCAGGGCGTCGCCCTTGGGCACCCCCTCGCCCCGCAGCAGTTCGACCACGCGCGGCGAGACCAGCACCCGGCCGCTCGCGCTGGCGGTGCGCGCGGTGACCTCCTTGGCGGAGACGTCGACCATACGGGCCGCGCCCGCCTCGTCGATATGGGTCAGGCGGCCTTGTGGAGAAGGTCCGGGGGTCTCCCCCCGGGAAAACGCAGTCATCGCTGTGGCGCTCCCGGTCCGGGCCCGGCGGGGCCTGTCTGGCAGGACACGCTACCGCCACCGCCCGGCCGTCAGCCGAGCAGCACCACGTCGACCTCGCTCCCGGGCTCCGCCGAGACCGCCTCCTCGGGGACCACGATCAGCGCGTCGGCGTGCGCGAGGGCGGCGACGAGATGGGAGCCGGAGCCGCCGACGGGGACGACGGAGCCCGTCTCGGCGTCGTACATCCCGCGCAGGAACTGGCGCCGGCCCGCCGGGGACCTCAGCGCCTTGTCGGCCTTCAGGGTCGCGCGGACCGTCCGGCGGTGGACGTCCTCGCGGCCCATGAGCGCGCGGATCGCGGGGCGTACGAACAACTCGAAGGAGACGTAACTGGAGACGGGGTTGCCGGGGAGGGCGAGCAGCGGGGTGTGATCGGGGCCGATCGAGCCGAAACCCTGGGGCTTGCCCGGCTGCATCGCGAGCTTGCGGAAGTCGATGCCGCTGCCCGGCTCGTCCTCGTCTCCTACGGAGGAGAGCGCCTCCTTGACCACGTCGTACGCCCCGACGCTGACCCCGCCTGTCGTCACGATCATGTCCGCGCGGATCAGCTGGTCCTCGATCGTGGCCCGGAGGGTGTCCGCGTCGTCGGTGACCGCGCCGACCCGGTAGGCGATGGCGCCGGCGTCCCGCGCGGCGGCCGTGAGCGCGAAGCTGTTGGAGTCGTAGATCTGGCCCTGGCCCAACGCCTCGCCCGGCTGGACCAGTTCGCTGCCGGTCGACAGGACGACCACGCGCGGGCGCGGGTGGACCCGGACGGTGGCGCGGCCGATGGCGGAGAGCAGGCCGATCTGCGGCGGCCCCAGGATCGTGCCGGCCTCCAGGGCGAGGTCCCCGGCCTGGACGTCGCTGCCGCGCGCGCGGACGTGGGCGCGGGGCTCGACGGGGCGGTAGATCCGGACCTCGCCGCTCGCGCCCTCGGGCGCGGAGCCGGCCGGCCGCATGGAGGTGGCGGCCCCGCCGCCCGTACCGCCGTCGGTCCATTCGACGGGGATGACGGCCTCGGCGCCGGGCGGCAGCGGTGCGCCGGTCATGATCCGGGCCGCCTCGCCCGGCCCGACGCGCGGCAGGGTCTCGCCGCCCGCCGCCACGTCGCCGATGACGGTCAGGACGGCGGGGAACTCCTCGTCGGCGCCGGACACGTCGGCCGTACGGACCGCGTAGCCGTCCATGGAGCTGTTGTCGAACGGCGGCAGCGCCACCGGCACCGTGACGTCCTCGACGAGGACGCAGCCCTGGGCGTCGGGCAGTTGCAGCTCGATCGGGTCGAGCGGACGGACCGTGGCGAGGATGTCCGCCAGGTGCTCGTCCACCGTCCAGAGCCGTCCTTGGCCCGAGGCAGGCGCCGGTGCCGGTGTCGCCGTACTGCTCAAGGTCTTACATCTCCTCGTTGACGTAACTGCGGAGCCAGGTCCGGAAGTCCGGTCCCAGGTCTTCACGTTCGCACGCGAGTCTGACAATGGCACGCAGATAGTCGCCGCGGTCACCCGTGTCATAGCGGCGTCCCTTGAAGACGACGCCGTGCACCGGGCCGCCGATCTTCTCGTCGGCGGAGAGCTGCTGGAGCGCGTCGGTGAGCTGGATCTCGCCGCCGCGGCCGGGCTCCGTCTGACGCAGTATCCCGAAGACGGCCGGGTCCAGGACATAACGGCCGATGATGGCGTAGTTGCTGGGCGCGTCCGCCTTGTCGGGCTTCTCGACCAGGTCGTGCACCTTGACCACGTCGCTGTACGGGGTGGGCTCGGCGGCGGCGCATCCGTAGAGGTGGATCTGGTCGGGCTCGACCTCCATCAGGGCGATGACGCTGCCGCCCTCGCTCTCCTGGATCTCGACCATGCGGGAGAGCAGCGGGTCGCGCGGGTCGATCAGGTCGTCACCGAGGAGTACCGCGAAGGGCTGGTCGCCGACGTGCGGGGCGGCGCACAGGACGGCGTGGCCGAGGCCCTTGGGGTCGCCCTGCCGGACGTAGTGCATCGTCGCCAGGTCGCTGGACTCCTGCACCTTGGCCAGGCGTTCGGTGTCTCCCTTGCGGGTGAGCGCCTCCTCCAGTTCGTAGTTGCGGTCGAAGTGGTCTTCCAGGGGACGCTTGTTGCGTCCGGTGACCATGAGAACGTCGGAGAGCCCTGCCATCACGGCTTCCTCGACCACGTACTGGATCGCGGGCTTGTCGACGACAGGCAGCATCTCCTTGGGAGTGGCCTTGGTGACAGGCAGGAAACGCGTTCCCAGCCCTGCGGCAGGGATGACAGCCTTGCTGATCCTGGGGGGCGACTGAGTCATGGCGAGCAGCCTATCCGCCACGGATGAGGGGAAGATGTGACTCCGGTTAACTTTCTCTCCATACATACACATACGAGAGATTTGCGAAGTCCGATGAACTCCGACATGTCAGGAAAACCGGCTCTGCGACAGGAGCTCCTCAGCGCGCGGCGCCTGCTGTCCGAAGAGGACGTCCGGAACGCCTCCGCGGTTCTCGCCCGGCGGGCACTGGAGCTTCCCGAACTCGCGGAGGCCGGGACCGTCGCCGCGTACGTCTCGGTGGGGCGCGAACCGGGCACGCGCGCGCTGCTCGACGCGCTGCGGGAGCGGGGGGTGCGGGTCCTCCTGCCGGTGCTGCTGCCTGACAACGATCTGGACTGGGCGGTGTACGAGGGGGCTGAGCGGCTGGGGCGCGCGGGGCGGGGACTGCGGGAGCCGGACGGTGCCCGGCTGGGTGTGGACGCGGTGCTTCAGGCTCGGGCGGTGCTGCTTCCCGGGCTCGCGGTGGACGGGCGCGGGATGCGGCTGGGGCGGGGCGGCGGGTCGTACGACCGGGTCCTGGGCCGACTGGAGAGAGCGGGGGCGGGTGCCGTGCTCGCGGTGTTGCTGTACGACCACGAGGTGGTCGAGCGGGTCCCTGAGGAGCCGCACGACCGCCCCGTGCACGTGGTGGTGACTCCGGGCGGGACCAGGCGCTTCGGGAGCGCGTGAAGGCGGCTCCCGGGCCGGGGCGCTTGCCGAGGGGCGCTTGCGGCGCGGTGCTCGCCGCCGGTGCCTTACGGCGCGGCGCCTACGGCGCGAGCGTCAGAGTGTCCCCCGTACTCTCCTCCACGGCTCTGCTGCTGAAGGACCAGTCGATCAGCTCGCCCTTGGCCCACTTCTCCGTCTGGTCGGTGTAGTTCGGGCTGTACGCGTGCCCGGAGGCGCCCGTCAGGTTGATCCAGCGGGACTTGTCCCAGTCACCGACGTTGACCACCATCCGCATCGACGGCACCCACATGATCTCGTAGCCGCCGGCCGCGTTCCAGCCGGTGGCGTTGACCGCGGCCTCGCCGCCGCCCAGGTTCCACGGGCCGCGGTTGAGAAGGGTCCTCACGATGCCGGGGCCCTCCGTACCAAGGGTCTGGTTCTCCAGGTTCAGCTGGTGCAGCCGGCCCCAGCTCCAGGTGGAGACATCCTTGCCGAGCTTGGCGGTCAGCTCCCAGCGCGCGTCCGTGAGGGCGCGCAGCAGAAGTTCGTCGCGGGTCTTGGTGGCTTTCTCGGTACGGGTCTTCGGCGACTGCCACCACTCGTTGTCCGGGTCCTTGAGGATCTTGCGGGTGATCTCGAACCAGCGGTCGCCACCGTCCGGCTGCGCCGAGTCCGCGGACCGCTGGCCGCACTCCCGTACCAGCTCCGCGAGGTCGTCGGCCGGGCCCGTGCTGTCGGCGGGGCGCACGCTGAGGCACTCCCCCTTGACACGCATCTCCTTGGGAAGCTTGTTCCCGAAGGCGAGTTTGAGGACGTTGCGCCAGACAGCGTTGAAGTACGCGGCCGCCGCCGAGTCCGGCTCCTGGGTGTAGTCCCAGCCTTCGAGGAGCTTCTGGGCCTCGCGGATGGCGGGGTCCGAGACATCGATCTTCAGCAGGTGCGGCATGAGCTGCGTGGCGATCTCGCTGCGGTTGTCCGTCTGCATCGTGCGCATGTCGTCGGTGGAGATCTTGCCGCCGTCCTTGATCTTCGACTTGATGAGGTCGTTGATCCGCTGGCTCCGGGCGCCGTAGCCCCAGTCCTCGGTCAGCGGGTACGGGTAGTCGTCCTTGTCGATGACGGCCTGGTTGGCGGTGACGATGTAGCCCCGCTTCGGGTTCTCCTCGTAAGGAAGCTCGTCGAAGGGGATGAAGCCCTCCCACCGGTAGTCCGGGTTCCAGCCCGGGGCCGGCAGTGAGCCGTCGCCCTTGGCGCGGATCGGGATCAGGCCGGGCGCCTGGTAGCCGATGTTGCCCTTCGCGTCGGCGTAGACCAGATTCTGCGAGGGGACCTCGAACCTCTCCGCCGCCCTGCGGAACTCCGCGAAGTCCTTCGCCTTGTTGAGCTCGAATACCGCGTCCATGGACCTGCCGGGCTCCAGGGCGGTCCACTGGAGGGAGACCGCGTATCCCTCGCCGCGGTCGGGAGCCGCGTTGTTGACAGGGGCCTTGTCGCCGACTCTGCGCAGCTCGGCGTCGCGGTCGGAGACGACGGGGCCGTGTCCGGTGGAGCGGACCGTGATGGTCTGGCTCTTGGCACCGGCAATCTTGATCGTTTCCTGACGGGTCGTGAACTTCCTCTGTTCGTTCCCGTACTGGTAGGTGTCGCCGTTGACCTTCTCCAGATAGAGGTCGGTCACGTCCGCGCCGAGGTTGGTCATGCCCCAGGCGATGTCCTTGTTGTGGCCGATTATCACGCCGGGCGTCCCGGCGAAGGTGTAGCCGGCGACGTCGTACTGGCAGTCCTTGGTGAAGCTGCGGCAGTGCAGGCCCATCTGGTACCAGACGGAGGGCAGCTGGGGCGCGAGGTGCGGGTCGTTGGCGAGCAGCGGGTTGCCGGTCGTCGTGTACTCGCCCGAGACGACCCACGAGTTGGATCCGATGCCGCTGCCGCTGGGGCCGAGGAGGGCGGGGATCTCGTCGAGGGTGGTGGAGAGGGCGTCGAGCTGGGACTCCAGGCCGTCGGTGACGGCGCCGCCGGTGCCGGTGCCCCCCGTGCCCCCGGTGCCGGTGTCTATGCCACTGCCCGTTCCGGTGCCTGTGCCCGTTCCCGTACCCGTTCCCGTGCCGGTTCCCGTGCCGTCGTCCGACGCGTCGCCCGGCTCGGCCTTGGGGTCGTACTCCTCCGCGAGCGGGTCGACCGCGCCCTCGGAGACGATCGGCTGGTTCCTGTCGTACGGATACGACGGATACAGGTCCTCGATCTGCTTCTCGTCCATCCTGCTCGTGAGCAGCGAACGATCGATCTCGTCCTGCATGTTGGAGCGCAGGTCCCACGCCATCGCCTTGAGCCACGCCACCGAGTCGACGGGGGTCCACTTCGCGGGCTTGTAGTCGTTGGTGAAGTTCAGCGCCGCGTACTCGACGGAGATGTCCTTGCCGTCACGGCCTTCGAGGTAGTCGTTGACACCGTCCGCGTACGACTGGAGGTTCTTCTTCGTCTCGTCGGAGAGCTTGTCGTCGTACTCGTCCTGGGCCACCTGCCGCCAGCCGAGCGTGCGCAGGAACTCGTCCGTCTCGACCTGGCCCTTGCCGAACATCTCGGAGAGCCGCCCCGAGGTCATGTGGCGCCGGACGTCCATCTCCCAGAAGCGGTCCTGCGCCTGGACATAGCCCTGAGCGCGGAACAGGTCCTGGTCGGTGTTGGCGTAGATCTGCGGGACGCCGTAACTGTCGCGCTTGACCTCGACCCGGCCGTCGAGTCCCGGCACCTTGATGGTGCCGGTGGTCTGCGGGAGCGAGGCACGCACGGTACTGACGCCCCAGTAGGCGCCGTAACCAACGCCTGCTACCAGAGCCAGCACCAGGACGATCACGACAAGGCGGGCGCGTCGCCCCTTCTTTTTGGTGGCAGGGGGCGTTGAGTTGGCGGGCATCGCTGTCCTTCGAGGGGCAGGGTGGTCCTGGAATGCTGCAGCAACCATAGGCGCAGCACTTCACCCGCCCGGACGCGGTGTCACTAGTACGACCCGTCGGGACTCCTCGGACGATCACACAGGAAATCGTGGGATCGATCGCACGAGCGATCGATCGCGTCAAGGAAACGTTAAAGATTAGGTAAGGTAACGAAGTGCCGACTGCCGGGAAAACGATCCGGTGTGCGTGAGGGGAAGGATCGGCCGCTGACTGTCCACCAGCTCAATGAACTCCTGCTCATCTGCTCGCTCGTGCTGCTGATCGCAGTCGCCGCGGTGCGGATCTCTTCCCGGAGCGGGCTGCCCAGCCTGCTGCTCTACCTCGGGATCGGCGTCCTCATCGGCCAGGACGGCATCTTCAACGTCCAGTTCGACAATGCCGAGTTGACCCAGGTGATCGGCTACGCCGCCCTGGTCGTGATCCTCGCCGAGGGCGGTCTCGCCGCGAAGTGGAAAGAGGCGAAACCGGCGCTGCCGGCCGCTGTCGCCCTGTCGACCGTCGGTGTGGCTGTGAGCGTGGGCGTGACCGCGACCGCCGCGTACTTCCTCGTCGGCCTCGACTGGCGGCAGGCGCTGATCATCGGCGCCGTCGTCTCGTCCACGGACGCCGCCGCCGTCTTCTCCGTACTGAGGAAGATTCCGCTGCCGCCGAGGGTGACGGGTGCGCTGGAGGCGGAGTCGGGCTTCAACGACGCCCCCGTGGTGATCATGGTGGTCTCGCTGTCGACGGTCGGACCGGTGGAGCACTGGTACGTACTGGTGGGCAAGATCCTTCTGGAACTGGCCATCGGCGCCGCCATCGGGATCGCGACCGGCTGGCTGGGCGCCTTCGGGCTCCGGCATGTTGCGCTGCCGGCCTCCGGCCTGTACCCGATCGCGGTGATGGCCATCGCCGTCGTCGCGTACGCGGCCGGGGCCATGGCCCACGGCAGCGGGTTCCTCGCCGTGTATCTCGCGTCCATGCTGCTGGGGAATTCCAAGCTGCCCCACGCGCCCGCGACCCGTGGTTTCGCGGAGGGTCTCGGCTGGCTCGCGCAGATCGGCATGTTCGTCCTGCTCGGGCTGCTGGTGACGCCGCACGAACTGGGCGACGACTTCTGGCCCGCGGTGGTAGTGGGTCTGGTGCTGACGGCGGTGGCGCGGCCCCTGTCCGTGCTGGTGAGCCTCGCGCCCTTCCGCATCCCCTGGCAGGAGAAGGCGCTGATGTCGTGGGCGGGGCTGCGGGGCGCGGTGCCCATCGTCATGGCGACGATCCCGATGGTCTCGGGGATCGAGGGCAGCCACCGGATCTTCAACATCGTCTTCGTGCTGGTCGTGGTCTACACGATCGTGCAGGGGCCGACGCTGCCCTGGGTGGCCAGGATGCTGCACCTCGGCGACCCTTCCGAGGCGGCCGACCTCGGGGTCGAGTCGGCGCCGCTGGAACGGCTCCGCGGTCATCTGCTGTCCGTGGCCATCCCGGACCGGTCGAAGATGCACGGCGTGGAGGTCGGTGAGCTGCGGCTGCCCCCGGGGTCGGCGGTCACGCTGGTCGTACGGGAGGACAAGAGCTTCGTGCCGGGGCCGTCCACCGTGCTGCGCCACGGGGACGAACTGCTGGTGGTGGCGACGGATCCGGTACGGGACGCGGCCGAGCGGCGTCTGCGGGCCGTCGGGCAGGGCGGAAAGCTGGCCGACTGGCTGGGTACGAACGGGACAGGCGGGCCGGGCGGCGGGGGCGGGGGCGGGGGCACCAGGAGGCCGGGAGGGCTGGGGACGAAGTAGGTCCCTGGGCCTCGGCCTGAGCCTGGGAATCGAAGGCCAGGGCGCCCGGAGGCGCCAATCACAGGTACGGGCCGGGATCTTCCTGGTATTTCACAGGTAGGATGAGGCCCGTGCCTGTCGCGTCGAGGACGTGACGCACAGACTTGATCGACCAACTCTGCCTGACGCAGAGCTGGCGCGACCGTATGGCGGCCGTGGTGTCCCCTCCAGTGGACCCGGGTATCTACCGCAGTTCCGCGCAAGAGGACAGCTCTCGGCAGCCCCCGCACGTCCGGGGTGCCACCAGGCGGCAGAAAGGCAAGGACCGTGTCCGACACGGTCGACACCACCGCCGGCGCCTCCGAGGGAGCGGCACCACGCCGCCCGGGCTACGGGCAGCTGCTGCGTACGCCCGGCGCCTGGACGTTCCTGCTTCCCGGCTTCGCCGCGCGGCAGCCCTTCGCGATGCTGACGATCGGCATCGTCCTGCTCGTCCAGCACACCTTCGGCTCGTACGGCAGCGCGGGCATGGTCGCCGCCGCCACCGGTGTCTCCATGGCGCTCTTCGCGCCACGGAACGGCAAGCTCGCCGACCGGTTCGGGCAGCGCGCGGTGCTGGTGCCCGGGGTCCTGCTGCACGCGGCGTCCGTCGCCGCCCTGACCGCGCTCGCGCTGGCGGGCGCGCCCCTGTGGGCGCTGTTCGTCGCCGCCGTACCGACAGGTGCGTCGATCCCGCAGGTGGGGCCGATGGTCAGGGCGCGCTGGGCGGCCGTGCTCGGCGCCTCCGAGGAGCGCGCGCGGCTGCTGCCGACGGCGGCCGCCTTCGAGTCCGTCACGGACGAGTTCACCTTCGTCATCGGGCCCGTCCTCGCGACGGCGCTGTGCACCGGCGTACACCCGGCGGCGGGACTGGCCGCCGAGGGGGTGCTGACCCTGGCGGGCGGGCTGCTGTTCGCCGCACAGCGCGGGACACAGCCGGAGGCGGCCGGGCGTGGTGCGGGCGGCGCGGCGGGTTCTGGCAGGGCGAGCTGGGCGGGCCGTTCGGGCGGGGCGCGGGTCTCGGCGCTGTCCGTTCCCGGCGTACGCGTCCTCGCCGTGGTCTTCCTCGGCATCGGCTCGGTCTTCGGCGGCATGCAGGTCTCGCTCACGGCCTTCGCCGAGGAGATCGGCGACCCGGGTGCGAACGGCCTTCTGTACGGAGTCTTCGCCGCCGGCAACATGCTCGCCGGTATCGCGTGCGGCGCCATCGCCTGGAAGTCCGGGCCGCGCCGCAGGCTGATCACCGGTTATCTGGGCCTGACGCTTGCCGCCTCCGGACTGTGGGCCGTGCACTCGGTGCCGCTGCTCGCCGGGCTCGGCCTGGTGGTCGGGCTCTTCATCGCGCCCGCGCTGATCAGCGGCTACACCCTGATCGAGGCCCTGGTCCCCGCCGGAGCCCGTACGGAGGCCTTCACCTGGCTGACGGGCGCGGTCGCGCTGGGGCAGGCCGGTGCGGTCACGGCGGCCGGTCAGCTGGCGGACACCCATGGCGCGAGCGCCGGATTCGTGGTGCCGCTGGTGGGCACCGCACTGGCTCTGGCGACGCTCGTCGCGCTGCGCTCGCGGCTCACGCCGAAGGCGTCCGGCCGCGTCGCGGCGCGTGGCATGGGTCACCGCGTGCCGGTGGCAGTGGACTGATCCAGCGGAATACGTCACTATGGAGCGTCGTTAGCACTCATTGAGTGAGAGTGCCAGGAGGAAAAGTGCCGACCTATCAGTACCAGTGCACCGATTGCGGCGAGGGCCTCGAGGCGGTGCAGAAGTTCACCGACGATTCCCTCACCGTGTGCCCCGCGTGCGAAGGACGCCTGAAGAAGGTGTTCTCGGCGGTCGGCATCGTGTTCAAGGGCTCCGGTTTCTACCGGAACGACAGCCGCGGCTCGTCGTCGAGCAGCACGCCGGCCAAGGCGGGCGCCTCGAACGGCTCGGGTGACCCGGGCGGTTCGAGCGACAAGTCGTCCTCCACGTCGAGTTCGTCGTCGGACTCGAAGTCGTCGTCCGCGTCCACGTCGAACGGTTCCTCGTCGGGCTCCGGCTCGGGCTCCTCCGGCTCCGGCTCGAAGTCGGGCGCCGCGAGCGGCAGCTCCGGCTCCAGCGGTTCCTCCGCCGCCTGATCGACTCATACCTCCTCCGGGACCCCGCCGTTCGGTACGGCGGGGTCCTCGGCGTTCCCGGGTGCCCGCGCACCCGCACCCGAGGTGGCCCCGGCTAGGGTGATCGTCATGGCGACCAAGGCGAACGCAGAGGGCTCGGAGACCGCGGAGATCGGCGTCATCGGCGGCTCGGGCCTGTACTCATTCCTCGACGACGTGACCGAGGTCACCGTCGACACCCCCTACGGACCGCCCAGCGACTCGCTGTTCCTCGGTGATGTCGCGGGCAGGCGCGTCGCGTTCCTGCCCCGCCACGGGCGCGCGCACGACATCGCTCCGCACCGCATCAACTACCGCGCCAATCTGTGGGCGCTGCGGTCCGTCGGCGTACGGCAGGTGCTCGGCCCGTGTGCGGTGGGCGGCCTGCGCGAGGAGTTCGGCCCGGGGACGCTGCTCGTACCCGACCAGCTGGTGGACCGTACGAAGGCGCGCACCCAGACGTACTACGACGGGGTGCCGCTGCCCGACGGCGGGAAGTCGAAGGTCGTCCATATCTCGCTCGCCGACCCCTACTGCCCCGAGGGGCGCGAGGTGGCGCTCACCGCGGCTCGCGGGCGCGAGTGGGAGCCGGTGGACGGCGGGACACTGGTGGTCGTCGAGGGGCCGCGCTTCTCGACGCGCGCCGAATCGCGGTGGCACGCGTCGATGGGGTGGTCGGTGGTCGGCATGACGGGTCACCCGGAGGCCGTTCTCGCCCGTGAACTGGGGCTCTGCTACACCTCGTTGACGCTCGTGACCGACCTGGACGCCGGGGCGGAGACGGGCGAGGGCGTGTCGCACGAAGAAGTGCTGAAAGTCTTCGCCTCCAACGTGGACCGGCTGCGCACGGTGCTGTTCGACACCGTGGGCGGGCTGCAGGACGGCGAGACGAGGGACTGCCTGTGCTCGCACGCGCTGGACGGCATCGATACGGGGCTCAAACTGCCGTAACGCGGGCGGAGGGCCTCGTTCGGGTGGGCGAGTTATTCACATTCGGGTAGTTGTCCACAGGCTTCAGCGGGATTTGGGCCGGGCGTGGATCGTGAGGAGCGGCCAGCAGAAACTCCTCACGGCAGGTGGTGGTTGCCATGTCCCGTTCCTCCTCGCGCTCCTCCTCGACTTCGACGTCGGCTCCGTCTTCCCGTTCTCTGATCAGCCGTCCCTCGGATCCCCCTCTCTTCCCGCCTGTGCCGGTGCCCGCGCCGGTGGCCGCCGCACCCGCTCCGTGCGGGGTGCCGGCGTTCGATCCACTGCGGGTGCGCGGCGGCGGGCACCGGCTGCGCAGGGCGCTGCTCCGGCGGAGGCGTGCCGTGGCGGCGGGACTGGCCGTGACGGCGGCAGCGTTGGCGGCGTCGGGGGCGGGCGGTCCCGGTGCGGCGGCCGGAGCGCAGGAGCGCGCGGAGGCGGCGGCCCGCGCGGCCGCGGATGCTCAACCGGACGTGGAAAAGGTGCGGTTGGTCACGGCTCCGGTGCGGATCGCGGATGTGGAGACGGTGCGGCTGCTGCGTCCCGGCGACCGGGTCGATGTGATCGCCGCCGCCCCCTCCCCCGGCGGCGGGGAATCGGACGCCCGGGTGCTCGCCACGGGCGTGCTGGTGGAATCCATCCCGCGGGCGTTGGAGAGCGCCGCCGAGGGCGGAGCGCTGGTCCTGCTGACCGTCACGCGTGGCGTGGCGACGGAGTTGGCGGGTGCGAGCACGAACTCCCGGCTGGCGCTGACGCTGTGCTGACCTGCCGTGTGCGGACCCGCGCTTCTCCTCGTCGTACTGATGAGCAGACTGGTCACACGAAAGCATGGGCGGATTGGACAGCCGGGGCGCGAGTTGCCCATGGTGTCAAGGCGGTTGGCGGACCCCACCGCCGTCCTCGTTCCGGTCCCCCTGGCACACACAAGGAAGGGCTCACTGGTGAGCAACGAGAAGGAGAGCGTGCTGGAGGGCTTCAAGGCCTTCCTGACGCGTGGCAACGTGATCGACCTCGCGGTCGCGGTGGTCATCGGCGCCGCCTTCACCAACGTGGTGAACTCCCTGGTGAAGGGCGTCATCAATCCGGTGGTCGGGGCGTTCGGGACCAAGGACCTGGACCGCTACACCTCGTGTCTCAAGTCCCCGTGCGAGACGAACGCCGCGGGCGAGGTCGTGTCGGGCATCCCGATCATGTGGGGGACGGTGCTCAGCTCGACGCTCAGCTTCCTGATCACCGCCGCCGTCGTGTACTTCCTGATGGTCCTTCCGATGGCGAAGTACCTCGCCAGGCGCGTCAGGCAGCAGGCCGCCAAGGAGAAGGTGGAGGAGATCATCGAGGTGAGCGAGCTGGAGGTGCTGAAGGAGATCAGGGACACCCTGGTGGCTCAGCAGCGGGTGCCGGGGCAGGGGCAGAGCGCCCCATAGCCCGCCCCATGGGCCCGGTCCGGTTGGTGCCCGGCGGTCGGGCTCCGCGCACTCAGATGTGGTGGGGCGGCTTCTCGTCGAGGAAGCGGGCCAGATCGGGGGCGCTGTCGCCCCTCGCGGCGGGCCGGTCGCCCCAGCCCGTGTCCGTGTCGTCCGAGGACTGCCGGTCCAGGGGGTCGTCGAAGACGAGCGACGGCTTGGGCGGGCCCGGCTTCGGGGGTGCCGGCTTGGGCGGTGCCGGGCGCCGGGGGGCGGGGCGCTGCGGGTCTGTCTCGGTATCGCTCGGTCCGGGGGTGCGGGCGGTGGTCATGCGTCCAGAGTACGGGGATGGGCGCGGCGGGCGGGGTCCGGCGTCGTGGCGGGGTCCGGCGTCGTGGTACGCATGGGATCCATGGCACTCAATGACGCATTGACGGATGTGGCGGGGATTCGGGTCGGCCACGCGCGGGTGGCCGGGGAACGGGCGCTCAGCGGGACGACGGTCGTTCTCGCGCCAGAGGGCGGGGCGGTCGCCGCCGTGGACGTACGGGGTGGTGGCCCGGGCACCCGGGAGACCGACGCGCTGGATCCGCGCAATCTGGTGAGCTGTGTCGAGGCCGTCGTGCTCACCGGCGGCAGCGCGTTCGGGCTCGACTCCGCGTCCGGTGTGATGGCGTGGCTGGAGGAGCGGGGGCGGGGTGTGCGGGTCGGGCCCGACCCGGCTCAGGTGGTGCCGGTCGTCCCGGCCGCCTGCGTCTTCGATCTGGGACGCGGCGGCGACTGGCGGGCCCGCCCCGACGCGTCCACGGGCCGCGAGGCGGTCGAGGCGGCGGCCCGTACGGATTCGGGGGCGCCCGTCGCCGAAGGCGGCGTCGGTGCCGGGACCGGGGCCGTGGTGGGGCAGCTGAAGGGCGGGGTCGGTACGGCGAGCCTGCTGCTGCCGTCCGGGATCACGGTCGCGGCGCTGGTCGTCGCGAACGCGGCGGGATCCGCGGTCGATCCGCTGACAGGTGTGCTGTACGGGCGGTACTTCCAGGGCCGTCCCGGCTATCCGCCGGCCGGTGTGCATGAGGCGGCTCTCGCGCGCCTCGCCGAGGTGCGTGAGCGTGACGGGCGGCCTCCGCTGAACACCACGCTCGCCGTCGTGGCGACCGACGCCGACCTCTCCAAGGCCCAGGCGCAGAAGCTCGCGGGGACGGCGCACGACGGTATCGCGCGCGCCGTCCGTCCTGTACATCTGCTCAACGACGGCGACACGGTCTTCACACTGGCCACCGGGGAACGCATGCTCGACGCCGGGAACCCGCTGGCGCTCAACGAAATCCTTGCAGCCGGGGCCGATGCTGTGACCAGGGCGATCGTACGGGCGATGATGGTAGCGGTGGGTGTGGAAGGGCCGGGCGGTACCTTCCCCGCGTACCGCGATCTGTACGGCACGGACTGACCCACGGCGCAAGGGACTTGAGGGGGGCTTGAGGAACTTCTCGCGCGCCCCCAATCGTTTTACCGAACTTGGGACGCAATGTCAGTCCCAGGGGCTACGTTATGCAATCACCAAGTGACATGTGGCGACGGCCTGGAGACCCACCTTGAACGATCCGTATGAGACAAGCGAGACGCATCTTGAGCGTCTTCTGGGTCGGGCACTCAACTCCTTCGATCTGCCCGACGCCGTGATCGAGCGGCTCGACTCCGCTCTGGCGCACGCCAGTTCATTGCGGTCCTCGCACCACAGTGCGGGACTGCATCGCGAGACCTACCGGCATACGTATCTGCTCGCCGACAGCACCGCCCTCACCCTCTGGGAGCTGGTCCACAACACCCGGCGCGACGGCGCCGAACAGCACGAGCTCTACACCGACGAGTACGAGGTGCGCCTCGCCGCCTCCCGGCTGCGCCGCCCTCACCGGACAGGCGGTGCCGACGAGGCCGCCGTCCCTTGCCTCGACGCCTTCGATCCCACCGCCGATTCCGATTCGCTGTTCGAGTCCCGTTTCGAGTCGGGCCTCGGTGTCACTCTCGATCCGAGCTTCGAGTCCGACCTCGCGGCCGATCTCGAACTGCTCAGCGGCCTTCTGACAGCGCCACAGACACCGCTGCCCCGGGTGTATCTCCCGGACAACTCCGCCGACCACGCACGCCGCGTGCTGCGGCGCGCCGAGAACGTGGACCGGCCGGGCGAGGAGGTCGCGGGGCCGCTGCGCGCCGCCTTCGCCCACCAGATCACCCAGGTCTTCGGCCGGCACGGCCATGCCGAGGGCAAGGACGCGGGGTTCACGCTCTACGAGCACGCGTTCCTGCTCCTGGACGGCACGGAGACGAGCCTGTGGGAGGTCGAGCACACGGCGACACCCGACGGCCGTCATATGTGCGAGGTGTACGCCGCGCAGAGCGCCGCGCGCGAAGCCATGGAGCTCCGCGCGCGGGGTCAGGTGAGTGGCTGAGGCGGCCGCTCAGTCGCCGAGTGCGGCTCCCAGCCGGCGCCACTGCTCCATCGGGAAGTCGGCCGGTCCGCCGGTCAGAACCTGGATACAGACGTGGTCGGCGTCGGCGGCCAGATGGTCGCCGACGCGACGAAGGATGGCGTCTTCGTCACCCCAAACGATCAGCGCGTCCACGAGCCGGTCGCTGATGGCCTCCACGTCGTCGGCGGTGAACCCGGACCGCAGCATCTTGTTGGAGTAGGTGGCGAAGGCCGGGTAGCCGCTCAGGAATTCCCTGCCGATGGCGCGTGCTTCGCCGGCGTCGCCGCTGAGGACGACCGTCTGTTCCGGTGCCAGCAGCGGTCCGGCGCCGAGGATCTCGCGGGCTTCCCGGGTGTTCTCAGGGGTGATCAGATAGGGATGCGCGCCGCCGGCGCGTTCGGCCGACAGTCGCAGCATCTTCGGGCCGATGGCGGCGAGTACCCGGTGGTCGCTCGGCACCGGGACCGGTGCGGCGTCCAGTTCGTCCAGGTACGCACGCATCGCGGCCAGTGGTTTCCGGTACCGGCCGGGTTCCGTCGCGTCGACCCTTCGCCACTCGAAGCGCCGCCCGAGGGGCAGGTGCTGATCTGCTGCTCCCGCCCCACGAACAGCGGACTCGTCCTCGACATGTGAGGACCGGGCCTCAGGCGGCCAGTGCCGGCTCCGCCGCCCGCCGCTTCGGAAGCGCGAACATCAGCAGGAAGATCCCCACCAGCACCACCGCCACCCACCACAGCGCGTTCTGGAACCCGTCCGCGAACGCCGTCGCCACCGCGTCCGGCGTCGTCGCCCGGCGGTCGTCGATCACCCCGAAGAAGACCACCGACACCAGCCCCAGCCCCAGCGCGGTACCCATCTGCTGCACCGTGTTGATCAGCCCCGACGCCGAACCCGAGTGCTCACGCGGGACGTCCGACAGCACCGCGTCCGTCAGGGGTGCCACGATCAGCCCCATCCCCGCGCCCATCACGACCAGCGGCGGCAGCATCTGCCAGGAGGTGATGTCCGACCCGTACCGCCCGGCCTCCCAGATGTAGATCAGTACGCCCGCCGCCATCGTCAGCGCGCCGGACTGGAGGACCTTGCGGCCGAAGCGGGGGACGAGCTTCTGTACGGAGAGCCCCGCCGCCGTGGAGACGGCGACCGAGAAGGGCAGCCCGGTCAGCCCGGCGTGCAGCGGGCTCCAGCCGAGGCCGATCTGCATGTAGAGCGTCCAGACCAGGAAGAAGACGCCCAGGGTGACACCGAAGGTGAGCTGTACGGCGATGCCCGCGGCGAAGCTCTTCACCTTGAACAGGGACAGTTCCACCAGCGGCGACCCGTCCTTGCGGGTCTTCACCTTCTCGTACGCCACGAACGCGGCGAACACCAGCACGCTGCCCGCCATGCACAGGTGCCCCCAGAGCGGCCAGCCCAGCTCGCGGCCCCGGGTGAGCGGGTAGATCAGCATCAGCAGCGCGCCGGTCACCAGGACGACGCCGACCACGTCGAGCCGCGGGGCCTTCGGCGCCTTGGACTCGGTGATGAACTTGCGGCCCAGGATCACCCCGGCGATACCGACGGGCAGGTTGATCAGGAAGATCGGGCGCCATTCGAGCCCGAAGAGGTTCCACTGGGTGAGCAGCGCGCCGAGCAGCGGTCCCGAGACGGCGCCGAGGCCGACGATCGCGCCGAACATCCCGAAGACCTTGCCGCGTTCGTGCGCCGGAAAGGTGACGTGGATGATCGCCAGCACCTGAGGCACCATCATCGCGGCCATCGCGCCCTGGAGGAGCCGGGAGGCGACGAGCATCTCGGGGTTCGCGGCGAAGCCGCAGAGCGCGGAGGCGAGGGTGAAGCCGGTGATGCCGAGGAGGAAGAGCCGCTTGCGGCCGTAGATGTCGCCGAGCCTGCCGCCCGTGATCAGTCCGGCGGCGAAGGCCAGCGCGTAGCCCGCGGTGATCCACTGGATGGAGCCGAAGCTCGCGGAGAGATCCCGCTCGATGCTGGGGATGGCGATGTTGACGATGGTGACGTCGACCAGGTCCATGAAGGCCGCGGTCATGACCACGGCCAGCGCCAGCCAGCGCCGGCGGTCGCCGGGCCCGCCCGATGAGGTCGTGGTGGTGTCGATGGCCGTATCGGCTACGGCGGCTGGAGAAGTCATACGAGGAAGCTATGCCGCATATAGGTCAGATCATGTCCTAGATGGCTGCCACTCTGGAACGTATGACGAACACTCCGGCACGACTCCTGAATCTGCTGTCTCTTCTCCAGACACCGCGCGAGTGGCCCGGCAGCGAGCTGGCCGAGCGTCTCGACGTCAGCGCGCGCACGATCCGCAGGGACATCGACCGGCTTCGCGATCTCGGCTATCCGGTCGAGGCCACCAAGGGCGCGGTCGGCGGGTACCGGCTGGTCGCGGGCGCGGCCATGCCGCCGCTGCTGCTGGACGACGAGGAGGCCGTGGCCATCGCGGTGGGGCTGCGGGCAGGCGCGGGGCATGCCATCGAGGGCGTCGAGGAGGCGTCCGTACGGGCGTTGGCGAAGCTGGAGCAGGTGCTGCCCTCGCGGCTTCGGCACCGGGTCTCGACGCTCCAGGCCGCGACGGTGCCGCTGCTCGTCCGGGGGGACGCCGCGAGTGTGGATCCGCGGACGCTGACGGTCATCGCCTCCGCGATCACCGGTACGGAGCGGCTGCGGTTCGCCTACCGCGCGGGGGACGGCGCGGAGACCAGGCGGCAGGTCGAGCCGTACCGCCTGGTGTCGACGGCCCGGCGCTGGTATCTCGTCGCGTACGACCTGGGGCGGGACGACTGGCGTACGTTCCGCGTGGACCGGGTCGGCGATCCGTATCCGACGGGGGCCCGCTTCACGCCGCGTGAGCTGCCGACGGGCGACGCGGCGGAGTTCCTGAGCAGTTCGATGGCGCGGGCGCAGCCACAGGTGGAGGTGGACGTGACCTTCGCGGCTCCGGCGGAGTTCGTCGCGACGCGGCTGCCCGCCTCGCTCGGGGTGGCGGAGCCGACCGGCCCGGACAGCTGCCGGCTACGGGCCCGCGCGGCGGACTCACTGGAGTGGCTGGCGCTCCGACTGGCCCTGGTGGACTGCGAGTTCACTGTCCATGAGCCGGCGCGGCTGGTCGAGCACGTCAGTCAGCTGGGTGGCCGTCTGACGCGCGCCGCGGGCGGTACGCGGGGTACCGGGGACACGTGAGTACGTGAGGAGTCCCGGCACCCGGGGGGATGGGTGCCGGGACTCCGTCGGAGGAGGCCTCACGCCGCGGCGTCGAAGCCCACGTCGTGCGCCATCTTCTTCAGTTCGAGAAGGGCGTGCTTCTCGATCTGCCTGATCCGCTCACGGGTCAGGCCGTGCTGCTTGCCCACCTCGGTGAGCGTCCGCTCCCGGCCGTCCTCGATGCCGTACCGCATCTTGATGATGGAGGCCGTGCGGTGGTCGAGCCTGCCGATCAGCTCTTCCAGCTCCTCGCTGCGCAGCAGCGTGAGGACGGACTGCTCGGGCGAGATGGCCGAGGTGTCCTCCAGCAGATCGCCGAACTGGGTGTCGCCGTCGTCGTCCACCGACATGTTCAGACTGACCGGGTCACGGGCCCAGTCCAGGACGTCGATGACGCGTGCGGCGTTCGAGCCGAGCTCGGCCGCCACCTCGGCGGGCTCCGGGTCGCGCCCGTGCTCACGGTTGAACTCGCGCTGCACCCTGCGGATGCGGCCGAGCTCCTCCACGAGGTGGACGGGCAGCCGGATCGTGCGTGACTGGTCCGCTATGGACCGGGTGATGGCCTGGCGGATCCACCAGGTCGCGTAGGTGGAGAACTTGAATCCCTTGGCGTAGTCGAACTTCTCGACCGCTCGGACCAGGCCGGCGTTGCCTTCCTGGATGAGGTCGAGAAGGGGCAGTCCACTGCGCGGGTAGCGCCGGGCCACGGCGACGACGAGACGGAGATTGGAGCGTATGAAGACGTCCTTCGCGCGCTCACCGGCGGCTACGAGGGCTTCGAGCTCCTCGCGCCGCGCGCCGGCGCCCTCGCTCTCCACCGATCCGTCGAGGATCTGCTGTGCGAACACACCCGCTTCGATGGTCTGGGACAGCTCGACTTCCTTGGCGGCGTCGAGCAGGGGTGTACGCGCTATCTCGTCGAGGTACATGCCGACCAGGTCGCGGTCGGCGATCTCCCCGCCCACGGCGCGAACACTGCTTGCCGCTTTCGAACCACCCGTGGTGGTACGACGGGCGACGGCACGGGTTGCCATGCGAGCTCCCTTACTGAGTCGGTCGCGACACCCTCCCGGGTGCCCTGCATCCGTTGGAAACAACGACTGGAATCCGGACAGAATTCCCAAGGCGTGCAGTGATTTTTGTGATCATGCAGTACCCTGTCCCGCCACCGAGGGGCGACGCGTGATCCCAAACAGGTCGCAAGCGCTGGTCAGAACCGGGACCGAGGGCGATCCGGTGGCCTTCGCGGGATTTACGTCCACGACAACGGTGGGACGCGCACACCTTCCACACCGGCACCTTCACTCTCTGACAACGTCGCCCGTGGCTGTTCTGTTACCCGGAAAGACGGCGGACATCGCACAAAGGTTGCTCGGGATGTCCGTTCTGACCTCATTGCCGCCGAGCGCCCCGGGGCCCCGGACCGGTGCGGTCCGGGGCCCCCGGGCCGCGCGGTGGCGGTCGGTGGCGGTCGTCGGCCGCCCGGTGGTCAGCCGCCGTGCGGGGTGCCGCCCAGGAGGCGCTCGACGGCCGCCCGCGCGTTGACGCGGGCGGAGCCGTACGTCACCACCGTGTTGGCCGCCAGCGCGTCCACGGCGTGCGGCCAGCCGGTGAGAACGACGACGGCGTCCGGGCGGCGGGCGACCAGTTCCCGCAGCAGCGCGGTCTCCGCCTCGTCCCGGTGGGGCTCTCTGGCGAGGATGACCAGGGGGCGGTCCGCGGAGCCCTGGAGCGCGGTGTCCGCGCGGGCGGCGGTCGGTCCTTCGGCCGGTACGCCGGTGGTGGTCAGGCCGGGCATGGCCTCGGCGAGCAGCCGGTTCAGGTGCGGTGCGCGGCTGCCGGACGCGTGGTTGACGCGCTGTCGCAGGTCGATCACGTACGGCGGCGAGCTGAGGGCCACATTGCCGCGTACCCGCAGTGCCGCGCGCGCCACCGCGAGCGGCAGCTCGTCCTCCTTGGGAGGCGGCGCCGTGGCGCGGGCCCGGCCGATCCACCCGGCCAGCTCGCGCGCCCGGCGGCCGGCGTCGGCGAGCCGGTCGGCGGGGAGCACGCCGGTGGCCAGGGCGTCGAGGAGGGCGTCACGCGCGGTCCGGTAGGCGGTCTCGGCGGCCTCCGGGCTCTCGGGGTTGCCCAGGCAGAGCAGATCGGCGCCGCCGACCACCGCCTGGACGCAGGCGGGACCGAAGCCCGGGTCGAGAAGGACGGCGCCCATGTCGAGGGCGTCCGTGACGATGGCGCCGGCGAAGCCCAGCTCCTCCCTGGCCAGCCGGGCGGCCTCGGGGTTCAGTGAGGCCGGTGCCTCCCCGAAGGGGAGGGCCCTGATGTGCCCGGTCATCAGGCAGCGGCTGCCGGCCTTGATCGCGGCGGCGAACGGCACCAGGTCGCGCCGCCGCAACAGGTCGAGATCGGCGTCCAGTTGGGGCACCCGCAGGTGGGAGTCGACGGCCGTGTCGCCGTGCCCGGGGAAGTGTTTGGCACAGGCCGCGACGCCCGCGGACTGCATGCCGGTGACGTACGCGGCGGAGTGCCTGGCCACCAGGGCGGCGTCCGCGCCGAAGGCTCGTACGCCGATCACCGGGTTGTCGGGATCGGCGTTGACGTCCACGTCGGGGGCGAGATTCAGCCCGATGCCCGCCGTGCGCAGGTCGTGGCCGATGGCGCGGGCGACCCGCTCGGTGATGTCGGTGTCGTCGACCTCGCCGAGGGCGCCGTTGCCCGGGTACGAGGAGCCGGTCGCCGCCTCCAGGCGGGTGACGTCGCCGCCCTCCTCGTCGCTCGCGACGATCAGGTCCGCGCGGCGGGCGAGCAGGGCGGCCGAGAGCGCCGCGGCGGTCTTCGGGTCGGGCACGTTGTGCGCGAAGTACACGACGCCCGCGAGCCCGGCGTCGACGGCGTCGAACAGCCACGGGGGCGGAACGGTGCCGTGGAAGCCGGGCAGCAGGACGGCGTTGACGAGCCGCGAGGCCCCGGGCCCTGAGGGAGCCCGGCTCATCCCTTGACCGCCCCGGCCGCGAGACCGGAGGCCAGCCTGCGCTGCACGATGATGAAGAAGACCAGCACCGGCAGGGTGATGAGGGTGGAGCCGGCCATGACCGGGCCCCAGGACGTGGAGTTCTCGCCGAAGAACTGGAACAGCCCGACGGCGGCGGTGTACTTGGACCCGTCCTTCATGAAGGTGTACGCGAAGACGAACTCGTTCCACGCGGTGATGAAGGCGAACACGCTGGTGGCGACGAGACCCGGCGCGACCAGCGGCAGCAGCACGGACCAGAACATCCGCGGCCACGAGCAGCCGTCCAGATAGGCGGCCTCCTCGACCTCCTTGGGCACCGTCGCGACGAAGCCGCGCAGCGTCCAGATCGCGAACGGCAGCGACAGCGCGATGTAGACGACGGTCAGCCCGATGAGGCTGTTCAGGAGCTCGTAGTCCCGCATCTGTAGGAACAGGGGGATGACGAGCGCCTCCAGCGGCACCATCTGCACGATCAGCACCATGATCAGTACCGAGGTACGGAAGCGGAACCGGAAGCGCGCGACGGCCACGGCGGCGAACAGCGCCAGCAGCCCGGAGATCAGGATCGTGCCGAGCCCGACGAGCATCGAATTGGTCAGGAACTGGCCGAAGTTGCCCCGGTCGAAGATGTAGCTGAAGTGCTCGCCGCTGATCCCGCTCGGCAGGACGTCGGCGCCACGGGTGATCGCGTCGGGGTCGAGCGCGGTGCTGACCATCCAGTACACCGGGAACAGCGTGAAGACCAGCAGCGCGAACACCGCGACAGCGAGCCCGATCCGCCCGGCGGTCGTCGTGCGGGTCACAGCTCGTCACTCTCCTTGAAGAGGGTTCGGATGTAGACGATCGTGATCAGCAGCAGGAGGAGGGTGAGGAGTACGGCGGTGGCCGCTCCCGCGCCGTAGTCGTTCAGGGCGAACGCCTGCTGGTAGGACCAGACGCCCAGGTTGAGGACCTCTTCGTTGCTGCCCGCGCCGCCCGGCATCAGATAGATCTGGGTGAAGACCTTGAAGTCCCAGATCGTCGACAGGATCGTGACGACGAGGAAGATCGGCTTGATGGTGGGCACGGTGATCTTCCAGAACCGCTGCCAGGCGTTCGCGCCGTCGATCATCCCTGCCTCGTACAGCTCCCTGGGGATGGTCAGCAGCCCCGCGAGCACGGTGATGGCGACGAACGGGAAGCCGTGGTGCACCACGTTGAGGGTGGCGATGGCGTAGAAGGACAGCCGCTCGGTGAACCAGTTCGTGGTCTCGGGGTCGATGAGCCCGAGCGAGCCGGCGAGCTGGCTGATCATTCCGTCGCCAGCCGAGAACAGCCACACCCACACATAGGTTCCGGTGACGGCGGGCATCGCCCAGGCCGCCATGATCGCGGTGGAGCAGATGACCCGCCAGGTGGTGCCCAGCCGCTGGAGCAGCAGGGCGGCGAGGGTGCCGAGCGCGACGGTGAGGGCCACACAGGCGACCGCGAAGAACGCGGTGTTGGGCAGGACGGTGCGCCACAGATCGCCGTCGCTGAGCAGGTCCTTGTAGTGGTCGAAGCCGGTGTACACACCGACGCCGCCGCCGAATTTCACCTCGTAGTCCTGGACGGACAGGATGCCGACCTTGACCAGCGGCCACAGCAGCAGGCCCGCCAGCACCACGAGGGACGGCAGAAGCAGCAGCCAGGGGCGGGTGGTACGGCCGAGCTGCTTGCGGCGCAGCGTGGGGCTCGGCCGGCCGCCGCGTGGCCGCGACGACTTCACGGGGGAAGTCGTCGCGGCCACGTCGTCGTGCGCCGAGTCTTCGATGAGCGACTCAGGAGGCAAAGATCTTGTCCATCTCGTCGGCGGCCTGGTCCGCGGCCTCCTGCACGGTCTGCTTACCGGTGAGGATCGACTGCACCATCTTCGTGACGACCTGCGTGGCCTGGATCTGGCCGTACGCCGGGGTCTTCGGGACGGTCGCGCCGGCCTCGGTCATCTGCTTCGCGAAGGGGGCGACGAGCGGGTCGGCCTTCGCCTGGACCTCCTTGAGGAGGGAGTTCTGGCCGGGGAAGTAGTTCGTCTGCTCGGCCCACTTGGTGGCGAACTCGCCGGTGGTGACCATCTTGACGTACTCCCAGGCCAGGTCCTGGTTCTCGCCCTTGAAGGTGGAGAGGTAGGAACCGCCGAGGAAGGACCTGCTCATGCCGCCGGTCTCACCGGGGATGGGTGCCGCGGCGAGCTTGCCCTCAAGGTCGGGGGCGGCCTGGACGAACGACTTGGGCGTCCAGTTGCCGGAGAGGGTCATGGCGACCTTCCCCTTCTGGAAGTCGGTCGCCACCTCCTTCTCGGTCCAGGTGGTGACCTTCGCCGGGGACAGCTTGTCCTTCTTCGCGAGGTCGGTGTAGTAGGTGATGCCCTTGACCGACTCAGGGGAGTTGATGCCGGACTTCCACTTACCGCCCTCCTCTATGGCGAGTTCACCGCCGGCGCCCCAGACGAAGGGGGTCGCGAACATCTCCGCGCCGCCCGCGACCGGGAAGGGGATCATGCCCGGCTCCTTCTCCTTCAGGACCAGCGCGGTGTCGCGCAGTTCCTTCCAGGTGGTCGGGGCCTTGAGGTTGTGCTTCTCGAAGATGTCCTTGCGATAGAGAAGGCCGCGGACACCGGCGTACCAGGGCATGCCGTACTGCTTGCCGTCCAGCGTGCCCGCGTCGGCGAGACCCTCGACCAGGTCGTCGCCCAGTCCGGAGTCCTTCACCTTGTCGGTCACGTCCACGAGGCCGCCGGTCTCGGCGAACTGCGGGATCCAGGTGGTGCCGACCTCGGCGACGTCGGGGACCTGGCTGGGTCCGCCCTCGATCGCGGTGGTGAACTTCTTCTGCGCGGTGGCCCACTGCTGGTACTCGACCTTGACCGTGGCGCCCGTCTTCTTCTTGAAGGCCGCCGCGACCTCGTTGAAGAAGGGCTTCGGGTCCGGGTTGGTCCCCTCCATGATCCACACGGTCAGGGTCTTGCCCTTGCCCGACGTTTCGCCGCCGTCCCCGCCCGAGTCCCCACTGCCGCAGGCAGAGAGTCCGAGCGCCATGGTGACGACAAGGGCCCCGATGACATGTTTCCGCATGGCCGCTCCCTAACAGGATGTCTAGACCATCAGGAACGTACGGAGACCGGAATGCCCGGTCAAGTGACATTGGCCGGGGGATGTCGAACCGTTGCCTATCTGAACCCGTCTGCCATTGGCCGGACCTCTGGCGGAGTACGGCACGTAACGGACGGGCCGGGCGCGGCGGGCGGGCCGGGGCGGATGTCGCGTATCAGCCGAACTGGACCGACCGTTTGGCGAGCCCCATCCAGAATCCGTCGATGACGTTCCGTACGCTCCCGAGCTCGTCCTCGGCCGCGCCGAGTGTCACGAACAGCGGCGCGAAGTGCTCGGTACGCGGATGGGCGAGCGCACCGGCCGGTGACTTGTGGGTGAAGTCGAGCAGCGCGTCGACGTCCCGCGCGGCCAGCGCCTCCCGGCCCCAGTCGTCGAACTCGGCGGACCAGCCCGGCACTCCGCCGCCCGCATGGCGCAGCGCGGCGAGGTTGTGCGTGAAGAAGCCGCTGCCGACGATGAGGACTCCCTCGTCCCGCAGCGGGGCCAGTTTCCGGCCGATCGCGAGGAGTTGACGGGGGTCGAGTGTCGGCATGGAGATCTGGAGGACGGGAACGCCGGCGTCGGGGAACATCTCGACGAGCGGGACGTACGCCCCGTGGTCGAGCCCCCGGTCGGGGACGCGCTGTACGGGGGTGCCGGGGCCGCGCAGCAGCTTCTCGACGGAGTCGGCGAGCGCGGGGGCGCCGGGGGCGGCGTACCGGACCTGGTAGTAGCGCTCGGGGAAGCCCCAGAAGTCGTACACAAGCGGCAGGGTCTCGGTGGCACCGAGGGCGAGCGGTGCCTCCTCCCAGTGGGCTGAGACGATCAGGACCGCCCGGGGGCGCGGCAGGCCGGCGGACCAGGCGGCGAGCTGTCCGGGCCAGACCGGGTCGTCGGCGAGGGGCGGGGCACCATGGGAGAGGTAGAGGGCGGGCATGCGCTCCGCTGTGCTGGTCATGGCGTCTCCCTGCCGGTGGTGGTCGGGGCGTCCCCGCCGGACCGATCTACTTGAACCTTAAATCACTTACCGAGTGTGACCCTACGACTATCTAGTTCAACTTTCAAGAAGGATTTAGGGTGGGAGACATGGAGAGCGACGGACAGCCACGCTGGCTCAGCACCGAGGAGCAGGGCGTCTGGCAGGCGTACCTCCAGGCCACCACGTTGCTGGAGGATCATCTCGACCGCCAGTTGCAGCGCGACGCCGGGATGCCGCACATCTACTACGCCCTGCTCGTCCACCTGGCGCGGGCGCCGCACCGGCAGATGCGGATGACCCAGCTGGCGAAGAACGCCAAGATCACCCGCTCCCGGCTCTCGCACGCGATAGCCCGGCTGGAGAAGAGCGGCTGGGTGCGCCGCGAGGACTGCCCCTCGGACAAGCGCGGGCAGAACGCGACCCTGACGGACGAGGGCCAGGAGGTGCTGACGCGGTCGGCGCCCGGCCATGTCACCGCCGTACGGCAGGCGATCTTCGACCGGCTCAGCCCGGAGCAGGTGGCCTCGCTCGGGGAGATCATGCGGGTGATGGCGAAGGGGCTCCAGCCGGACGGTTCGGACGCGGATCTGCCCTGGCGCCGCTGAGGAACAGCGGCGCCAGGGCAGAGGCAGGGCGAGCGGATCACGGGACCGTCAGTGCATGGCCACCGGGATCTTGGCGTCTTCCGCCAGACCGTCGGCGCCCTCACCCTTGGCCACCTGGGTGCTCCCCGGACGGCCGGTGTTGATGAAGGTGAAGGCGATTCCGGCGGCGATGACCAGGATGCCGACCGCCCACCAGATGGCGCTCGCGTAGCCGTGCACCATCGCCTGGAGCTCCAGGAGCTTCGGGTTGTTCGCACCCGCCGAGTTGGCGGCGACGTACGCGGTCGTGGCGGAGGCGGCCACGGTGTTCAGCAGCGCCGTACCGATCGCGCCGCCGACCTGCTGCGAGGTGTTGACCATCGCCGAGGCGACGCCCGCGTCACGCGGCTCGATGCCGTGCGTCGCGAGGGACATGGCCGGCATGAAGGCCGTACCCATGCCGAGGCCGAGCAGCAGCAGCGCCGGCAGGATCAGACCGGGGTACGAGCTGCCGATCTCCAGCTGCGTCAGCAGCAGCATGCCGATCGCGCCGACCAGGAAGCCGGGGCCCATCAGCAGCCGCGGCGGGACGCGGGTCATCAGACGGGCGCCGATCTGGGTGGAGCCCGTGATCATGCCCACGATCATCGGCAGGAAGGCGAAGCCGGTGCTGACCGGTGTGTAGCCCTTCACGACCTGGAGGTAGTAGGTCAGGAAGAGGAACAGACCGAACATGCCGATGATGGCCAGGCCCAGCGAGAGGTAGACACCGCCGCGGTTGCGCTCCATCAGGACGCGCAGCGGCAGCAGCGGGGACTTCACCCGTGCCTCGACCGCGACGAACGTGGCGAGCAGCACGGCCGAGATGACGAACATCGCGATCGTCGTCGGGTCGGACCAGCCCTCGGACTCGGCGCGCGTGAAGCCGTACACCAGCGCCACCAGGCCCAGCGTGGACAGGAAGACACCGGGGACGTCGAGCGGCGAGCGGTTACGGCCGCCCGCGGGCTCCCGGATCACGAAGTAGGCGCCGGCGGCGGCCACGATCGCGAAGGGGATGTTGACGAAGAAGGTCCAGCGCCAGTCCAGGTACTCGGTGAGGAATCCGCCGAGGATCAGACCGACGGCGCCACCACCACCGGCGATCGCACCGAAGATGCCGAACGCCTTGGCGCGCTCCTTCGGGTCACCGAACGTCACGGCGAGCAGGGAGAGCGCGGCGGGCGCGAGCAGGGCGCCGAACGCACCCTGGAGGGCACGCGAGCCGAGCAGCATGGCCTCGCTGGTCGCGGCGCCGCCGACGGCGGACGCGGCGGCGAAGCCGAGCAGGCCGACGACAAAGGTGCGCTTGCGTCCCCACAGGTCGGCGATGCGTCCGCCGAAGAGCAGCAGGCCACCGAAGGCCAGCGCGTAAGCGGTGATGACCCACTGGCGGTTGCCGTCCGATATGCCCAGGTCCTGCTGGGCGGAGGGCAGCGCGATATTCACGATCGTCGCGTCGAGCACGACCATCAGCTGGGCCAGGGCGATGAACACCAGGGCTTTCCAGCGCTTGGGATCGGGGGCCGACTCGGGGACCTGCGGGTCCGGGAGCCGGGTCTCGGCAGTTTTGGACATGGGTGTGGCCGCCTATGCGTACGAAGAGGTCATAACGGGCGCGGGGACGCACTGGTCGGCCCCATCCGCGGGTTACGGGTTACTGGTTCGTGGGATCCGGCCCGCCCGATCGCGGTCGCCGGTGTACGTGGTCGTCAAATGTGGTCAGTGGTCTTCGGGCATGAGCGGCCCTCGGAACGCGCTTGTCCTGCGTGGTCGACAGAAGTTCTTGGTCCGGGGGCGCGGCACACGTCGTCATCGACGGTGGCGCATGTCCTCCAGAGTCGCCGCCGCGCCCGGCAGCTCGGAGCGCGCGGGCGCCTCCAGGCCGTCCAGGAACAGCTGTAGATGCCGGTGTGTGAAGCGGTCGATGTTCAGACAGCCGGTACCGGGCAGCGGACGGGTGAGCTGGGAGAGAGCGACCATCAGGTCACCGACCGCGACGTCGGTGCGCAGCCTGCCGGTCGCGCGCGCCTTCTCCATGAGACCTTCGACGGCCGCTTCGAGGCGCTCGCGTTCCGCGTGCAGATGAGGGAGGTCTCCGTTGAAGCTGCCGGAGAGGAGCGGGCACAGGGCACCGATCCGCTCGTCGGCCGCCGCGTGAACGAAGCGGCTGAGCGCCACGAACGCGTCGGCCTCCTCGGCCGCGGCCCGCTGCGCCTGGTCCGTGGTGCGCGCCATCACGGAGTGCACCACCTCCAGTATCAGCGTGGAGCGGTCGGGGAAGTGACGGTAGAGCGTCGCGTTGCCGACGCCGGCGCGGCGAGCGATCTCGTCGAGCGGCACGTCCGGGCCCGACTCCACGAGGATTTCCCGGGCCGCCGCCACAATGCGCTCCCTGTTGCGCAGAGCGTCCGCCCGCGGACGCGGAACGCGGCGCGTGTCGGATTCGGTGGCAACGGCAGTCACGTCGGGGCCCTTCCCTCGGTCACACAAGTGGGGAACGCGTCCCCGTTTCCTTGACACGAGTGCAAACGGGGAAGCCGTCCCCGGTTATTTCGCCAGGTCGTGTGAGCTGGGTCACAAGGTCGTGGGCCAGGTCTCCGCCGGTCCGGAAAACCCCACGATCGGCGCACCCAGCGGGCGCCGACACGCCGTCCGACGCAGGGTGATCGAACGGAGAGCAGTCAGGAAGGACGACTGCCGCTGACCCGAAGGCGGCCGATGAAGCACTCCCGCCGGATACGCCGGACCGCAGGTCGCGGCAGCCACGCCCGACCCCGCCGGCTCGGCACGCTCGCCGCGCTCGCCGCCCTGACCCTCGCCGCACTCACCACCGCCAGCGCGACCCTCCCGCTGCCGACGCGGGCCTCCGCCGGGCCGGCCTCCACCTCGCACGACGCGACGCTCGTGCCGTGCCGTATCGCCTCCGCGGTCGGCGTCCAGATGTCCGAGGGCGTGCCCACCCCCGCCGGTTACTCCCGCTCCACCGGTACGGTCCGCGCGCTCAACCTGATGGTCGACTTCTCCGACGCGCAGGGTTCCGGAAGCGCCGCCGACCGGCTCGCGGAGTTCTTCCCGCAGACCTCGCGGTGGTTCCGCACCAGCTCCTACGGGCGGCTCGACTACCGGCCCGAGGCTCCCCTGAAGGACTGGCTGCGGATGCCGCTGCCGTTCGCCGACTACGGGATAGAGCGCGGCGCCCCCTACGAACCCGGCTACCGGAGGCTCGTCCAGGACATCGTGCGGGAGGCCGACCCCGAGGTCGACTTCAGCGAGTACGACCTGGTCAACGTCCTCGTCACCCCCAACGCCGGCCCCTCGGCGCTCGACACCGTCCTGTCCGTTACGTTCTCCGGCAACGGCGAGGCCCCGAAGGCGGACGGTGTCCCCCTCGCCAACACGTCCTTCGTCTACAGCCGCCAGGACGACGGCTCGGGGTCGTACGCGCGGACCGGCTACCGCGTCCTGCCGCACGAGAACGGCCATGTCTTCGGCCTGCCCGACCTCTACACCCTCGACGGCGGCGGCGCGGTCGGACACTGGGACATCATGTCCGAGGACTGGGGGGCCAACAACGACCTGCTGGGCTGGCACAAGTGGAAGCTCGGCTGGCTCGACAACGAGCAGATCAGCTGCGCTTCTGCCCCCGGCCGCAGCGAGCACGACCTCACCCCGCTGGCCACCGAGGGCGGTCACAAGCTTGCGTTCGTGCCGCTCTCCGAGGACTCCGGATACGCGATCGAGGTCCGCACCCGCGCGGGCAACGACGAGGCCGTCTGCAAGCCGGGCGTGCTGATCTACCGGGTCGAGTCCGACGTCGACACCGGCCGCGGTCCGGTGACCGTCTCCGACAGCGAGGAGCGCAGCGGCGGCTGTACGCGGCGGCCCAACGTGCACGCGGAGCTGTCGGACGCGCCGTACGGGCCCGGCGAGACGTTCCGGGACCGGGAGGGCGGCGTCAGCGTCGCGGTGGTCGGGAAGGCCGGAGCGGACGGCTACCGGGTCCGGATCAGCCGGTCCTGAACCAGCCGTCGGCGGTGAACGCCTCGGCGGTCGCCCGCTCGTCGCGCCAGTAGGCGTACGGGAGCGACTGGCCGCGCAGCCACACCTCCCCGGTGTCCGGGGACACGCGTGACTCGACTGCGGGCGTACCGGCGTACGCGGGCTCCGGCTCCCCCGGTGCTCGCGCCGGTACGTCCGCCGGTACGTCCGCCGGTGCGTCCGCCGGTGCGTCCGCCGGTGCGTCCGCCGGTGCGTCCAGGACCAGCGCGCCGCCCGCCGCCATCGCGCCGTACACCTCGAAGAACGCGGCGGGCCCGGAGAACGGGCGCGTCAGACGCCTGACGGGCGCCGGGCCCAGCCCCGGCAGCTCCCCGCGTCCGAGGGCGTCCGCGGCGGCGCGGTAGCGGGCGTCCATCGCGGCGCCCGCCTGCGCGAGCTGGGTGGAGACGGCGCCCCTGAGGGGGTCCGCCGGTGACACGTAGCGAATGGTGGCGTCGGACTCCGCGGGGATCTCGATGTCGGGCGGGGCCGCGTACGGGTCGGGGGCGGGCAGGTCCTCGTACCGCTCGGTGAGCGCCCCCGGCGCCTCCCCCGGGCCGAAGACCACGACGCGCGCCTGTTCGCGCTCCGCCCACCCTGTGACGGGCGGCAGCCGTTCGCCGTCCACGAGCAGCACGCGGGGCGCGCAGTGGTCCAGTACGCGGCCCAGCTCGTCCCCCGTCCACCCGGGGTCGAGCGGTACGGCGACGAGCCCGGCGAGCTGCGCGGCCCAGAAGGCCGTCTGCCAGTCGGGTCGGTCACCCATCAGGACGGCGGCCCGCTCGCCCGGCCGCAGGCCGTAGATGTCCACCAACCGGTTGGCCAGCATCGTCGCGGCGGCGAAGAACTCTCCGTAGTCAAGGAGGCGGGACCCGTCGCCGCCTACAAGGAAGGGCCGGTCCCCGTAGGCCCACGTCGTCTCCACGAACTCCCGCAGGGTGCGCGGGCCGTCCGCGTACATCAGCGAGCCGTTCTCGGCGCGTACGACCTCGAAAGGCGCCCCGGGGGCTGTCAGGGCGGCGGTGTCCGGCAACGTACGTCTCGCTTTCTTCGTACTCTCGGGTTGAGTCCATCGAGCGAGGAGCTCCTGTTGCACAACTTGTACGTCAAGGTCTGCGGGCTGCGGAAGCCCGCCGAGGTCGAGGCCGCCGTGGCCGGCGGGGCCTCCGCCGTCGGATTCATCCTGACCACGAGCCCCCGGCGGCTGACCGCCGCCGAGGCCCGCCCGCTCGCCGCGCTCGTGCCGCCCGGTGTCGCCAAGGTCGCGGTCTTCCGCGGCGAGCCGCTGGAGGAGGTGCGCCGGGCGGCGGCCGAGGCGGGCGCCGACACGGTCCAGCTGCACGGCGGCGAGCCGCCCGAGGCGTTCGCCGCGCTGCGCGCCGACGGCTTCCGCCTCATCCGCGCCACCTCGCCGCGGTCGGGCGATCCGCTGGCCACGGGCGCGTACGGCGAGGACATGCTGATCATCGACTCGCCGCGGCCGGGCTCCGGCGAGCGGTGGTCACCTGAGTCGCTCCCCGAGCCGCCGACGGGGTCCTGGGTCCTGTCGGGCGGCCTCTCGCCGGACAACGTCGTCGACGCCGTGGCCGCGCTGCGGCCGTGGGGCGTCGACGTGTCGAGCGGGGTGGAGAGCGGCCGGGGCGTGAAGGACGTCGGGCTGATCGAGAAGTTCCTCGCCGCCGTCGGCGCTCCGGGAGGACTCGACCGGACCCGGTGATCAGTCCTTGGGCTTCCGGCCCGGCTTCCGCTTCCCCTTCGGCTTCCGCTCCGTGTCCGGCTCGGACGCCGGCCGCTCGGACGCCGGGTGGTCGCCCGCCGGGTGGTCGCCCGGCCCGTGCGTGCGGGCCGCGAGCGGGGTCGGGGACAGGTCCGTCCTCTCCTCGCCCGCTTCGAGCAGGGTGTCGGCCGGGCCCACGATGAGCGGGTCGGGCACGCCGAGGACGGCCTCGTCCTTCTGGTCGTAGTCCATCCGCCACAGCAGGCTGCGCATGGCCTCCAGCCGCCCACGCCTCTTGTCGTTGTTCTTGACCACGCTCCAGGGCGCGTGGGAGGTGTCGGTGGCGCGGAACATGTCGACCTTCGCCGTCGTGTACGCGTCCCAGAGGTCGAGCGACGCGAGGTCGGTGGGCGAGAGCTTCCACTGCCGTACGGGATCGATCTGACGGATCGCGAAACGCGTGCGCTGCTCGTCGTGCGAGACCGAGAACCAGAACTTCACGAGCAGGACGCCGTCGTCCGTGAGCATCCGCTCGAACTGGGGTGCCTGGCGCAGGAAGTGCTCGTACTCGTCCTCCGTACAGAAGCCCATCACCCGCTCGACACCGGCCCGGTTGTACCAGGAGCGGTCGAAGAAGACGATCTCCCCGGCGGACGGCAGATGCGCCACGTACCGCTGGAAGTACCACTGACCCGCTTCTCGCTCGGTGGGCTTCTCCAGGGCCACCACGCGGGCACCACGCGGATTGAGCCGCTCGGTGAACCGCTGGATGGTGCCGCCCTTGCCCGCCGCGTCCCGGCCCTCGCAGACCACCACCACCCGCTGGCCGGTGTCCTTCACCCAGCGCTGGAACTTGAGCAGTTCGATCTGGAGCCTGCGCTTGGTCGCCTCGTACTCGCGACGGCGCATCCTCTTCGCGTACGGGTAATTCTGCCGCCATGTCTGTATGGGGTGACCGGACTTGTCGAGCAGGACGGGCTGCTCGGGGTTCCGGTCGTCGACGGTCAGCCCGTCGAGCAGGACGCTCGTGCCGGGGTCCTCGTCCTTCTCATCCCCCGGCATGCGGGCGCTCTCCCCGGTAGGCGCCGTTGTCGGTGGCGGGAGCGCCGTCGAAGTCGGCGTCCTCCTCAAGAGGCGGAAGGTCGACGGTGTAGTGCGCCTCCAGAAAGAGGTCGCTGTGCTGCGGACGCGAAACGGACTCATCTGCGGCGGGAAGAGGCGCGGTTCGGACGATACGACGCTGAGAGCTCTGCATCCAAGACCATCCAGTGGAGGGAGTCGTACGGGCCGCGCGGCCCATTGCCGGGCGACGGGCTCATCCTTACATAGGGCTCGATCTTGACAAGCGAGTCCAAATGCCTGGTGGGCCCCCCGACCGGCTCAGTCCGTCGCCCGATCGGGGTTCAGGCCCCGGTGACGCTGCAGGACCCGGTCCACCAAGTCGCCCGCCGCCCCCGTGTAGTGAGCCGGGTCGCAGAGCTTCCTGAGGTCTTCGGCCGGCCGGCGGCCGGTCAGGGCGGGGGCCTCGGCCAGGACGTCCGCGAGATGGCGGCCCGTGGTCGCCGCCTCGGCCGAGACCCGGGCGAGCAGCGTCTTCGCCTCGGCCCGGCCGAGTTCCACGGACAGCAGGGCGGCGAGCCGTTCGGAGACGACCAGACCGCCCGTGAGGTCCAGATTGGCCCGCATCCGGTCCTGATGGACGGTCAGCCCCTCCGTCAGTTCGGCGGCGGTGTGCGCGGCGCCGCCGGCCAGCCGCAGACAGTCGCGCAGCGGCAGCCATTCGGCGTGCCAGGCGCCGGCGGGCCGCTCGTCGTCGTGGACGGACGCCTGCATGAGGGTGCCGACGAGGGAGGGCACCTGGTAGGCGGCGGAGCGGATCAGCCCCGAGAGCGCGGGGTTGCGTTTGTGCGGCATGGCGGAGGACGTGCCCCGGCCCTCGGCGGCCGGTTCCGCCAGTTCGCCCGACTCGGTGCGGGAGAGGAGTTGGACGTCGGCCGCGATACCGCCGAGCGCGCCGGTCAGCAGGGCGAGCCCGGCGCCCAGGTCGGCGATGGGCGTACGGACGGTGTGCCAGGGCACGAGGGGTTCGGCGAGGCCCAGTTCGGCGGCGAGCGCGGCGGGCAGCTCCCGGAGGTAACACCGGCCGCCGTCGTCGGCGGCGTCCGGCACATGCAGGAGCGCGTACTGAAGATATCCGGCCATCGTGCCCGCCGCGCCGCCGAGTTGGACCGGCAGCCCCCCGCCGCGCACCCGGCGCAGCCGGTCGCCCGCGTCGAGCACGCCCTGGAGCCAGCCCGCCGCCTTGAGGCCGAAGGTGGTCGGCACGGCGTGCTGCCCCAGGGTGCGGGCCGCCATGGGGGTGTCGCGGTGCCGGGCGGCGAGGCGGGCCAGCGCGTCGGCGGTGCGGTCGAGGTCGGCCAGCACGAGGTCCAGGGTGCGCGCGGCGACCAGCATGAGGCCGGTGTCGAGGATGTCCTGGCTGGTGGAACCCTGATGGACGCTGTGCGCGGCCTCGGCGTCCTCGGCTGCGACCAGCGCGGTGAGGCGCCGTACGAGCGGCACGACCGGGTTGGCGGCGCCACGGGCCTGGACCGCCAGGTCGTACAGGTCGAAGTTCTCGGCCCGCGCTGTCTCCCCGATGACACGCGCGGCGGACTCGGGTACGGCCCCGAGCCGCGCCTGGACCCGGGCCAGGGCGGCTTCGGTGTCGAGCATGGCCTGGAGGCACGCGGCGTCGGTGGTGGCCGCCTCGGCCGGGGTGCCGGCCCGGACCGGGGAGAAGAGCCCCGTGTCGGCGGCGGGCTGAACGGTGGTCATATCTGATTCCTCGTCAGCTGGAGCTCGGCGGAGGTGACTTCAGGTGGTCCGGGATCGCTGATGGTCCTGGACGGGCGGCCGTGGCCGGCCGGCGGGCAGCAGGGCCAGGACGGCCAGGGAGATCGCGTCGGAGTCCCCCAACGTAACGGAGTTCACACCCGGGCGGACACCGGCGGCGGTCGCCCAGTGCACGGATTCGGTCGGCACGCCGTAGGCGAACCGCCGGGGATGGGCACGGCCCCCGGCGTCGACGAGCCGGTACGGCCGGGGGGTGACGGCGAGGCCGCCGGTCTCGTAGGCGCCGAGTCGCGGATCGGCTATCGCGTACGGGCGGCACTGCCCGGTGGCCAGCAGGTCCGTCAGCAGCGGGTCGGTCGTCCGGCGCAGGTCGGGATCGGGCAGGCGGGCCTCGACCAGGGTGGTGACGGTCGTCAGCGAGCCGGGCACGGCGGGCGCCTCGACGGTGAAGACGCCCCGGTCCGGGTCGGTGCCGACGCGCATGCCCGGACCGAGTACGGCCAGTACCCCGGCCTCGATCAGCGCGATCATCTGCTCGATCCGCGCGGCCGGCGGACCGATGGAGAGGAAGGCGTTGAGCGGGGTGTACCAGCGCTCCAGGTCGTCACGGTGCGAGCGGCCGGTGAGTCCGCCGTGGTCCACCACCAGCCGGATCTCGTTGCGCAGGTCCCGCAGCACGTCCAGGGCGGCCTTGAGGGGGCCGTCGACGTTGCCCGCCCCGGACTCGGCGAGGTCCCGGCGCAGGATGTCCAGCAGCCAGTCCCGGTGGTCGGCGACGCCCCGGAAGCCCTGGTCGGCGTGGGGTCCCGCGAGGTGCTTCCAGTCCCAGTGGGCGTCGGGCTCGATGCCGTACGCGTCGAGCAGGTCGGACTCCTCGGCCGACCCCCAGGCCGGTGTCAGATAGCGGGCGGCGAACCGGTCGGCCTCGTGCCCGCCCACGCGCCGCGCGAGCAGCGCCGTGTAGTAGACGGTCTCGACCTCCTTGGCGATCAGCGGCCACAGGTCGCGGCCGAAGTCGAGGCCGCCACCGAGCCGGGCTGCCGTGCGCAGCCGCTCCAGCACGGCCGGAGTGAGGACTCGCGGAAGGTGTCTGCCGTGCGCGCCTTTCTGGTTGCGTCCGCGCGAGTGGTACGGGATGCCGCGCCGGGAGGCGGCGTACAGGCGCGGTTCGCGTCCCGAGGGGCCGTACACGAGCCGGCCGCCCCGGCGGGTGTAGGTGCCGCCGCGGCCGAGCGTGAACAGGGTGAGGTGGTCGAAGAAGTTGAGCCCGAGTCCTCGCAGGGCGACGGCCTCGCCCGGACGGACGGCGGACAGATCGATGTCGGCGGGGTTGGCGGGCGGTACGTACGTCAGGGCGTGCGTCCTTGCGAAGCCGGCCAGTTCGCGTGTCCCGGGGCCGCCGCGGACCGGGAGATGGCCCTGGGCGAGGACGACCGCGTCCAGGTTCTCGATGCGGGAGCCGTCGGCCAGGCTCACGCTCTGCGGCCCGTCCGGCCCGTCCGTGCCGCCTTCCAGCCGTACGGCGCGGCTCCGGTGGACGACGACCCGTACGTGCGCGGGCGCGGTGCGGACGACGTGGCGCAGGACCCACTCCAGGTAGTGGCCGTAGAAGGCGCGGGTCGGGTAGGAGTCCGGGGTGAGGTCGCGGGCCTCGGCGAGGACCTGGTCGTCGTACGCCGCCTCCCCGGGCCCCGCGCCCGCACCCCCGCCGGGCGCCGGTGCCAGCCGGGCCGCCCAGTCGAACAGGCTCGGGCCCGGGGCGAGTTCGCCGTCGATCTCCACGCTCTCGTCGGTGAACAGCGTCACCTGCGAGGCGACGGTGTTCATCAGCAGATGGTGGGACTGGTCGGTGCGCCACACCCCGCCGGCGCCGGGGCGGTGCGGGTCCACCACGTGCACCACGAGGGTGGAGCCGGCCGGCCGGCGACGGCGCGCGTTGACGCAGAGCCGCTCCAGGACCGAGAGGCCACGAGGTCCGCCGCCGACGATGCAGACCTCCAGATGTCCGTCACTCACGTATGTCTCCGTCTCCCGTTGGACTGAGGACTCAGCGATCTCAGCGATCTCGGAGGGCCCCGGACTCGGCGGTCGCGTAGGTCTCAGAGGACTTCGACGGTGGGCCCGGTCTCCAGCCGGTGCCGGCAGTCCAGTACGAAGTCCGAGCTGCGGGCGACGAGTTCGTAGTCGAAGGCGTCGTGGTCGGTCAGCAGCACCACCGCGTCGGCCGCCGTCAGCTCCTGGGCGGAGAAGTCGCAGCGGACCAGCTTGCTGTCCACGGTCACCGCCTCGACCACGTACGGGTCTGCCGCGCGTACGTCGGCGCCCATGCCGAGCAGCAGCTCCGCCACGCGCAGCGCGGGCGATTCGCGCGCGTCGCCGGTGTTCGGCTTGTACGCCAGGCCCAGCAGCAGGACGCGGGATCCCGCGAGCGGCCTGCGGCGGGCGTTGAAGGCGAGCAGCAGCCGCTGGACCACGTGGTCGGGCATGTGCCCGTTGATCTCGTTGGCCAGTTCGACGAATTGGAAGCTGCGGCCGAGTGTCCGCCGTACCCGCCAGGACAAGTACTCCGGGTCGACCGGCAGACAGTGTCCGCCGACGCCGGGGCCGGGGGTGAAGCGCATGAAGCCGAAGGGCTTGGAGGCGGCGGCGTCGAGGGCCTCCCAGACGTCGACGCCGAGTTCGTGCGCGTACATCGCCATCTCGTTGACCAGCGCGATGTTGACGTGCCTGAAGGTGTTCTCGATCAGCTTGGACAGCTCGGCGACCTCGGTCGTGCGCACCGGCACGGTGGTGCTGGTGATGGTGTCGTAGAAGGCCTTGACCGCTACGAGTGACGCCGCGTCGATGCCGGACACCACCTTCGGGGTGTTCTCCAGGCGCCAGGTGGGGTTGCCGGGGTCGATGCGCTCGGGGCTGTAGCCGAGGTGGAAGTCGTCGCCCGCGACGAGGCCGGAGCCCTCCTCCAGCAGCGGGACGAGCAGTTCGACGGTGGTGCCCGGGTACGTGGTGGACTCCAGGACCACGGTCGTGCCGGGGCGCAGCCGGCCGGCCAGGGTGTGGGCGGCCGACTCGATGTAGGAGAGGTCGGGTGCGCCGTCCCGCAGCGGGGTGGGCACGGTGACCACGGCGATGTCGAAGCCGTCGAGGTCGGACGGGTCGGTGGTGGGCAGGTAGGAGCCCTGGTCGAGCAGGACGGTGAGCTGTTCGCCGGGGATGTCCTCGACGTAGGACTCACCGGTCATGAGCCGTTTGACGCGGTCGGTGTCCACGTCGTAGCCGACCACTTGATGGCCGGCCAGCGCGGCTCGGACTGCCAGCGGCAGGCCCACGTACCCCTGCCCGACAACGACGACCTTGCTTTTCACGGTTTCTCCCGTCGGAAGAAGTGGGTCAGGTGGTTGGTGAGGGGTGAGTCGGTCGGTGAGTTGATTCCGGTGTGTGTCACGGTCGTCAGTCGAAGAAGGCGCTGACCACGTCGGCCGTACGCGTCACCTGACTGTCCGTCAGATTCAGACGCAGCGGCAGCGCGAGGTGCCGGGCGCTCGCCAGTTCGGCGCCCGGACGCCGCGCTCGCGCGCCCTCCCCCGCGTACGCGGCGAAGCCGGCCAGCCGTGGCAGCGGGACCGGGTAGTAGACGCGGCTGCCGATGCCGTGCGCGGCGAGGTGCGCGGCCAGCGAGTCGCGGCAGATGGTCTGTACGGCGTAGACGTAGTGGCACCGCCCGTCCTCGCCGGTGGCGGGCGCGATCAGGCCGCGCCCGCGCAGCGCGGCGAAGCGCGCGTTGTAGTGCTCGGCGATGGCCGCGCGCCGGGCGACCATGTCGTCCGCGCGGTGGAGCCGGGCGAGCTGGAAGCCGGCGAGCACCTCGTCGAAGCGGCTGTTGTAGCCCACCTCGTGGTGCACGAACCGCCGCACACCGTCCTGGCCGTGGTTGCGCAACCGCCTTACGAGCGCGGCCAGTTCGGCATCGTCGGAGAGAACGACCGCGCCTTCGCCCGGCATCCCGAACGGCTTGACCGGGAAGAACGAGTAGAGCCCGACGTCCCCCCACGTACCGGCCGCCCGGCCGCCCAGGGTCGCGCCCTGGGCCACCGCCGCGTCCTCGACGACCGCGATCCCGTGGCGCCGCGCGAAGGTCACCATCGCGGGCATGTCGGCCATCGCCGTGAAGGTGTGGGCGGGGACGACGGCGCGGGTGCGCTCCGTCACCCGGCTCTCCGCGTCGGCCGGGTCCATGACCATCGTCACCGGATCGACGTCGGCGAAGACCGGTACCGCGCCGAGGCCGAGCACCGTCGCGGCCAGTGGCTCGGCGCCGAAGGCGGGCACGATCACCTCGTCGCCCGGGACGACGCCGACGGCCCGCAGGGCGAGGGTCAGCGCACCGGTCCCGCTGGCACAGGCGACGGCGTCGCGCACACCCGCGCGGTCGGCCAGGCGCCGCTCCAGCTCGGCGGTGCGGCGGCCGAGGATGAACTTCTGCTCGGGGTCGGTGCCGACCTCGTACAGCACCTCGCGCAGCAGCTCACGCTCGGCGTCGGGGAGCGGGGTGTGGGCGTAGGGGACGGCGGTGCCGTCGGACGGGGAGGCGGGCTCGGTGGACTCCGCCGGGGCGGGCGGGGCTGTCTCGGTGGTCATCTCGGTGGTCATGACGTACTCCCGGTGAAGAAGGAGCGGACCGCGTCGCACACCTGGCCGACCTGCGTGAGGGTCAGCTCCGGGTACAGCGGCAGGGCGACCGTGCGCCCACTGGCCGCCTCGGCGTGCGGGAAGTCCCCTTCGCGATGGCCGAGACGGGCGAAGCACGGCTGGAGATGCAGCGGCAGCGGGTAGTACGTCTCGGTGCCGATGCCGGCCGACGCGAGGTACGAGACGAGGGCGTCACGCCGGTCCGTCTCGATCAGATAGACGTAGAAGACGGGGTCCACCGGCTCACCGCGGTCCACGACCGCCGGCAGGCGGCGGACGCCGGGGATGCCGCGCAGCCGGCGGGTGTACACGTCGGCGAGCACGGCGCGGCGGCGGATGTCGTCGTCCAGCGTGGACAGTTTCGTCAGCAGGGCGGCGGCCTGGAGTTCGTCCATCTTGCTGTTGGTGCCTGCCAGTTCGCCCTGTCGCGCGTACTCGGCGCGGGCCACGGGCGCGGCGTGCGGGGCCCCCGGTGCGGGCAGCGCGGGCCGGCCGTGGTCGCGCAGCCGCTGGACGGTGCCGGCGAGGACATCGTCGTCGGTCAGCACCATGCCCGCGTCGCCGAGCGCCCCCAGCGTCTTGGTGGGGAAGAACGACAGCACGCCGCCCGCCCCGATCAGGCCGGTGTGGCGGCCGTCCAGCCGCATCCCGATGCCCTCGGCGCTGTCCTCCAGGACGAGCAGACCGTGGCGTTCGGCGACGGCGAGCAGCGGGGTCATGTCGGCGGGCTGGCAGAACAGATGCACCGGCATGACGGCCTTGGTGCGCGGCGTGACCGCCGCTTCGAGGACGGCCGGGTCGAGGTGGTAGGTGAGCGGATCGATGTCGGCGAAGACCGGGACCGCGCCGGCGAGCGCCACCGAGCTGGCGGACGCGAAGAAACTGAAGGCCGGCACGATCACCTCGTCGCCGGGTCCGATCCCCGCCGCGCGCAGCAGCAGGACGAGCGCGTCGGTGCCGTTGCCGACGGCGATCGCGTGCCGGGCACCGGTGTAGGCGCGCAGGGCGGCCTCCAACTCGGCGGTCTTCGACCCGTTGGAGTACGTCCCCGATTCGCACACCTCGTCGAGATACGCGCTCAGCCGGGGCCACAGCCGCTCGAAGGATTCCGCCTGTGTGAAGAACGGGACGGTGCTCGCCGGGGCCGGCATCGCCTTGCTGTCCATTTCACTCCACTCGTCTGGGGGTTGATCAGTCCGGCGGAACCCGGTGGTTTCAACAGTTCCCGGCAGTTCACCGCGGTGCGATTCGTGAACGCTCGTTACGTCCGACAGAACGTAGACCGCACGCCGACATCCCTTCGATAGCAATCACCCGGCAACTCATTGACAAATCCGGGTGAAGTCGCAGGCAAGCGCGTACAGGACCCTGCCTATTACCCCCGTGCTCACTTATTGCCGGTCCGGAAAACCTTGACGCGCCTCTTCGGTGTGGCGGACGGTGAAGCCCAATTCCACGGACCGACAGGAGTTTCCAGTCGTGACCGACAAGAAAGTGATCCTCGCCGAACCACGCGGATTCTGCGCGGGGGTGCGCCGGGCGATAGACATCGTCGAGAAGGCATTGGAGGTGCACGGCGCCCCCGTCTATGTGAGGAAAGAAATCGTGCACAACCACTACGTGGTGGGAGTGCTGAAACGACGCGGCGCGATCTTCGTGGACTCCGAGGCGGACGTACCGCCGGGCGCGGTCTGTGTCTTCTCCGCGCACGGAGTGGCCCCGGCGGTCCGCGAGAACGCGAAATCCCGCCGGCTCGACACCATCGACGCGACCTGCCCGCTGGTGTCGAAGGTCCATCAGGAGGCACGGCGCTACGCCCGCGACGGCCGCACCCTGCTGCTGGTGGGCCACGCCGACCACGAGGAGGTCGAGGGCACGTACGGCGAGGCCCCCGACCGTACGGTGATCGTGGAGAGCGTCGAGAGCGCGCGGGAGCTCGACCTGCCGCGCGACACCCCGGTCGCGGTGCTCACCCAGACCACGCTCTCGATGGACGAGACAGCCGGCATCGTCGCCGCGCTGGGCGAGCGCTTCGACGATCTGCGGAGCCCGGCGGACGGCGACATCTGCTACGCGAGCACCAACCGGCAGGTCGCGGTGAAGGAGATCGCCGTACGCAGCGATCTCGTCCTGGTCGTCGGGTCGCGCAACTCCAGCAACTCGGTGCGGATGGTGGAGGTGGCCCTCCTCGAAGGGACCGCCGCCTATCTGGTGCCGGACGTCACGGAGCTCGACGCGAGCTGGCTCGACGGGGTGCGGACGGTCGGTGTGAGCGCCGGCGCCAGCGCGCCCGAGCTGCTGGTCGACCAACTGCTGGAGCGGCTGGACCAGTTGGGTTACCACGACGTGGAGCTGTCCGTCACCACCAAGGAGGACGTCGTCTTCCAGCTGCCGTCGGGCCTCACCCAGGCGCGTCCGTCCGCGTCACCGCAACCGTGAGCTTCGACGCCCTGAGACCGGCGCCGTGAAAGCCGGCGTCCCAAGGACCAGATCCGCCGACACGACAGGAGAAACGCTCATGACCGTCTCACCGCCCGCACCGGCCGTCGGGCACCTCGGGGGCCTCGGGGCCCAGTCCCGCGCGGCCGTCCTGGACCGCACCGAGGAGCGGCTCGATGCCATGCTCGGGGCGGAGCGTTCCCGGTGGGCGGCGGTCGACCCGCGGGCCGCGGTCCCCGTCGACGCCATCGGAGAGCTGATCCGCGCCGGCGGCAAACGGCTGCGGCCCGCGTTCTGCGCGGCCGGATTCCTCGCGGCGGGCGGCGAGTTGTCCGACACCCGCGTGGTGGACGCGGCGGCGGCCATCGAGATGCTGCACGCGTTCGCGCTGATCCACGACGACGTCATCGACGACTCCGGCCTGCGCCGGGGCGCGCCCACGGTCCATGTCCGGCACATCGAGCGGCACCGGGCACGGGGCTGGCAGGGTGAGGCCCGCCGGTACGGCGAGGGGATCGCCGTACTCGCCGGCGACCTGGCCTTCTCCTACGCGGGACAGCTCATCCAGGATCTGCCCGCCGAGGCCCGGCTGGTCTGGGGTCGGCTCGTCAGCGAGATGATCATCGGGCAGCATCTGGATGTCACCGTCGCGGCCGAGTCCCTCCCGGACCCGAAACTGGCCCGGTACATCGCCAACGCCAAGTCCGGCCACTACAGCATCCACCGCCCGCTCGAACTCGGCGCGGCCATCGCGGGCGACTCCACGCCGGCCGCCGCTTTCGAGGCGTACGGCACCGCGCTGGGCGAGGCGTTCCAGCTGCGCGACGACCTCATCGACACGTACGGCGACGCCGAAGCGGTCGGCAAGCCGGTCGGTCTCGACGCCGAACAGCACAAGATGACGCTGCTGGTGAGCCTCGCCGCGCTGCGCGACGCCCGCGTCGGGGAGCTGGTCCAGGCCGCCGAGTGGGACGGCAAGGCCCTGGCCGAGGCGCTGACGAGCAGCGGCGTACGCGCCGAAGTGGAGTGCCGCATCGACGAGTTGGTGGTCCAGGCGCACGATGCGCTGTCGGCAGCCCCCATCAGCGAGGAGTGGAAGCGCGAACTCGCCGACATGGCCACGTCCGTGGCCTACCGCGACCACTGATCCGGCCCGTTCCCTCCCGGAGCCGCCAGGGCGTGTCTCAGGAGTCGCGTCCGGCACACGACACCTGGCACGCAGGCCCGCGGCGTCGTCTTCAGTCGCCCGAGTACGGCCGGTCCCTCCACCACACCGGTCCGCCGCCTCTCGATCGCACGCACCAGCGAGCCATCAGCCGCTCCGCGGCGGGAGTGAGGACCACCCCGCGGGCGGACGACGCTACTTCTGAAACACGCCCTGGATCTCCTCAAGAGCGAAGGTCACGTCATGCTGAACACGTTCATCGTCGGCGGCGGGCGAGCCGGGCTCGGGCTGCACTGGCCGGTGCTGCGCAAACTGCGCGCCCTGCCGGACGCGTCCGGCCTGTGGTCGCCGGACCCGCCCGTGGTCTGGGACGTCCAAGACCTCCGCGAACAGGCCCTGGCCGAAGGGCTGGTACCGGCGGACTCGCTGGCCCACGCCGCCACGCTCGCGGACCCCGAGACCACGGTCGTCCATCTCTGCACCCCGCCGGCCGACCGGTTCACCACGCTCCAGCGGCTGGCCGACCTCGGCTACACCCGCATCGTGGTCGAGAAGCCGATGGCCGTCGGCGTCGCCGGTCTGGAGGCCATCGACACGCTGGCGCGGGTGCGCGGGCTGCGGCTGCGGGTCGTCTCCCCGTGGCTGGCCAGCTCACTCACCCATGAACTGGGTGCGCTGACGCGGTACGGCGCGCTGGGTGAGCTGCGCTCGCTGGCCTTCACCCAGTTCAAGCCGCGGTGGACGCGCACGCTGCGCTCCGACAACCACACCACCGCCTTCGACGTGGAGCTGCCGCACTCGCTCGGTGTCGCCCTGCTGCTCGCGGGGGACGCCCGCGTCGTGGAAGCCGAACTGACGGACATGCGGATCGGCGACACCGTCATCCCCGACATGGGCAGCGCCCGGCTGGCGCTGCGGCACCACAACGGCGTCACCACGGAGATCGTCTCCGACCTCGCCTCGCCGATCCGCGAACGCCGGATCGGGCTGCGGTTCGACACCGGTCATGCCGTCGGCCACTACCCGATCAGCGACGTCGACCACCACGCCAGCCTGACCGTCCACGACGACGCCGCCGGCGGTGCGGCGACACCTCGGCTCCTCTTCGACGACGCGCTCACGAGCTACATCGACCACGCCTACCGCGACTACCGGGCCGGCGTGGACCGGTCGGGCGGCTCGGCCGTCTGGGACGACTACGCGATCGCCCGACGAGTGGTCCAACTGCTCCAGGACGCCTGTCTGTTGGCCACCAGGCGGGGGGACCGCGAGAACTCGCCGGCGCCCCGGCCGCCGCTCACCGGCGTCTCCACCGCGCTCCGGGGCGGGGCCGAGCATGACGGCTGACATCAGATCGGCCGAGGTCCGGGCCTCCGACGCCCGGCCCTCCGACGCCCGGCGCTCCGGCATCCGGCGCTCCGGCATCCGGCTCAGCGGCATCGGCGACGAGGCCGCGCCCGGTCTCGACCGCCAGATCGAGGCGGTGCGGCGGCTCGGCTGGGACAGCGTCGAGCTGCGCTCGGTCGACGGCGTCCCCCTCGCCGATCTCGACGACGCGGCGTTCGACCGGGTGGCCGGCCGCATCGCCGACGCGGGGCTCGGGGTCTCCTGCGTCGACTCCCGGATCGGCAACTGGGCTCGTACGGTCGTCTCCCCGTTCGCCGACGACCTGACGGAGCTGGACCGGCTCGCCGGCCGGTGCGACCGGCTCGGCACCCGCCTGGTGCGCATCATGTCGTACCCCAACGCCGGTCTCCCGGAGGGAGATTGGGAGCGCGAGGTACTCGACCGGGTGCGGCGGCTCGCGGCCCGCGCCGAGGACGCGGGGCTGGTGCTGGTGCACGAGAACTGCGCGGGCTGGGCCGCCACCGACCCGGCGCGCATGCTGCGCCTCCTGGAGGCCGCCGAGGGCCCCGCGCTGCGGCTGCTCTTCGACGTCGGCAACGGCATCGCGTACGGCTACGAGGCGTACGACCTGCTCGCGCACATCGCGCCGTACGTCGCCCATGTGCATGTGAAGGACGGCACGGGCGACACGGGCGCGCAGTTCTACTCGCTTCCCGGCGACGGGGACTGCCGGGTCGTGGACTCGCTGCGGCTGCTGTACGGCCACGGCTACTCCGGTGCCGTGTCGATCGAGCCGCACATCAACATCCGTCCGCACGAGGGGTGGTCGGACCCGTCCGGGGACTACGTGGACGAGTTCGTGGCGTACGGGCAGCGCCTCGAAAGGCTCGTACGCGAGCTGACCGACGGCGACTGGCCGCCGCACCGCCTGTGAGACCCGACGACCAGCTCAGGAATCAAGAGGGGGAGGACCCGTATGACCTACGCACAGCGACCCCGCCGGATCAGCCCGTGCCCCGCCGTCGGGCTGACCGATTCCGACCGGGAACTGCTCCTGCACCTGCTCGCCCTGCGCACCGCGGGACCGCTGGAGACCGGCGGCGCGGAGCCGGTGGAGCTCTGGGAGGCGCAGAGCGCGTACGCGGAGGCGGCGGCCGGACTCGGCTTCCGGGTCGTCCATCACGCCCCCGCCGGGCCCGACGCGCTCACCGGCGCGGACGTGCCCCAGGCGGTGCGCCAGGCCGCCGGCACGATGCCCGGCTTCCTCGACCGCCAGCCGAACATGGTCCTGCGGCTCGGCCCCGAACTGCCGCGCGCGGCCACGGTGATGTTCAACGCGCACCTGGACACCGTCGCGGGCGGCGGCCCCGTCTCCTTCGGCGGATCGCGGTTCCACGGCCGGGGTTCCATCGACGCCAAGGGCCCCGCCGTCGCACTGCTCGCCGGACTGCGGGCCGCCCTCGGGGCCTCCCCCGCGCTCGGCACCGAGGTGGGCGTGCTGATCCAGCTCGTCTCGGGCGAAGAGGGCGGCGCCATGGGCGTGTTCGGCACCAGGGCGCTGGTCGAGCAGGGGTACGTGGGGCGGCTCAACGTGTTCTGCGAGCCGACCGGCTCCCGCGTACTGAGCAGGGCCACCGCCTCCATGACCGCGCGCCTGCGCGTCGACGGCCGCGACGGCATCGACGACGAGCCGGGCGCGGGCCACAACGCCACGGTGCTCCTGGGCTATCTCGCCCAGCACCTCGCCACGGAACTGCCGCCGTACGCGGTCGACGGACAGGTCTGCGTCGCCGGCCTGAGCACCGGCACCATGCACAACAAGGTCTACGGCACGGGCCAGTTGCTGATCAATCTGTCGTACGGCTCCGAGGACACGGGCCGCAAGCTGGAAGCGGCCGTGGACGACGTGCTGCGGTCCGGGGTGGAGCGGTTCCGCGAACGCTTCGCCGACAGCCCGACCTTCGCCACCACGGCACGCGACGCCGCGCGCGTGACCCATCTGGACTGGCTCAAGCGCGGACTGCCAGCCCTGTACGGCGACGACCCGTGGGCCGGGGAGCTGCTGCTCGACCGGGCGGGGCTCGCCCCGTGGCCCGCCGACCTGCCCGCCTTCACCTGCGACGCGATCTGGCTGGCCGGCGTGCCCGGCACCTCCACCGTGGTCTTCGGCCCCGGTGATCTGGGCGCCAACCAGGCCCACGCGGAAGGGGAGTTCGCCGATCTGGCCGACCTCGACCAATACGCGCGGCATATCGCGCGCCTGCTCATCGCCTTCGCACGCGACCGGCTCGACCAGGGGAACTGACCTATGACGACGACCACTCCCGCCACCACCTCCGTACGGGTCGGCCGCACCGAACTGGTGGAGTTCACCGCCGCCGTGTTCCGGCACCACGGCCTGCCCGCCGAGCGGGCCCTGACCGCCGCGCACGCCCTGGTCCACGGCGACCTGACCGGCATCACCTCGCACGGCCTGACCAACCTCACCCGTCTCTATCTGAGGCTCTTCGAGGACGGCCGCTGCGACCCCACCGCCGAGCCCGAGGTGCTGGCCGACCGGGGCGCCGCCGTGCTGCTCGACGCCCACCGCGCGCTCGGCCTCTGGTCGGCGAGCGAGGCCGTGGACCTGGCAGCGGAACGCGCCCTCCAGTACGGCGTCGGGCTCGTCTCCGTACGCGACGCCACGCACCTGGGCTGCGCGGGCGCGCACGCCAAGCGCGCGGCGGACCGCGGGATGATCTGCCTGCTGGTCTCCAACTGCGGTCAGCAGCGCATCATCCGGCCGCCCGGCGGGGTGGCCGCCCTGCTCGGGACCAACCCGCTCGCGTTCGCCGCGCCCGCCGGTCCGCGCCCGCCGCTCGTACTCGACATGAGCACCACCGTCGTCCCGACCGGGCGCGTCCGGGGCGCGGCGCGGGCCGGAGAGCCGATCCCGGAGGGCTGGCTGGAGGACGGGGACGGCCGCCCGGTGACCGATCCGCACGCGCTGGACCGGGGCGACGGCTATCTGAAGTGGCTGGGCGGCGATCCGGCCACCGGCGCGTTCAAGGGGTACGGGCTCGGGCTGCTGGTGGAAGTTCTTGGCGCGGTCCTGCCGGGCGCCGGGCTCGGTCCGGCGCCCGAGGCCTGGTCCGGCCGGGGCAGCCCCAGTGGCCGGGACGACAACATCGGGTTCACCGTGCTGGTCGTGGCGCCGGCGGAGCTGCGTCCCCGGGAGGACTTCGAGGCGCAGGCGGCGGGGATGTTCGACGCGCTGACCGGCTCCCCCGCCGTGGACGAGGACCGACCGGTCCGCTACCCGGGCTGGTTCGAGGCCGAGCGCGCGACGGAGCACGGCAAGAGCGGAGTACCCCTGTCGGCGGCCCTGTTCGAGGAGCTGGCGGCGGTGGCGGCGGAACGGGGCCTGCCGGCGCCGACGGCGCTGGAGCGGTGACCGACCGACGTACCCACGTACGTACAACCCGCCTGACGTACGTACAACCCCCCGCGAACCCCTGGCATCGCCGAGCGTTTCCAAGGAGGACACACACAATGAAACCCCTGCGGACAGGCGTGGTGGGGCTCGGGGTCATCTCCCGGTTCTACCTCGACGCCTTCCCCGGCCTGCCCACGCTCGACCTGGTCGCGGTCTGCGACCTGCGGGAGGAGGCGCTGGCCCCGCACCGCGCGGCCGGGCTGCCCTGCTACCGGGACCACCGGCGGATGCTGGCCGAGGCCGGACTCGACGCGATCGTGGTCAACGTGCCCAACGACGCGCACGCGGCCGTCTGCCGCGACGCGCTGAACGCCGGTGTCGCGGTCTGCGTCGAGAAGCCGCTCGCGCTGGACCTGGCGGAGGGCCGCGCGCTGACCGAACTGGCGGTGCGCGGCGGGTCGGTGCTGTTCACCGCGTTCCACCGGCGCTACAACGACAACGTGCTCGGGCTGCTGCGTTCGCTGCCCGGCCCGGCGTCCGTGGAGTCGGTGACGGTCCGCTATCTGGAGAGGATCGAGGAGCACGTCGGCCAGGACCGGTGGTACCTCGATCCGGAGCGCTGCGGCGGCGGCTGCGTCGCCGACAACGGCCCCAACGCCTTCGACGTGGTGCGGCTGTTCCTCGGCGAGCTGACGGTCGAGTCCGCCGAGGTCGTACGCGACGAGGCGGGCGTCGACCGGCAGGCGCGGGTGGAGCTGCGCTCCGCGGCCGGGGTGCCGGCCACGGTGGAGCTGGACTGGTCGTATCCGCACGGCGAGGCGAAGGACGTCACCGTACGGCTGAAGGACGGCACCGGGCACCACGCGGACATGCTCGCCGGACACCACGCGTTCAAGAGCTCGCTGAGGCATGAATACGTGGGTGTGCTGCGGGAGTTCGAGGAAGCGGTACGCAGCGGTACGGACGCCTCCCGCGCCGGGCTCGCGATGCTGGAGCTGGTCGACGCGACGTACGGCACGGAGCGGGCGGGAGTGGTCTGATGCCGAACAGAACGGCGGACGGTCCCCCGGCACCCGCGCCGATCGCACCCAGCCCGGAGAACGGCGCCAAACGCACGGTCACCGCCGAGGTGGTCAAGGTGCTGCTGCACCGCCGTGCGGACCGCGGGATGCGCATGGAGGAATTCGCCTCCCGCTGCGTACGCCGGGGCGAACTGCACGAACTTGTCACCACCGACCAGCTGGAGACCGAGGAGGGCGCCCGTATCGACCGGGTCGGCTTCCTCGGATTCGTGGAGATCTCGGTGGCCGGGGTGCTGGACCGGGGCGACATCGTCCTCGTCGACGGGGTGCCCATGGGCACCCTCCTGGGCTTCGACGCCTGCCACTTCCCCAACCACTACAACGTACTGATCCACACCGCCTGGACGCTCACCGGTCCCGAGGCCGGACTGCGGCCCGGCTCGCAGGTCAGCTTCCGCTCGCCGGCGTCCACCGACGGCGACGCGGGCCCGGTCCCGCCGTGACGGATCCGTACCACCGTCGCACGGACACGTCACACACGTCACACACGTCGGACACGTCGGACACGTCGGACATGGAGGGTTCAGTCATGGCACTGCTCGACGAGATCGCGGCTCCCCGCGACCTCCGCGGACTTTCACACCCACAGCTCGACCAACTGGCGTCGGAAGTAAGGGAGTTGATGATCGACGCGGTGTGCCGCTCCGGCGGCCACCTCGGGCCCAACCTGGGCGTGGTCGAGCTGACCATCGCGCTGCACCGGGTCTTCGACTCGCCCAGGGACACACTGCTCTGGGACATCGGCCACCAGACGTACGTACAGAAACTGCTGACCGGCCGGCGCACCGCGTTCGGCGGTCTGCGGACGCGCGACGGCTTGTCCGGTTACGCCTCGCGCGCCGAGTCGGAGCACGACGTGATCGAGAACTCGCACGCGTCGACGGCGCTCGGCTACGCGGACGGGCTCGCCCGCGCCCGGGAGCTGAACGGCGACAGCGACCGCGCGGTGGTCGCCGTCATCGGGGACGGGGCGCTGACCGGCGGCCTGGCCTGGGAGGGGCTGAACAACCTGGGCGGCGCGCCGCATCGGCCGGTGATCGTGGTCCTGAACGACAACGAGCGCTCGTACGCGCCGACCGTGGGCGGCCTCGCGGCGCACCTCGGGCGGCTGCGGGCGGCGAAGGACGGCGAGGGGGACGGCGGGGCGCCCGGCGGGAACGTCTTCGAGGAGTTCGGGTTCGGCTACGTGGGACCGGTCGACGGGCACGACATCGCCGCCGTCGAGGACGCGTTGGGCCGTGCGAGGGCCCTGGGCGGACCGGTCGTCGTGCATGTGGTGACGGAGAAGGGGCGCGGCTGGGAGACGGCCGAGACGAACGAGCTGGACCGGTGCCATGTCGTACGGGCGACACCGGCATCGTCGGCGGCGGCTTCGCCTGTCTCGCCGCCCGCTCCCGCCTGGACAGCGGTGTTCTCCGACGAGATGGTACGGATCGGGGCCGCGCGTCCCGATGTCGTGGCGATCACCGCGGCGATGGCGGAACCGGTCGGACTGCTGGAGTTCCAGCGGGAGTTCCCCGCGCGCACGGTCGACGTGGGGATCGCCGAGCAGCACGCGGCGGCTGCCGCCGCCGGCCTGGTGCTCGGCGGGATGCATCCGGTGCTGGCCATCTACGCGACGTTCGGCAACCGCATGATCGACCAGATGGTCACCGACATCGCCCTGCACAACGCCCCCGTCACGCTGGTGATGGACCGCGCGGGCGTGACCGGCGACGACGGCGCCAGCCACAACGGCATGTGGGACCTGACGCTCTTCCAGGCCGTACCCGGCATCCGTATCGCCGCGCCGCGCGACGGTACGCGGCTGCGTGAACTGCTCCGCGAGGCGGTCTCCTGGGACCAGGGGCCGACGGTGCTCCGCTTCCCCAAGGGGTCCACCGGCGCGGACATCCCCGCCATCGACACCACCGACGGCTTCGACGTGCTCCACAACGCGCCGGGCCGCGATCTGCTGATCGTCTCGGTGGGCCCGATGGCGCGGCTCGCGCTGGACGTCGCCCGGCGGCTCGGCGACGCCGGCATCGGGGCGACGGTGGTCGACCCGCGCTGGATCGCGCCGGTCAACCCCACGCTGGTGCGGGCCGCCGCGTACTTCAAGCAGGTGATCACCATCGAGGACAGCGGACGCGTCGGCGGCGTGGGCGCCGCGTTCGCGCAGGCCCTGGGGGACGCCGGAATCGGCACGCCGGTACGGAACTTCGGGCTGCCGCGCGAGTTCCTGGACCACGGGTCGCGGGCCCAGGTCCTCGCCCACTGCGGGCTGACCGCCGACGCCGTCACCGCGGAGGTGCTCGCCCGGACGACCTCGACGTCAGCCGTATCCGGATCCGCTGTCCCGGGAAGGACACTCACCTCATGACCGCCATCGCGCTTGGTATGCCGTCCATTCCGGCGAAGCTCGCCGACCGGAGGGTCAGTCGACAGATCCAGGTCGGTTCGGTGGCTGTCGGTGGGGATGCGCCGGTTTCGGTGCAGTCGATGACGACGACGCGTACGTCGGACATCGGGGCGACGTTGCAGCAGATCGCGGAGCTGACGGCGTCGGGCTGTCAGATCGTGCGGGTGGCGTGTCCGACGCAGGATGATGCGGACGCGCTGGCGACGATCGCGCGGAAGTCGCAGATCCCGGTGATCGCGGACATTCATTTCCAGCCGAAGTACGTGTTCGCGGCGATCGACGCGGGGTGTGCGGCGGTGCGGGTGAATCCGGGGAACATCAAGCAGTTCGACGACAAGGTGAAGGAGATCGCGCGGGC